>CAYSCJ010000008.1:0-68067 GCA_964429515.1 uncultured Taibaiella sp.
TGTAGGGTGGTGGTTTTTATGAAATAGGATATACTCCTGCCTGATTTCAAAGTGGAGGATATTTATTTAGTTTTAGGAAAAAAGTAATTTTAGGAATAGTAGCCATATTGATAATGATTTTATTCGGCTTAGTTTCTTGTACAAAGACAAACGTAATTAGAGAAGGTAAGGAGTTATCTAGTGCAGGAAGTTTAATTTCTGGGGATGTTAATTTGGATAGCTTTGAAACTGTATTTGATTATGACTCAACTACTGGCGACTTGAATGTCATTTTCTCTGAACCTGAAGATATAGATATTAATCCTAATCAACTTACTGATATAGGGCTTTCATCCTTGGTGCTTTCAAAAGGTATATATAATATTAGTGTACTTTCTGGTGGTTATGGTACAGTTACATTTAATATAAAAAGCTATAGCGTCGTTGCAGGTTCTGCTGTAGTACCTGAGGGTACACTATCTATGGGGATAAGAATAGCAAAAAGATGGACATATTGTGGAGAATGCTGTAGTGGAATAGGTTTTCGGTGTGGTTGGATTCCTAATTCTCCAGCTCCAAGTACACCATATTTTGTAAGCAGCGATTATTCAATAGATTTAGCTAGTGGCAAGTTTACGCTTCTGTTTACATCCTCAATAAATCTATTAGATGTACAATTGGGTCTATAATTACTTATATTGCGGAGCTAAAAGGGTATCAATGAAATATATAATTCTAATTGCTTTTGCATTAGGCATAAATTTAAAGCTATATGCAAATGAAAAGGCGTTTTTTCAATTAATAGATACTTATGTAAAATCGCAAAAGAAACCAACTTTAGTTTATTTTGATTTGCAATGGTGCAAAGCAAGTGTGGAAAGTATAGAGGACAAAAAGGCCTTATTAAAAGAATTTGAAAACTGCTATAGTATTTTGATATTTACGAGCGACCTATCAAGGAACTTATTTGCTGATTTAAATGTAGATTCTTTTGTCGATGTAGGAGCTTATTTTCCTTTATGTTTAAGTTCTTTTAAAGAACGAAGAAAGCTTGCGAAAATAGTTTCGAAATACTACCAAGTGAAAACGAAACAATACTATTTTGCACCATCTGCATTCAATATTTTTAGAAATGATGAGTTTTATTTTTTTAACTATTATCTTCAAGGAAACTATCGTAACTATACTTGCAAGAACCTTTGATGCTTGTAAGTTTAAATATTATTCTAGCCACACTATTTTGTGTGGCTTTTTGTTGCGTAATGTGTTTCACACACACACAGGATTTTTTTTCATAAAAAATATAAATACGTCAATACGTATTTTTTAAAAAAAGATTCAAATAATTTGGTTATTTGATTTGATTTGACTTATTAAATGAAAATTAACACATTAATTCGAAAATGCTAGCTTTAGAATGTAGGGTGGTGGTTTTTATGAAATAGGATTACTACCTTATATTTTTTTGGGGCATTTTATTGGTTTATGTACCAAAAATAAAATACATTTAAATGTTGATCATGGTTCAAAATTAATATGAATTTAAGTTATACCGTCAGATGTGGGCAATCTATAAGCTATTCAGGTCCTGCATCTAGTCTGCCAGCTTATGTTGAGCGTTCTAATGGTAAGGTTATATTATGTAGGGCTTTCCATAGTACACGCGCTTTAAAAAGCTATTTTTATGGTATGAATTTTTATGGTTGTGGCGGTTCAGGTTATTATTATATACAAGGATAATTTTTTATGGTTAAACAAGTTTTCTTCACCTTACTGTTATTTTTTACAGGTATCGTAGCTACTGCACAAACTATGTGGAGCTTGCATTTTGTGCCTGGCTATCAGTCAGAGTATTCTTTAGCTACCTACGAAGATGGCTACAAGCATAAAGACTATACCTTTTTTGATAAAAAAAACAGTCTATAGTAACGCATTAGATTTAAATTTCGAACTACAGTTGAAATATGCCGAAAGTTGGCTCATAGGTTTAAAGTATAGTTATATTAGTAATGGACTTAGGATTAAGTATACCAATGTTTATTATATTGACCCATCTGGGAATCCTATGAGTGGTAGAACTGGCGGATATTCGCGAAGTCCATTTTTATCTTTAAATATTCAAAAACAAATATTTAATAAACGTTTGGCAACAATTAAGTCTAACGAATTATCGATGGAGTATTATGTAGGTATTTTGGGTGGCTATTGTAGCATCCTTAATTATGGTTTTACTTCTGACTACCAATTAGTTGATGTATTGAGAACTAATTTTTCACCAGAGATGAAAGCTTATACTAAGTTGGTAAATACGGGCAGTGGTGTGGTAGGTTTGCAAACTTCTGCATGGTTTCGGTTAAATGGATTTTCTTTATTCCAATTAAGTTTAAGATACCAATATACGATGAATACCATTACCCGCTCTAAAATAATAATGATCGATCCAATTTATAATAGTAATGATGAAATGGTGTTCAATAGAGGTAGGCATAATTGGAATGTTAGCCTAGGTATTCCTATTAAATTATACTCCAATACCAAACGGTTGAAGAAAAAGGGATTAATAGACTAAGTTTTTGATAGAATAACTAGAGGCATATTTTAATAATATGCCTCTAGTTATTTTTCGCGCTCGCTAGTATTGCCTAGCAGACTTGTGAGGTCGATTTTTGTAACTTCAGTAATAATCATGCTGTTCACTGTTAATTGCTTTCACGCTGCTCTCTGAAAATGAAGTTTCGAAGCAAAATTATATTGCTTGTCTTTCTGAATTTTCTTGTACTCAGCAATTATTTGGTCAATGTATCTGAAAGCGTTGTCAAAGTGAGAAGTAGGGAAGAACTGCTTACCATCTTTGCTTATTTCTACTGTCCTTTTTTTGCCTGCCCAAACGTAAATGTCTTGAAATAAATGTCTATGGATTTCAAAAAGGCTGTCAATACCCTTGATTTTTATAGGGTTTTCGTAAAGTTCTTGAAGTCGTTTGGTTACAGCACCACTCTCAACAAAGAGCAATACATCGGGGTCCCTTATGTCCTGTAAATTTCTTAAAAGTCCAGTATTCGGGTCTGTGTAGGTGAAGTCAGGGTCTATGTATTTGTAGAAATTAGACATACGCTTTTTGTTTGGCAAATGCCACAAGTTCTGTTAGTGATATTTTTCCCGTCACATAGTCTCGTATGATTTCAATACCTTTGGGTGTCGGTTTAAACCCTTCAAACAAATTACTTCCTAGGGCGTTTGCGGTGCTTTCTAGGGTTTTTAAGTCCGAAAACTTAACTCCCAATATTGTCAGATTGCTTCTGTCTATTTCTATCGTGTTGAACATATTCTCAGTAATAAATGCTTGTCAAATTTACAAAATATTTAGGTCAAATTGTTTGTTTCTGTCGTTTTTAAAATGGCTTATAACTAATGTGTTTAAAAAAACATTACATCCAATTTCAACCTCAAACGCTCGTTTGTATCTTGCTCTTGAAAGGAGTGTGATAAGCCTCTATGACCCAAATAAAACGCCTTTTATCTTCTAGGCTATTCACTTGCGGCTGATGCATCGAAATTCTGGGTATGTAATGCACCTTGCAGCCACTAAAGGTAAATATTGCTTTAAGTGTTGGAAATTCCTGTTTGAATCGGAACCTTGGTATTGTTTTACCTATTAGTGCTATGAAAATATGATTTATATTAATAAATTTGATTTTGATTGTCAAAAAAAAATATACTTTTCGTTATGTAGCCCTATAGGACGTGGCTTTCATAAATTTCTCCGATAAAAAAAACAACATTATATGCCAATAGCAAGTACATTTATTCGTCGGCAAGGAGCCAATGGCCTAGGACACGTAGGTTGGGCTTTTGAGTATAATAATGGTACGTCCATTATTGGTGCCATTGAAAACTTTACGGGTGGACCATTTGTGGATCCGGGTGCTAAAGGGATGTGGCATCGTCTTGTAAAGAATCACAAAGTTTTGAGCTATTTCAAAGCCATGAACTACGATGAATATAAATTGTTTGAATTGCCCGTAAATAGGATAGATGTAAACGGTGCAATAGCCGTTTTGAAGTGGTGGGAACAACAACCCTATAATGTACTTACAAGTAATTGTCTGCATGCTACTTATAATATATTAAGTAGATATGGAGTGGTGCTTCCAAAAGTAGATTGGGAAAGAATAGCTCCCAATAATTGGTACAATCAAATTCCAGGAAGATCGCTTGTGGTTGTTCCTAATTTAGATATGTTCACCTTATCTGAAATTACGCTGGATGATGAGGATGTATTAGCGAGTGCAGAAGTGTTTGAATTGCCTGGCCTAGCAGAGCATCCTGAATCTAATTAAGCTTTCCCGCTTCATTACCATATTACACTGCGTAATGGCAATTTTTGGACAAAAAGACAATTTTTTATAATGTTTTTCTTGCCCTTAGGGTCTGTTTTTTATAGGTCAGAATTTTTAATGCTCATAATGCGATTCCATTATTTGGGTATAAAACTTATTTCTTCTAAAAGCAGTCCACTGCAAACTTAGCAACAGACTATGTACAATAGTTAATAGGTGTTTTTGTATTTTGGGAAATAGCTCATTAGCTTACACGACACTTTATTTATAACACTTTCGGCACGAACCTTAAACACACAATTACCTTTTTTTGCCTTTAGAACCACGGGTTTTGGGTTTGCCATATTTTTGCATCATTTTATCTTTATAGCTTATTTTTTTTTCGGGTTGGCGATTGTTTTTAGGTTTTTTTTCGTGAAATGCCGGACCAACATCATCTCGTTTTTTTATTTTAACCTGTATCTCTTTATGATACACCACAGGCTCTTCTTCAGGTATTAAAACGGTAGAGCTTTCCACTTCTTCTGGGAAGCTGATAAGCGGAATGTCCATTTGCATAAGCTTTTGAATAGCGGCTATTTTACTTTCGTCCTTAGGTGTTATAAAACTAATAGCGGTGCCGTTTTCTTGCGCTCTGCCTGTGCGTCCAATTCTATGAATATAGTCTTCTGCAACATCTGGTATGTCGAAATTTATAACATGGTCTACTTTGGCAATATCAATACCACGCGCTACAATATCGGTGGCAATGACTATTTTGTAGGTGCCGTCTTTCAATCTGTTTACCACATTGAAGCGGTGTCTTTGGTCTTTATTTGAGTGAATGACACCAATAAGTTCTTGCCACTCATCGCCCAAAGCATCGTACAGACGGTCGGCCATTTTTTTAGAGTCTGTAAAAATCAGGGCTTTTTGCAAAGAAGGTGTATTGGTGAGTAGGTGTTTTAATAAATTTACTTTAGTGTAAAAATTTGGCACTTCGTAAGCCGATTGGTCAATTTGTGCAAGTGGAGTGCCAGCTGGAGCGGCCTCTACACGTATAGGCACATCAAAATATTCGTCAATTATAGCATTTACGTCTGGGTGAAGCGTCGCGGAGAAGAGTAAGTTTTGTCTGCGCTCTGGTAGCATTTCAAAAATGTTTACCAATTGGGTTCTAAAGCCTAAATTCATCATTTCGTCTACTTCATCAATCACGAGTTTTTTAATCATTTTAGGACTTAAAAATCCATTTACCATCAAGTCATACAAACGTCCGGGTGTGCCTACGATAATATCGCATCCATTCGTTACAGCATCTGCTTGTGGTTTCATGTTTACGCCACCAAATACGCCAACTATTACCATATTTCTTTTCGCACACAAGCGTTGTGCCATTTGTACTACTTGTGCCACCAATTCTCGGGTAGGAACCAATATCAATACCTGAGGAAATCTACTTTTTGTAAAGTTCATCATCCTTAGAATTGGCAGTAGATAAGCTAAGGTTTTTCCGGTGCCTGTTTGCGCAATACCACATACGTCCTTTCCTGAAAGAATAACATTAAATGTTTTTTCCTGAATAGTAGTGGGGTGAATTAGGCCCATTTCATCGAGCGCTTCAAGTAGAGGAGTGGTTAAGTTTAAGTCGGAAAACTGCATATGTATAGCTTTTGTGCGTGGTATTCGTAATGTAAAACTAAATGTTTTTTATCATTTAATGTGCCAAGATTCGGTAAAGGCCTAGAGTTGCGCATATTTTACCTATAGTTTTACATGTGTTTTTTAAAAGTAAGCAATCCTATATTTTGAATGGCTATTAAAAAAAAGATTATTTATAAGAAAATGTAAAATAATAAAATATATTTGTTAGTTGTTTTTTTGTGAAAAATGTTATAAATATCATAAAGTTTGATTATTTTTAATATATGGCAATGTTACAAAGTATTAATTATCAAGATTTTTTTCCGCCTAGCGTGGACTTATCGGATGAAATTAAAGCGCAAGTTGTAGCTAAAGTTGCTGCATTTTTAGTGCTATCAGACGAGTTTCCTGTGTGTATCGTTCATGAATTAATATCTGGTAAGAATACCGTAGTGTTCATGTCGCCTGTAGGCTTAGAGTTTCTCGGTCTAACATTAGAGGAGTTAAGAGACATGGGCGAAGCCTATTATAAACTGTTTTTTAGTCCTGAAGAAATAGACACCTATTTGACTAAATGGAATGCCTTTGTGAAGGATACAAGTAATAAGGGCGTTTGGTATACTTTTTTCCATCAAGTGAAGTCGGCAACATCAGAAAAGCCCATTTGGTTTTTGAGTGTCAGTTCGATAATTGCCTATAACGAACACAACCAGCCTTTATATTCGATATCACTCTCCTTAAACATCAATCAAAGTGTACCCATAGTTGGTGCTTTAGATAGCATATTGGGCGATGAAAAATTCATGAAAGAGCAAGAGCATTTGTTTAATTCCTTAACTAATAAAGAAAAAGAGATTATTTCAAAAATGGCATCAGGCTTATCGCCACGTGAAATTTCTAGAAACTTATTTTTAGCAGAAACAACCGTCAGAACTCATAGAAGAAACATCAAAAGGAAATTAAGCATCAAAAACGATGCTGAATTGATAAGGTTTGCTAGAGCCTTTAATATCAACTAATAGTCAAATTTTTTTCTGAAAAAATATTGTACGCTCTGTGTTGCGAGGCTATACTATATTTGTTCGAGCATTCGACACGAATTTGGTATTGCTTAAAGCATTATTTACTACTTGTTTTTTTGAGCCAATCGTTTTACCCATTTATATACTTCAAACCATAAAACAGATAACGAAGCAACAAGCATTGCAAGGCCAATTTCAGATACACCTAGTGGTACAACTTTAAATAATTGCGCTACAATTGGTACATACAAAATACAGCACAGCAATAAAATAGTAGTGCCTATTACAATTGGAAATAGTTTGTTGTTGTGCCTCAGGCTACTGAATATACTGTTTATGAAGGATCTGTTGACCAAGCTAAGTAGAATGTTTGCTATAATAAGTGTAGCAAAAACAATGGCTCTTGTTTTTGCTTCGCTGTGGCCATTTAAAACAGCATAATGATAAACCAACATGATACCCAATGCTATTACCAAACCTTGAAGGATGCTCATGCTAAGTTCTTTCCAATTCAGAAAAGTTTCTGTCATTTTTCTTGGTTTTTGTTGCATTGTGTGTTTTTCCATAGGTTCATTTTCATAAACGATAGAGCAGGTAGGTCCCATAATAAGCTCTAATGTTATGACATGTATGGGTGTGAAAATGTGCGGATACAACCATCCCAAAAACAGCGGAAGCGACACCGTTAGAATAATAGGTATATGTATGGAAATGATGTATTGAATTGCCTTTTTGATATTGGTATAAATTCTTCTACCAGCGGCAATGCCTGTAATTAATTTACCCAAATCATCGTTTATAATCACGAGTGAAGCAGCTGCTTTAGCGGTTTCGGTACCTTTGTTACCCATGGCTACACCAATGTGTGCGGCTTTGAGGGCCGGAGCATCATTTACACCATCGCCTAGCATAGCAACAACTTCTCCATCTTTCTTAAAGGCCTTAATCATGGCGAGTTTAGCTTCTGGAAACATGCGTGTAAATAAGGTCGCTTTTTGCGAGCATCTATTTCGTTCGGTAGGAGCAAGATTCATGAAATCTGTACCATTAACGGCCGGTGCGTCTACCATGATGCCTGCTTGCAGCGCAATAGCATTGGTGGTGTCGGCATTATCGCCTGTAATTACTTTTACTTTTATTCCAGCATCATATATTTTCTGAAATACCTCTTGTATGCCTTGCTTAGGGGGATCGTAGAATACCACAAAACCCAAAAACTCAAACTTGAAGGACTGCTGCTTTGCGGGGAAATCATTTCCGTCAAATTTGGCATGGGCAACGCCCAATACTCTATAGCCTTTGCTTCCAAAATCTTGAATAATACCGCGTAGCATAGCCTTATCTTCTGTCCTTAGCTGTGATACGTTCAAAATTGCTTCAGGAGCACCTTTTGCGGCAATTATTCTTTCGCCCAACTGGTTTTGGAAAAGATGGGTCATCATAGGGGGCTTGCCTTCCAATGGATATTCGTGTATCATTTGGAAGTCTTTTCTGCTATCCAGCTTATGAGTTGCTTCGTATACTCGGTGTAGGGTTTTTTCCATGGGGTCGAATGGAACGGGTTCGCTACTCCACATGGCATACTCAATAAGGGTAGCAACATCTTTTGAGCCAAAATTGTCTTCATAGTAAACCTCCCGACTAGCAAAGTCATAAAGCATTTTAAGGTGCATGCTGTTTTCGGTAATGGTACCTGTTTTGTCGGTACAAATAATGGTGGTACTACCTAAAGCTTCAACTACGCTACTGCGTTTTACAATAATCCCTTCTTTCATGAGCTTCCAGGCGCCAATTGCCATAAAAGTCGTAAATGCTACGGGTATTTCTTCTGGCAAAATAGACATAGCTAATGTAAGACCAGTCAGTAAACTCTCTGTAATATTGCGAGTTTGAGCATAACTATACAGCCAAATCATTATAAAAAAAATCACACCTATTATCGCCATCCACTTTACAAATTGGGCTATCTGTATTTGCAGTGGCGAACGTTCTTCCTTTATGCTACTTACAGACTGTTTGATTTTGCCCAATTGGGTTGAACTGCCTATTTGTTGTACTTTAATGACTGCCAGACCCGAAACTACTTGCGTTCCGCTGTATACCCATTTGTTTTCAGATGCGTTGCTCTTATATACCGAGAAGCTTTCGCCTGTAAGTGAAGACTCATTTACAGAAAAGTCGTTACTGTGAAGTATTTCGCCATCTGCATTTATCATTTTGCCTTCTTCAATAATACACAAATCGTTTACTACAATATCGCTGGTTGGAATTTGAAGAATTTTGTTGTTTCGAATAACGGTACTTAAAGGCTCGTTTAGTTTTTCTAGAGCCATTAATGCCTTTTTGCTACGATTATCTTGATACAACGAAATGCCGGAAACCACCATTATAGCTCCAAGCATAAAAACACCCTCCGAGTAATCTCCTACTATAAAATATATAATCGCCACAGCAATGAGCATTAATAGCATTGGCTCTTTTAGTATATCAAGTAAGATAAGGATTTCGGTGTTTCTTTGTCTTGATATTGAACTATTATCGCCAAATTGCTTTCTTGAAGCTTCCACTTCGCTGTCGCTTAACCCTTTGAGGTGCGTGGGAATATTATAGGGCATATTGCTTGTTTTGAAGAGGAATATTGTGTTTTTTATTATTAATCAGAATGAGCTCGTGTTAATTGTGGTTTCTCTATACCTGTTAGTTGCATTATAAAACTTTGGCAACCTGACGTTTGTAATCGCAAATTTTACTAAAGGTATAAAAAAAAACACGTAGTTCTGCTTGTTTGGAGGATATTGGGAAAAAGAACAAGTTGGAATAAAAAGAAAACTTCAATAGCTATTCCATTAAGTTGTTGAATAGCTATTGAAGTATAGTTAGTGTTAGAATCAATTGGTTTTAGCCTTCTTTAAAATATCTGTACACGCTACCGGCCAACATGGCCCCTACAATTGGAAAGAGAATAAACACCCATAGCTGTGATAAAGCCCAATCTCCAACAAATAGCGCTTGGCTGATACTTCTTGCGGGGTTGACAGAGGTATTGGTAACAGGGATGCTAATTAAGTGGATTAATGTCAAAGCTAAGCCAATGGCAATGCCAGCAAAGCCTTTAGGTGCTCTATCATCGGTAGCGCCAAGTATGATGAGTAAAAACATAAACGTCATTACTAGCTCGGTTACAATGGCAGCAGTGAGGCTATAGCCACCAGGTGAATGCTCGGCATACCCATTAGCCGCAAAACTACCGATGTCGCTTCCATTACCTGTGACGATAGTATATAATACAGCGGCCGCGGCGATACCGCCCAATACTTGGGAAATAATATAAGGAACGACTTCTTTTGAATTTATTTTACCAGCTGCCCAAAGGCCCAGAGTTACGGCAGGGTTTAGATGTGCGCCAGAGATATGGCCAAAAGAATAGGCAATGGTTAAGACTGTCAAGCCAAATGCAATAGATACGCCCACGAGTCCGATGCCTACTTCGGGAAAGCCAGCTGCTAATACCGCACTACCACAACCGCCCAATACAAGCCAAAAAGTTCCAATAAATTCAGATAAGTTTTTTTTCATTTTTTTTCAATTTTGTTTTTACGTTAAAATACATGTTCATTCGCTCGGTAAATAAGCTAGGGTATTCATGTCGATTTGATTTTTAACTTATTAAAATAAAGAAATTAAAAATAAATACGAGGACGGTAAGTCGGTCTAGCACTCCAAAGGAGTTGGATTCAAAGTGTGGTGGATTGGTTGGAGGTTGCTTGCTAGTTAAGTTGGCCGACTACCCCTGCGGGTAGCGCTTTAAATATTAGAAATATAAATACAGGGGCTAAAATAGTAATATTTTCTATATCTACAATATAAATATGGTATTAATCAACAAAAAAATATGCTTGCCGGACAGTATTTGCCTAGCAAACATAGAGCAGCTATGGCGCAAAGCGCAGGAGGGTATTGCAAAAAAATGATTTAGGCAGGTATTTGTTTTATCATCCCAAAATGCCCCGCCAATATAAAGCTTTACTATGAATTTACTACGTTTTCGACACGCTGAGCATTGTCCTGTTTAGCGAGTGTTAGCCTAACAACGCTGTTTTCATTGGCTGTCAGATCGTGAGGTATATTGCTGGCCAAAGTAATCATATCGCCTTGGCTGAGGTTCAATACTTGTTGATGCGCTATGCCAAAGTTGATGTTGCCAGACACTACTTCTATTACGATTGGATACGCTGTTTTGTGCTCCTTCATATGTGTGCCTTTATGTAGTGCAATTCTAATTTCTTTAGTAAAATCAGTTTCTAACAAAACGCTGATGACAGGTTTGGTTTCGTTGTAAACTAGGTCTTGATAAATGTTGGCTCTTTTCATTAATTAGGAGTTTAGCAGTGAAAGTTTGGATTGGAATACATGAGCTATAGACTTCGCTCTAAGTTTGGTATGTTCTGCTACATCGCCTTGGAAGAGTTCGTCCATATTTTCATTAAACAGATGCACCCAACGCTCAAAGTGTCGTTTATCGATAGGCAGGTCTATATGTGCAGCAAATGGGTTGCCTTTGTATGATTGTTTTCCAAAAATGAGTGTATTCCAGAAGCGGTACATTTTAGGTAAATGGCTATCCCAATCTACTTTCGAGAAATCGTTGAAAACGTACGAGAGTATTTCGTCATTATTCACTTTTTTATAAAAGTTGTCTACCATTAGCTCAATGTCTTTCTCTGTTTGTATATCTTGTTTTGGTTGATGCATAGCTTTGGTATTTTATTATTACAATATCACTACGTAGGAGTACTTGAGGGAGCGGTGGTTTGAGTATAGATAATTAATTGGTTTTTAAAAAAGTTTTATGATGTAGTTGTTTAGATAAATCTGTAATAGCCGTTGTGCAGAGTGTTTGGTGTAGTTTGTTTCTTATTTCTTTAAATTGAAAATGTAATGGGCAAGGTTTTTTTTCGTTGCATGTTTTCAAGCCCAGTCCGCATTTTGTATACACGTCCTCACCATCTATGGCAACAACTATATTTTCAAGGTTCACGTTTGCTAATTGGTGTTCTGTCATTTTATAGCCGCCGCCTGCTCCTTTTACCGACTGTATAAGGTTATTTTTAGCTAATAGTTGTAATGTTTTGGCCGTGAAGGCAAGGGGCGAATCTATTGCATCGGCTACATCTTGTAGGCTCACTTTATTGTGTTGTTCAGATTGGTGGGCGATAAAAATAGTGGCTCTAATGCCGTACTCGCATGCTTTTGAAAACATTTTTGTTGCTTTAATAATACAAATTTAAGGATAAAGTAAATAAAAGTGGATAAAAATGTCCGATTAATTTAGGGAAATAATAAAATAATTTTTATATTGTGTCGCCAAGCATTATTTGCTTGCCGAAATGTGATGCGTGTTATGGGATATTGAAAAAAATGTGCAATTACAGTAGTGATTTTTATATAAGACAAACTACGACTATTACCCTCGCTTTATCTTGGAGTATAGAGTTTGTTGTTACCTTTTTTATATCATACACTTAGATAGACAAGCTTGCACATATTGCTAAAGTGTCTAAGGTAGTCCTTGCTGCTAGTTTTCTGTATGATTAGGGCAATCGTTGAGTTCTATAGTTTGTCTAGCCAGAAGCTTAGTTATTAATTTTAGACAATAAGCAATATGCGTGAAAGTTGTTTGATATTATTTTTGCATTTGTTGATATTTACTTCGTGCGAAGTAGATAGGAGAAAAGGTGAATCACCCAATATTGCTTATGAGCAAGACTCCCTTAAAATAGCAAGGGCTTTTGAAGCAATGCTAGCGCATGACCAAAATACAGATAGTCTGATTGATGCTATTGGCACCATAGCCCAAAAACATGCTGGGATTCACGAAATATATCATTTCCATTTAGCTAAGCTGTATATTCAAACTGGCAAAATATTGCAGGCAGATAGCGTTATTAATATCGTATTAGCGGCTTATACCGGAAAAGATAGCCTTTATTATGCGGCAGCCAAATTTTATAATTTGAAAGCTGCAATAGCGGCTTATCAGCACCATCAGGAGTTATCGATCGCTTATTATCAGAAGGCGATATCCATTTTTGAAAAGTATAATGATTATCGTCAACTTGCAGTTATTCAATTCAATTTAGCTAATACTTTTTTTAGCCGAATGGATTACGCGTCTGTTTACAAGTACATAAATAAAGCTAAAGACAATTTTATAAAAGTAGAGGAACATGCCTTCATGCCACTGGTAGAGGGCATTATGGCAATAGCAGCCATTAAGCTGAATAATGCCGAAGAGGGACAGGTATTGGCCGCAAATGCACTAAAAAACAGTATTCACAATCAGCATCATTTAGGGGAGATATTGGCACATTACGCAATGGGCGAGTATTTTTTGTTTTATGATAGCTTTCGGGTAGCACATAAGCATTTTGCCGAGGCACAAGAGCTGAGTACGACTTACAAGTTGCAAAATTTGAGTTTACCTATTCAAGCAGCGCTGCTCAATACTTATCTGGGTATGAATAAAACTCAAGAGGCTATTGCAACCGGCAATAATGCATTGGCTTTAGCTCGTGCCGCTAATAACAAAGAAATACAATATAATTTAAATAAAAACCTTGCTGAAGCCTATGCACAAGAGGCTAATACTAGCATGGCCTACCAACACTTAAAAGCTGCCGAAAGTATTTTTAGAAACAATGCATTAGACAACAACCAGGAAGTGCTGCAAAAATTATTAATTGAGTACGAGACGGAGAAGAAAAACAATGTAATACTGCAACAACAAAATGAATTGAATCAACAAAGAATACTGATTATTTCATTTGGAGCGCTTGCAGTTATTAGCCTTTTGTTATTGTTGAGTTTTAGGCGGAATTTGCGTCAAAAATCGGCTATAGCGCAAAGAAGCAAGGCCTTGGAGGTAGCACAGGCACTTACGCAAGGTGAAGAAAAAGAACGTATTCGTTTGGCGAATGAGTTGCATGATGGTATCGCTTCAAATTTGGTGGCTTTAAAAATGCAAATAGAAGTAGCAGAAAACTATTCGCAAAAGGCCGAGCATATTTCCTTGGTGAAAAAAACGCATCAGGAAGTGAGAAAAGTGGCGCAAAACCTTATGCCGATAGACTTTAGGCAGGTGTCTTTAGATAAAGCCTTAGCGCAGTTTTGTGCAGATATGCACTCTTCTAAAACCGCAGTGCATTTTATAGGTAGTTTTGATGCTCGGCATCTGCCACAAAATGATGTGTTGATATTGTACAGATGTGTTCAAGAGTTGGTGCAAAATGCTATGAAACATGCAGACGCACGGAATATAACAGTACAGTTATTTGACGATACACAAGGGCTGCGTATAAATGTTGAAGACGATGGAAAAGGATTTGATATATTGAATTTGCAGCACCTAGGCGTGTTCAAATACAGACAAAGATTGCAACAGATTGGTGCAACCTTTGAATTGGATAGTAGTAAAGATAAAGGTACCATTATTTTTATTTCCTATAAACCTTACGAAGCATGAATATTGTTATAGCCGATGATCATAGTTTGATACTGGAAGGCTTTTCTAAGTATATCAAAAAAGAGCGCCCTACTTATGTAGTGGCAGCTGTAGATAACAAATCAGATTTGTTGAGGCACCTGAATGCACATAAAGTAGATATTTTGTTTCAGGATATAAAGTTTAGGAACGATGATGCGCGTGAATTTATCAAGGATATTAAAGTTAAATTTCCTGATATAAAGATAATAATCATATCGACGCTTACAGATGCATTTACCGTAAATACGCTTTTTAATCAGGGTGTAGATGGGTTTATAGCTAAATCTGACGACAATAATGCAATACTTGCAGCTATTGATGCTGTAGCTGCCGGCGCTACCTTCATCTCTTCTGATATCAAAACACAGGCATATAAGCACAGCAATAGAAAACACGAAAACATTGAGTTAACAGCACGGGAGCACGAGGTATTAATGTCTATCATTAACGGTAAAACTATTAAGGAAGCAGCGGCAGCGCTTTTCTTGTCTGAAAAAACGATAGAATCCTATCGATCAAATTTGTTTCACAAGTTTGATGTAAAAAATGTGGCAAGCTTAGTAAAGGAGGCCATTCTTAAAGGCTTTCTGTAGCGGTTTTAACCGTATATGTTGTATGCAGTTTTTAGGGTTTTCCCTGAAAGTTTATGACTAATTATAAATGACCTTTACAGTATACTAAATTAATTGTGAAATGAAAGGACATCATATTTTCAGAAACCCAGCAATAATAGGCTTCCTTACGGTGAGCGTACTAGTAGCCTCTTGTAAGAAAAAAGACACAACTCCAATAGGAGGCAATGAGCCCGCTACTGTATTAGCTTGCGATTATTTTCAAAAGAATCCGGATGCCGTATTGAAAGACAATCCGAATGCCCCAGTAGACTATATCGTAGAGTGCGTTATGGATATCAGAAATGACGTAACCATAGAGGCTGGCGTGACTATAGCTTTCAGAACCGACGCCGGCTTTAGAGTGCTTAGTGAAGGCTCATTAAATGCGGTAGGTGCTAGCAATAAGCAAATTACCTTTACGGGTGTAGAAAAACAGCGAGGCGCCTGGGGTGGCATCTATTTCGCATCCAACAGTACTAAAAATACCATTTCAAATGCCATCATAGAGTATGCAGGTGGTGGCAGTGGTATTGGGCCAGGCGATATTGCTGCCTTAAAGTTGTATAGCAGCAGCTCAGGACACGCTTCGGTAGTTATAAATAACAACACCTTTCAGCATAATAAAAATTTTGCTATCAATCTTCATACTGGTGACGAAGAGGCTACTATTAATGGTAATCGTTTTGTGAATAACGAAAAACCCATTAGGCTCAAAGTAGAAGCAGTGCATCTACTTGATGGTAATAATGAATATGATAATAATGATGTAAATAAAATACATCTCTTCTGCTACACTTCTGAATTTAGGGACAATACAACCTGGCAAAAAGCATCGGTACCTTATTTGTTGTACAATTCTAGTGTTAGTTCTGGCTTTATGGTGAAAGGAAATTTAAGTATCCAAGCCGGAACCATAATTGAAATGGCAGCAGCATCGAGTATTAAAGTACAAGAGCATGCAAGTTTGAAAATGCAGGGTACTGCAGACGATTATATTATCATCAGAGGTGAGCAAGCAACAGCAGGTTTTTGGGGTGGAATAAGTTACCATTTCACAACCAATCCTAATAATATTCTTAAATATGTAAAAATTCATCACGCTGGAAATAACCCAACTGCCACGAAAGGTGCAGTGTATATGTGGGCCAAGCCAATGGTGACTGCCGATTTTGTGGAGTTTAAAGATGTGCTGACTTGCGCTTTTTATACTGCTCCGTCTTTAGGTGGTTCTTCTGCCAATCCCAATCTTACAACATCCAATATTACCTATATTAATACCGCAGGTGAAATATGCGGCGATTAAACAATATAAATATTTAATGCCCCGCCCCCATTGCTTAATATCACCATTCTATTATCAACACAAAAGAGGAATGGTGATATTATTACTTAAATTTTTTTTAAAATAAAACCTGCAAAACAGTTTGTCTAGCAATTGATTGAAGCGATACAGCGGTTATGTCTCGAAAGGTTTTTTAATATTTTAAACACTTTTTAAAATACTGCGATTATGGAAAATTCAGAACATATTCAACAACCTATAGACGGTAAAAACATTGCTATCATCTCGTATCTGACGTTTATAGGACTCATCATTGCCTTGCTGTTGAATAGCCAAAATAAAATAAGCTTTGCTGCTTATCATATTCGTCAAAGCATTGGATTAATGCTTACTGCATTAGTTAGCTCTTTTATTAATTTATTGCCTATTGTAGGTTGGCTTCTCTATATCCCTATTTTGGTAGTGCTTATGATTATGTGGTTTCGTGGTCTCATGAATGCCATCAACCATAAAGAACAACCCCTTCCTTTTTTAGGGGAGCGTTATTCTGATTGGTTTAAAAATCTATAGCAAGTAAGCTTTTTTTAAATATTTAATGTACCGAAACTATGTATACTATCAAAATTCTCCTTCCGCTCCTTGCCCTTAGTTATACTTTGATTGCTTGTAGCACTACAAGTGAAAATGATAAAAAAGATAACCTTGATGCCGTTGCTAAGGATTACGCATCTAGTACTAAAGATATTAGATCCTGTATTGAAAAAAACGATCATCAATTGGCCCAACTTTTGAGTATGGAACATGTACAAAAGCACGTAGATGCTACGCATCATGCCAATATCAAAGTGGAAACTAATAATCAAAAGAATAAATACGGAAATATTGTTTATAAGTACAAAAGCGACCGAACCTATCAGGTGCAGGTAGGCAGTATCATACAAGAGATACCCGACTATAATACCTTTGAATTGACTGGCGTAGGTCTTGCTAATTCAGATGCTGAAAGGGCTTTAGAAATATTTGAAAGGTCGTACAAGAAACTTTCAGATGAAGCGTATGAAGAAATGAGTGCTAACTTAGAAAAATCGTACGCAGATAAGTCAAAAGCATCTTTAGAGCAAGCTAAGAAATTATTAGAGGCCAGAAAACATTTGAATTATACCGAAGTATCCAATTTAGGAACTGCTGCTTACCTTAAGGAGGTGAATGTAAAGGGTAATAATTTTGGTGTGGAACTTGTGGTATTGGCAGGCACGGCCACCTTTACAGTAAGAGTGAAAGTAAGTGACGATAATAGTATGAACGCCGATAAGGCAGTAGCCATAGCAAAGGATATCATACAAAAATGCTCGTAGCGTAGCGACGAGCATTAGTAAATTTTCATCTAGCTTAGATTTGCTAGTAGTATCGTGTTACTGTTTATCAAGACTTAATAAAGCTATATTTATACAGCAAGCCAAAAGTTTACATTCAGTTGTAGGCCAACACCAGTGCGTATTTGTTTTCTTAATCATCATCTGTTTGCTTGATTGCTTTCTCAAAGGTTTCCTCCTCTTCTATAATGGTTAAATATTTTAATTTTTTTTCGGCAAGGGCATCATCACAACTAATATGCAGCATTTCAAGCTTAGGGTAGTGTTTGAGCACTTTTATTCCTTTTTTTTCAAAATATTCCAACATTAAATCTGTCAATTCGCTTGAATTCAATTTTGCAATGTAGGTTTTTGTCATAGTTATTTATTTATAGTATCCCAATCCAAAGCCGATATCTCTGGCTAAAAGATTCTGAATAGGACGCGCATTTTTTTCCATTAATTTCCAAATTTCAATTGCCTTTAGCTTGGGGAATGCCTGCATGTACAGGGCGGCCAGACCCGAAATGTGCGGTGTAGCCATACTTGTACCATTTAATGATTTATAAATAACACCCCCTTTGGCATTTTTTGAGTAGGCGCTGTATACATCTACTCCCGGGCCTACTAGGTCTACTTTACCACCGGTGCCAGCATTAATGCCACCATTCGAAAAACTAGCTATTTGTAGTTTGCTATCTATCGCACCGACAGCCATTATAGAATTAGCATTAGCTGGGCTACTTACTGGTTTGGGCATATTAGGGCGGCTACTGTCATTTCCGGCGGCGGCAATGATGATGGTGTCTTGGTCTAATGCTTTTTGACCTATTTGCTCAAAGATAAGGGAGGGTTTTTGGCCAATACTTACTGCGGCAGCCAATGACATGGAAATAACTCTGAATTTTTTCTCTAAGGCCCAGTCGATTGCGTCGATGATGCCACTCGTTGAGCCGAAGCCATCATCACCCAATACTTTACCTATTTTGATATTAGCTTGGTGGGCTACACCATATCTCATGCCATTAGAAGTGTTGTAATAACCAACGGCCGTACCCGTGCAATGGGTACCATGGCCGTCGCCATCAATATCCCAAGCCTGATTAGCTATAAATGATTTGCCAATGATATTTCTGCCCATAAAGTCGGGATGCGCAGCATAAAATCCGGTATCGAGTATACAAACATCTACTCCAGCTCCAGTATATTTTTGTGTTAGTATATTCATAGCTTCCAATCCCCAAGTGGCACTTTTTACGGGGTTTACTACGGGTGCTACGTTATTTTTTTGTTCTTTTAATATTTTTTCAAGCGCCTTGAGTTCTTTATTTATACTTGTTATTTGCGAACGTATGGTCTTTATATGTTGCAGAGGGTCTGTAGCTGTTTGAAACAATTGTTCTGGCTCCCAATAAATAATGTTATTAAGGTTGGTGTTAGATGCTTTAATGATGTGTGCAGCTTCAATATCGTCTACTACGGCTACGCCTAGGTTTTTGAAGAATAAACCTTTGTCTTCTTTTAACACATCCTCTGCTTTTACGGTACCCGAAAGCTCCGCCGAAGAGGTGAGTTTTACCTGCAATTCTTTTTGTACCTTCTTTACGTTAGATGCTGTTTCTTTTTCGAAGATGATGATGTAACGTCCTTCTTTGGGTTTGGTCTTGGTGGTTTTTTTTTGAAGTGACATAGTGAAACATGTTTTTGATTTGTAAAGCGGTGTGTTAGATGTGTTATTTATCTTTTATGAGTGCCAGTTGTTGGTCGAGTAGAATAATAATATCCTTTTCTGTAACGCTAAATTTAAGTTTATTGTTGAGCAGGTTTATTTGGTTGTCTTGGCATAGTTTTTTCCAAAGCAATTCAACGTCTTCCATTGTTGTGATTTTTTGCAATGTTTTTTTGGGTATTGCATTCGTTTGTAGGATGTTGAGTACGATATTATTAATTGTTTGTCGGGCATCTTCCAGCAAGTTTTCTGTGGTATCTAGATGCTCTTTTAAAATGGCGCCCGTAGTGTTTAGGCAATGAAATGCAGCCATTAATAGGTTGTCGCGTTTGCCAATTTTTAGTTTTTCAAGTGTACGAGGATTTATACCATTTTGAGCGGTTTTGAAGTAGGTAATAAGCTCGGTGATACTAAGTTCCTCATTTGAAGCACCTATTTGTTTGAAAAACTGCTGTACGGTTTCCAAGTATTTTAGCAATGCTGCGTCCAACTCATAAGATCGTATACCATACAATGCATGCAATTGTATTATTTGCTCAATAAAGCTATTGAGTTGTTGTTTTTTGAAGTGTATAAGTATTTTCATTAGTCTACAATTATTTCTTCAAAAATATTTCCCTTACCATCATCCACAGCATTGATACGAACACCTTCATCTACCATTTCTACATGTAGATTTACCATGAGCTTTCCTTTGTCGGTTTCATTCATCGTATTTGGGTCGATAAATATGTTTTTCAAATTTGCAGATACAGGAGTATATCTATTCAAGAAAGCTTCTCGAATAATGTTATTGAGTTCACTTTGTGCAACGGGTGTATTGGCTCTTATAAATTCGCCTCTGTTAACGAGTGCTCCAATTTTATCATTAATATTGAGACGATTAATGATTTTTTCTTTATTGTTTACAAATTTATAGTCGGAGCTTTCTAGCTTCTTTATGGATTCTTTAAAGGCTTCACTTTTTATATCCTTTAGTGTCAACTCATTTATATTTAATTTTTTTTCTTTGTTGAGTTCTGCAATTTTAGAGTTGACTTCGTACAAGAAGGTGTCTTCGTCCATTTTAAAGTTGTATTTTACATCAGCATCTAGTTCAGAAATTTTTATAGGAATTTCCATTTTTACAGAGGGCATGGTGTATCTAGGTACTTTAAAGAACTTAAGGTATTCGTGCTTTGCGTATTCTTTTGCCATTGCTACAGCAGTGAGGTCCGCTTGTTTACGAGCCTGAATTACCTCTGTATAGAGGTAATTCAGGTAATCAGATAATTTTACCATAATGTTTAAATTAGTTTAAGTAGAGAATACGCTATTGTCCCAATATACCGAGTACTTTTTCCAAGCCTGCTGGCATTTCGTCGTTGGTAGCTACTACTTTAACGCCCAAGCTGTATTCTTTTTCTACTCTAACGCCTGTACTGGTAGAGCGTTGGTAGGAGGCTGAAACTTTGAATTTTACCGGACCAAATCCGCCGCTAGCAGAAGCACTCAAGCCTATTTTTGAGCTTACATCTTTGGTGTAAACAGAGTTTAGCTTCACATTCAGGTCAATGGTACAGTTTTCTATACGCATACTTGGAATGTTTAATACCGAAACAAATGGTACACTAAGATTAACGGCCTCAGAAATCGTATCGCTTGATACATCTGTTCCTGGAGGCACATCTGCTGGATCTTTTCCTTTGTTGGGATTGGCAGTTACGCGGGTATGCGAGAAGTCTACCATAATGAGCTTACCATCTTCGTCAAAGCCCACTTCTTTGATAAAATTAACGGTAGATAATGATGCATTGGCTTGCGCGGTAACACAGGCGTTTAATGGACCTCCAATGAGTTTGTCAAAGTCTAAACTACCTAATTCTGCAGCAAATCCTGCGTCTGCAGCATTGCTTTTTGAGAAGTCGGCGTCTGCTGAACCAAATTCAGAGAATAGCGATTTTACGGCATTGGATGCAGTGCTCAATTTATGCTCCCACGAGTTGTCATATCCTTCCTGAAGCATGGCTAATACATTCACCAATTCATCTTTTCTGAGTTTTGTTAATTCAGCGTCTGTTATGCCTACTAATTCATCGTAGTCTGGTCCTATTATGTTTTTTACACCTTTGATGACGTCGATTAATTCGTTTTTGGTTTTTGCATTATAATTGGCATCTAATGCATTTTTTAATGTGCTCATAGTTTTAGATTTTAATAGGTTTTTAAAAAAAAAAGGGTTTTAATTCAGTTTAGATATGTGTAGTTTTGGTTAACCATTTGCAAAGTATAAAATTATTTTTATATAATGAATAAAATGTATAAAATAATATTTCTATGTTGGTTGGTAAAAAATGCTGCCTATACCGCAGATACTAGTTGAGGCTAGGATAGGGTATAGGCAGCTTCTTGCTTTAAGCGTAAGGCCAAAATGATGTGTATTATTTGCTGTTTGTTTTTGTACGTATGTTTTTTTTATATAAATAAAAAAAGCCAACCCACTACTTGAGATAGTTGTAGGTTGGCTATACTAAATTATTTACGATGACAAATTCTTCGAACCTGTATGCAATTGATACCTTAGGTTTAAAAAAATATTATGTTCTGTGATTTTGCTAGGATTGTTTAATGGTAGTCTGTTGATGTGCAGATATCCAATATCTATTTTCAGATGAGGAGAAAGTGTATAGTCTACTTGTACTGCTAATCTTTCATGATCTAAAAAATGATCGGGGGTGGTGCCAGATAGATTTACAAGTAATTCTTCGTACACGCTTAGTTTTATTTTTTCCGAAAAATCATATTTCAATCCTAGTCTATTTCTTAATCTTGTTATGTTCGGTTGCACATGTTCAAATATCCTGTATTCTATAGCAGCTCGGTCGACTATATGAAGCTTTTCCAATAGCTTGTGTTGTAGCGTTGCAGCAGCCGAAAATCTGATTTCATTTCTGTAGCTAGCATCTTCATCAAGTGGTTTGTTAATAATGCTTTTATTAGAAAAATAAGCAATTGGAGAGATGGAAAATACGATACCCTCATTGTGCTGATAATGTACCCAAGTTCTGTAGCTTAGTAGCAAACTTTTGTCGAGCATATTGCTGTTATTATAGCCATTCTGTCTTCTGTGTTGCCACTCGGCGTCTAGCTTGAACTTCGCGTGCGGCGATACACTCAGCGTGCTTCTAAACCAAGCATTATAGTGCGGTTCAGCTTGTATGGTTTGCGGCAAACAAAAGCCTAGTATTATTAGCAATGATATTTTGAATTTGAGCATCATATAAGTTTTAATGAGGTAATTTATCTCTTAAGTATCCATATACCCAGGTACCAGCGATTGCGCTCAACAAGGTTACAATGATTACGGTAGCGCCAGTGCCTATTTGAGCAAATAGTGGTCCAGGACAAGCGCCGGTTATTGCCCAGCCCAAACCAAAGAGTATACCACCAAAAATTTGTCCTTTATTGAATGATTTAGGCGCTATTACTATGGGTTCGCCATATATGGTTTTGATATTGAATTTTTTGATTAAAAAAACCGATAACATACCCACCGCTACGGCACTACCAATGATGCCAAACATGTGAAAGGATTGTAAACGGAACATTTCTTGTATGCGGAACCAACTGATGACTTCTGCTTTTACAAATACGATTCCAAAAAGTATTCCTACGATTAAATACTTAGCATTGTGATACCATTTGTGCTCGAGCTTACTTTCGTTAACGCACATGGAGTCTAGTTCTCGTAGTTTTAAATCTTGTTCTAAATTATTAGGTTGTTGCATTCTAAATGTTTTAATTATAAGGAAAGAATAAAAGGTAAAATAAGATTAGCCATAAGGAAGCCACCTAACATAAAGCTTATAGTAGCTACCAATGATGGAAGTTGTAGGTTGGACAAGCCCATGATTGCATGGCCACTCGTACAGCCACCCGCGTAGCGCGTACCAAAACCCACCAAAAAACCGCCAACTACCATGATGAAAAATCCTTTTATTGAGAATAATGACTCCCAATTCATAATGTCTGTAGGAACTAGGCTATCGTAGTTGGTAATGCCATAGGTGGCTAACTCAGCTGCCAACTTAGGATTGACGGCTATAGGTTCGGGGTTGAGTAAAAACTGCATAGCTATAAAGCCTCCCAAGAATATACCCAATACAAATACTAAATTCCAGATTTCTTTTTTCCAGTCGTATTTAAAAAAAGGAATATTTGCTGGTAAACAAGCAGCACAGGTGTGTCGTAATGCAGAGCTGATGCCAAAGGTTTTGTTTCCTAAAATTAATAATGCTGGTACGGTGAGTCCTATTAGTGGTCCTGCTACATACCACGGCCATGGTTGTTTAATAATTTCAATCATTTTTTTTTGTTATTTAAAATAAAAAAATCTTGTGCAAAGGTGCTATGGTTTTTTATAAGTTTAAGTCACTTTAGTTACATAAGAAGCAATTTTCTTAAAAAAAGCTTGTACATAAATTTGATTGGGGTTAAAGTTTCTAAGTTGATAGAGGAATAGTAAAGCGTTTATATTACAAAACACAAAACGTATCAGTCTTTCATGGAAAAAGCGAAGGTAATGTTAGTGTGCCTTTATAATGCATAATAAAATGCGAGCAGCCTATCGAAGTGACTCAACAAAGGTTTGGGATAAAATAAATACAGCTACTTCACAGTGCTATATTAGGAGATCAGGGCATTGATGTGGTGTACACGTAAAGCATACTACGCAAAACTATTGCTATCTGAAAGATAGGAATAATACATAGCTGATAATTTGTAAAGAAAAGATGATTACTCCGGCAAGTAGGGCTTTGCCGCTGATTTTCCACAAAGATTTAATGTTGATTTTGAGCCCAATCGCAGCCATGCCAATATTGAGTAATGTATCTCCTGAAGTGGAAATGAGTTTAAGGGAATCTGAATTCAAAAAACCAGATTGCGATATCAATACGGCAAGCACAAACAGCAAAATGAAAATAGGGAATTTGCGCTTTGTGCCGCTATTGTTTTTCCTGAAAATAAAATATACTGCCAGTAAGAATGGAATAAGAAATACAATTCTGCCCATCTTTACTATGGTTGCAAATGCCCCTGTTTCTTCATTTACCGAAAATCCGGCTCCAACTACATGGCCAACAGATTGTAATATCCCACCGATCAGTATTCCTGTGTCTACATTAGTGTAATGCAAGGCCACCGCAATAATAGGCAGCACAATCATTCCAATTAAGCCCAAAAGGTTGACAACCGCTAGCGATAGCCCTATTTCCTCTTTTTTTGCGCCAATTAATGGTGCTGTAGCTGCAATGGCAGATGAGCCGCAAATGGCACTACCAGCACCTAATAGCCAATAGAGTTTGTTGTTGTCTTTTCCAAATATTTTTCCCAATATCAAAGCCAAGATGATAATCAAAAAAATACTGAAAACAATCATGAATAAGGTATTGGTACCAATACTGTTTAGTTTGGATACTTCAAAACCAAATCCAATAAAGACAATAGCAGCCTCAAGGATGTATTTCTCAGACCATGCCACGCCCTCATCGAATTTTGTAAATTTGACAACAACTTGCCTAATAATGATGCCAAGAATTAATGCCAATAGCGTAGCACCTACAAGAGGTATAAACCCCGAAAGGAATTTGGCTGCGAGCATGACGGCTACTGCCAGCACAATGCCTGGTATTTTATTCTTCATTAATGTAGCTTTTTAGCGAAGTTGGAGGAGGACTTGGTGATTACTTTACGGTCTTTCCTCTCCAAGATGAGATACCACCTTGTAAGTCGTATATTTGCGTAAAGCCCATTTGCTCTAATATTTGTCCTGCTTTCTTGCTTCTGCCACCGCTTTTGCAATAGATATATACCGGTTGGGTTTTATCTAGATTGGCTACTTTTTGTTCAAAATCGCTGCTATTAACATTGATGTTTTGAGCGTTTTCGAGGTGTGCATCTGCAAATTCTTGAGGTGTCCTAACGTCTATCAGTTGTATTTGTTGTTGGCTTTCTATTTTTTGTTGGTATTCTTTTTGTTGTAATACTTTATAGGAGCCATTCTCTTGTGCGGTACAAGATGAGAATAAAATTACAAGTCCGAAAATTAAAGATAGTATACGCATGGTTGATTAATTTTTTTACAATAGTAAAGTTAGGTGTTTGGTGTATTATAGATTAGATTTTATAATTCTTTCTAATTCATTAGCGGGTACTACACCAGATTGACGCCACAATGCTTCTCCTTTTTTAAATATGATGAGCGTAGGTACACCCTGTACTTGGAGGGCGGCTGCCAGTTGTTGGTTTTTATCTACATCTATTTTGATAATGCTAGCGTCTTCGCCTACACGATTTTTTACGTCTTCAAGAATGGGTGCCATCATTTTGCAAGGTCCGCACCATTCGGCAAAAAAATCTACTAATACAGGTTTGTCTTGGTTGATTATTTCTTGAAATGTCATATTGGTTTTTTATTTTCTTTTTTAAAAATAGAGAGTAACAGTCCGCCCATTACGGCACCGTATATGGTGCTATTTCTCGGATTGGATGTGATGGCACAAGTGCCGGAATTACACCCTACCAGCTTCCAGTAAAAATATCCTGCAACAGCACCAAGTACTAGACCAATGATAGGGAGTATATTTTTACTTAAGATTGTTTTCATTTTGTTTCTTTTATTTTAATTTTCCACATGCCTCTTAAATCTCCCATGCTGTATCCTTTCGCTTTGTCGTCTGGGTATTTGCTTGCTATATGGCTTAAGGTGCTTGTGTCCATTTCCGCTGAGTTGCCATGACATTTTATGCAAGTAGGCATCATGATGACAATGGGTTTGTAGTAATATACGTCACCCACAATGTCTTGTGTGACGAAAGCGGTTTTTTCTGTTTTTATTTTTTCCCAAGCAATACTGTCTGCTTTGTTTGTGATTGCATTTAGGGGGTTTCTGTTTTTGTCGCTTAGTCTTTGAATAGTTACATTCATGGCTGTGGCAATACTATCTGTTAGGGGTAATGCTTTTTCATTACAGAAGGTAATTGCATGAGCCGTACCGCCTGTTTGAATCGCTTTAGCTACATTTTGCAATAATACATTTTGTGTTTCGGTAGCGATGCTGTCGCCCAAAGCTTTTGTGGTTTCTAGCTCTTGAATACTTAGTTTTTCTACTTTGTTGTCGTTACAAGCTGAGAATATCCAAGGTATTGCCACTAAGAGCAGCCATGAGTGTTTAGTCATATTTTATTATTTTACTTCTTCAAAATGTATGTCTTCTACCTTGCCGCTGTTCTTTCTTTGTGGGGTATTACAAGTTCCAGTGCTACAGCAGCCGATGTTCAGTAAGGGCATGATTGAAAACAATCCTCCTAACACTACAAATATCCATTCTTTTGTTTGTACACCTTGTATCATAATAATGACACCTAATGCCAAACGGATTATTCGCATGAGATTCCAATTCTTTAATAACTTATTCATTTTTTCTTTTTTGAGGTGTTAATGCCGAAAACCGAATATAGAGGACAAAAATTTATCAATGAAGTAAATATAAGCACCAGTGCTATAATTCCCAAAAAGAGTGCTAGACTTCCAGATACAGTTTTTTTTAAAATACAATATTGCTATGACTATGGCCACTAGCACTCGGATGGCTCTGTCTGTTAGTCCTAGATTTTTTTTCATCACTTTTTGTTATTAATTATTAATTGCTTTCTGGTAATATAACAAAATTTTTTTATAAATGTTGTTTAGGCTTTTAAATTGTTTACATTTTGCCAGGTGCCGCCATTAATGACCTTAGAAATACCATTTCTTTCTAATATACTTTTTGCCTGACTGCTACGGCTTCCGCTTCTGCAAAATACCACAACGCTTTTTTTGTTTTTGAATTTTGATATTTGATTACTGATTGCATCAAGAGGTATATTTACGGCGCCTTTGACGCTGCCTGCTGCAAACTCTGAGGGAGTGCGCACGTCTACTAAAAATGCACCTTGAGCTATAGCTTCTTTTAGCTGACTATCGTCGGTAGTAGCAAATAGGTTTTTGAATATTCCAAACATAAAGATTTTTTATTTAAGGAAGGTGAGAGGATTTAGGGTATTGTTTTTGTGGGATAATAAAGGCTATCTTTTGCGCTGTCATGTAAAGAAAGATACTAGGATAGCCTTTATATAGGTTTAGTTTTTAAAGTATTACATTACTTTGCTTTGACAAACGAAATCTGTTTTCGGGACATCTGTTTTGGCAATAGCAGAGAATCCACCAGCTACTTCGGTGAAGTTTCTATAGCCGCGTGCTTGTAAAATACTTGCAGCTATCATACTTCTGTAACCGCCAGCGCAATGCAAGTAAAAATGTTCTTCAGGATTGATGTCTTTTATCCAATCGTTTATGTAGGCTAGTGGTCTATTGTAAGCGTCTTCTACATGCTCTGCAGCGTATTCAGATTCTTTGCGAACATCGATTACTTTGCTTTCACCAATTTTCACCTCTGATGCAAACTGCTCTGCTGTGATGCGTTTAACGCTGTCTGTTTCTTTATTTGATTTTTCCCAGGTATCGAAGCCGCCTGCTAGATGTCCCAATACATTGTCAAATCCTACACGGCTCAATCTTGTTACAGCTTCTTCCTCTTTACCTTCGTCGGTTATTAATAGAATTGGTTGTTTTACGTCTACAATCATTGCACCTACCCAAGGAGCAAAGTCGCCAGCTAAGCCAATGTTTACAGACTGAGGAATAAAGTTAGGAGCAAAATTGCCATTGTCTCTTGTATCCAATATCAATGCGTCTGTATTTTCTGCTGCTGCTTCAAATTCTTCTGCTGTTAGTCCTTTCATGCCTTGGTTGAGCACCTCTTCAAAACTGTCGTAGCCTTTTTTGTTCATAGCCACGTTCATGCCAAAATATGCTGGAGGGGGTAACAATCCGTCTGTTACCGCAGCAATGAAGGCTTCTTTATTGGGTTGGTTTAAGGCATAATTCATTTTCTTCTGATTGCCTAAGGTATCCACAGTTTCCTTCATCATGTTTTTACCACAAGCCGATCCGGCTCCGTGTGCAGGATATACGGTAATGTCATCAGCTAAAGGCATGATTTTGTTATACAAGCTTTCGTAAAGCAAACCGGCTAATTCTTCTTGCGTCATGCTTGCAGCTTTTTGAGCCAAGTCTGGACGGCCAACGTCGCCTAAGAACAGCGTATCTCCACTAAACAAAGCTGTTTCTTTACCTTGCTCATCTATCAATAGGTAGCAGCTGCTTTCCATCGTATGGCCAGGAGTGTGTAAAACTTTGATTTTGATGTTTCCAATTTCAAATATTTGGTTATCCTCGGCTATGATAGCATCAAACTCAGGTGCTGCAGTAGGACCGTAAACGATTGCAGCATTTGTTTTTTTACTTAAATCTAAGTGTCCACTTACGAAATCAGCGTGAAAGTGTGTTTCAAAAATGTATTTTAGTTTAACACCATCTTTTTCTAAACGATCTATATAGGGTTGTGTTTCGCGCAATGGATCGATGATTGCTGCTTCGCCATTAGAAGTGATGTAATAAGCGCCTTGGGCTAAACATCCGGTATAGATTTGTTCTACTTTCATATTATTGTGTTTTTTGTTAGTGATTGATTTGTTTGTTAATGCAAAGGTCTGACTATATTTTACTATGTACAGCTACTTTGGTTACATAAGGAAATTTATTTTAATACAGTTTCTTTGATAATAATATAGATGCCCATTACTAAAACGAACCATCCAAATGCGGGCTTCAGTTTGTTGCCATTCACTTTCTTAGATAGTGCCATTCCAATAAAAATGCCACCCACAGCAAATGCAGTTACTTTTGTAAGGAAGAACCAGTCTATAATTGTTTCGGAGCCTTCGCCAAAAAATCCAATGAGAGACTTTGCAGCAATTATGACCAATGAGGTGCCCACAGCTTCTTTCATAGGTAGTTTGCTTAATACTACTAAAGCTGGAATGATAAGAAAGCCTCCGCCTGCACCTACCAAGCCGGTAAGTATACCTACTACGGTTCCTTCAATAAGAATAAGTGGGTAATTGAATTGTTGTTTTTCGGCTATGGTGTCGCTAGCTGGTGCGCTTTTCTTAATCATGCTATAAGATGCAGCCACCATAAGTATTGCAAACAACAACATTAATAGGGTACTTTTGGTAAGCGTAACAGTGCCTATGCTAAAAATTTCGTCGGGGATTGCAGGAACGATGTAGGCTCTAGTGAGGAACACAGCAATTATGGATGGAATACCAAATACAATAGCTGTTTTTATATTGACCAATCCTTTTTTGAAATAAGAAACAGAGCCGATAGCGCTGGTAGTACCAACAATAAAAAGAGAGTAGGCGGTAGCTAAAATGGGGTTGGTGCCCAACAGGTATACCAATACAGGTACCGTCAAAATACTACCACCTCCTCCAATGAGGCCTAATGATATACCTATTAAAATTGAAGCAAGAAGTCCTAATATTTCCATATAAATGTTTTTTGATACTGCAAAGGTGCTTCGAAATTTTAATACGTACAGTCACATAAGTTACATAAGCGTGATCTTGTTTCTGCCAAGTGTTACTTTGCCTATATCCTCCAATTGTTTTAATAATCTAGATACTACTACTCTGGCTGTTCCTAATTCGTTTGCTAATTGTTCGTGGGTGATGTTTAGGGTTTTATTCTTGGTCAGTTCGGACTTTTTATGCAATAAATCCAACATCCTCTCATCTACTTTTTTAAAGGCAATGTCATTAATGATTTCTAATAATTCTTCAAAACGTTTGTGATATAATCTAAATATATAATCTAGCCATTGTGGGTGTTCTTTTATGAAAAGCGATACTTTATTTATGGGCAAAAAAAGAATTTCTGCATCTTCCTCTACCTCGGCTTTTACTTTACTTGTTTCGTTATGCATTCCGCCTAGGAATGACATGATGCAGCTTTCGCCAGCTTTGATGTAATACAATAGTATTTCTCTTCCGTCATCTTCTGTTCTTATTACTTTTAATACGCCCTTAGTTACTATTGGTATAGAGCGGATATGGGAGTTTTCATTCAATATAATACTTCCTGCAGGATAAGTTTTATGGATACTGTGTTTGTATAATTTCTCTACTAATTCGGGAGATGTTTTGAATTCACTTATGCTTTGTAAATCTTCCATAGCTTATAAATATTTGGGGGCTGTTTGTCTTGAATAATTGTGGCTTTAGTGGTATTGTTACAAATATCCTTAAGCACTTATTGTTTTTATCATTATAGTTTTTTGAGCGTCGCTGCTTGTTTTGACGCAGACAATTCATTGTTTTTTCACTCCAATATTGCATTTTGTTTTCTTCAATTGCAAATAAACAATAAATCACGATGCTTCTCACAAGCTTTCTGAGCTGTTTTCAATACTTTTTTTCATTTGAATTCAAAACACTAATTTGAGTTTTGGCAGTTGGCAGTTTGTTGTAGTTTGGTCGTATTGGGCTATGATTAACCTTGAAGTGCCAAAGTTAATTCTGAGCAGCATTTAATACGATTGGTTTTTTTAAAAAAAATAGCTTTTATTTTTTAAATACTTTTAAACTCTCATTGATGATGAGTGGTATTAATCCTAGGCCAATTATTTCTACCCAACTTTGGAGGTGTAGAGGTTGCAACTTAAACGCACTGGCTAAAAAAGGCACATGTAATACCAGTAGTTGTAGCAGAAATCCTAGTACGATTGCACCTAGCAAGAATACATGCTTTGTCAATTTGATGTTGAAAATTGTTTTTTTAGGATTGATAAACGTCAAAGCATAAAACAATTGGCAAGCAATTATTGTCATGAAAGCAATCGTGCGTGCGTAGCCTATCACCTCATCAGGCACATGCTCGTCGAAAGGTGAGTAGCCATTTTCAAAGAAACCCAAATAATAAGATATTACGGTAACGAGGCCAATCGAGATGCCACCGATAATGACGGTATTTATGGTATTTTTTGTAAAGAATCCTTCATTTTGTTTTCTAGGTTGCTCTAGCATTACATCTTTGCTTCCAGGAGACATTCCTAGTGCAATTGCAGGCAATGAATCTGTCACGAGGTTAATCCATAATAGTTGCGTTGCTAGCAAAGGAATGGGCATACCAGCAATTATAGCAATCAACATGGCAATAACCTCTCCCACATTGCTAGACAATAGAAAGACCACCGATTTTTTTATGTTATTATAAATATTCCGTCCTTGTTCTATTGCGGCAACGATGGTGGCAAAATTATCATCAGCCAAAATCATATCTGAGGCATTCTTGGCAACGTCTGTTCCTGTTATACCCATAGCTACGCCAATATCTGCAGCATTGAGCGAGGGTGCATCATTAACTCCATCTCCTGTCATAGATACAATTTTACCCTTACCTTTAAATGCTTTTACAATATTTACTTTGTGTTCGGGCGATACCCTTGCAAATACGGTATAGTTGGTAACGGATGTCGCTAGTTCATGCTCCGATAATTGATTAATTTCTGCTCCAGAGATGGCTTGGTCTTTGTGCGTTGCAATGCCTAATTGCTGGGCAATAGCAATAGCAGTGTTTTTATGGTCGCCAGTAATCATAATGGTAGAGATGCCCGCTTTTTTGGCTTCAGCAATAGATGCCTTGGCTTCTTCTCTTGGAGGATCTATCATGCCTACCACGCCAATCATAACCAAGTCGTCTTCAAAATCGTCATGATCGATAGGGCCTTTTGTGTTTTTGAATGCTACTGCTAATGTCCTTAATGCCCCATCCGACATGGCATCTGATGCCGATAAGATTACTTGAACATGCGTTTGCGTCATGGGTATAATTTCGCCATCTTCAAGAATATGTTTACACCTTGTAATGACACTATCAATAGCACCTTTTGTAAATATAATATAGCCATCCTTATGTTGGTGTAGGGTAGACATCATTTTTCGGTTACTATCAAAGGCCAATTCATCTGTTCTTGGATACTCGAGGTTTAACGCTTTTCTGTCTAAGTTTAATGCATCAGCTAAATGCAGTAAGGCAATTTCAGTAGGGTCGCCTGTTGCTTTTGAGTCTTCTAGAGTAGCATCGGAGCTCAGTACCATGGCTTTGCTTAAAAACAAGCTATCGGCGCTGACTTTATTGTTGTTTTTATTAATATTAATTGTGCTATCTGTAAAAGTAAAGAGCTGCGTGACGGTCATTTTATTTTGCGTCAATGTCCCCGTTTTGTCGCTACAAATGATATTTACCGACCCCAAGGTTTCTACAGCAGGTAGTTTTTTAATGATAGCGTTTTGCTTCGCCATTTTTGTAACGCCAATAGATAACACGATAGCTACTATAGCAGCCAAGCCTTCAGGAATAGAGGCTACCGCCAATGATACGGCTGTCATAAACATATCTGTAAGGTCTCTGCCTTGCAAATATCCAATAAGGAACATGATGACACAGATTGTAATTGCAATCTTGCCTAGCGTTTTGCCTAAATCGGCTAATTTTTTCTCTAAAGGAGTTCGTATTTTATCTTCATCGTTAATGATGGTAGCTATTTTTCCTACTTCTGTAGCATTGCTAGTCGCTACTACTACGCCAATGCCCCGCCCATAAGTAACCAGGGTAGACATAAATGCCATATTCATTCTATCTCCCAATGCAGCATGCTCATTTGTAAGTACACTGTCTGCTTGTTTCTCTACTGCTACCGATTCGCCTGTAAGGGCAGCCTCATCTATTTTTAGAGCAGCAGCTTCTATCAATCTTAAATCGGCGGGTACATATCTACCTGCATCAAGTAGTACAATATCACCTACCACAATATCCTCCGATGGAATTTCTATTACTTGGCTGTTTCTTCTTACTAATGCTTTGGGTGTCGTTAATTGTTGTAATGCTTCTATTGCACTATCAGCCTTTAGCTCTTGTATCATTCCGAGTATGGCATTTAGTAATACTACAGCCAAAATAATAATACCATCTATATATTCACCCATAAAAAAAGTCACTGCAACCGCGCCGAGTAATACATAAATTAAGGCGTCGTTTAAGTGACTAAAAAATATTTGAATGATGGTTTTCTTCTTTTTTACTTTTAGCTTATTATGTCCATATTCTGCCAATCTACTTTGGGCTTCTTCACCCGACAAGCCGGTAAGGGTGTCTGTCTGCGTTCGAGATAAAACATCATTTATTTTTAATAAAAAACTATTAGTTATATTCATGGGTTTGTTGATTTTTGAATAATCAATTGCGAATTTGTTCCTATTTTTGCTTTGCTTTTTTGCAAAAAAATAACAATAAAGCGCCATACAAATATACTTATAATCAACGGTTTTTGTTTGTTTTTCGTAGATTTTGCCTAGTGCCTGTATTTTTTTTGATGTAGTAAAAATATCTATTTTTTTATGAATGCGTATTTGTTGTTTTTTTTAGGTTTAATAATAATCAGTCTCGGAGCAGAAAGCCTTTTGAAGGGTGCTGCTAAAATAGCAGCCTTATTGGGTATAAGGCCTATTGTTATTGGGTTGACCGTGGTAAGCTTAGGTACGAGTTTGCCCGAGCTAGCAGTGGGTGTAACCGCAGTGAACGAAAATGCAGGTGAAATGGCGATAGGTAATATTGCAGGCACCAATATGGTGAATTTGTTGTTGATATTGGGTTTGAGCGCGGCAATCAGGCCTTTGCCACTTAATATTAAAGCAATTAAGTTTGAGATGTTTGTAATGATCTTTGCATCTATATTGTTGTTTTTTTTGTGTTTAGATGGCTCGCTTTCTGTTTTTGACGGGTGGGGGATGTTAATATGCGGTGTGTTGTATATTATATTAACTGTGAAAGGAAGCAAAGATGAGCCGCCTGCTATAAAAGCAGAGTACAGTAAGGAGTTTGATTCTGTTGAAGCTCAAGAACGTAAAGATGTAAAAGTGTGGTTGCTGCATGTGGTGTTTCTGCTTGTGGGCATGGTGGCTACCATATGGGGTGCCGATTTATTAGTGGGTGGCGCTACCAGTATTGCTTCGGAATTGGGCTTGTCTGATGCGCTTATTGGTTTGACAATTGTAGCAATTGGTACCTCTGCACCCGAACTTGTTACTACTATTATAGCCACTTTTAGAAATAATAGAGATGTGGCTATTGGTAATCTTTTGGGTAGTAGTATTACTAATATTCTAATTATTCTTGGAGCAACTAATGCTATAACGGGGAAAGCTTTAGAGGCACAAGATTCAATATTATGGTTCGATTTGCCTTTAGCTGCATTAGTGGCTATTGTGTGCTATCCTGTATTCAAAAGCGGCAAGATGGTGAGTAGGACAGAAGGCATTTGCTTTGTATTGGCCTATTTGTTGTATTTAACGTACCTCATTATTTATCGAACATAAACCACTAAGATATATTTTCTGGCAGGGTTTGTAAGGCTATTCTTGATTTTTATACATCTAATAGGTGCACATAAAAGAAGGTGCTTAATGTATGTTTTGCACAAAAACCAGAATCGGCTTGGGTGTTGGACATACAAATTGAAACGAAAGTATTAAGTCATACCTTTGTTATGGTGTCTGTTTTTTCTAAATAGGAAGAAAGTAGTTTAAGGGCTTATGTGTTTTTTGTTGAAATACGTACTAAGGCGTAAGCTATCATCGCTGCACTGAGTCCAAATACATTCGCGTCTAAATCAAAGGGTAAGTTTGTGTTTAGTATAATTAAAGTACTCGAAACCCCACCACCAACAATCATAGAGCATAATGCAGCTAATGCATGCCGTTTTTTAAATAGCAAAGCAGCTACAACCGGTACCAACAGCCCAGATACCATAAATGCATACGCATATAGCATTAGGGATAATACATTTTCCATAATACTTGCCAGCAGAATTGCAAAAATACCTATGAATGCAGTAGCCAATTTCGATGTTTTGACAATTGCTGCATTATCCTTCTTTTTACGATTGCGCATTAAGTCGCCTACCACATTTCCAGAGGCAGCCATCAAGCAACTGTCTGCTGTAGATAATATGGCCGAGAAATATGCTGCCATTACAATACCAGATAAGCCAACAGGCATTATGTTTTTTATTAATAAAGGTAGGCCTAACTCCACGTCTTGTAGGAAGCCACCATCTATCGGTACGATGTTTTTTTGGATAGCAACATTAGCTAGCATCCCCAATATTACACCCGAGAAAGCCATAAGTGGCCATTCTAAAACACCTGCAATAAACCATGCACGCTTTGCAGTTTTTACATCCTTACATGCAAATATGCGTTGATATAAAGTCATGCCCACAAACCAAATAGGAATGATAGTGACACTCCAATTTACAATATCTTGCCAACGTATATTAGTAAGCGACAGCATGTCGGGGCTTAAATAGGGCATTATGCCTTCCCAGCCGCCAAGTTGTAGGTAGGCTGTAGGAATGGCTACCAGTATTAATCCTGTTAAGAGAATAATCCATTGTATCGTATCTGTGTAAATTACAGCTTTCATGCCTCCAAGCATGGTATAACATACGGCAACTATACCCATTATCCACAATATAGCTTGGGTGTTAATAGCAGGGAATGCAGCTACAGAAAGTTTTGCGCCAGCTAGGAATTGAGAACTCGTAAAGCCGGTGTATCCGATAATACAAATGATTGCGGCTACTATTGCAACTTTTTTGTTGTATAAAAAATCAAAAACTTGCGGTAAGGTTAAGAAGTATTTGCCTCTTTGTTGTTGCCACTCAAATACCTTTGGTATAAGTAAAGCCGCACTTAGCCAAGCGCCTAGCAGACCCGTAAACAGCAGCCAATTGCCGGCTATACCCATCGTAAAGCCAATACCGCCTAATCCAATAGAGAAACCACCGCCAACATCGGTTGCTACTACCGATAAGCCTACATGGCCAGCAGATAATTGCCCACCTCCAGTGTAATAATCTCTTTCATCGGTGTGCTTATTGGAGAAGTAAAAACCTACGCCAAGCATGGCAATAAAGTAAATGATGAAAATTAGTATGTCTATCCAGTGTGGCATGTTGTTTTGCTTTGATTCGTTAATTGTCAATTACACGTTTGTCTACATAATCGCAGTTCATCAGTCGGAGTATACCCATGTAGTCGAGGTCAAATTCGATAAGGCTCCCTACTTTAAATCGGTCGGCATTGTCGCCTAAGTCCACCACCATCATATCCGAGCTAGAGCCCACTACCTGTAAATCGGCGTTTGTGGCTTGGATGTGGTTTTCCTCAACATCTAGCAAGCCAATGTCTATTACCGCTCTATAGGAGTTGGTGTTTTTTAGTGTGTCAAAGTCCAATATGTCTCCTGTCAGATTATGGCCTAACGAGCCGTCGGGTACCATTGGCTTTTCTCTTAGTTCAATGATTTCGGCATAGAGTTTAAAAACATCTTGATGCATTTCTGGGTTAGGCTGGCTGTTGTATACATCTGTGCCTAAAAACAGGGTTTCGCCTATTCTGAAATGATTGACAGGTTTGGGTAAGTGCCCAAGAGCAATCAAAGGAATGGTAACGGATGTGCCACCACTTATGTACGGAATTTTTTTATTGAATTTTGCTTCTATTAGTTGCGCATACAGGCAAAGTTGCAGCAATTTATCTTGGCTTGGCAGCACGCCGTACATGCAAGTTAAATTGGTTCCTAAACCCGCAACCTCGATGTTGGGCAGGCGGAATACCTTTGCGTAAAAATCGACAAACTCCTCTCGCATGACACCTTCACGTAGCTCGCCTAGCTCAATCATGATAATGATTTTGTGAACTTTTTTTTGCAAAACTGCTTCATCAGATAGCATCTTAATGGTTTCGTACTCTGTATTAAAACTTGCATCGGCGTATTTAACTATGCTCGAGATGTAGCGTTTTGCAGGTGGTTTTATGAATACCGTTTCTACATGCGGAAAGTATTTTTTAATAATCTTCAGGTTGGTGATACGGCTGTCGCATACTTGTTTGATGCCTAGGTCTATTACTTCCTTTAAAAAGGTTTTGGAGCCACAAAACACTTTAGACACCACACCCCATTCGATATTGTTTGTAGAAAAAACCTTGTTCAAATATTGATAATTTTCATGTAGTTTTTTCCTGTTAAGTACTATATGTGCCATTGTATTTATTTGTTTAATCTCATTTCTAGATACTTATTGGTGAATCCCATTTTTTCATAAAGTTGTTTGGCCGGATTATCGGGCTCAACGTGCAGTGCTATGTTGCCATTTGTGTGTTCAATAGCCATTTGCATGAGTTTTTTACCAATGCCTTGTCCTCTGTAGCCATGGTGTGTAGCGATATATACAAGGATGTTTTCGGGTATATATCCATTCATGCCCGTAAAATTGATGATGACAGCCCCCACCATATCGTTTTGGTTTTTGGCTGTAAATAGCATTCCGCCTGGCTTAGCGTCTCTTCCTAGAGCATAATCCATGCATTTTTGTATATCGGCAAGGGCGTCGCCATACTGCTCTAAGTGGGTAAATAGAAAGTTAGTGATTTGTTGTTCTGTTTCGGGTGAAACATACTGACTGTCGGTATAATAGGTATATGTAATCATAATAAAAACTGATGCAACCGCAATTCGCATTACGATTAGGTTGTTTGATTTTTTTCTGAATAAATAAAATGCAGTATTTCCTGCACGAAGCCAAAAGAAATTAATCCTGAAGCAAGATAGCGGTTAGATTTATCGGTAACAATCTGATATGCCGCTATGAAAAATTGAGTACAAAGGTAGTGAAAATATTTTAGAAGGTTTTTTGGGATGATGATAGTAGCGAAGCGAATGCTGTTTGATAAAACTTAAAATATGGTACTTGTGGCTACTAGCTTATTTTTTTTAAAAAATAATTTAAGCGTCTTTTTTAGAGGTAATATTATCGGCGCTTAGGCCTTGGAGCGCTTATGTTGTAGCGAACTTCTGCTATGCCATATTTGCTAAGTAAATAAGGCATATTGTGGAGCTAAAGGGCTTCGTGTTATTTGGTACGTCCCTTTTAAATTTGTAAATTGGCGGTTTTTCTAAATAATAAAACCTTTGATTGCGTATGAAATGGATGGATTCTTTAGAACGTCAAATGGATTTGTTAATTACAAGTTTGGGTATAGCTGAGGACTGGGCTATTTATCTCAGATTGCTGTTTTTTGTAACTTTTCTTTTTATTTTATCGGCTATTGCATTTTTAGTCACTAAGAAAATAGTTGTACATTATTTGTATAAATTATTTAAAAAGACAAGCTTTAAATGGGACGATTTGCTCATGGAGAAAAGGGTTTTTGATAACATTGCCCACATCGTTCCTGCTGTTTTTGTTAAGGTGTTAGCTCCAGTGATTTTTGGAGATTTTCCACAAGTGCTACCGTTTATCAACAAAATCACAGATGCTTACCTCATAGTGGTGGGCTTGTCTGTTGTTTTAGCTATTTTAAAGGTATTTGAAATATTGTTGGCCAATCATGAGGCGTTTAAGGAAAAACCACTGACGAGCTATTTTCAATTGATAAGAATTATTTTGTATATCGTTACATTAATATTGGTGCTTTCTGTGTTATTGGGCAAGTCACCTTTGTTTTTTCTGAGTGCCTTTGGTGCTATGACGGCTATACTATTATTGGTATTTAAAGATACTATCTTAGGTTTGGTAGCTAGCGTGCAGATGTCTACAAACGATATGGTAAGAATAGGCGATTGGGTGGAAATGCCTAAGTTTAATGCCGACGGAGATGTTATAGACATAAATTTGAATACCGTTAAAGTTCAGAATTTTGACAGGACTATAACCACCATACCTACTTACTTCTTCATTACCGATAGTTTTAAAAACTGGCGAGGTATGCAGCAAAGCGGTGGTAGAAGAATTAAGAGAGCGCTATATGTTGATGTCAATTCGGTGAAGTTGGTAGACCCCTCCCTGAGAGAAAAATTCAAAACCTATCAACTTATTCATGATTACGTAGTAAGTAGGCAGGCAGAGATAGAAGCCTTTAATAGGGCTTCCAATTTCAATACGGATGTTCTTATTAATGGAAGGAGAATGACGAATTTGGGTGTATATAGAATGTATATTGATAGCTACTTAAGAAATCACCCTGGCGTTAGGAAAGATATGACGATAATGGTGAGGCACTTAGCAAATGAGCATAAGGGTATTCCTTTAGAGGTTTATTGTTTTACAAATACTACAAATTGGGTGGAGTATGAGGCTATTCAGGCCGATATTTTCGATCATCTTTATTCTACTGCTGTTTTCTTTGAATTGGATATTTTTCAAGAGCCTACGGGTAAAGATTTTAGAGCGCATGTTCAATAGGTAATAATTGGTAGGCACGAAATAATATACAAACCTGTATTCGTACATAATCACTTTTCTAGAATAAAGTACGGCCTCATTGATACTTTGGTGGCTTAAAAACCACCTTTTCTGCCTTATTTGTGCTTGTTTATAAGTTTTTATAACACACCCAGATTTGATATTTCTTAAAACATAAAATAAAGGGCTATCCATTGAATTAGCGCTTTTTCTTATGGCCGGGTTCATATATTATGCGCAGAAACGTACTAAACCTTTCGTTTTCCCTACTCACAGGTATGCCCGTAACAATACCAATCAACAGATTGTCTGTAATACCTAATCTCATTTGTGGCCTTATTGTCATATCAAAATCGCCATTCAAAATGGTTTTGTTAAACTCAATTCCTATAAAATTTCTGGTGCCAGTAATCATATAGTGGATGTTGGAGTTTATTTGCCAGCTTGTACTTATTGAATTGTCAGAAAAATGGTGCATAAATGCGGGTCCGGTATACAACAGTCCGTGGAAGTTGTTGCCCCATCTTTTGGCAGCTACAAAGAATGGGTTGTATATATTGCCTGTAAAAAGTTCACTTTTCCCATAATTGTCAAATTCTGTCATCTCAAATTCATGAATATAGCCCAAGGCCATACTTGTTTTCTTCTTTTCTGAAACGTAAAAAGAATATTGTGCCGCCACTTTAACACTATTGAGTTTGTTGCTAGGAGCGGTAGCGTTGCTTTTTTGGTTAGGGTAGTATATCGAGAAAGGTAATTCAACTTCAAGCCCTAGACGGTCTATTGGTGCCCATTCATACTCTACAAGGGCAGTGTATTTGTCAAAGTTATTATTGTCTGTGAGTCCTAGCCCTACATTCCATTCCTTTTCGCCTTTTCGGGCGCCTAAGTCCCTTATCAAATCGATATACAAAGGCTCGGCGTGCAATACCTTGGTAGGCATGGTTTTGTTCTCAACTTCGTGTATGTATATACTGTCTTTTACATCGTTTACCTGCTCGTCTGTTTGAGCTTTGGCACTGGTAACTGCTGTTGCAATTAGAAGGGTCAAAACTAGTCGTTTCATGTTGTAATAGATGTTGTTGACTCTTAATAGAGTTGGTGTTTGAATTTATATTATTGGTTGATAATTAAAGTTCTTTCGCATATTAAGATGCCTCACTTTTGAGTGTCGATAAACTGCAATCGTCAGTAAAGGCAAGCATCTTTTTAACACTAGCTAGCACAAGAAAAAAACGTGCCAGTATATTATGAAATGGCAAATTACTGCATTAATGGCAATAAAAAATGGATTATCGAATGTTTTAAAGGAAAAATTGCAACTGAATTGTATTTAGTACGGAAAAAGTTTTTTTTCTGGAACATACTGCATGTTTAATAGTAATACTTTGGTGTAGCATCTTAATCGTGATTTTTTTTCTACTAATTTTTGTAATGTCAAATATTTTTTAATGACGATAATAGGCAGATTTGATAGTCCGTTTTTTTGTAAGTTTGTTTTTGGTTGTGGCAGATACTTTTTATCGTACAATTGCTTAATTATTCTCGTACAAACAATCATTCAAATAAATGGATATTATAGACAGCGGTGATTATAAAATTTACCTAGATACGTCCTTACAATCATTGCAGTCTTTTGTGATGCAGAATGAGTATTCGAAGCTGTTTGTGCTAGTAGACGAAAATACGCAGCGATATTGCCTTCCTTTATTCAAAGAGAAATTGCCCGAATTGAATATTACAGCATGTATCGTTGTGCCCATTGGCGAGATAAATAAAACGATGGACTCCGCACTTGATATTTGCCGTCAATTAATAGAAGGCGGTGCCGATAGGAATGCATTGCTACTCAATTTAGGCGGTGGCGTGGTTACAGATATGGGTGGTTTTGTGGCGTCTATATTTAAGCGTGGTATCAATTTTGTGCAGGTGCCCACTTCTTTATTGGCACAAGTAGATGCATCGGTTGGCGGAAAGACGGCTATCGATTTTATGCATATTAAAAATGTGTTGGGCACATTTACGTTTCCAAAGGCTGTTTTTATTGATAAAGATTTTTTATCAACGCTGCCACATTTACAATTACTGTCTGGATTTGCAGAAATCATAAAGCACAGCATTATTGCAGATGCATCCTATTTTAAGGAACTTGAATGCCTCGAAGAACCCAGTCAAATTAGCATGCGGCACATCCAGCAGTCTATAGCTATAAAAAACACAATAGTACTTCAAGATCCTTTGGAGAAAGGCCTCAGGAAGGTACTGAATTATGGACATACTATTGGTCATGCGCTGGAGTCTTGGTCGTTGACTAATGACGCTGCACCGCTAACGCATGGTGCTGCAATAGCAATTGGCATGATAGCAGAAGCTTATTTGGCACATAAGAATGGTATGTTGTCAATGCTTGAATTGGCATCTATAAGCAGCTTGATACAAGGTCATTTTGGGCATTATGTACTTCGGAAAGATATTGACGAGGCCTTGTTGGCTCTAATGCAGCACGACAAAAAACATACGGTGATGGGCATGAATTTTTCATTGCCATCGGGCATCGGAGCCTGTACCTACGATATAAAAGTTGATGAAAAAGCCATTATAGAAAGCATGGATTATTACAGAAGCTTAGCACAATAAATATTTTGATAATGAAATTGGATTTGAATATAACACCTTTAATCTCATGGATTCCTGCTGCGCCAAAGCCCGTAATTATTTCGGGACCGTGCAGTGTAGAGTCTGAAGAACAATTGTTAGAGACGGCTCAAAGGCTAAAGGCTACACAAAAAGTACATGTTTTGCGGGCTGGTATATGGAAGCCACGCACGCGTCCTGGAGAGTTTGAAGGTGTGGGTAAGATTGGCTTGGAGTGGTTGCACAAGGCAAAGCTAGCAACGGGTTTCTTAACGGCGGTTGAGGTGGCCAATGCTACCCATGTTCAGGATGCATTAGCTGCTGGTGTCGATATACTATGGATAGGTGCACGTTCTACTGTGAATCCTTTTACGGTGCAAGAAATTGCAGATGCATTGCGTGGTATAGACATTCCCGTAATGGTAAAAAATCCTATCAATCCCGATTTGTCTTTGTGGATAGGAGCATTAGAACGTATTAACAGAGCAGGCATTACTAAACTCGCTGCTATACACAGAGGTTTCTCTTCTTTTGAAAAATCTACTTACCGCAACGAGCCTATGTGGGATTTGGTAATACAACTAATAACTTTAGCGCCACATTTGCCCATATTTAACGATCCTTCTCATATTTGTGGCAACACAACTTTACTGCCTTACGTAGCGCAGAACGCGCTGGATTTAGATTTGCAAGGTCTTATGATAGAGGCGCACAGAGACCCTGCCGCCGCATGGACCGATGCTAATCAACAAGTAAGCCCCGAAGAGTTCGCCGTATTACTGGATGGATTGACCGTTCGTACTTCGGCGTCTACCAATACCGAGTTTACGTATAAATTAAATCATATAAGAAGTGCTATAGATAGAATAGACGATCAGATACTTCAAAAGCTGGGAGAGCGAATGTCTTTGATAGCGCAAATAGGTGCACATAAAAGAGATAACGACGTTACTATTTTTCAGGTAAATAGGTGGGAAGAAATATTGGAGAAGCGCAAGGCATTGGCGCAAGCCTTGAATTTGGAAAAAGAATTTACGGAAAAGTTTTTAGAATTGATACACATCGAGTCGATACGTATTCAAACCAATATCATGAACACACCAAAAGACTCCTAAGTCGCCTTGCGCCTTATCTAAGAATTCCTTTGGCACACTGGCTCTTCAAAGGTGTTAAATAGCTATTTACTTTTTTGTTTATAGCCTTTTAAGGTATATTATGGTTTGCAGCTGATTTTTTTTAAAAAAAAAAGAGTGCGATAAATAAAAGTATCGCACCCTAAAGGCAATTTGAAATAATGTGTACAATCCTTAATTAGGCATTGTTAGTTGTGTTTTGGGATGCAGAAGCTCCACCTCTAAACAACATGATGTCTCTATCGAATAAATAGATACCGCCTTTGTCATCGCCCACTAATTCAAGTTTGTCGTTCAGTGTTCTTGCCAATGACTCTTCTTCAATTTGCTCAGAAACATACCATTGCAAGAAATTGTGTGTAGCAAAATCTCTTTCTTGTAAAGATAAACCTACGAGTTCGTTGATGCTTTCAGAAACGGCAATTTCGTGTTTTAAGAATTCTTCAAAGACTCTTTGTAGCGATACAAAAGTGATGATGGGTTGTTCTAAAGCTGGAATTTCAGCAAATCCACCTCTTTCATTAATGTATCTTACAAGTTTGAGCATATGTACACGTTCTTCATCGCTTTGTTGGTAAAAGAAATTTGTAACACCATCTAAGCCTGGTTGTATTTCTGCCCACGAAGCCATGGCCAAATAGGCTTGAGAAGATGCGGCTTCCATTTTTACTTGCTTATTTAATGCGTCTTGAATTGTTTTAGATAGCATGATAATATTATTTTAAATTTTTATAAAATTAGTTTATTATTTCCAAAATTCGATGATTCCTTTTGTTATCATATTTATGGCAATTATCACAACAATACCTGCAAAAATCTGTTGTAAAATGCGCACATTTATCTTAGGTAATAATTTTGCGCCTATTCCAGCACCTAGCAAAACGCCTAGCAAAACGGGGGCTGCAATAGCAGCTACAATATACCCTTTTTGAAGATACAATACGGCACTTGCAATAGCTGTAATGCCTATCATAAAGGTGCTGGTAGTGGTAGATACTTTAAAGGGTAGTTTCATTAAATTATCCATCGCCAACACTTTGAGTACACCCGAGCCAATGCCTAAGAGTCCGCTTAATGCACCTGCAAAAAACATCACCATAAATCCGCTCATTGGTTGAGCGCTTTCGTATTTTTTACTGCTACTTGCCGTAGTGTACGTTCCCTGTAATTGAAGGGAATATGCTAGCCCCGATTCTTTAGCAGGTATAAAATGGTCTTCTTTTTTTCTGAATTGCAAATAGGCGGTAAATACCAAAATTATTCCAAATATTATAGACAACGTTTGGGTATTTAGGTACTGGCTCAATAAGGCGCCACATACCGCACCAATTGTAGTAGCAACTACTAAAAATAGTCCGATTTTGGTATTAGATATCCCTCCTTTTATATAGGAAGCTGTAGCTCCCGCTGATGTTCCTATTACAGATATCAAACCGGCACCAATGGCATAGTTCATATCATAGCCCAGACCTAATGTTAGTAAGGGGATGATGATAATGCCACCACCAAGCCCGGTTAATGAACCTATTAGGCCTGCTGCAATAGCTCCTATTAATATAATAATCGTATCCACACCAATTCTTTTTGTTTTGATACCTTAGTAAACCGTAGTGGTATCATGCACTTTGAGTACATTGTATACGGTATCTCTCTCTGCGGGTATTCTGCCGGCATTGCGTATGAGTTCGCAGAGTTCTTCGGTTGTCATAGCGGGGTTTTGCTCTTCAGAGCCGGCCATGCTGTATATTTTAGTAGAGTCATCTATTGTGCCATCCAAATCGTTTACACCATATTGAAGCGTAAGCTGCGCCGAATTCCTTCCTAACATTGGCCAGTAGGCTTTAATGTTATTGAAATTGTCTAAATATATTCTGGCAATAGCATACAATTTCATGTCTTCTATCACGGTTACTTCATTTAGGTGCGACATGTCGTTGTCGCCATTTCTAAATTTAAGTGGTATGAAGCAATTGAATCCACTAGTCTCATCTTGTGCTTTTCTGAGGCGTTCCATGTGATCAATTCTGTGCTGATAGTTCTCGATATGGCCATAAAGCATTGTAGCATTGGTAGGCATACCCAGTTTATGTGCCGTTTGGTGTATGTTTAACCAGCCATCGGCATCTACTTTGTCGGCACATATTTGATTTCTAATTTCGGGTGCAAATATTTCGGCACCACCACCCGGCAAGGATTGTAGGCCAGCCTCTTTAAGTTTAGCCATGCCTTCTTCTATGCTTAATTTTGCTTTTCTAATCATATAGTCGAGCTCTACTGCCGTAAATCCTTTTCGGTGTAGGTCTGGACGATGATTCTTAATTTTGGTAAGCAATTCGCAAAAGAAGTCTAAGTTCATTTTTGGATGCACGCCACCCACAATATGCACTTCCGTTACGTCTTGGCCATCGTATTTTTTTACGATATCCATCATTTGGTCTATACCTAGTTCCCAGCCATCTTCTCTATGTTTGTACGATCTGGAATAGGAGCAGAAATCGCAGGTATAAATACATACATTAGTGGGTTCTATATGGAAGTTCTTATTGAAGTACACATAGTTGCCGTTCTTTTTATCTCTTATATAATTGGCTAATGCGCCTAAAAAATTGAGCTCTCCTTCGTTGAAAAGATATAGTCCTTCTTCTGGGCTTATTCTTTTTTCTGCTAATACTTTGTGGGCTATAGCCACTAGTTGAGGGTCTAAAGAGGAGTTTTCTATTATAACTTCTAAGGGATTCATCATCTATAGTTTGCTTTCTAAAAGCAAAGTTAATCCATATCGGCTGGATTATCCTTTATATTTTGCAATTAAGAAGTAAAAAAATGCTTCGTCTAAAGGAGTCCAAGTTTAAAAGTGACTACTTGTTATTTTTAATTTTATGTATAAGGGTAGGGGCCTTTTTTATTCACCAAGGCTATTCTTCTAAGTGTATCCATTCTACGCGAATACACGTAAAGTAATGTATAAGTGAGTACATATACAATCATTATCAGTAGGAGCGCCCACGTGTTATTCATCAGTGCAAGTGCCAGTATGCTTGTAAGTATTTGCATGGGCAGCAGGTACAGCGCCGGAATATATTGTTTGCCTTTACCTTGATTTCTAAATACTAATTGGTGCAAGTGGTATTTGTCCGACTGCAATGGAGATAATTTTTCAAAAAATATTTTTCTTAAAGTAGAGAAACTAACTTCCCATAAAGGATAAATGAGTAGGGTAGGAATAAGTAGGAGCGAAATTTCTTGGGTATGTCGGGTGTAAATGCAAATGCCCATTATAGCAGTAATAAAGCCTAAAAAATAAGCGCCACCGTCGCCTAAAAATATTTTTGCTTTAGGATAGTTGAAAAATAAAAAGGTAAAAGTACCTATAGCAATGATAGCACATATGTACAGCATATTTACATCATTCAGGATAATGCTCGTCATTAAGCATCCTAATTGGCTAATGAAAATTGTACCAGCTGCAAGCCCATTTTGACCGTCGATGAAGTTTACCCCATTAATCATAGCGAGGCTGAACACAATTGTAATTAATATAGCAACAATACTGGGTATAGGTAAGCCACCTATTTGTACAATGATGCTAGGGCCTAAAATAATGATGCAAAGTATAGGAGATAACAGCATAATAGCCAGTCTTTGAAGGGGCGCTATTTTTCCTGAATAATCCTCCATAAACCCTGCTATAAAGGCAGGAATAGAAGCTAGCATAAGTCCGGTACCTATCTCGGTATCGTAAATGACAAGCATACTCGCCAAAAAGATGCCCAAACCGCCTATTCGTGGCGTGGGCAGCACATGGCTTTTTTGTATTTTTTCGAGGCTATCTAAAAAAATACCTTTTTTTAAGGATACATCTATCACTAAAAAATGTACTAATAAAGATAAGCCAAATGCCAGTAATAATAAGTAATAAGAGTAAGGTGTCATATCATTCTACAACTACGAAAGTAGCTAATATTTACTAAAACGAATAAATAGCGACATATATTGTATACTAGAATTTGTTGTTATATATTTTTTCTAATAAATGAAAGAGCTCGGGATTTTCATTCTTTAAATGCTGTGGGCGCAAGAAGAAGTATTCAGATACCACGCTTAGAAACTCTGCTTCATTAACTGCGGCGTATTTTCTAATGGCTACTTCGTCGTTTTCAATTTCCTTCATTGTGGCATAGAGCTCTTGTAGCCATGGCGCTACCATGTTTTTAGGTATCAAGTGTTCGGGCACACCGTCTACGGCACCATCGGCCATATCTATGAGATGTATAAACTCATGTATGGAGGTATTTGTGGTTGCATCCTTCTTGAAGCCTGCACGCAATGCTCTTTGCGAAATGAGCATGGTGTGATGTAGTGCACCATGGCCTACCATGCCTAAAATATTTCGCTCAGGGCCATTGGTGTCAAAATTAAAGTTGAAGCTGTCATTGAAAATTAATACCTCGCTAAGGTTGCGATACTGCCATTCGGGAAAATGAAAAATTGGAATGATTGCACTTGCGCCTATGAGTGCTCTGTCTAGCTCTTTTACCTTAGTTTTATCAACATTACGTATTTTCACATGCTCAAGAAAATTATTAATCCGGTTTACAAAACTCGATTGTGCTTGTGGACGCAGGTTTTGATAGAATGCTACATTTTCTAAAAGTAGATTATGTAGAATGGGTGGTGGTATTTTGGGTTGTTTTTTAAATGTTCGTCTGTAAGTGATGATACCGATTGTCACAACAGCGAGTGCAAACGCAACTATTACAATATATGCAGTCATTATCAATGCAGGGTTGCAGTGTTTTATTAGCCAATTCAAATCCGTAACTTTACAATATTACCAAAAAAAAGTGAATTAATAGTGAGAAGACGAAATACGCCCACGACGCTAGAGATATTAGATATATTAAGAGAAAGTGGCCATGCTCTTAGCCAAGATATGATTGTAGAACAAATGGAGCTAAAAGCCGACCGGGTTACGGTATATAGAATCTTAAATCGGTTTTGCGAAGATGGTGTTGTACATAAGGTAGTAGCTGAAGATGGTAAGAGTTATTTTGCTATCTGTCAGAATTGCGAAAAGCATCTTCATCATCACGATCATTTTCATTTCAAATGCACTGTTTGTGCTCAGATAGAATGTTTAAATCAAGCAATCGAGCTGACCTTACCTAAAGGTTACACGGTTTCGGAAATGAATTGTATCGTTTCGGGGGTTTGTAGTAAGTGTCAGCAATCGGTATAACGGGCGCTGCTTTTTAGCGAGTTTGCTTAGGTTTTTTAAGTAAGCATTTTATTGTTATAAAAAAGCAACTATACACTGCATAAGCCGGATTCTGTAGGTATTTTTTATTCAAAAATACTGTTGTCATTTATCTTGACGTATTGTCACCAATACGCTCTAGCTGCCTACCCATAAGCAACGAACGAGCCGCTCTTAAATGCTTACCTATTGGGCATTTCATCGTACAAGGCTTGTCCAGATGCGATATTGCTACCACACCTCGTGTGCTCTTACCACACATTTTCACCCTTACCACAACACTGATGTTGGGCGGTTATTTTCTGTGACGCTCTCTGTAGCTATTATACAAGCTGTATAATAACTCCCACCCGTTAGGTGGTGTACTGCTCTGTGATGTCCGGACTTTCCTCTATAAATAGCGACAACCTTCGCGTATAGTTGCGCCTACAAAGGTACGCCATTTTATTCTTATCTTTTGTATTTAAGGTGTCAACAGGCATCCGTCACCGTAACTCAAAAAGCGAAAATTATGATCTAATGCATACTGATACATATCTTTCCAGGCGTCGCCGATAAGTGCACTCACCAATAAAAGTAGGGTGCTTTGTGGTTGGTGAAAATTGGTGACCATGCTGTTAATTATTTTAAAGCGGTATCCGGGTGCAATAATGATTTGAGTTTTGGTAATGAGTTTATTGCTTTTTTGCTGTTGCAAATAATGAATAATGTGCTGAATGGCTTCTAGAGGCACAAGTGTGGCTATGTTGCTGTCGTATGGCATCCATTGAGGTATTGCCAATTCGTTTTGAGATAAAGTGGGATTTTGGGCTATTTTGCAGCCTATCCAATATAAAGATTCAAGTGTGCGGACGCTTGTGGTACCGATGGCAACAACAGGAAGTTGGTCTGCGACATGTTGTTGTAGTTGCTGTAGGAAGGGTAGGGATACTTCCAAATACTCAGCGTGCATTTCGTGGTCGTCCATGATGGTGGCCTTTACGGGCTTAAAGGTGCCAGCTCCAACATGTAGCGTTACGCAACTAATGGTATGTGCTGCTTGTTGTATAGCGTCTAGTAGTTGTGGTGTAAAATGTAGTGCAGCTGTTGGTGCCGCCACACTCCCTTCGTTTACTGCAAAAATGGTTTGGTACGTTTCTGTATCTGCTTCTTCGGCTGCTCGGTTTAAGTAGGGCGGTATCGGTATGCTACCTATGTGCTGCAATACCTCCGAAAAGCTAATGTTTTGGTCCCACTTAAAATGGATGATGCAGCCTTCGGTAAGCCTTTGGTGTATTGTTGCACGTAGTGTCATCTCTTGCCCAGAGGGTGCTACCGCAATTATTTCTTCATCATGTTTCCATTTACCCAATCCGCCTACCAAACACTTCCAGTATACGCTACCTTGTTGTAGCATAGCGGTAGTAATATCGGCATATTGGCTGTCGGGTTCTAAGCAAAATATTTCTATCTTACCGCCCGTGCGCTTTTGGAAGCTTAGCCTAGCGTTTACTACTTTGGTTTCGTTAAAAACGAGCATACTGTTGTTGGGAAGAAATTGGGTTATTTTCTGGTAGGTAGCCTTCTTAATTTCGCCCTTATTCCATACTAATAATTTGGACGCATCTCTTTGCTGTAGCGGATACTTGGCTATATTAGATTCAGGCAAATGATAGTTGTAGGCTGCTATTGATAAATTCTTAGGATGCATGGATAAATAGCGATAATTGTGTGTATATAGGCACGTAAATAATATAAAAAAACCACTTCAAGAGTTTAAATTCAAGAAGTGGTCGAGCTTAGCTTACTAACCCATTTGTAAGCCCTACAAAGTTCGTAAAAAAAGCGCATTTAAAAAATATTATTTTGATTTATTTAATTTTTTTACAAAAAAGCGACATTGTGGCTGTTTCTTGTTCGTGTAACCGACATTATGGCGCATTGTATTTTCTGTTGGCTGTCGTTTGGGCTTAAAAATAGCATTGGTATGCTGATTGTACTAGTAAAAGATGTAAGCAAGCCTAAATATTGCTGCATATTTTTTTCGATAACAAACATTATTCATAAACTAAATTTAATTGTTTTAAAAAATGAGAACACAGTATAGAATGCACCCAAGCGCGATTGGTAATTTATTGGAGGATGTCTTTGGTGGTAAGGATTTTTCAAAAAACTGGACCGAATTACAAGGCCAAGTGAAGGCGCAGCCGCTCGTGAATGTATTAAAAACAAGTACCGGACTAAGGCTACAAGCATTGGTGCCCGGCGTGCCTAAAGAAGCCATTTCAATTAATGTAAAGGATCAAGTATTGCATTTACAGTATAGCCATCAAGATACTTTAGCAGAGCAGGTAAGTTTCCAAAAGCAGGAGTTTGCAATTCATTCATTTGAACGAAAATTCACCTTGCCTTCCAAAGTAGATGTTTCGGGCATTGTGGCTACCTGTGCTAATGGCGTGTTGGAAATACAATTGCCGTTTTATAAGGAGGAAGCACCCAAGGAATTTCAAATAAATATAGAATAAGGTTTTGCGTATAAAAAATGGCCTATGAGCCTGATTTTGAAAATACTTAGTAAAATAATAACTAAGTATTTTTTTTTATTTTAGAGAATTTAGCTTATTTTTAAATTGTAAAATAATTCTTAAATAAAAACCATATTAGAAAATGAAAAAAATATTTACATTCTTTGGTGCATTTGCTTTGTCTGCAATGATGGGCTCGCAAGTAAACGCACAAGTGTTTAACCTAGAGTACATCAATAATTCTGACGATACAATAATGATTACAGGTACACCCTCAGAGGTAAAGCCTATGATAAAGTTCAACCTAGAAACAGGTGTGGATTCGTTTAAATACAATTGGCAGATTGTAGATTTCTTTGTACCAGCTGGTTGGAGTTTTGAGGGTTTGTGCGATAACATCACTTGTCATGTAGGTACAAGTGCTACTTTTCAGGTGCCTTATCCGGTGATGACGAGTACTTGGGTGTACAACAATCCATCAGATCCTAATTTTACCTTAGATTTATTATATGTTTGGATGGAAGTTCAACCCCAAGCGCCTACGGGTTTAGCATTCTTTAAGTTTAATATCACTACCGATTCGGTATATCCTATAGCTACTGCTCCTGCTACACCTCAAGTGCAAGAAATGTTGTTTGTAGTAAGAAAAGACATAACTACTTCTATTGATCAAATTATTATAAACGATAATTCCTTGAAGTTGTATCCTAATCCGGCTACCACTCAACTGAACGTAAAAGTAGATGGCAAACTTAATGCAACAAGATATAGCATTACCGATATTCAAGGCAGAGAGTTGAACGCAAGCGCGCTTAGTACCGCTGCTATAAATATTGAGCATTTGGCTTCAGGCACGTATTTCTTGTCTGTTTACAATGATGCAGGTATTAAGTTAACTACCAAGAAGTTTTCTAAAAACTAAAAAAAAACAACACTTGGTAGTAGTTTTGGTCATTGACAGCAGCTACTACCAAGTTTATTAAACTTAAGCTTTCTAAAAGCCTATTTTATGTCGTCCTTACTACGCCTGTGGTATAGAGCATTGTCTACAATGGATATTGCACTGGTGTCTTGTTTATTATCTGAAAAGATAGTGGTCTCTAACACCTCGAGGGAATTTATTTTACTTAAAATATCTGATGTATTCAAAATATTTCAGTTGTATAAGAATGATACCTTGTTGATATATGCTACGCGTCCAAGGGTGGCATTTGATTTTAACCCCTTTATATTGGTTGGTAATAAGTCGAGACATTACATTGCTTGTTCTTTGAAGCAAATAGGTATAGATGAATGGGAATTTAGGGACGATGAATGTCATTATGCATTTCCGCATTTAGACTTAGATTGTTATAGAAAAATAGAATTGGCATTTTTTAAAGACGAGATGATAAACTTTGTGCCTTCTAATAAGTACTATACCGAAACTAAGAAGTATCAGGCAAGAATTGACGATTTAATCAGTTTATCGGAAGATGAATTAGATATCAACACATTGGAGTATTGGCTAGATGAGGCGAGTGATGATTATGCTGCGCTTACGCCCTATAGGCTTCAGTTCAGAAGTTGTTTTTTATTTTATAAATATTACAATATTTTATTAGAGTTTAAGGATTTGTCTGAGTTGGAGTATGCTATTTCAGACGCAAATTTCACCTTCGAATCCTTTTTGCTACCCATGCAATCTAATAGCGACCTTGAGCATGAGATATCCGAGTGGATGGCAGAATATGCTTGGTTGTATGAAGATATTCAGAATTTAAAGAAATACAGTTATTTGATTGAAGCTAACGAAAGTAGATTGCGCATAGCAGCATTAGCTAATATTAATTACAATAAGGAAGATTTAGAAAAAGCGTTAAAGTTTATGGCGTTTTTTGAAAGTAAAAAAATGGTGTCAGATATCTGACACCATTTTTTGATAGTAGTTTATTCTACTGCTTTGTATATTTCTGGCAGATTCCGGCCATAGCCATCAAAGTCGAGTCCGTAGCCTAAAACAAACGTGTTGTCAATTTCGAATCCCATATAATCTGCTGTTATGTGGTATTTCGATGCCTCTGGCTTTACCATTAAAGCGCATATTTTTACCGAGCTAACGCCTTGGTTTTTAATTTGAGGCAAAAACTCACTTAATGTTTTGCCGGTATCAATAATATCTTCGATGATAATGACGTGCCTGTCCTTTAAAGATGCTTCCAGGCCAATGGCAGTAATTACATTACCACTGCTAGTAGTACCCTTATAGGAGGCAAGTTTGATAAAGGATATTTGTGCATCTATACTTAAGTGTTTAAATAAATCGGCTGCAAACATAAAGGAGCCATTGAGTATAGCAATGAATAAGGGTTGTTTGTCCTTATAGTCGGCATTGATAGCAGCTGCTATTTCTGCTACTTTTTGGTGCAGCGTGGCTGCTGTTATATAGGGTTCAAATTCCTTATCGAAAAGTTTGATGGTAGGCATAAACTTATAGTATCATTGTTATTGTACGTCTAATAATTCTATTGTGAAAATGGTAATGGAGCTACCCGGCACAACATCTTTTACACCAGTAGTGCCATAGCCCATTTCGGGCGGAAGTATAAGGGTAATGATGCCTTTTTCTTTCAGGAGTGGTAAACCTATTCTCCAGCCAACTATTAAGTTACGTAAGTTGAAAGACACGTCGGTAGCTTTGTCAAATACGGTACCATTTGCGAGCTTGCCTTCATAATTTACTACTACATTGGCGCATCCATCCGGACTTTTATTGTTTCCATCTGCGCTGATGATATAATAAAACCCACTATGGTGAAGTGTAGCGTCTGTGAAATTACTATTTACAAATGCCTCTAAGGTTTTCGCACTTTCTTCAGAAATGACGGGTGGTGCAAAATCGCATCTGTTTGACTCTTCTTTGTTACAAGATAGTTGTAGTAAAGTGAACAAAAGTAGGGTAATGAAAGTAAAGGTTTTTTTCATATATCAATATGTTTTTTGTTTTTGCTACGCGTGCAAAGTTACATTAATTTCATCTTTAAGTACTCAACGTATTACTATCAAACATTCGTATAATTAAATCTTATAATAATTTGTAAAGAGCAAATCCGGTAAGAGTTAATGTAACGTAGCCTACAATGGTATTGGCATTTATCGTATTTTTTTCGCCTTTTTTGCGGATGCTTCTTTGCAGTAATTTAGGGTAAAAATTGCCATATAGCTTCAATACGGTGAAGGTACCCAATGCTATGCCTACAATAAGCAATAGCATATCTATTTTGTAGAAATGAAAGAATGTGGTTTGGGCAATAATAATAGTAATGCCAGCGTAAAATGGTATGGGTAGGATATTTAGCACTGATAAGAATACGCCAATGAGGAAGAAATTGTTTTTGTCGATATTGGCGTCTGGTTTCGATTTTTTCTCTGTATAACTTTTCCAGAAATAATATATAGTAAGCGCTCCAAATATAAGTACACTGGTTTGGTATATAATACTTACAAAATCGGGGTGTTTTTCTACATAAAAAGAGAACTGTGTGGCAATAAAACTATATATAAGGGTAACGCTACAAGCGCCCCAAATAAATTTAAGGGCTTTAGGTTTTCCGTATTCTAATGCAATTCTACCAGCGGTCATATTGAGCAGCCCTGGTATGGCTGTGCCCAAAAAACCAGACGTGTATGCTATTAAGAAAATTAGAACGTATCCCATGTAAATAGTTACAAAACCTAAATAAATAGTAATAAAGCTGTAGCTAGGTAGTTAAAAAAAAGCTGTAAGATGTGATACCTTACAGCTTTTTATAATGTCATCACACTGCCTTTCGCAAGAGCGAGGGAGTGTTTTTTTAGTGTTGGTGGTATTTGTTGCCTATTTTCCCAAACTCTTCGCCGCTTACTTCTTGTTCGGCTGGGCTAATGGTTTCAGCAATTTTTTCGAATAATTTGTCAAATAAGATTCTTCTATAATTTTCATCGATAGTTTTGGAATCCTTCATCATTTTCGACATGTATTCTGCAATCCACTCTGGCTCTTCGCCACCTTCTTCTACACCAAAGTAGGTAAGTACTTTTGCTTTTAAGTCGGCTAACACTTCGTCCATAGTTACGTTAATGCCATATTCTTTAATCAATTTATCCGAGATGAGTGTCCATCTAAGTTGATGTTCAAATGATGGATATTCTGCAGCTACTTCTTCGTCGGTTTTTGTTTCTTCACCACCGCGTTTAATCCAAGCTTTAAGGAAGTCGGTAGGAAGTTCGATTTCTGTTTCGTGTACGAGCGCTTCGAATATATCGTTTTGTAATTTTTCGTTAGTAAGTCTTGCACCTTCTTTGCCTATTTCTTCTTTCAACAATGCTCTGAATGTTGCTTCATCTTGAATGTCTTTTCCTTGGAATACGTCATTAAACAATTCCGGACCAATTTCTTTGGGTTGGATGCGACCGATTTTAGTAAGGTTGAAGGTAGCTGTTTTATCTTGAAGGCTAGCGAGGTCTTTTTTAAACACATTAGCCGCCATTTCAGATAAAGTTGCTTCAGGAAGCGTGTTCAAAGCGATTTCTTGTGTGAAACCTACTTTTTGTCCTTTTAAAACTTCTTTTAAAGGTGCAGGGCTTTTTTCAAGCGTCACTACGTCTTCAAATGTTTCTTCACCGATTGTATAAGTGCCATATACGATATCCGAATCCAATTCAATTGTTTCAGGATTTTCTACTGTGCCAGCTCTTTTTTGAATATTTTCTATTTCAATATCGATAAGGCTATCGTCGATAGCAATATTGTATTTAGTAACACTACCTTTTTGGTTTAAGATAGGTATTTCGAATGCTGCTTTTAGGCCTATTTCAAAATCAAAATTAAAATCGCCCATATTGTCTAAGTCAACGTCTAAGGACTCAATAGGCATCGCTAAAGGTTGCGCAAAGATTTCGGGTTTTTCTGTTTGCAAAAAGTTTTCTACTTCTTTATTCGCAGTTTTTAGTATTTCGTCTATCAAGATAGATTTTCCATACATTTTCTTCACCATGCCAGCGGGTACCATTCCTTTTCTGAAGCCAGGTATATTTACGTTTTTGCTATAGCTTTTAAGAGATTTTTCAAAAGCAGGCGCATAATCGGCTTTTGTAATAGTAACAGATAATTTATCGTGTAATTTACCTATGTTAGAACGTGTTATTGTAGCCATTTTTTATAAATGATTTAAGATTGATTTTTTAAAATAGTTACTAAAAAAAATAACCCTCGCTTTTCAACGAGGGTTAGCACCAATTGGTGCGGGTGGAGGGACTCGAACCCCCATGCCTCGCGGCACTAGATCCTAAGTCTAGCGTGTCTACCAATTTCACCACACCCGCTTTAGATGTAAATGGGAGTGCAAAAATAGGACGCCACTTTTACATTACCAAATAATTTTTAAGAAAATTTCATTTTTTTTTAAAGCTCGATAAATCCATACTTAAATCTACCAATTGGTGTTGTTTTTTTGTGGCTTGAGTATGGTGTTTTTAAATTGCCAATTGTGTATAATACGCAACAGAAGATAGCGCCATCCCCAATATATGCTATCTGTATTTTCTTCTGGCAACAGCGTGTTATTTTGTGGCAAATTAATTGGTCGCTATTATTATTTATATTGCAGTATTTGTAGGTGTGTCAACTTTGTATGGATGTTTGCTTTATGCAATAGCTGTAGGTGTATTGTCGTTTTTTTCGTTACCAATATTTGGCATCATGCCAAAATATTTTTTTAATGTAGCTTGTTTGTGGTGTTAGCTAGTTGTTTTTTAAAAAAAAACTGTAACTTTGACCCTTGTTATTACTAAGTTGTAAAAAATATAATTTATTTCAAAATGGGAAGAGGCGATAATCGTTCAAAAAAAGGAAAAAGATTTACAGGTTCTTTTGGGGTAGTTAGACCAGCAAAAGTAAGAAAATCTAAAGCTGCTAAGAAAGCTTAATTTTTTCCTGAATTCAAAATAAAAAGGATGTATTCTATTTAAGAGTACATCCTTTTTTGTTTGTGTATCAGTCTAGGCTATATTATTTTCCAAGTTTGATTTTCAGATTGCTGAGCATAGCCTCTGTCATGCTTTCAAGGTCGTATTGATGCTTCCAGCCCCAATCTTCTTGTGCGGTAGTGTCTTCAATACTATCTGGCCAGCTGTCTGCAATTGCTTGTCGGAAGTCGGGTTGGTATTGGATTGTAAATTCTGGTATGTGTTTTTGTATACTGTTGGCAATTTCTTTTGGCGAAAAGGATATGCCGCCCAAGTTGTAGGCAAGTCTGTTTTTTATTTGTGCAGCCGGAGCTTCCATGAGTTCGATTGTTGCTCTAATAGCGTCATCCATATACATCATTGGAAGGTAGGTGTTTTCGTTTAAGAAGCAGGTATAGTTACCTTGCTTTAAAGCTTCTATGTATATATCTATTGCGTAGTCTGTAGTGCCGCCTCCGGGTGCCGACTTCCAGGAAATGAGTCCGGGATATCTAATGCTTCTTACATCCAAGCCGTATTTTTGGAAGTAGTATTGGCACCAAAGCTCTCCGGCGTATTTAGATATACCATAAACGGTAGTTGGCTCAATAGTGGTTTTTTGAGGCGTTAATTCGCGAGGCGTTGTAGGTCCAAATACCGCTATCGAACTTGGCCAAAATAGTTTACTGATTTTTTGTTTGACACAAATATCAAGTATAGATAAGAGGCTGCCCATATTGATATCCCAAGCCCAAAGCGGATTTTTTTCGCCTGTGGCCGATAAAATAGCCGCTAACAAATAGATTTGAGTTATTTGGTTGTCGGTAATGGCTTTGTTTACTGCATCTACGTTAAGTACGTCTATAGTGATATACGGACCATTTTGTAGTAATGGATGCGCATCCTCCTTGATGTCTGAGGCTATAACATTATCGTTGCCATATTTTTCCCGTAATGCTAAAGTTAGTTCTACTCCTATTTGTCCGCCAGCACCTAAGATGAGTATTTTTTCTGCCATGTTATTGAATATAATTTTTATGATTAATGGGTGATGTACGCAAAAATATTCAATAAAATTAATTTTTCGGTATATAGTTATAAATACTTATTTCTTTTATACTAGCTTTCGCAATGAGGGTCTTAAGCAGCGAATTTGGAGGCGATTGCTTTTAAGTAATTGGGCTATTGGGCTTGCAAGGCTTTGTTTTTTTATCCCTTAATTTACCTAATGTTGTTACGCTATAATTTTGAGTTGGAGAGTATTATGGGTTGGCACCATTTATTTTGGTTTTACTAAGCACTATTTCTTATGTTTTCTTATTTATTAAAAAAAATATTTGGTTGTTTGCTTTTTATAAATAACTTTGTATTTCAAAGTGCTTTTTTATGAAAGATAATATTTCAGATAATCCACTAGCGGCCTTAGAAGAGATAAAGAAGGTGATGCAATCCTCTACTAGAATATTTAGTTTGAGTGGTTGGAGTGGTGTATGGGCTGGGGGAGTAGCCTTAATATCGACTCTGGTGTTTTTTTACATTAAAGTTGTGTTGGCTTCTACTACTATGCGTCACGTATCTATAATGGACCTCGATGATTATTGGCATTTAGTGTGGGACGATGTAGGTTTTGCGCTGCAAACCAATCAAAAAGAGTATCTGTTGTGGAGTGCTTTTTTGGCTGTAATATTAGCGATAGCTGGTGCGGTATTTTTTAGTATCAGAAAGTATAGGCGTGTGGGGCAGCGGGTGAGTTATAATGAAGTAGCCCGAAAATTGCTCATCAATTTAGCAATACCTATGTGTGTTGGCGCAATATTTTGCCTTCATTTTTTATATGCCGATTTGGCGGAGTATTTAGTGCCTTGCAGCTTGACATTTTACGGTTTGGCATTAATAAATAGCAGTAAGTACACCTATCAAGATATAAAATATTTGGGATTGATTCAAATAGCTTTAGGTTTATTAGCGTTATTTGTAATGCAGTATCATCTGTGGTTTTGGGCTTTGGGCTTTGGTGTTATGCACATAGTATATGGTGTATCGATGTGGCTAAAGTACGATACAAAATGAGACAAGAATTTGATAAATTAAATAAAGTGTTTGATAGTAGAGTACGCATAGGTATTATGAGTGCTCTCATGGTAAATGCATCGGTAAATTTTAACGAGTTGAAAAGCCTGTTAGATGTTACGGATGGTAATTTAGCCTCGCACCTTAAATCATTGGAAGAGCATAAATACATAGCCGTACACAAAGGATTTATTGGCAGGAAAACCAATACCACTTATAGCATCACCGAAGCAGGGTCGGCAGCGTTCAGACTGCACATTGCGGCTCTAGAAAAAATATTCAAAAATCTAAGCTAAAATTTTTTACTCAAATAACTTTGAAATGCAAAGTACTTTTAAAGGAACCCTAATAACATTAAGAAGACGAAGTCTGGTTTTTTTAACCCATAAGGTGGGATTGCCCTATTTTAAGCTATTTCGTAAGCGAGTAAGGTTTGATTATACCCTAGCGTCGCTGCAAACGTTTCCAAAGGATAGTGTGGGTTTTCATTTGTATTGTTTTTTAAAAAATAACCATTTAAGTCTATTGCCTTACTACGAAAAGCACGACATTAAGCATGTTGTATTAGGGTATCCGCCCACCGAAAAAGGCGAAGTTTGCCTACAGTGTTTTATGCTTGCCAATGGTAGGCGCACATTTCCGGTGTTGGTAGCGGTAGTCTTTGGTATGCTTACAATGCCTGCCTATTGGCCCGATTTTAAAGAGGCCTTTATGCGTGGCTACAACAATAAATCGCTGCGCGATGTAAAATGGACCGACCTCCTTCCTTTTTCGACAACTGCTATACAAGCGCTTTTACTTCAAGCCAAATGAACCTGAAAAATGCTTTAATTTTTTTATGTCAAATTAACTACGGCAATGTATCCTATTCAATGGTTCAAAATGACGCTATTTCCGATTGATTTTCTCCTAGGCTTATTTATTGTCAATTATGTAAATTTTTCTAAGCTTAAACCATTATTTTTTATATAAAAACAAATCCTATTTTATGGAAAATTTTTCTTCAGACGCTGCTCAGGGCAGCGCAACGAATAACGCACAACAGCCAGCTTCTGGCCTACCTATTAACACTAAGCAACCTTATAAGGTGCTGGTAAAACTCAGTATAATTTTGGCAATGATATTGTTATTACTACTGCCTACTGTTTTTATCAGGAACTTAATCAAGGAACGTGCCGAGCGTCAGGAGCAGGTGGTAGCAGACCTAAGTAGTAAATGGGGTAATAAACAATATGTAGCCGGACCATTCTTGGAATTACCTATATCGACGCCGATACGAATGAAAGATGGTACGTTCATTAATCAGAAAAAACTTATTTATGTGATGCCCGCAGCGTTAAACATCAATGGTACTATTTTTCCTGAAATTAGAAAACGAAGTTTGTATAAAGTGCATTTATATCGTGCACAAGCTAAGGTGGAGTGCAACTTTGGATCTATCGACTGGGAGCAATTTGATATCAATCCGGAGCTTATACAATGGAAGGAAGCGAGGCTAGTAATGGGCATTTCAGACCCTCAGGCATTAACCAAAGAAGTGAAATTATTGGTAGGTAATAACTTCCAAAAAAACATGACGGTGTTTACAACTGCCAAGGGCTGGGTAGCGGACGGTATTGAGCTCAAGCATATAGACGAGAAGATACTTCAAGAACCTATTGTGATGGATATTGAGTTTAATGGTAGTAACGAATTGAATTTTGTTCCTTTGGCTAATGATAATTTTGTAAAGTTAGCATCTTCTTATCCGCACCCTTCCTTCAAAGGTCAATTATTAACCAAGGAGTACAAGGTAGATAATACTGGGTTTAACGCTGTTTGGAAAACACTGGCTACGCAGCGCGGCTTTCCGCAGGTATTGACAGATAAACAAGCAAATATATATAAGCAAAGTTTTGGCGTTCAGCTACTCGAAACTTCGGGTAATTACACCAAAACCGAAAGGGTGGTGAAGTATGCACTGCTTTTTATTGGCCTCACATTTGGCGTATGTTTTTTATTGGAAGCAATATTGAAGCTGCACTTACATCCACTTCAATATTTATTGGTAGGCTTAGCTATGCTGCTGTTTTACACCTTGCTATTATCCTTTTCTGAGTTTATAGGCTTTGATACTGCCTATCTTATTGCAGCGGCGGCTACAACCGTGTTAATAGGACTATATGCCAAAGCCATATTAAAAAGTTGGCGCTCGGGCTTTAGCTTTATAGTAGGTTTAGCTACTTTGTATTTTTATGTCTACTTCATCATTCAGTTGGAAGATATGGCGCTGATATTTGGTAGTGTTGCATTATTTGTATTGTTATCGCTCCTTATGTATTTTACCCGAAACATCAACTGGTATGCTATTGGTGAGTCGGGGTCGGTGAGTGCTACCACCAAATAATAGTTGTTGCTAGGCTTTTTTTCTTAAAAAAGAATTGTGTGGCTGTTTGAATGCATCTAGTTATGGCATAACTTTATACATTAATTAGATGCATTTTTTATGAAAAAGGCCTTAATCTTATTATGTGTTACTTTGGGAATATTGTTGCAGCACGCTAGCGCTCAGTCTAAATTGGAGGTAGGTGTATATGGCGATATTATGTATGTAGATAAATATTCCAAAGGCGGATTTGTCGGCACTGGTAGCAGCTACAAAATAGCATCTCCTTTGCTTAGTATCGGAGGCTATGCCAGCATATACGCACACAAGGCATTTGGGCTGCAAATAGGCATTCAGTATGTAAATAGCAGTAATAATACCGTGATAAAGCAGCTTTCTATTGCGCCATTTACAAAGGCTACCTATACCTATCATTATAGTGCCATCAAAATACCTATTGGCTTTACGGGCGATGTGGGGCCTTTTATTTATTACGCATTGGGCGTAAATTTTCACTTAGACATGTCGACCGAAAATGGTAAAACAGTAGAGAATATGCTGGTGAATGGTATGGGATGTTTTGGTGAATTAGGTGTACAATCCAGCTTTTTGAAAGATATTTTTAAAATCCGCTTAGGCCTGCATGGTGCTAATGAAAATATGTTAAGTTTTGGAAATAAAGCCTATAATATTTTCGATATTGGATTAAGAGTGCGCTTGGGACTGCGACTGTAAATCGTTTTTGTTAATATTTCGCAAGCATGGCACATTTTTTGAATATTTAGCTTGTGTCTTGTATATTTATAAGGATAAGTTGTATAAATTTGCAATACATTTTAGTGCCCAACCAATACCATAACCACAAAGCTAGCACTACATTATTTTTTAATTTAATACTTGTTATGAAAACAAATTTTTTAAGTGCCTTATTATTAGCAGGAACACTTGCTGTTTCAAGTGGATGCACCAAAGATGGTAAAATCAATGTCTTTTCTATAGAAGATGAAAAGACTTTAGGCCTTCAAACCAAGCAGCAGATAGAATCTGACCCTAATCAATTTCCTATTCTCAATCCAAGCTCGCATGCTGCTGTGTACAATTATATCAATGGCATCAAAAATGATATATTAAACAGCGGTAAAGTTACCTATAAAGATCAATTTGCTTGGGAAGTAAAAGTGATTAGAGACGATAATACGGTAAATGCATTTTGCACACCGGGTGGCTATATTTATGTATACACTGGGCTAATAAAATACTTGAATAGCAAGTCGGCCTTAGCAGGTGTAATGGGACATGAAATAGCACATGCCGATAAGCGTCATTCTACCAATCAATTGACAAAGCAGTATGGTGTACAAACCCTCATGGACGTGGTTTTGGGCAATAATCAAGGTATGCTTACGCAAATAGCGTCGCAGTTGGTATCGCTTCAGTTTAGCCGTTCAGACGAAACAGAGGCCGACAAATATTCTGTAGTGTATCTTTGTCCTACTAAATACGAAAGCGATGGTGCAGCCCGATTTTTTGAATTGATAGAAGCGCAAGGTGGCTCTAATACGCCACAGTTTTTGAGCACACACCCCAATCCAGAAAACAGAATTGGAAAGATAAAAGATGAGGCGATAACCCTAAATTGTAACACTACAATCTCTAACGAAGAAAATGACGCCGAATATCAGCAATTCAAATCCATGTTGCCTTAACTGATTTTGGAATACCCGAACTATACAATTAGCCTTGCAAAATGCGAGGCTAATTTTTTTTAGGTGAAATAAATGCGATGCACCAACTCCGAAGTTTTGCCATCTTTCTTCCATAAGCTTAGTCCGGTAGCTTCAAAAGAATAGGCAGGCAACTCCTCTTGCAGTATACTTGCAGTTGTTTGTGCTTTAAACTGTGTGACGCCAAGCTGCACCGTGATGTGGGGCTTGTATTTGACCAAGTCTTTTTTAATGATTTTTTTAAAAAACATTTTCTTCAAGGTAAGTTGCAGCGCCAACAATTCTGGCGCATCTAGTCGGATAGCATTGCCATTAGGGAAGGTTTGAATACCTCCAATAGCCACATTGAATTTGGCTTGTTGGATGCTCTCTAATTGACGGATGATGCGTTGTGGATGGTCGTACACTTGATAAATAAGCGTTATGTGCGCCGCATCTTTAAGTTTGTGTTTAGGAAAGAAACGCGTTCTTATGCCATCAAAAAACGACTGTGCTGCCGGAGAAATATCCAATAGAAGGGTCATGTATAAATAGAAAACTAATGTGGGCTCAAAGCTAAGCAATGTTATGCATACACCCCAAATAGTGCTAATGTTTTGAAAATTGTACGAGCTAGTTCTTGTAAATTATGAAATTTTTTTAAAAAAATGACTAAATTTCGCTAAATTTCCGCTTTACTCAATTTAATATTTTTTAGTACCCTATGAAAAAAAGTGTATTTGGACTATCTATTATCCTAAGCGCTATGGTATTTGTAGCTTGTGATACTCAGAATAATACAACGACTGATAAAAATATAACAGCGTCTTTGCCATTAGAGTTTGACGAACGCAGCTTTGGCGATGCGCAAATTCTTAATTACGAAGTGCCAGGTTGGGATCAACTAAGTCTGCAACAAAAACAGCTAGCCTATTATTTATACGAAGCCTCATTGGCAGGAAGGGATATTATTTACGATCAAAAGAATAAATATAATTTGTTGGTCAGAAAAACGCTCGAGGCAATTTTCAATACTTATGAAGGCAGTAAATCGGGAGCAGATTGGGTAGCTTTACAAACCTACGCAGGTAAAGTGTGGTTTAGCAATGGTATTCATCATCATTATTCTACTGATAAAATGCTGCCCGATTTCTCGTTCGAATACTTCTCGGGTATTGTCAATAATACCAAAGCCTCTGCATTGCCTTTAGCTTCTGGAGAAACAAGAGATGCGCTATTGGCTACCTTGAAAAAAGTAATGTTCGACAAAAACTATATGGCAAAAATGGTCAACTTGAAAGACGGCGTAGACCATGTAGCGCAATCTGCTAATAACTTTTATGAGGGCGTTACCAATAGCGAAGTAGATGCTTTTTATAAGCAATTTCCACAATCTGATAAGGAACCCGAATGGGGCTTGAACTCCAAAGTAGTAAAGGAAGACGGAAAGCTTGTAGAAAAAGTATGGAAATTAGGAGGCATGTATAGCAACGCAATAGAAAAGATGATATATTGGCTTGAGAAAGCCATACCCGTAGCCGAAAACGAGCAGCAAGCAACATCATTTAGGCTTTTAATTGACTATTATAAAACAGGCGATTTGAAAAAATGGGATGAATATTGCATTGCATGGACAAAAAACACAGAAACGGTCATCGATTTTACCAACGGATTTATAGAAGTATACAATGATGCTATTGGCAAAAAAGGAAGCTATGAATCTATAGTATCGATAAAGGATTTTGAATCTTCAAAACGCATAGAAGCCATTGCCGCTAATGCACAATGGTTTGAAGACAATTCACCGCTGATGCAAGAACATAAGAAAAAAGAAGTAAAAGGTATCAATGCAAAAGTAATCAACGTTATTGTTGAGGCCGGAGACGCTGCTCCTACCACACCTATTGGTATCAACCTTCCCAATTCAGACTGGTTAAGAAAAGAGTATGGCTCTAAGTCGGTTTCCTTGGGCAATATTGTTACCGCATATAACAAATCGAGTAATGGCTCGGGATTTCTGGAAGAGTTTGTAGCTAACTCCGAAACGTTGAAACGCATCAAACAATATGGCAACCTCGCAAGCGATTTGCATACAGATATGCACGAGTGTATTGGACACGCATCGGGGCAGATTAACAAAGGAATAGGCACACCCGACAAAACGCTCAAGAATTATGCTTCTACCTTAGAAGAAGCTCGAGCCGACCTCGTGGCTTTGTATTATATCTTAGATCCAAAATTGGTAGAGATTAATGTAATGCCATCCTTAGAGGTAGGTAAAGCAGAGTACGATAGCTATATGATGAATGGCTTGATGACACAATTGACGCGTATTAAATTGGGTGACGACATAGAAGAATCGCATATGCGAAACAGGGCTCTGAATGCTTATTGGGTGTACGAAAAAGGCAAGGCAGATAAAGTAGTTGAATTTGTAAAAAAAGGCGAAAAAACTTATGTGCAGATAAACGATTATAATAAACTCAGAAATCTATTTGGTGAATTATTAAGAGAGATACAACGTATCAAGTCTGAGGGCGATTATGAAGCAGGTAAGCTATTGGTAGAAACCTATGGTGTGAAAATTAATCCAGAGCTACACAAGGAAGTTTTGAGTCGTTATGAGCGCCTTGGCGTAAAAGCCTACAAGGGTTTTATACAGCCTCGTTTGGAGCCCGTTAAAGACGATGCAGGTGCTATTATCGATGTAAAAATCGTTTACCCTAGTTCGTTCTTTGATCAGATGCTTGAGTATGGGCGCAACTATAGCTATTTGCCGGTATACAATTAAGCATATTGGCAATAATTACACATATTTCTTACAATATACAAAGGCGCTCCATTAATGAGGAGCGCCTTTAATATTTTATAGTATTAGCTACATTACTGCGATAAATATTGCTTGTTTAGCCTGTTGGAGGCATTTTTATTCGCATAAGAAACTATAAGGTAATAGATTAAATAGTATTTGTATTTTACTAAAAAAAGCTGCTATTATACCTGAAACACGCCAGCTTTCCATTCTTTTGTTATGGGTGCATGATTGGCAGCATGGATGGCTTCGCTAATGTAGAGCCTTGTAGCCGCAGGGTCAATAATGTCATCTACCCACAATCGTGCTGCAGCATAATAAGAGGATGTCTGCGCATTATATTTGTCAGTAATTTTGGCCAATAGCTCCTGTTCTTTTGCTTCATCTATTGTTTCACCTTTAGCCTTGGCAGACGCTACTTGTATTTGCAACAGTGTTTTGGCAGCTTGTTCGCCGCCCATTACCGCTATTTTTGCATTGGGCCATGCATAGATAAATCTAGGGTCGTAGGCTTTGCCACACATAGCATAGTTGCCTGCTCCGTATGAGTTACCTATGATGATGGTGATTTTGGGCACTACTGAATTTGCTACAGCATTTACAAGCTTGGCTCCATCTTTAATAATACCAGATTGTTCACTTCTGCTGCCAACCATAAAGCCAGTTACGTCTTGCAAAAACACCAATGGTATCTTCTTTTGATTACAGTTTTGTATGAATCTTGCTGCTTTGTCGGCGCTATCATTGTAGATTACGCCCCCTAATTGCATTTCTTTTTTACCACTTTTTACGATCAGTCTTTGGTTGGCTACAATACCTACTGCCCAGCCCTCAATTCTGGCATAGCCACACACTATGGTTTTGCCATAATCTTGCTTAAATTGGTCGAAGCTATGCTCATCTACGATACAGTTAATGACATCTACCACATCATAAGGTTTGGTATTATCTACCGATACCAATCCGTAAATCTGTTGTGGGTCTGTTTTAGGAGCTTGTGCTTTTATTCTATCAAAGCCAGCATTTTCGGGCTTTCCAAGTTTGTCGATGATTCTTTTCACTTGGTCTAGCGCTTCTTGCTCCGAGCTGCATTTGTAATCAGCAATGCCACTTATTTCGTTGTGCATGGTAGCGCCTCCTAAAGATTCGGCATCAATATCCTCACCTATGGCGGCTTTTACCAAATAAGGGCCAGCTAAAAATATGGATGCATTGTTTTCTACCATGAGTGTTTCGTCGCTCATGATAGGCAAGTAAGCACCACCAGCTACACAGGGACCCATCACAGCAGCAATTTGGGTGATACCCATTGCGCTCATTTGGGCATTATTTCTAAATATTCTTCCAAAGTGTTCTTTGTCTGGAAAAATTTCATCTTGCATTGGCAAGTACACCCCAGCACTATCCACGAGGTAAATAACGGGCAGTTGGTTTTCCATAGCAATTTCTTGCAGTCGTAGGTTTTTCTTACCCGTAATTGGAAACCAAGCACCTGCCTTAACGGTATAATCATTGGCTATAATCATGCATTGTCTGCCTTTAATATAACCTATTCCGGCTACCGTGCCGCCAGCAGGGCATCCGCCTTCATCTTGGTACATATCATAGCCAGCAAAGGAGCCAATTTCAATAAATGGGGTATCTGCGTCTATGAGGTACTGGACGCGCTCTCTGGGCGCCATTTTATTCTTTGCTTTTGCTTTTTCTAGTGCTTTTTTGCCTCCGCCTTCTTCTATTTTATTTTTCCTATGTTTCCATTGGCTAAGCGCCAGTTTCATGGCGTCTTCGTTCTTATTGAATGCTATGTCCATTATGCTGTGATTTTTTATCCTTAAAATAGAGCGTAAA
>CAYSCJ010000009.1:0-66279 GCA_964429515.1 uncultured Taibaiella sp.
GTTGCATAGGTATAATCATTATTATATACATTGTTTTTTATTTCTTAATTTATTAATTTTCAATTTTTTAAACAATGATATTTCCCCTAAACACCCCTGCTTTGACTTCGTTGTAAAAAAAACATAAAAATATTTGGCAAATACAATTGGCTTTCATTATCTTTGCCAACCAATCAAAACGGTACCATGGCCGAGAGGTTAGGCATCGGTCTGCAAAACCGCGTACATCGGTTCGAATCCGGTTGGTACCTCCCCAAAAGTCCCACAGTCTATATTGTGGGATTTTTTTATTTTTGTACCTCGTAATGTTTAATTTTATGCATTACACTAGATAGTCTATATGGGAAGTCAAAAAAAAGCCAATAACAACGTTTATATAAAAAATCGTCCTGCTACCTTTGAATATACAATCGAAGACGATCTAATCGCTGGTATCGTTCTGACGGGCTCGGAAATCAAATCTATTCGAGCTGGCAAAGTCAGTTTTAACGATTGTTATTGTATTTTTCATAACGATGAATTGTGGGTAAAACATTTGCACATCGCCGAATATGTAAATGCTGGCTACCTGGGGCATGACCCCAAAAGGGAACGAAAACTGCTACTCAATAAAAAAGAGCTTAAACGCTGGCAGCAAAAAATAAAAGAAAAGGGCTATACCATCGTTCCTCTAGCTTGTTTTATAAACGAAAATGGCTTTGCTAAACTAAAAATTGGTTTGGGAAAAGGTAAAAAACTTCACGACAAACGACATTCCATCAAGGAAAGAGAAGCCAATAGAAGTCTGAAAAATAAAGAGTGGTAAAACTGCGCCTCTTTAAGTGTTATTTGTTTTTTTTTAACAAAAACAAGAAAACTACTTAATGCCACTACCAAAATACTGCATCTCGGCTTCCATATCTATATAAGGGTAGCTCGCTTTTAGCAATTGTACCTTTTGAAAATAAGTATGTAAGAATTTTTTGTGTGCTTCTGTCTCGGGAAACCTCGTTGCATGCTGGTAAGCAATGGCTATTTCTTTCATCTGTTTCATAGTATCTTGAGCAGCTGGCGTCATGCATACGGCTGCAAACTGATTCCAAATATATTGGGTACATGCATAATTTGGGTGCACCATATCTATATCAAAAAATCTATAGTCTCGCAATACGTCAATTGCAAGCTCGTAGGCAGGAAAATAAAACGTACCCGGTAGGCGCTCAACCAAAGTATGCACGGCCTCTATTAGCCTTGCTTTGCTCCTGTTGTTTTCTATCACACCGTCTCTGATATGCCTTACCGGACTGATGGTAAATAACACCTTAAGAGAAGGGTTTTTAAATTGTATTCTCTGTAGCGTTGTCGATAAAGTCTCTACAATTTCTTCAATAGACAATAAACGTTTTTCAAACCACTGCCCTGGTGCTCTATGACAATTTGCAACAGGCCTCACCTCATGCTGGTGCACATCATAATACTGATAGGCCGACCCTAAGGTGATTATCAGCCAATCGGTTTTTTTCAAAAAATCATGTGCTTTTTGAATACTTTGGTTCATGCTTTGCAATGCTGCGTTTGCATCTACGTTTGAAAACTGTGAATGAAAATCCCAGTTTTGCCACAACTCATTTAAATAAAACAACTCGTCCAACTGATACACTTTAGCCTCCAAATAACTGTCGAGAGCACTCGCCACACTTAATGGATTAAACAAGATTCCGTTGGGATTGGCAAGCATTTGCCATTTAGCTTCCTGCAAACGCGTACTCATATGCTCTGTAAAACACGAACCAATGAGTAAAACATTATCTTGGTGCGATATCTTTGGCGAAATCGTGGGATATTGAATGGAAAGTTGTAGTTGCATTTACAAAGATGATTTGAGTTGCAAAAATACATTCTCTTTGTGTTAAATCCTTTCAATATCTTATCTTTGCAAGCGTTCAATTACCTTCTTTTTTTAATTTATTATTCGTATGAAAATAGCTACTTATATACACAACAATGCCGAACAATCTGCATTACTAGTAGGCGACAGACTCTATAATCTTCAAGAAGTAAATAGTGCTTTACCACCAACGCTTACAGAAATGCTTCAAGAATGGCAGACATTAGCTCCCATAGCTCAGGAAGCAGAGAAGAAAATTATGGCACAGCCCGAAAGTATTGCTTCTATTAGTGTAAACGATGTACAGCTCATTGCTCCAGTGCCTCGCCCTACCTCATGCAGAGACGGCTATGCCTTTAGGCAACACGTAGCTGCCGCGCGTAGAAATAGAGGTGTTGAAATGATACCAGAATTTGACGAATATCCTATTTTCTATTTTACCAATCACAATGCAGTACAAGGTCCGGGAGAGATAGAATGTATGCCCGATCATTTTAAAGGCCTCGATTTCGAACTAGAAATAGCATGTATATTAGGAAAAAAAGGCAGAAACTTCTCGGCCGCTGAAGCAGATGATTATATTGCCGGCTTCTGTATCATGAACGACATGAGTGCACGTGTACTCCAAATGGAAGAAATGAAACTTAATTTAGGCCCCGCTAAAGGTAAAGACTTCTCTACGGTTATAGGCCCTTGGTTGGTTACACCCGACGAACTAGCTCCCTATAAAGTAGCTCCAAAAGAAAACCATATTGGCAATAGTTACAATCTTAAAATGACTTGTACCGTAAATGGCATTCAAGTAAGTGAAGGTAATGTAGCAGATATGGATTGGACATTTGCTGAAATCATAGAGCGTTGTGCCTATGGCGTAGATGTATATCCTGGTGATGTTATCGGTTCGGGAACAGTGGGTACAGGATGTTTCTTGGAATTGAACGGTACCGCAAAACTCAACAACCCAGATGCTGTGCCACAATGGTTGCAGCCCAACGACGTTGTGGAACTGAGCATCACTGGCTTGGGTACTCTTACCAACAAAATAGTTGCTGCTCCTTCAGACTGGTCTATCATGGCATTAAAAAAATAATAGCACCTAACCAAAGTATATCATTAAGGATACCGCAAACCGATGGGCGGTATCCTTTTTTTGTGCTCATAAAGCATAAAATCCATTTTTGCGCACTGCAAATTTTAACGAAAAAAAACAAGGCAGAATTAACCCGAAAGAATAAAAAAACCAAGGACTGATAAGCTATTTTGCCAATGTAGGATTATAAAACAATGCCTTTCTAGGGGAAGATGCTCTCCTATGTTGTACCTTTATGGTGTTTGGTTTTTTCTTTTATAAAGAATCATTTCTACGGCACCTTGCTTCTTATATTTTACCACATCATAGTAAAGCTCTATTTGTGCTTTTTGTTTCAGCAAAGCATTGCAAACATTGCTGTACCAAATATATAAAGACTCGTTTATGTTAATGGTATTGAGCATTATATAAGAGGTAGTATCATCTGCATAATCTAATACCGATGCCGCTTTATGCATCGGAAATTCAGTCGCTACATCTGTAACAGCTATATTTTGCGCTTTCATAAAGGCCATAAAATCTTTACGCAGGTTGTAGTACGGCATATGCCCCAAAGTACAGTCCCAACTTACGGAAAGTGTAGCCGGGTATCGCCAAAAATGCCCACTAAGTTGTGTAAAAAACATAGCTGAAAGCAAGGCTATTTTGATGCCTTTATCCAGCCTTAAATGTGCTAATAATATGAGGCCAATAATAAGCAATACACTATTAAAAAACATCAAATAACGTTGACTCAATAAACCTTGATATAGGGTCAATGGCCACACTGTAAAGCAAAAGAGCAAAAGCAAGCTAAGTAACGCTGCTTTCAGGTAAGCCATATTGCTTGCAGACGCTGTATCGAAAAACTTTCGGAATTGGAACAAGCCTAACATCATAAGTGCACATGCCACAAAAACCGTCATAACATTACCAACATCAATTATTCGCCAAATCAATACGCCTTGATGCTTGATTAATTGTTTTAACGGTACCAATTCAAAACCGTTTGCCCAGGTAGAAGCGTCTGTTGGTGATATCCAACCTTTTTGAAAATAATGCCAAAGCAAATAGCTCCCACCAACGATACCACCAATTAGAAAGGGCCTTAAGGTCTTTTTGGGCAATTGCAAAAAAGGCGTCCTTTCTCCCTTGGCGTGCGCTTGCCACCACAAGCCAAACGTATAGACGATCCACAGAATAAAAGCTATAAACATACCCCTATTACTTACCAACGCCACTACTAGCACAGCCAAAGCAAGCTGAAGATGATTTCGGGTACAAATACTTGTAAGCATCCATAAAGCGGCACCGAGCACCACAATATCTGGAGAAACTAAAATAGCTTGAGTAAGCACCGGAGCTTGAGAGAGTATTAATAGAGGTACCATCCAAGCCCAAAGCAAGTTTTCTTTGAATAAAAACGCGCCCAACTTAACGCTTTGATACACTAAAAGCAACACAAAGGGCAACATTGCCCAGTGGCTAACTGCCAAACTACGACCCAAAACCTTCCATACCACAGCCAAATACAAGCCAAAACCAGGAGGGTGGCCGCTATCGCAATAATCTGGCAACAACAAACTACTAAATTCATTGAAGAAAAACCAATTAGGCACATCGCCTCCAAATTGTATGGTGTCGTAAAACAATGCATAATGCTGCGACACCGCTATAAGCAAAATAAAGGGTAGCATCAACACGATTGTGCGTTTCCACAAAACCAAGGGCTCAAAATGTTTCATTATCGTCGAGAAGTAACAGGCTGTAACTTATGTTGCAAATAAAAGTAAATTATAAGAATTTGTAGCACATTTAGGTATATAAAAAATAGCCACAGTACTAAGGTACTATGGCTACAATATACTTTTTAAACGTTACAGATTAGCTTAGAGTGGCTAATACTTCGGTGATTTTTGCTTGCAATTCGTCCTCAGTAAGCGGTTGCTTTTGGAAAGTCTTACCCGTAACATGATTGTACAACTCAATATATCTTTCAGATATCTGATTGACAAATTCATCTGTCATTTCTGGTATTTGTTGTCCTTCTTTACCCTGAAACCCATTCTCCATTAACCATTCGCGTACAAATTCTTTTGATAACTGACGCTGTTGTTCATTATTCGCTTGTCTTTGCTCATAACCTTCTTCGTAAAAATAACGAGAAGAATCTGGTGTATGAATTTCGTCAATCAAATAAATAGTATCGCCAATTTTACCAAACTCATATTTAGTATCTACTAATATCAAACCACGTTCCTTGGCCATTTCTCTACCTCTTTGGAAAAGTGCTTTTGTGTAAGCTTCTAATTGCGCATAGTCTTTTTCAGATACAAGTCCTTGTGCAATTATTTCTTCTCTAGAAATATCCTCATCATGTCCTTCGTGCGCTTTAGTAGTGGGCGTCAAAATTGGCTCGGGGAAGAAGTCGTTTTCCTTCATACCTTCGGGAAGTGGTACGCCACAAAGCGTGCGTGCACCTGTTTTATAGGTTCTCCAAACATGGCCTGTAAGATTACCTCTGATTACCATCTCAATAGGGAATGTTTCGCATTTCAGTCCGATAGTGGCATTTGGTATAGAAGAAGCATCTATTACCCAGTTAGGCACTATGTCTTCTGTAGCTGCTAGGAAGTGCGCAGCTATTTGGTTTAATACCTGTCCTTTGTAAGGAATTGTTCGTGGCAATACGACGTCAAATGCAGATATTCTATCGCTAACGACCATCGCTAAATGCTTATCGCCGATGGAATAGACATCTCTTACTTTACCTTTGTAAAATCCGGTTTGATTTGGAAGTTGTAACATTTTGGGTGAGTTTAAGGATATAGAATGAGATGCAAAAATAGGGTCAAAACGTCAAATACATAAAATTCACACCTATTATTTTTTGTTTTTTTTAGTAAAAAATTAAGCCAAGCGCTTCCTTCCAAAATGGCATTGCAGTGGAAGGTGCCTCTACTTCACATTCCATGTAAAACAAGTGCTATTTAACAGGCAAGTAGGCATATTTTTACTACATTTCATTATTATTTACAATAAAATACTCCTGACAATTGCTTTTTTACATCCAAATTCAAAACGGGGTATTTCGGTTTTCGTGTGCAAGATTGCTTTGGTTAATATTTTTTTCTAATCAAAAGATAAAAAAGTATTCCCTAAAGTAGATGGTTTCTTGATATTATAGTAATCTAGTCAAATTAACACGAAAAGCTTACTACAATACACTTCCTGTTTTTTCTTAAGTACCCCCCAACCAAGTTCTTTATTAACAAACTGCGTGTTGGTGTGTATGTTAGTCGGTAAATTATGCATAATTTAGCCTCCAGAAGATTTTATAAAAAAACACTTTTAAATAAATAAGCACAACATGTCAATATTTAGCCATTTAAAAAACAGCCAAGTCTGGTACAATTTTGAAGCCATCAATGCCATTCCTAGAGCTTCTAAAAAAGAAGAACAAATTATTGCCTTTATGATGGATTTTGGGCAAAAACTCGGACTTGAAACAATTAAGGACGAAGTTGGCAATGTGATTATTAAAAAACCTGCTACAAAGGGTAAGGAAAATGCGCCTACAATAATATTACAGTCGCATCTCGATATGGTGCATCAAAAAAATAATGATACCCAATTTGATTTTGAAACTGAGGGCATAAAAATGTACATAGACGGCGACTGGGTAAAAGCAAGCGGCACGACCCTTGGGGCAGATAACGGTTTGGGTGTTGCTACTATTATGACCATTTTAGCTAGCAACGACATTCCGCACCCTGCTATAGAAGCGTTATTTACTATAGATGAAGAAACAGGCATGACCGGCGCAAAAGGACTCAAAGCTGGTTTGCTAAATGGTAGTATACTTTTGAATTTAGATACCGAAGACGACAATGAAATCACGATCGGTTGTGCGGGTGGTATTGACTTACAAGCAATGGCTAGCTATACCCCAAAAGTTGCCACTGCTAAGCAGGCTTATCGTATCGGCATCAAAGGTTTAAATGGCGGACACTCGGGTATGGAGATACACAAAGGTCTAGGCAATGCCAATAAACTTATGAACAGAGTTCTCTATGTATTACAGCAAAATCACACTATAGAACTGGCTTCTATAAATGGTGGAGGACTCAGAAATGCTATTCCAAGAGAGAGTGTCGCGATAATTGTATGTGATGAGGCTATCCAACACACATTTGAAGCAATAAAAAAAGATATGATAGCAGAATACAAAGCTATTGAGCCCAATATAACGATAGATTTAGAAGCGATAAGCGAAAAAGACCTCAAAGTATTACCCGCAATTACCTTTAAGAAACTCACGCAAGCAATTTATGCGGCGCATAATGGTGTATACAGAATGAGTCCTAACTTTGGTAATCTGGTAGAGACCTCCAATAATATCGCGCGCGTATTGGTACAAGATGGCAATATTGCAGTGTTGTGCCTTAGCCGCTCTTCTGTAGAAAGTTCTAAAAAAGATGTCGTAAACAGTCTAACTGCTGCATTTGAATTAATGGACGCCGAAGTGACAACAAGCGGTGAGTATCCAGGCTGGACACCCAATGCCAACTCTAAGATACTACAACAACTCCGCAATAATTATGAATTATTGTTTGGACACCAAGCTCATGTAACAGCCTGCCATGCTGGTTTAGAATGCGGCATTTTAGGTATCAACTACCCTGCTTTAGATATGATTTCTTTTGGTCCAACTATACTTGGCGCACACTCTCCAGATGAAAAAGCAAGCATTAGCTCTTTTGATAAGTTTTATCAACTTCTATTGCAAACTTTAGCAAGCATTTAATGAATTGCATTTGCCATAGTAGACCTCATAGACTTTAATTGAGATTTGTAAATACCTAAATGAAATAGTATTCGCCCAGACGAAGTAACAGGCATAATAATTTAAGCCTAAGAGCACTTAAAGTGATAAGAAAACATAAAATAAATGCAGTTTAAAAACTATTACTTTATCTGGGCAAATACTATTTTTAACTATAATGTATGGCGTGAGTGACCCTGTGTTTTAATAAGACCTCATGTATTTTGCAATTAGCTAGCACAATGCATATAATAATAATTACAAAGTACGCTCCATCTTGTTTTGTGTAATAATATTAAGTTTTCATTTTTAATTAATTTTCATAAAATTTTAGAAAAAATTATAAATCTGAATTTTGAATATATTTTTTTGTTAACTTTGAAAGACAAAACATTAAACAAACTCCCCCATTATAACCTTTCCTTTCCATGGAAGGTAGCTTTAATTACCGAGCAACAGTGCTTTCTAGAAAAGCTTGCTTTTTGTTTACAGAAACAACTCGTGTATATACAATGTTAGCATTATTAGAATTGTAAAGATAAACGCAATGTAACAATTGAAATTGAAAGTTTGGACTTAGCAATTAACCGATACAGCTTTTAAAAAAAATCTGAATCATTCATAAATTTTAGTACAATATCATAATATCAAGAAACGTTTTTAGCATAATAGTATTTAGAAGAAACAAAAATTCTAAAAAAAAATGCCATCGTAATTAAAATTTGGTTAAATTCGTACTTATTAAAAATATAACTCACAATTAAATTTAGATATCCTTTATGTACTTTAATTCTACTACCCTTAGTAAAAAGGTATTTATTCTAGCAGGGGCTTTGCTGTTTTCAGCATTAGGTCTAAAAGCACAGGTACCCGCTACATGTATACCTACTTATACCTCTGGTTGTGGTGTCGGCGATGATATTGACGATGTTACACTTGTAGGTATATCGCAGACATTAAGTAATATGAACACTCCCTGCCCTACGGGAGGTTACATCGACTACACCACAAGTACGACCTTAGGCGTACCTGACATGTTGCCAACATTCACTTATAATGGTACCGTAACTACCAATTACTCTTGTTGTGAGTATGTAACAATTTGGATCGATTATGATGATAATGGCACATTCGCTGCTGGAGAGTTAGTCACTACATTTGGCCCCATCAGCAGTTCTTCGCCAGGTTCATTCTCTGTGACGGTTCCTGCAGGTACTGCACCGGGCATGAAAAGAATGAGGGTTGCACTTACTTATGGTTCACTAGCATCAGGCCCTTGTTTTTCAACTACTTGGGGTGAAACACACGATTATAAAGTAAATATTCTTAGTCCTTCTCCATGTACCAATCCTCCAGCTGCTGGCGTTGCCACGGTTACTCCGGGAGGTGTGGCATGTCCGGGTGCAAATATCACCTTAAATTTAACAGGTATTGTATTGGGAAGTGGTCAAACATACGAATGGTTTAGCTCTACCGATGGTATTAACTTTACCTCTTTAGGAGCTCCGGCTTTAGGGCCAAGTAGAACCACAGCTCCATTAGTACCTACTTACTATAGATGTAGAGTAGTATGTAATGGTGGTGCTCCAGTGAATTCGTCTACTATTTTTGTAGATGTAGCTCCTGGCTTAAGTGGTGCATACACTATTAACTCTGCATTACCTACCGCTAATAGAAACTTCAACAATTTTACCGACGCTGCTGCTGCATTAAACTGCGGTATCATTGCTCCAGTAACAATTGATGTAGTGCCAAACTCAGGCCCATACAACGAAAGATTTTTGTTGAACAATATTGGCGGATCTTCTCCAATCAATACAGTAACGATTAATGGTAATGGTAATACGCTTCAGTTCAACCCTACTAGTAACGCCAATCAAAATATCGTAGTATTCAACGGCACTAAATACTTAACATTAGACTCACTTACTATCAAAACTTTAAATCCAAGTTTTGGATGGGGTGTTACATATACAGGTGGTGCTAAGTACGATACCTTACGTAACTGTCATATAGACCTTTCTGTGGTAACAACAACGCTTTCAACTGATGCTTGTGGTATAGCTGTTACAAACTCATTAACAAGCCCTACCAGTACTGGTTATAACGGTAGCAATTTGTATATCGCTAATAATTTGATTGATGCAGGTAGCCCTAACGCAATGGGTGGTGCTTATTATGGTGTTTCTTTATACGGACAAGGATCTACTACTTATGGATTCGATTCCTCTTATTTTATAAATAATGAAGTAAGAAACTATTACTACTTTGGGGTTTATGCAGCGTATGGTGTAGGCAATACTATTAAAGGTAATGATGTGCACAAGACAAATAAAACCGCTACAACCACCACTTATGGTATGTACTTGCTTTACCAAAATGAATTTGATATAAGCGACAACCGTATACACGATTTTTCACCTACTTTAAATACCACAAATACACATTATGGTCTTTACGTCTATTACCCAAATTTTTATGGAACACGTAAAGCACATTCTTTTATCACTAATAATGCCGTATATAATATGGGGAATTTAGGTGGTACGTTTTATGGTATCTACGCCTACTATGGCGATAGTGTTACTGTTGCCCACAATACAGTAGATGTATCTTTAACGACACCAACAGGTACAAGTACAAGTTATGGTTTGTATGTGTATAATATCACAAACAGCTACTTTGTTAAAAACAACAATATTCATTACAGTGGTGGTAACTTAGGTACTAAATATGGTATCTATTGCGCAAGTAACACAATGTTTAATGTTAATACAGCACTTCAGAACAATAACGTTTTCATGAACAGCTCTCAAACGGGTGCTCAACATAGAATATACTATGGTACAAATTATACCAACCTAGCCGCTTTCCAAGCAGCATTTCCAACGCTTGAAACGCAAGGTATCGAAGCAGACCCTCAGTACTTTAATGCAGCAGCTGGCTTATACATCCCTATGAATCAGGACATTCTTATGCAAGGTGAAGACCTTACAAATTTCGTTCCACGAGACATTGTTGGTAATACACGTCCATCACCTCCTACACCGGGCGCATGGGATTTAGCTCCACAAGATTATGACAATGCGGGCGTTGTGGGACTTATTAGCCCTAGAGATTCCTTCTGTGGTGGAAATAGAAACGTTGTTGTAACTGTAGAAAACTTCGGTATGAATGATATAGATACCGTAACGGTTAACTGGAGCATAGACGGCGCTATTCGTCCTCCTGTAAGACATACTAATAGAATATTTGGTACAAGTTCGTCTACCAATAATATTACCAACATTACTTTGGGTCAGGAATTGTTCTTATTTGGCAGAACTTATACGCTTAAAGCATGGACGACAATGCCAAATAACAGACTAGATGACTATAATGTCGATGATACGCTTACTATTATGATTACACCAACATCTGGCGTACTATTCGATTTAGGTAGCGACACAACTATTTGCGATAACAATTCTATCTTACTAACAGCAGGTACCCCTGGTTCTGGATTTACCTACTCTTGGGACAATCTTGCTAACACACACAGCAGATGGGTATCTCAACCTGGAACCTACCATGTTTTAAAAACACAAACAAACACGGGTTGTGCTGGTGTAGATACCATTACTATAACTAATAAACCTGCGCCTCAAGTAAATTTAGGTCCGGATTTAGCATTCTGTGAAGGTGACTCTGTAATGGTAGACGTTGGAAGTGCCAATTATGCATTCAATATCGTATGGTCTGATAATAGCAGTAATGACCCCACTAGATACCTAAAAGATGACGGCATCTACGTTGTTAAAATTACGGCTCCAAATGGTTGTTTCGAAGAAGATTCAATTAAAGTTGAGTACAAGGATATTCCTACTGTAGATGGAATCAACACATTACTTGCTTTAGATGGTTCCTATAACTTCAATGCAAGAAACCCAAGATTCGTTGTAGACCTAATATGGGATTACGGTGATGGTAGCCCTAGAGATACTGGATTCCAAGTAAGCCACCGCTATGCCACAAATGGTAAATATACCGTTACTGTATATATGGTAGGAGAATGTGGTGATATAAATGGCCTTACTAGCTACTCTGAAACTGTAGATATCTTTGATGCTTCGACAGGCGTGAAAGACTTAGCTAAAGGACAATTGAAACTGTATCCTAACCCTGCTACAAATCTAGTTACCATTGAAGCAATGAAAACAAGAATTCAGGAAGTAGAAATATTCAATGTCATCGGTCAAAAAGTAGGATATTTGAATCTCGAAAGTCCTTCAAACAAAGTGTATATCAATACAGACCACCTCAACTCTGGTATGTATAACTTGCACATAAAAACTGAACAAGGCGTGAGCATTCAAAAAATGGAAATAGTTAAATAATACTACCTACAGTTTTATCAATAAATACACAGAAAATGGTCCATCTAATTTATAGAAGGGCCATTTTCTTTTTAGTGCGTATCGCCCCCCCACCCAACAAACCGTCTGCTGTATCCTCCTACTACTAAGAACTAAACTAGTATAACTATTACAATATTTTAAGGAGGTAAAATATCATTTATGTTTTTTTAATAAAAATGGATTATGAAGCGGGAGATTTATTAAAAATTTGTCTACATCTGCAAATAAGCACATCCAAATAGAAACTCACAGTAGGCTAAATATTATGAACATAGCGATGCCCAACCGTAAATTGAAACAAAAGATGCACGTCTAAAAACTACTACTGTGCCACACCCGATGCCCCTGAAATTATTTATGAAATAAAGCGTGCATGCCAATAATGTTTATTATAAATAACAATTAATACAAAGTACCCGTGCCGTCATTTTCAGGCGGGTATAACCAATGAAAAGTATAGTAAAGAACGCTATAGCGCTAAATTTGAAATAGCTCTTAAAAAACGCACCTTTATAAACCTATTTATTTCCCTCGAAAGAGCGCAGATACTCTGCTTCATTATAATCTTTAATAAGTTTCACACTAAAATTAACAAAACAAAACTATCGTCTAAGGACTATTGAAGCTTGTATAAAAAGCAGTTTGAATAGCGAAATTGTGTGATGCTACGTGATGTATATGGAGCGTACAAACATTAATCCTTTTAATAAACGAGGCTATGAAGAGCATCTATAGAGCAACAATCCATTGGACAAGGCACAACACAAAGGCATATTATGTTTTGGAGCTAAATCTGCAGCTTCTAATCTGGTTTCAAAACGTAAATTAACTAATAAAAATATGAGCGCTGGGCTTATTCGCCCAGCGCTCGCTATGTATACAAAAACCTGTAAAAATTGTAAGCAATTATTTTGCTGCCGATTTGTACATTTCTGAAGCAGTGATTAACATATTTCTAAATTTATCGTAATCAGATACCCCTACTGGCTCTATAAGAATTTTTCCATCACCATCAACAATAACGTAAAGCGGTTGCGAAACATTGTTGAATTTAGTTAACTGCAAATCTAAATTCACAGCACCAATGGTCGTCAATTGTTTATCTGGATACTTGGCGCTTTGCTTCCATTCAGCCTCCGGTAGCTTGGTTTTGTCATCGCAATAAAGGCTTACAACTACAAAATTATCGTGAAGCATTCTTAAAATTTCGGGCTTGGAAATAACATTACGTTCCATCATACGACAATTGACGCAACTATGGCCAGTAAAGTCTACAAATACGGGCTTATTCATGGCCTTACCTGCTGCCAAGGCTTCTTCATATTCAAAGAAGGTTTCAATACCCGGAAACTCTGTTTTAAGAACGTTGGTGTATTTTTGAGGCTTAACACTGTTATCGGAAGGCCTGTAGGTATAAGCTTGAATCTTGGCTAAGTCGTCGTGGATATTAAACTCAATTGTTTTTCTTTCGGGTAATAAACCGCTCACCAAATTTAAAGGTGCGCCCCACATTCCCGGAATTAAATACACCGTAAATGCACCAAATAACACGGCAAACAACAATCGTGTTACGGTAAGGTAAGGCTTTCCAAAGTCGTTTTGTGGTAAATCACCATCATGAGCAAACTTTATTGCACCAAACAGATATAAAGTTAGTGCCCCAAACAACACAATCCATATACTTACATATACGTTGAAATTAAGTATACCCCAATGGTATTGTAAATCTACATTCGACAAAAACTTCAATGCCATTGCCAACTCAATAAAGCCCATAGTCACTTTCACAGCATTCAACCATCCACCCGATTTTGCAACATTATTCATCAAGCTTGGGAATAACGCAAAAATGGAAAACGGAAGTGCAAGTGCCAAACCAAAACCTATGAAACCTACTATACCGCCTAACTGATTGCCTGATGCAAAAATATAAACAATGAGGTTGCCAATAAATGCCGAAGTACAACTAAAAGACACGACTACCAATACCAATGCCATAAAGAAGATACCGCCCATGCTGTTGGTATTGGCTTTGCTATTAAGTTTGTTAGTTAATGACGAAGGCAGATTGATTTCGAAAGCGCCTAAAAGCGATAAACCGAATATAACAAAAAGTATAAATATGAATAAATTAAACCAAATATTGGAAGATATTTCATACATCGTTGTCTCGGTAAACAATACAGAAATTAGAGCTCCAATTAGTGCAAAAATTATCAATATCGATAAGGAATACACAATTGCATTTCTTATACCAGCTGCTCGAGTGGTACTTCTTTTTGTAAAAAACGACACCGTAATAGGCAACATGGCATAGATACATGGCATGATAAATGCAATAAATCCAGCCGCCAAACCCATTAAGAATATTTCCAACAAAGAGCTTTTATCTAAATTATCTTCGCCACTAACAGCAGCTGAGGCAACTTGTGCTTCTTCTTTAACACTATCTGTTGGGGCATCATCTGCAGCTACCTGCTCGGTAGCAGCACTTAAGGTATAGGTGCCTACTACATCTGTAATCTCTAGTCTAACGGTATCGTCTGTAGGTGTCAGGCATTTGCCGTCCACTGCATTACAGGTCATATAATACAAATTGACCACTACAGGTGTATTGCCCGTGACTTCAATTTTTTGGGTATAGGTGAGTTTTTCAAAATGAATATTTACATCAAAATTCAACTCCGGAATATTTTTCACCTTATACTTATCGGTGGTGGTAGGCTTACCCACTAGTCCCACAGTAGACGATGGCACCACTATGAGCTCAGTAGCCACCAATGTACCGTCACCTCCTGGGTCTTGCGCATACAAATACCAATCCTTCTTGATACTTGCAGTAGCAATAATATCATAAGTATTGTCGCCTGTTTTTTGGGCACTTACATCCCATTTTACAATATCTGATACATTTTGAGCAAAGACACTTAAAAAACTGCCAAGAAGCAATAAAATGACCAATGAAGCCTTACGCATAAAAAATATTAATTTAAAATAAATTGTGCAACATCTAAAAAGCCTTGAAATTATAATAATTAAATTAGAAATCAAAATCCCTAATAAAGTTATAAAATTATTAGAGTCGCTGCTAATATATAAGCTAACTAAAAAATAAAATAACTAAATTTGACACTTGAACTTTCTACCTTAAGAAATAATAAATACATGTCTAGAGCAACCAGACTACTTTGGCAATTTTTTATCATTGGATTACTTGCGTTTACACTGCTGATTGTAGCCATTAATTATGGGCTAGTGGGCGAAATGCCCCCAATGGAAGAAATCGAAAATCCCGCAAATGCAATGTCTTCGGAAGTGTACGCAGCAGATGGAAGTTTGCTAGGCAATTATTATATTCAAAATCGTTCCAACTCAGAAGCTCACGAAATATCGCCCAATGTCATCAATGCATTGATAGCTACAGAAGATGAACGCTTTTACGACCACTCCGGTATTGACGGCAGAGCCATACTCAGAGCCATACTCTTGGCGGGCAAACGCGGTGGCGGAAGTACCATCACCCAGCAGCTAGCACTTAATTTATTTGCAGAGCGTTCTCCGAATACCTTTGAACGTATTTTGCAAAAAATAAAAGAATGGATCCTAGCCGTTAAGCTTGAAAAAAACCTTACCAAAAGCGAAATTATCACCCTCTATCTCAACACCGTTCCTTTTAGTGATAACGTGTATGGCATCAAAAACGCGTCGCTCACCTTTTTTAGTAAGCTGCCAATAGAACTTACGGTAGACGAAGCCGCGGTGCTTATTGGAATGCTCAAGGGCAATACCATTTACAATCCCAGAAGAAACCCCGAAAAATCCCTCAACCGCAGAAATACGGTGATAGACCAAATGCTCAACGCAAAGCTAATAACGGCCGATAAAGCAGCACAATATAAAAGCAAGCCTTTGGTACTTAAGTATAAGAAAATGGACCACACGGGAGGCTATGCACCCTACTTTAGGCAAGTACTTGAGCAAGAAGTAAAAAAATGGTGCAAAACCAATAAAAAACCAAACGGTGACAATTGGAACATCTATAAAGATGGCTTGCAAATATATACGACCATTGATACGAGAATGCAATTGTATGCCGAGCAGGCTGTGCAAGAACATATGAAGGAACTGCAAGTACAGTTTTCAAATCAGCACAAAATAAAATCGGGTGCGATATGGAATACCAGCACGCTGAAAACAGAGCTAAAAAAACTGATGCAGCGCTCTGAAAGATACCTTAACCTGAAGGACGAAAATAAGACGGAGGAAGAAATAGCCAAAATCTTTAATACTCCCGTTGAGATGTCGGTATTTTCATACACGGCACCCAACTACACTTTAGACACCATAATGTCGCCACTCGATTCATTAAAATATATGCGCAGCTTCTTGCAAGCTGGTTTCTTGGTGATGGACCCCTATAATGGTGAAGTAAAAGCATGGGTAGGTGGTATTAATCATAAATATTTTCAGTACGACCACGTAAATATCAGCACCAAGCGTCAAGTAGGTTCTACCATTAAGCCACTATTGTATTGTTTGGCTGTAGACCACGGCTTCTCTCCTTGTCAGTCGATAAGCACAGCACCACAGATGTTCAAAGGACAAAAGAAACCTTACCATGCTGGTGGCTCCAAAAGCGGCGCAATGACCATGAGTAGAGCTTTAGCACAATCTATCAACAATGCCTCATTATATTTACTTAACCAAGTAGGAATTGAGTCGTTTATTGAATTTGCCAAAGAAAAATGTGGAATTGTCAGTGAAATGGACCCTGTGCCCTCTGTGGCATTAGGCGTTTCGGATATTTCTTTAATTGAAATGTTGGGTGCCTACACTATGTTCCCCAACCGAGGTATTAAAACTGAACCTATTTTTATCTCCAAAATTGAGGATAAAAATGGCAACGTCATATACAATTCAAGTTTAAAACAAACGGAAGTCATCAACGAACAAACCGCACATAAAATGGTAGTGATGATGGAAGGCGTAACAAACGGCGGTACTGGTACACGATTAAGAACTAGATACGGACTTACGGGCGACATGGCAGGTAAAACAGGTACTACCAACAACCAAGCAGATGCCTGGTACATAGGCTATACACCCCAACTCCTTGCCGGTATTTGGGTAGGTTGTGAAGACAGGTCACTTACTTTTAGTAGCACAGCTCAGGGTCAGGGTGCAGCGGCGGCACTACCTATATGGGCGCTATTCTTTAAAAAACTTTATGCCGACGAATCTTCTGGATACACTGCAAAAGAAAAATTTGTAGCTCCTATGAACTTTAATATTTGTGGTGGTGGATTCTACAAGCAAGATAGCCAACTTATTGATGACGATTCAACAGGTGAAATTATTAATGGCGAAATGAGCTCGGAAGCCAATCCCGACCCCGTACCAGTGAGCAACTCGGTAACGCCAAGCGCGGGTGGTAATAGCGGATCGCCCGTTGTGCCTATTGACGATTGGTAATGGCAAAATAAAAATGGCTTTGCAGCTGTTTTTTTACACTTGCTTCTTCACCTCTTAATCAATTGAAAACAAGGTATAAATAAAGTTTGCAGCCCAGTAAGAAATTTCTATTGAAACGCATTTTAAACTAAAGTATCTTTGTAATAGAACCATAATTGTTTTTGAATTTAGATAAATTGATATCCACAATGAATACTACTACCTCTCAAGCATTGAATTTTACAGATGCAGCGATAGAAGAAATAAAAAAATTGATGCAACAGCCAGACTTCAATTCCGAACATTTTTTACGTGTAGGCGTTAAGGGCGGAGGCTGCTCGGGAATGAGCTACATATTGGGTTTTGACGCCAAGGAAGATGACGACACCTTATTTGATATAAATGGTATTGGTGTTATTATTAAAAAATCGCACTTAATGTATCTAGAAAACATGCAAATAGACTATGGGAAAGGATTAGATGCACGCGGATTTATTTTCAATAACCCAAATGCAGAAAGCACCTGTGGATGTGGCTCTTCATTTGCGGTATAGCATGTAAAGTCAACCACCCCACGCTATTAAATTTTTAAATTAAAGAATGAAACAATTCCTGATATTGATCTGTAGCCTTGGTATGGCATTAGCTGCTATGGGGCAGCAGAATAAGCAAGCTAACAATAACACTAAGAGCAAAGACGAAGACAAAGCTGCTGCTTTCAATCTGAAAGATGAAAAAGGCAGAAAAACAGGAATGTGGATTTTGAAACAAGAGGCGCTCAGAGGCGAACCAGCCACTACGAGTTTTGGCAACTACTTAGAAGGAAGAAAAATGGGTACTTGGTACAATATCGATAACGAAGGACGACCCATAAGCATACTCAAATACTTCAAAGGTGAATTGAACGGAGAGAGTAAATACTTTGAAAACGGACAGCTTTTTTGCATAGGACAATGGCGCGGATTAAACCCCGATGTTGATTTTGATACCGTTGAAGTATACAACCCCGTTACCGACATCATCGAATACGTGGCCGTGCCTACAGAACGAGGAAGCTTGCAGCATGGTATTTGGAAATACTATCATCCAGATAGTGGTGTACTTATTAAAGAAGAAGAATATCAAGTAGGTGAACGTATTAGACTGAAAGAGTACCATCCACAAGCGACATTGAGTGAAGAGGTAAAGCAGCAGCTAGATAAAAAACAACAACAACACCTCCAAAAACCACCCTATAAACCTACAAAAATAAAGCCTAACAAGCTGTAAATTGGGCAATGCAATTGGGATTGGCTAATTCACTTGCCCATAAACCGACTGCTATCTCAATTTTTTCGGCCCTCAAAAACTATAAATTTCCAGCACGTTATTCCAACAATACAGGATTACCGATGGTAACAAAAACAACACTAAGATATGGAAGTTACAGTAAGACCACTAAAAGAGGAAGATTATAAAGGGCTAAGAGAAGCTATGAGTGCTGCCTACGAAGGTTTGGGCTCTGTATGGCGCGAAGGAAGCATTAAAAGACTACTTGATATTTTTCCGTCAGGACAAATTTGTGTTGAGGTAGATGGCAAAGTAGCAGCATGCGCCCTGTCTATCATTGTACAATACAACCTTTTTGGAGACGAACATACGTATGAAGAAATAACAAGCAACTACACCTTTACCACCCATGATGATAATGGAGATGTACTATATGGTATAGAAGTATTTGTACACCCCGACTTTAGAGGCCTGCGCTTAGCACGAAGACTCTATGATGCACGAAAAGAACTGTGTGAACAGCTCAACCTTAAAGAAATAAAAGTAGGAGGCCGTCTACCAAACTATCATAACTATAGTGAGGACATGAGCCCCAAAGACTATATAGAAGGCGTAAAAAAGAAAGAAATTTTCGATCCCGTTTTAAGCTTTCAGCTCTCAAACGATTTCCATATCGTGAAGGTATTGAAAAACTACTTGAAAGGCGATGTAGCGTCGCGAGAATATGCCTGCTTACTAGAGTGGAACAATATTTACTATACGACTCAAAAAACTGCAACAAGCGACAGTATTATTCGTTTGGGACTGGTGCAATGGCAGATGCGACCGTTTGCAAGTATAGATACTTTAATGGAACAAGTAGAATTCTTTGTAGATGTACTAAGCGGTTACCAATCAGATTTTGCATTATTTCCAGAGTTCTTCAATTCACCTTTGCTAGCCGCCTACAACCACTTAGACACGAGTGAATCGATGAGGGCACTAGCCGATCATACCGCCTCTATTGTAGCGCGAATTTCGGAGTTGGCTATATCCTATAATGTAAATATTATTTCGGGTACGATGCCATTAGTGGAAGATGGCAAGCTCTACAATGTATCGTACTTAATGCATAGAAATGGTAAGATAGATGAATTTAGAAAAATACACATAACACCCAACGAGGCAAAATATTACGGCATTACCGGTGGTACAGAAATAACAACTTTCAATACCGATTGTGGAAAAATTGGTATTCTCATTTGTTATGATGTAGAATTCCCAGAGGTTTCGAGACTGATGGCTCTAGATGGTATGAAAATACTATTTGTACCCTACCTTACCGACACCCAAAATGCCTACACACGCGTAAGAAATTGTGCACAAGCAAGAGCCATAGAAAATGAGTGCTACGTTGCTATTGCTGGTTGTGTGGGTAACCTGCCTGGCGTTAACAATATGGACATCCAGTTTGGACAGGCAGCAGTATTTACTCCTTCTGATTTTGCATTTCCTACGAATGCCGTAAAAGCCGAAGCTACACCCAATACAGAAATGACCTTGATTGTGGATGTTGACCTTACTTTACTTAAAGAGCTCAATCGTTATGGCTCTGTACAAACTATTAATGACAGGCGGGTAGACCTATACGACGTGGTAAGAAAAAAATAAACACCTTATTTATATACATTAAAACAACAACATGCAAGAGAGGCTATATCCTAAACAGAATATAGCCTCTCTTTTTTATCAGTATAAAAATTAGCAATAAGCTATGCACCCATTGTGTCGTCTTGTCGTTCCACAAGTGCTTTTTGTCTTATAACAATAGCATTAAACTCAGCTTGGCTTAAAACCCCGTTTGCTTCGGAAGCGTTGCGCACCAGATAAAACAAGTCGGCATTCTTAGCGGTTCCCTTTAGCCATAAAGCCTCCAAATTCAAGGCTGGTATTTTCAGAAGGTTCAAAACCATTTCATCTTTTCTGTCGGCACTGCGTTGTTTGAGCAATTCAATACCCTCTTCTACTGTCTCCATATAAGCTTTATCTGTGTGTACCTGCATCACCTCTGGTGCCGACTCATTGGCAGAAAGATCGAATGCTACTACTGGCTGTTGGTTATCCAATTCAAATACGCGTACACAAGAAGGTGTAGTGGGCATTTTTATTTCTTTACCAATATCTTTCAAACCCAAATTAAATACCTGATGAGGCATAGCAAATTCAATCTCTTCTATGTTCTTATCGGTATTAAGCTGTGGAAGTTCCATTTTCAACAATGGCCTGATTTGCGGTACTGGATTTAATAGCGCACGGCTAATATTTCTATTAATCCACATAATGTAAAAATGTTTTTTAGTAAAATAATGGTGTGTCCATGTACCACTTCCTTGATAATTGGTATTAAAGTTAGCAACTGTTAGCACACTTTTTCCATAAATAGGGTCGTCGATATGAAAATATTTGATACTACCTATTTTAGACACTCCATATATAACCATGAAATGGCCACCTCCGCCACTCCAGCCTATGCGAGCTCCTACTACAAGACCTTGATCTAATTGGGCTTTTACGGCCTCCCAACTTAGTGTACCAGAGGCCATACTCGCATAGTTTTGAGTTCGAGACAAAGCCCTATCTAAATACCAAGGCACATTACAGCCATTGGGTGTAGGTGTATTACAGCACGACAAGCCCAACTCTGCCGCAGCAATTTTACACTGGGTCCATGGATTTAGGAGGCTGCTGTAAAAATGAGAAACACTTTTGGCAGTAGCCGACCAGCACCAATTAGACTTTATCTGTAACTCCATATTGAAAGATAAAATTTTACTTGAGTAAAGTATTTTTTTTAGCGTAAACGCAGATTCGAAAGGTACGCGAACATTAAAATCGCGAATGTTAGAAAATTCCATAAAATTTAGTTTTGGTTTATAGGTTTGATAATGAGGTTTATTGGTTTAAAATAATGTTGCAAATAAAAAAGTTCAACCAATAGATGTGGTTTTTTAAAAAATAATTTACAAGCTATATTCAAAAGATGGATATAATGTGTTGCGATATTCGCCTTAAAGGACTAAAAATACGGGAGCAGATTTGGTTACTGTATTTTCGTCGGTTTTAAAATGAATTATTAAGCATTAATGACAAGTCATATATGAATATATGCTATAGCAAAGCTAAAAATTAAATTAAAAAAACAAAATATATTAACATTCTTTATTTAAAAATACGGGTTTATACTTAGTGTGTAAATACAACTAGCCTCACTTAGCCATGCAGGGCTATAGAGGGGGTAAGGATAGGAAGGTCCTCCGGCAGTAACTAAAACTAAAAAAGTTATTATCTAAGCCTGTTGACGTAATAACCAAAACAAACGTAGATATTTTATTAAAAAATAAAATAGAGCATTGTGAAATGTGGTGCCACACCCTCATTCGCTATTAATACACTAAACGCAATAAGGGTATGAATAATCATACCCTTACTTTTAAAGAAAGTTTCAAACTTGTGTTTAAAAATCAAAAAACCAATCAAGAAAAAAGTCAATATCCAAATAATTCAGGTTACAAACTACTTAATTACAATTCAGTCTTTCTGTTTTGATTACAACAATCGTACCCTGGAATATCATATTGAAATCCCCCACTCTAAAGCTTTTCAACATTTTTATTAGAGGGATATTGAACCTTATAGCTAATACGAACGGTTTTGCTTTCGTTAGCTGCAAGCGACAATTGCCAGGTAAGCAGGGCTTTTTCCTTATCGACATTAGCATTACTCGACTCCAATAACTCTACCTCCATGCCGCTTTCTGTTGCTATGGGATACATCTCCTCAAGCGTTAGTTGAATGGCTTCAGATTTTGTATTTTTTACTTTAATGTCGTACGTAACTACTTGCGTTTTTTTGCCACTAAGTATCTTAGTATTTTTCTTATCTACAATTGGTATGCGCTCTATCGCTACTTTTTTATCTCTTCCTACACTCACTTGCATGGAGTCTTGTACTACTAAAGGATTAATCCATGTTTTACCTACATAGGTATTGTCGAATATAATATTGGCTGCGCCTGGCAACATTTGCATTTGCTGAAAAGCCGTTAAATTTGCTATCATAAAAGCATCTTTATCTAACTTGGGTAATGCATAATGGGTAAATACAGCCGGGTGTTGAAATTCTTTCAATATAACGCTGTGTTGCTTACCATTGGAGGCTATATCATAAGGTGTGCTTATACTAAACGTGGTATTCAAGTCCATTTCTGTTACTGTAGTTTGGTCTGTCATTCCTTTACCCTTTGTTGTTATCACCACTACGCCATTGGCGCCTCTGCTACCGTAAAGACTGCGTGCTGCGGCGTCTTTTATTACATCTATAGTCAAGATGTCGTGAGTAGCTAATTGAGATATATCTCCAGTATAAACTACGCCATCTACCACAAATAATGGCATGCTATTACCACTTACACTAGAGAGGCCTCTCATTATAACGCGCTGACCCGAGCCTGGCTGCCCATCATCCATTGCTTCGCTCGATACATTTTGCCCCATTGCCATATCGATGTTAGATTTAGATTGTTTTCCATAAGCATTGTTTTGATAGGGCGATTCGTAACTTAAAAACCAAGTGTAGGGTTGAGGAGCAATATTGCCTTGGCTTGGATTGTAGGAGGAAAGTTCTAAAAGGGTATTGTTCCAAGCTATGCCTGTAGTTTGTGATATGTCTCCTTTGTAAGCAATTTGTAGCGGCTGCAAGGTATTGGCAACTCTAATGTCGTAGCTGGGTATCCAATTCGCATTGGGTGTATAGTAGCTTATTTTCACGTCTGCTTGCAATGCTTGCTTTGCTTGCACCTGCAATATAATATAGCCTCCTTCATCATCGATAGTTTTTTGTGAAAGTCCGGCTTTTTTTTGTAGCTCCTGCACAACTTGTTGTTGAAGGGCTTTCTTTTCTTGCAACATAGATATGGTATCTCTAAGGGCGTTTTGTTGCTGCTTGTAGTATAGTGTCATTTTACTGAGCTCTGCTACACTTAGGCCAGTATTAGCGCCGTTAATGTTTTTGTTAGCTTCTAGCATTTGTAAGGTTTGCTCTTCGGCCTTAAGTTTGTTGTCGAGCTGTATTAGTTGGCGCTGCGCAACTTGTAATTCCGAGTTGGGCAGTTGTATGGTTTTCGTTTTATCTTCTTTATAAGTTTTTGAAAAACTAAGAGACATAATAGTAAGCTGTGCTGGTGCTTGCACTTGAATGCTGCTTTCGTTCAAACTATTGGCTACATTGGCTATAACAATTTCATGATTACCTTTGGGTAATTGCACATTTGCGGTGTGTGTAAGTGTGGCACCTTCTTTATAAACTGTAGCTTGCTGTATTTTAGCTTTGGTGGTATAAGGAGTCTTTTGTGCATATACCGCAATTGGGCTAAGCGCTAGGAGGATAAGGACTTGTTTTATTTGAATACTCATAAGTTATTGTTTTATTTTTATTAACGGCACATCGAATACCAAGTATCCATATTTATCAAATATGAAATAACTTTAATGGAATATTACATTCATTGATACTTAAATTTTCAAATAATTTGTAAGTGTTTTTTTATAGAAAAATTGGTGTATGTACCTAAATAAGTACTGCAACTAATAGAAAAGGTATCTGCCTTTTTGTGGTTTCTTCTTTATCATTTTTTGGGATGGGAGAAAAAAACAGTGCTCCGAAATATCGTCGGAGCACTTCTTCTAAACCTGCTACATATTTCTTCTGTACTGTCCGCCTACTGCAAAAAGCGCCTGTGTAATTTGTCCTAAGGAACAATATTTTACGGTTTCCATGAGCTCTTCAAAAATATTACCGTTTTGAATCGCTACTTGCTGTAGTTGGCGTAGTTTAGCAGCACCAATTTCTTCATTTTTTTGCCACAAATTCCTAACATTTTGAATTTGAAATTCCTTTTCTTCAGTGGTAGACCTGATTACTTCAGCAGGTACAACTGTTTTCGAGCCACTCGAGCTCAAGAAGGTATTTACGCCAATTATTGGGAATTCGCCAGTGTGCTTTAAGGTTTCGTAATACAAAGATTCTTCTTGTATTTTACCACGTTGATACATTGTTTCCATTGCTCCTAATACACCGCCGCGTTCTGTGATTTTATCAAACTCAAGGTAAACAGCTTCTTCTACCAAATCTGTCAATTCTTCAATAATATAAGAGCCTTGTAATGGATTTTCATTTTTTGCCAATCCTAGCTCTTTGTTGATAATGAGCTGTATGGCCATAGCTCTACGAACCGATTCTTCGGTGGGTGTTGTAATGGCTTCATCGTAAGCATTGGTGTGAAGCGAATTACAGTTATCATAGATAGCATATAACGCTTGCAAAGTGGTACGGATATCATTAAAATCTATCTCTTGTGCATGCAAAGAACGACCCGAAGTTTGAATATGGTATTTCAACATTTGCGAGCGCTCATTACCGCCATATTTAAGTTTCATAGCTTTAGCCCAAATTCTCCTAGCTACCCTACCGATAACAGCGTATTCTGGGTCGATACCATTTGAGAAGAAGAAAGATAGGTTAGGTGCAAAATCATCTATTTTCATACCCCTGCTAAGGTAGTACTCTACAAAGGTGAATCCATTAGAAAGGGTAAAGGCCAGCTGCGAAATAGGGTTAGCGCCTGCTTCGGCAATATGATAACCAGATATAGAAACCGAGTAAAAATTACGTACCCCATTATCTATAAAATATTGTTGCACGTCTCCCATCACTCTTAACGAGAACTCGGTTGAGTAAATACAAGTATTTTGAGCTTGGTCTTCTTTCAGTATATCTGCTTGTACGGTACCCCTTACGGCTTTCAGTGTTTTAGCTTTGATATCTGCATATACATCGGCTGGCAATACTTGATCGCCCGTAACGCCAAGTAGCATTAGTCCTAGGCCATTATTTCCCTCAGGTAGTTGACCATTGGAGCCTTCGGCTTCCTTACCCATTCCTACCGTAGCAGAATAGTAAGGACGTGGCAATCCTTTTTCTTTATAGATAGCATCTATTTTAGCATTCACTTCTGCCTCTAAGCCATTTTCCTTAATGTATTTCTCGCATTGTTGGTCGATAGCTGCATTCATAAAGAAAGCAGTGATGGTAGGAGCCGGACCATTAATAGTCATAGAAACCGAAGTTTTAGGATCGGCCAAATCGAAACCAGAATATAATTTCTTGGCATCATCTAAGGTAGGAACAGACACTCCAGAGTTACCTATTTTACCATAAATATCTGGACGATAATCGGGGTCTTGCCCATAGAGGGTAACAGAATCGAAGGCTGTACTGAGGCGTGCTGCTGGCAAGCCTTTAGACACGTAGTGGAAACGTTTATTGGTGCGCTCTGGGCCACCTTCGCCGGCAAACATACGCGTTGGGTCTTCTCCTTCTCGCTTAAATGGATATATACCCGCTGCATAAGGAAACTCTCCAGGGAAGTTTTCGGTCAAACACCATTTTAATATCTCGCCCCACGCTTCAAATTTTGGTACCGCTACTTTAGGTATTTCTGTATGCGACAAGGATGTTGTGTGTGTCTTAATTTTTAAGACTTTATCTCTTACTTTAAACTCATAAAATTCGTTCTGGTAGTTGGCTTTCTTAGCTTCCCACGCTTTTAATATCTCTAAGTTTTTAGGGTCTAAATCCAAGCTTACTTTATGATAAACTTCTTGCAATTCTTTGAGCAATCGGTCTTTATCCTCAATGTCTGTAACATTGATTGTATCTATGGTTTTCTGTATACCGTATAGTTTTTGTGCTACTTCCGCTTGGTCTTTAGCTTTTGCATTGTAGCCTCTGTTATTTTCTGAAATTTCCGATAAATAACGCGTACGAGCTGGAGGGATGATGTAAATTTTTTCGCTTTGTTCGTCGGTAGCTAAGAAGGTAGACACCAAATCGGCGCCTGTTTTTTCTACAATTTTATCCATTAAGCCTTTGTACAATGCATTGGTACCCGGATCGTTGAATTGCGAAGCAATCGAGCCATAAATAGGCATTGTTTCGGGGTCTTTATCCCATAAATTGTGGTTGCGTTGGTATTGTTTTTTTACGTCTCGTAATGCATCTAGTGCGCCACGTTTATCAAATTTATTGACTGCAACAATATCAGCGAAGTCTAGCATATCTATTTTCTCTAGTTGCGTTGCAGCGCCATATTCTGGTGTCATTACGTACATACTCACATCGCAATAATCGGTAATCTGCGTATCAGATTGCCCAATACCCGATGTTTCTAATATGATAAGGTCGTAGTTGGCGGCTTTTAATATTTGTACTGCATCGGCTATATATTTAGACACAGCGAGGTTAGATTGGCGCGTAGCCATAGAGCGCATGTATACTCTTTCATTTCTGATAGCATTCATACGTATTCTATCGCCAAGTAGGGCTCCACCGGTTTTTCTCTTAGATGGATCTACAGAGATGATGCCTATTGTTTTTGTAGGGAAATCAATTAAAAATCTTCTAACAATTTCATCAACCGTTGATGATTTACCAGAGCCACCGGTACCTGTAATACCCAATATTGGGGAAGTACTTTTTGCTGCTAGGCCTCTTACTTGCTCCATTAAAGAAACGGTTGCGGGCGCATCTCCAAAATTCTCGACAGCTGATATGAGGTTAGCAATATCCTTTGCCTGCTTGTTTTGAATATTTTGTATTTCTTGGGTAATATTGTCGCCCAAAGGGAAGTCTGACTTTTGCAATAAATCGATAATCATGCCTTCCAAACCCATTGCACGGCCATCATCTGGCGAATAAATTTTGGTAATACCGTATGCTTCTAGTTCTTTAATCTCCTCTGGAAGAATTACCCCTCCACCGCCAGCAAATATTTTTATATGACCACAATTTCTTTCTTGCAATAAGTCATACATATACTTCAAATACTCTACATGTCCACCCTGATAAGACGTCATGGCAATAGCATTTGCATCTTCTTGGATAGCGCAATCTACTACTTCTTGTACACTTCTATCGTGGCCCAAATGTATTATCTCCGCACCGTTGGCTTGCATGATTCGTCTCATGATATTGATAGCAGCATCATGACCATCAAATAAAGAAGCAGCGGTAACAATTCTAATTTTGTTTTGAGGTTGGTAAGGCATATTTATGATTGAAAAAAATTATAAATTAAGGAACTATTTAAAACACCTTGGCGTATTTTGAAATTTGCTGCAATAATAACGAAATTTATTCTATTTTTGGTAAGATTGATAGGATTTAGAACATGAATAAAACAGCATTAGTATTGGGTAGTACTGGCTTGGTTGGCAGTCTGCTGCTTGAGGAACTTCTCAAAGACGATATCTACAAAAATATCATCCTTATTGCAAGGCGCTCATGTGGTATACAAGATGCCAAAATACAAGAAATCGTTACCGATTTTTCTAATTATGATTTCATGCAACAAGTTATACCTGTAGATACTATTTTTTCATGCTTAGGCACCACCAAAAAACGTACACCCAATTTGGCTGAATACCGAAAAATTGAAATAGAAATACCACAAACTATTGCTCAAAGATGCCTGTTAAAAGGACGGCTGAACGCCATTCATATCGTTTCGGCTATTGGTGCCAATGCTACATCGTATAATTTTTACAGCAAAATAAAAGGCGAAATGGAAGCAGCTATCAGTGCTTTGGAAATACCCAGAACCTTTATTTACAGGCCGGCACTTATTTTGGGCAACCGTCGCAATGACAATAGATTTCTAGAAAAAATGGGTGCTAAATTAGCCCCAATCATGGACAGCCTTTTGAGTAAAAAAATGATAAAATACCATAGTATTCCTGCACAAGATATCGCGCGGAGCATGCTCTATAACGACATTAATGTATTTGTAAACGGAACCACCATATTAGAGTATCCCGAAATGCAATTAGGAATATAATAAATACTCCTGTATTAGCAAACCATTCAGCAAGTATAAACCAGGCATTAGTGCGCAAATTGTTTTAAATAAGCAATGGCCGCAGCCGCACAATTATCGCCATCAATAGCGGCAGAAATGATGCCACCTGCATAGCCTGCACCCTCTGCACATGGAAATAAGCCCTTTATTTGAGGATGCATCAGCGTTGCACTGTCTCTTGGAATTCGTACGGGCGAGGAGGTGCGACTTTCGGTAGCTACCACCAATGCTTCGTTCGTATGATATCCTTTCATTTTTTTACCAAAAGAAACAATACCAGCAGCCAAACTATTGTATACCGCTTGCGGCAGTACCTCATGCATCAATGCAGATTGTATGCCCGGCAAATAGGAGCACTTTGGCAAAGTTGAAGAGTATGTTCGGGTGGTAAAATCCACTACACGCTGAGCGGGAGCTACTAGGCGTCCTCCTCCAGCAGTCCATGCTTTTTCTTCCACCATTTTTTGATAATGCATTGCTGCCAAAGGACCCTTAAAACCAAATGCTGCGAAATCTTGCTCATCTACCGTTACCACTAAACCTGAATTTGCATAAGGATTGTCACGCTTCGAGGGCGACCAGCCATTTACCACTAAGGCTCCCTCCTCTGTACTAGCAGGGGCTATAATTCCGCCAGGACACATGCAAAAACTAAATACCCCCTTACCCATTTCTTGGCTTACTAATGAATAAGATGCGGGTGGTAAGTACGCGCCTCTACCTTGTGATATATCACATTTATACTGAACACTGTCTACAAATGCTTGCGCGTGCTCTATCCTTACGCCCAAGGCAAAAGGCTTTGCATGAATCTCTATCCCTTTATCGTACAATAATTGAAAAATATCTCTTGCAGAGTGCCCTGTGGCCAATATCACACCATCTGAAAAGATTCTTTCCGCACCATTCACAACTGCGCCTTTTATGGTATCGCCCTCTATAATAAAATCGGTAAGTTTTGCATTGAACAACACTTTACCTCCACATGCCTCAATGGCTTCCCTCATGGCCGATATAATACCCGGCAGCTTATTGGTGCCAATATGAGGATGCGACTCTACGAGAATTTCTTGTGGTGCGCCAAAATATTTAAACCATTGCAGACATTTTAATATATTCCCCCGCTTATTGGAACGAGTATATAGTTTACCATCTGAGTACGTACCTGCCCCACCCTCACCAAAGCAATAATTTGACTCCGGATTGACAACACCCTCCTTGTTCATCACCGCCAAATCTCTTCGCCTTGCTCGCACATCTTTTCCTCTTTCTAAAATAACCGGACAAAAACCTTCTTCGATACACCTTAACGCGGCGTACAAACCTGCTGGCCCTGCCCCTACAATCAACAATTGGCGCGCCTTACTTACATCCTGAAGCTGTGGTTGAAATGAAAAATGATCTTCAAAAGCTTCTTCTACAAACACTTTTACCTGAAGATTCACAACAATATTCTTACTCCTCGCGTCTATAGAGCGCTTAATGACTTGAAATGCTGTTATTTTTGAAACACTCACTTTTAATTCCGAGGCTAAATGCTGTTTGATGCTAAAATCGTCTTGCGACGCTTTAGGGCTCAACCTCAATGTTACGATACTTGCCATCTGATACTTGGTTATAGAATAAAGATGTGATGTTGTTTTTTTTTATTTTATAGAGAAATTTTTAATACTAAATTATTTTATGCAGGCTCCCACCTGGCGCAAACAATTTATCTACCCTTGCTTCAACCTCAGGGTCGGGAATTAAAGGAGGTGCATGAAAAGGCTTGGAGCGAGCATCGATAATGACGGTTGTTTTACAGCCCCAATGCTTATACTTTACAAAGCTACCTACTCCATAAATATCATGAGAAGGATTGCTTCTTGTAAACGTTACCCATAGGAAATTCTTTATATCTGCTGCTACAAAATCGGGGTCGTCGGCTATCACAAGCAAGGGTACATTTGGCAAGCCCTCCTGATGTGTGCGTGTTAATATATTATCCGATAATAACTGCATGGCACTTTGTGCAATATCGTACGATTCGAAAGCGGGCATTTTTGCTACTACAACACCCGGCATAACCAAGCGTGCATGTTCTAGCAATCCTGTTTGTTGCAGCTCAAGCGGCACTTCAGCTGCCAAGGATCTGATAGGGTCGCCATAGGCCGCAAAAATCACTTTACTACCTTTATTCAATCCTTCTCCAGAATAGTCTAAAGTATCGATGGTTGTATTGGTTTGAAAATGCAAATCTCTACTTAAATCGATACGTTCCAGAATATATTGGAAAAACTTAGCTTCGTCTCTGGTATGTAATGTATCGCCACCTTTTTCGGCGGTAATAAACAAGTATTTTGCAAGCGACAACTGTCCATAACCCAGTAAGTGATTTGCAAGTGTCAAAATCTCTTGTGGACGTTTAGTTTCGGCGAAGGGTGTATAGCGTTCACTTGCTAGCGCTAACAACAAAGGATGCACACCAGCAGCATCTACAGCATGTACCTCTTTAATGCCCTTTATTTCTGTAGGAATTGCATCGCCAGTAATTTCATGAATAAAATCGCCAAAAGCAGTATCTTCTTGTGGCGGTCGCCCTACTACTGTAAAATTCCATATCGCATTCTTTCGGGCAAAAACCTTATGAACCTTCAACACCGGGAAGTCGTGTACCAAGCTATAATATCCCAAATGGTCGCCAAAAGGGCCTTCGGGTTTGGTGCTATAAGGCATTACTTCGCCTGTAATAACAAAGTCGGCATCATTACTAATACAAAACCCATCTTGATAACTATATCTAAACCTACGTCCAGCAAGCATTCCGGCAAACAAGGCCTCGCTAAGCCCTTCGGGCAGTGGCATCACCGCGGCAATAGTATGTGCAGGGTGACCGCCTACAAAAACACTTACCTTAAGGGGCTCTCCTAGTTGGGTCGCTTTTGTCTGGTGCACACCTATACCTCTGTGTGTTTGGTAATGCAATCCAATTTCTTTGTTCAACTCATATTCATTCCCATTTAATTGCACGCGGTACATCCCCATATTAGCATTCATGATGCCTGGTTTTTCGGGGTCTTCAGAATATACTTGCGGAAGCGTAATAAATGCACCACCATCCATTTTCCAATGGTGTATTAGGGGCAAATCTTGGATGTTAATCTCTTCAAAATCGGCAGCTGGGAAGCTGGTCTTTATAGGCAGCGCTTTGAAGCCAGCCAAGGCACTTTTTATATGAGAAAAAGGACGCTTCAATGCGGCCATAGGATTGTATTTGAGCTTAATAACCTCACCTACATCGTGAAGTTTATGGCGGAAGATAAATCTACTTCGTTCTACATTTCCAAACAAATTGGAGACTGCTTGATACTTGCAGCCCTTAACATTTTCAAATAACAAGGCTGGTCCGTTGGCAGCATTCACTCTGAGGTGTATTGCAGCCATTTCCAAATAAGGATCAACTTCTTCTTTTATACGAACTAAATGTCCGTGTTTTTCTAAATCAAGTATGACGTCTTGTAGCAAATGTGGCATAGTTGCGAAGATAATTCAGTTTACATCAAAAACGAAATTAAGCATCTTCTTGCCCTTGGCAAATGCCAACAAGTGCTTTTGAATTTATTATTTTTTGCACAGCACGTAATTCTTTAGATTAATAGTAATTAATATTAATAATTAAGTAGTATTTTTAGTTTCTATTACAACAATAATAAATACAATAGGTATGGATTTTTACAGTATTCCGATAATTATAAATGACCGAAGAGAGAAAATAATCAATTTGTACGCACAGGAAGACGAGATTAAACTATTTAAATATATTGCAGAAGCCCCTAAAAATGGCTATTTCCACATTCTGGAATTTTCTTCCAACACCCAGTTAAAAAGCTTTATACCCAACACTAAAGACATTAGCTTAGATGCCTGTCAAATTGAATTTATACTCAATGCCAATACTTTACAAATAGCCATAAACACCCAAGAGCGCATTAGCAAACCCGAACCAAGTGTTTCGCCTACCGAAGAGGAGCCTCCAATTAAAGCCCCAATATTGAGCTATGAAGACTTAGAGCTATTTAGTGAAGCACCCAAAAAACACAAAACGCCAATAGCTGAAAAACCTACGCAACCTACTGCAACTTCACAAGTTATTGGTATTTGGCACAATACCGTGCGTTTAATTGCACATCATTACAGCAATGGTGCATGGGTAATAACAGGCTATGTAGTGGCAAATTACGACGGCATCCTCGACCCCAACTTTCCTGATTTAAGCCTTCAAATAAGCCTAACAACAGAGGGCAACACGTATGCAAACGCCACCACGCTTTCAATTGCGCACCCCGAACAGTTTTTGGGCATTGCCTTAGATTTTGGATCGGAAGCCAGCCAAATGGCCATTAAGCGCTATAAAATGGGCGATTTGCACCAACACCAAAGACCCGAAATTGAGAATCTTTTTAGAAACATACTTGCATACAACAAATCTAAGTCGTGGATAGATGCAAACGATAATGTGCAATACTACCAAGAAGAAAAGAACACTAATTTTTATAAATCTATTTTCTTTTTAAAATCAAACCTAAGTGGTAAGTATGAAAATATTTATAAAGATGTGTTTGTAGCCGAAGAAAAGGATAATTTGAAAATGCTCGTAAACACTTACGATGGCTATCAGGTGCTTACAGAAAAGAAATTTCATCAGCTACCTAACCTAAAAATTACTCAAAAATACGATAACCTTTTTACCAATATCAACTTCAATATACACAAAGAAGGATACGATATCAATGTAGGCCTGGGAACGATGAAGAATAAAGTATACAATAGTATACTAAAAGTAATGATAGCATCGTACCTGAAGAAGGAGTTTCTTATCGTCGACAATGTTACGAGAAAGGTAAGGTTCATATTATTGGTGCCCAATATTTACGATTATTACGATATTAAAAGCACCCAGAAAATACTACATGACATCTTTGAGTCTTTGGCCGAAACGGAATACAAAGGTAAGCTGCTGAGCTGGGAAATCATGACGATTTCGGAGAGCGATGCTTCCTTTTTGGGCTATATCAATAAGAATGACATTAATATTGAAAAAAATAAAGACTATATAGTAATAGACTCTGGTAAAGGCACAACAGACCTATCCATTATCAAAACAGGAAAGCAAAATGTTTATAATATCAAACCCGTATTTCGAAATGGTTTTGCAGGAGCGGGTAACCTTATAACGTTTGCCGTTTTCGAAACCATCATACACTACATACGAGCTCATGCAAAAAACCAAAATGAAGCATTCAAGTTTATAAAAGAAAAGCTAATCAATGTACTTAACAGCAACGACTTAGAGGTTAAAAACAAGATATTTGAGCAAATAGAGCGCCTAAAATTCAAATACTCCGAGAACCAAGCCCTCGTATTAAACCAATGGAGCGGCGCAAGTGTGGGCGACACTAATTTTAGCAACCTAACAGAGGAAGGCAGAGCCGACATTACAAGTACTTTTTGGAACCTAATATCAGGAATAGAAAATATTAGCGACTTTTATGGTTACATTAATGAAACCTGCAAAGTCATAGCAAGCAGAACAATCCAGAACATTAAGTTGGTAAAGAAAAATGCAGAACACTTCGATTGTGGAGGTATTATACTGTCGGGCAGAGCCTTTTTATTTAAGCCGCTTGAAACGATTATGCGCAGTATGATTGAAGAAGAATTGCACCTGCCTGCGAGTAAAATACACCTGCTAAACGGTAACGAATTAAAAGACATTTGCATTAAAGGCGTGTTCAACAACTCTGTGCGCATCAACTCAGAAAAAATTGGCTATCCTATTCAGGTAATTGCACACCAAGCACCTGCAACACCATCATCAGAAAGCGCAGCGACTGCGCCCACTAAGCCCAAAAAGACGATACAATCTAGATTGTTAAAAATGTTTTTTAACGAGCTTAGCGACCTAGAAAACATTGAAGCAGTAATACCCAATTCTACTACCGAACTACAATTTGAAAGCCTATATAAAAGTCAGTTCTTAATAGGCGGAAAACGCTATAAAATAATAGGTAACACCATCTATAACACCCATACAGGCCTCAACGAATCGGCAAGTATTTTATTCACCGAAAAAGGCTATTTGGTAAGAAAAATGGATGATAATATTGTTACGAACGTGATGGAACTTCAAGAGATATTTGACACAGAAGACGTAGAATTGAAAATGGTAATACCCTCTTTGTTTCCGAACTATATAGATGAAGACTTTATAAATACCTTTCAAAAAACGATAGACCTTCAACCTCAGCATTCAAGCCCAATATACTTTGACTTTAATGCAAGCGCCAAAAAACCAGATACCGATAACAACAACACGCCCCCAAAAGGCCCAATATACTTTTAATATTAAAGCAAGCACGCAACTTATATGAAAAAATTACTATTATTAATACTACTTTCTACCCACACTATACTCAATTGGGCTCAACCTAATTCAGAAAATACTCTTATCGTCAATGACGCTAAGTTTGAAAAGAATGCGTCTATAAAAATTACCACTAGCACGACAGCCATCGTAACCATAGGTACGGAAAACAATACTATTCCCATTAGTATTAAAGATGGCATTGTAAAACTAGATGACAAAAAATACAGCCAAGAAATACTTAGTAAACTAAAAGTACCCTCAGAGACTATTACAAAAACCTATCAACAATATGGTGATATAGACAACCTTGAACGGCTCCTAACAAGAGCGAGCGAATTGGAACAACGAACGTTATACATTCAATCTTCAGCTCCACCCATACATCAAGAAGAAGAAATACTCGTAAATCCACAAATAGCCAATGGCGAACAAGTTGAGGATGGCGTAGCTTGGTATTGGCTAGTAATAATAGGCACAGCGGGCTTGTTATTGGGCTATTTCCTTTCGAGCTTCAACAAGAAAAACACAACCATGCCCATAGAAATAGAAGTAGAAGAAGATGCCCAACAACTAGCCATCATTTCAAAAGAAGACATTCCGATTCAACAAGAAGATGGCAAAAAACCAAAGTCAAACGTTAACATCAATCAATTAAAAACAAAGTATGATAAGCTTCGAGAAGATAGCAAAATATTGAAGCAAAGCTATACCGACCTAAAACGCAACCATAAAGAGTTAAAAGCCAATATTGATAAAGATAATGCATACTACAACATGGCTTACCAAGATATTGTGTTACCCCTACAACAAGCATTAGACCAAGGAAACCTTACGCTTATATACAAATACCAAACAATAGCTGCAATACAATTCAGCGCAATTACAAGAGCAAAACTCACAAAAAAACAGAACTATGATATTACCAATATTGATACGCTACTAAAAAACAAAACAGACCATAATAGCTATCCAGAATTGACACAACACACACCTATAGATAAAACACCTGCACAACTTAGAAATGTAATTTCTGTATTAAAACAACTTGGCGTAAAAGACCTCGATAACTACATATTACACGGTTATAAACTAAACGACCTATAATGTTAAAATACATCTATGCAGCTATCATTGCTGCCATTGTCATTGTGCTCAATGTGCTATGGGGCAGTGTTATTAGCTGGTTTTTGAGCATTACAATCATCACAATTATTTTCTTTTTTATCATCCAGATAAATTTAGAAGATATTGTCAATGCCGTTTTTCAGAAAAAAGGAACAGAAATTGCTAAAGACCCAAGCATAGGACACCAAATATTTCTTTTTAGTAAAAAATGGGAATCGATATTGAAGTTTTCGAGCCTTGCAGTGGTGTTTATTGCCGCCGTGTGGTGCGTGAATATAACGACCAACCCCTACGGAAATACACCTTGGTTTTTAAATAATGACTACCACGGCATAAGCAACACCGGCATAGCATTTAATAAGCAACTTAGCCTATTGAGTACCTCTTCCGACAGCAACGCCATGGAAGGCAGCATTAAAGTAATAGCGGATGGCACTACAAACAAACTCGTTTTTAGCAACTATTATGTCCCTGTGCTAAAGGTAGTGGATGGTAGAAAAACAACATTACTGAACAATATTTTCCCTAAACCAATAGCACAACAGTTGAATTTGTCTAATGATGACTTCTCGCTAGAGATGCGCATCTCAGAACACAAAGTTGGCTTCTTTAAAAAAATCTTTTCGGATGAAAAAGAAGGCATGGCAATACACCTTCAAATGCAATGCAAGGACCCCGAATTCTTGGCACATTGGAACCTTAATGCGCCTTACAAAGACAGCATAGTAGTAATACACCCTACTTTAAAGTATGGTATAAATATATTTGAATTACTACTCAACGCAGGCAATTTCCAAAGTAGCAAAGCTGAGTCGTACCCCATATTAGAGCAGCTACTCTTAAGCTTGGGGGAGAGCTACTTGTTAGTAGATTATAATGCCGATGCTCCAGCCTACAAATTCTTTCCTAGCCGCGACGTAATACAAAACAATATTATAGTAAGCATCGATGGAAGTGTGGTACCAGCTCAAATACACAACCAAGCTAGCTTAGGTAAAGACGACAAATTCTTTTTCGGCATTACCAATTACAGAAAACAACTTTATGTAGGTGCCTTTATTGATACAGTAGGCGCAGAAAATAGCGACATGCAACATGCCTTGTACTTTGACTACCCTAATACATACATGCTCAAAAGCCCCGGCAAGCAAGAAGTGGGCAACAAAAATATAAGATTCCTAACTAATGATTTTGATAAGATCATTGATCACGATCTAAAAGAAGGCTTCTTATTCAATACTTATAACCTTACTACACCGACTCCAATTAAAGGCGCAATCGATTATCTATCGGCGTCACCCAACACCAAACTACAAGTAAATGTAGTAGATTACCAAGGCGACAATGCCCTGCAAAGCATTACAGATAAGCAATTTGTTTTAACCACCAAAGACAAGGCGGCTCAGTATATATTTAAACTTAGAGACTTTAGCCAGAATGGTTTTAGCACTCACAAAACCGTGGCTTACTTAGCATTGGCATTTGCTTTTTTTGTGATACTATCTGTTTTTTTTCCGGGAAAAAAACTAGAAAGAATTGAGCCAATTATCCTCATAGTAATATTTGCATTAACTACCCTAAGATTTATTTTATATTGGCGCGTTGCAACATTCCCTCCTTTAGGGAACATCTCTAAACATGAATTGGAAAATACATTACTCAATTTTGATTTTAATTTTGGAATTACACTACCCATACCTTTGACCATTATTTGGATCATCTTTTTCGTCATTTTATTGATATTGTATAGGTCGGGCAAACTTGCATCTTTAATTCAACTGGGCAATGATATCCTCACCAAATTCAACAAGTATTTACATGTCGTCAACTATCAATATCTGGCATTTATAGGTCTGTGTTTATTGCTGTTCTTTATTAATAAAAAAATACTGCACATAGAGGTACTGACTCGTATAATTAGTATTCTGGTGCCACTACTAGGCTATGTTTTCTTTTCGGGAAAAGCCAATAAGACCTTCGAGTACCAAGCCAAACCCCTACGTTATGGTGGTAAAAAGAAATGGCTAGAGCACTTAGATGCCTATATATACTACTTCTTCAAATCGCCTACTGCACTTATCACTTTAAGTACTTTAGTCTTTTTCACACTTACAGATAGAGGCTTTGCTATTTTATTCTTCTTATTCCTTTTGTTAAAAAACATTCTAGTTAACTTCTTAAAAAAACCTCTCTCCAATTCCAAGGTGTCTATTATCAATAGACTATTACAAGCCCAAAACTTTTGGATTTATGGTATTATTGCGTTTATTAGCTACTTGATATTGCTTTCGGTAAAATCATTATTCTTCTATCTACTTACCTACAAAGTATGGATTTTATTGGCTATCGCAATACTCGCTACTACCGTGCTCTTCGCCATGGTTAAGCACCAAAAAGTAAAAAAAATAAGCCTTACCATCACCGTACTGTTAGCGTTCATTGTGTTAATACCCGCCACCAATAAATGGTTAGACAACCAAATGTCTGATATCGTAAAACACGTACAATACAGAGCATCTATCATTTATCAACCGATACATGAGTTGCTACAATCTAATGAATACACCTCATTCAAGACACAAAAAATTATTGAAACCGCCGAAAACCAATGGTTCATTAACTCCTACACTTCAAATACATACGATAACAATGAAACCATTAATCTACGAGCACACTCTCGAATAGGCGTTGACTATGCAACACAAACGAGAGATGTAGTGCTGCCTAGGTATGTCATTAGCGAATGGGGCAACTTTACCATGTATCTCATACTTTCATTGATGGTGCTACCCATGATATTTTACTTAATAGCTTATAATATTACGCTTGTGCATCCCAATAATGAAAAAAGAGATGTTGACAGCTACTTAGGTTTAATACCCTTACTTATACTATTCACTATAGCCTTATTTGTTTGGCTTACAGCCACCAATAGATTTGTATTCTTTGGTCAAGACTTCCCATTCCTAAGCCTTACCAGCAAGCTTAGCGTACTCCTACCCTTACTACTTTGGATGATTACCCTCATTCAAAAACCTCGTCCTAAACATTCATTCAATATTGAGCTTAAAAATAATAGCATAAAGTATCTATTGTTTATAGCTTCAATTGCAATATTTGCCCTTACAACCGTAAAAAAGAATGAGCTCAACAATGAAAATTTCTCTATCGTAATGGAGCAAACAAAATCGTATTTAGAGTCGGACCTGAACGCGATATTGAGTAATATACAAGATAAAATAGAAGCAAAAAACGAGAACGTCACTTTCAGCAAACTTATTAATAACCTTAGCGTCGACAGCCATTTTATTGTACTTAAAGAGCAAACTATTAAAGATGCTTATACCAAAAGTATATTAGACAACTTAATTTCAAAACCATCAACCGCATTGCAATTAAACAACCCTTTGTTTATAGTGTATGACAATGGTAGATACCATGCTGTGTATAACAAGAACTTGTATTTAGAATTACCTCCTATTGAAAGCAGAAAAATTTGGCAAGGAAATATACTTGAATCTATTCAAACACTTAATACTACAAAAGCACTGCTCAAGTGGGGCAATGAGCAAAAAATTGTGGCATTACCCTACTTCACACACAACCCCGTGAATGGACTACAAATGGCCATTTTGCCCAAAAACTGGATACCAAATGCTCAAGAAAACGTGGGTATCCTTAATATACTCAACACCCAAAAAGACGTTTCGGTGTTTCTTTATAAAAACAGCAAAAAGAATATGATACCGAGTGCTACCTCGTTTGCTACCACCCTACAGTATGACGACGTAGCTACTATTTATCAAAATAATAAATCCTTTCAAATTGGTTTCCAATCGGAAGGTAACAAGTATGCTACCAACAAATGGATAAATGGCAGCTATAGAATTATATACCCTTCAAGAGAACATAACTTTTGGATATATAGCTATGCCAACGCGATACGAAGCGCCTATAGCAGTGATACTTTTTTACTTACTAACAACTACATCACACTCGATCACAACTTGTCCTTGGCTAATCAAGAAGCTTTAAATAACGAAGCAAAACTAAAAACAAACAATAATTACAACAACTTCGCCATGAGTGTAATGGGCGCAGATGGCGATGGACATATAAGATTTATGAACGACTATGTGGCTAACAGAAAAACGATTGACCCAAATGACCAAGCTTCCATCTTTGCTTTACAACGTAAACAGTTTTTCTACAGCAATGCTAAAAACGAACGCGACCAATGGGGCAACCGAAACCTGCTCAACCTATACCTTGGTCCGGGCTCCTCAATAAAAGGCCTTACCCTTGGTGTTGTCAGTTCACAAGTAAATGCCGGCTGGGAAAAGCTACTGTATACTCCCATTCAAGAAGAACCCAAGTTCTTTGCCGGACTCAAACTTCAAAAACCTTGGAAGAATGATGAACACTATTGGGGCACCCTTAACATACCTGAATTCCTTACCCATTCAAGCAATTACTACCACTTATTATATATGTTTTTGGGTTCCTATACAAAAGAAGACTTTTATAATAACAACCAATATAGCATTGCCAATATACTGTCGAAAAATGCAGGCAGCAATTATGGCTTTCCTATAGTATCATTTAATGGAACAAACTATTACCTGCCAAATTATAAATCAAAACAATGGCCAAAAACCGACAAGAGCAGCACACATACCTCTTATTTCGGTAACGAAAATTCATTAATTGCCAAGGGCTTCGAATATAATGTAGGACTCAGAACTAAAGACAAAGACAAGCTAGACAAGAAAGTAACGACTAACGATAAAGTAAACTTTGTAGATAGCACTCTGTATAGGCTACTTAGCACAAAAACCAACAGCGGCTACCTCTGGAGCTTCCCCGAAGAGAGCTATTTCTTGCAATCTGAAAGAGCCTATGATGAAATACAACAGAATGTCAATTTAGGATTGCAAACCCCTGCTCTAGGTGGTTATCCTTTTAAAATAACCCCCTATAAAATGACAGAAATGTACCTGGCATTATTTACACAGAATAAAAATCTACAACTTAGCATCGTACCGCAAAAAACCGAAAAACAAGCGTGGCAAATAGACGAAACCTGGAACGGTGGCTTCAACAATTTCTTGGGACAGAACTTATACCAAGGCATGAAAGATGTGATATACAAGGGTACGGCTAAGGCGCTAATAAACGTAGCCAACCAATTTAACCAATACCATTTCTATGCAAAAACCGGCACGATTAACGAGCAACAATCTGGCAAGAAAAGCTCAAGAAGATTGATTGTTATCATTACAGATAAAGATATGACGCAGGCAGCAAACATAGGAAATACCAAAGTGTATGCGCTTTACTTTACGACAGACAATACCCAAAATTTTGATTGGAATACGGTAAATCAAGTAATAAAAAACACCATTACCTCTACATCGTTTATAAACTATTTCAACAAATAATGAAAAACCGTCAGCCCTACTTTATAGCAATACTGCTTGCAACCACGCTGCTTGCAATTTGTAGCTATTTATGGACTACTTTTGCAACAAATAAAGAACAACCACCTGCAAATGAAATCATACCCAATAGTAGCTTCAATAACGAACACTATAATTTAATTTATCTAGATACCTTTATACATCTATTAGAACAAGCGTATGGAAACTCAATTAGCACCCACTTGCAAACAAACGAACTACAAGTAACGCTAAAAAACGCAGGCATCGTCGCAAAAGACTTCTACAATGGTAACGACAATATACTGAAGCAGCAATACGATGATTTTGGATTTGAAATTACTTATCAAGAAAATAGTAACACCCTGCTTGCAAAGTTTAAAATTGACAAAGGTGCCGTACCTGTACCTAACGATGTACTCATCAAACTTATAGATAAGAATTACAACAAGTAACACACAATGCATACCATACAACATCACAATATAAAAGCATTCATTCAGCTCCTATACCAAAAGAAAACAGGCGCGCTGCCGCCAGATAATGTATTGGAGTCTTGGGCTCAAATATCTGACGACGAAATAACATTCCACCTCCAAAAAATGACACAACAATGGGGCTGGACCACCGAAAGACTGGACAACGAAATAGCCTTGTTTCTAAAACTACAAAGCCTCAACCCTAATAATACTGCAACTAGCCAACAACATATAAGCCATAACCATACCGTTTCAAGTCCGCCCAAAACACTCAAAACACCAACTAAAGGCCGCAAAAGAAACAGTGGTTTCTACATCATTGTGCTGCCATTAGTGGCACTAATTAGTTATATAGGCTTTCAATTTTACAAATTTCAAAATCTCGAAACCCTTTATGCAATTACCGACAATATCGCTATCAGAAATGCGGAAGGTAAAACAATTGGTAGAATGGATATTTTTTCTAAAAACAACAACGACATTTCTTCTCTGCGTGCTGCCGACGACAAAATATATAACATAACGGTAAGTGCAGATGGTAAAATATCTGAAAGTAGAAGACTATTAGTGAAAGAAGCTACTTTTCAAGACTTCTTGTTGAGGAAAAAAACCAAATACGTTTATGTTAATAAAAACTACCTAACGGCCAATAAATCATACAATGAATTACAAAGAACCATTTTTGGAGACATTAACAACAATAGTTTAGAATTAAAAAACATTAGTTCTAATATCAGAAAAGTAATCATTGGCTCTATCTCCGAAGACCCCAGCCTTAGTGGCCTAAAAATTGCAAATACCTGTAACAATAGTGGTGCAGAATATACCAGTATATTAAAACACACCCTCAATGACGGCGAAACCTTTATTGTAATTTGTAAATTATCCGACAATAACTATTATAAACTCAAAGGCATGCCTCATAAAAACCAATACAGCAAGCCCGAAAAAGTACTTTTGAAACTTCCCCAGGATAGTCAATTAACCGAACTGTCCAACCAGAATTTTTTATTTAGAAAAATAAATGGCAGGTATTTTCTATTTGATTGTGATAAAAACAATTTGCAAATTTTCTCGAATTACGACGACAAAGGCGATATCAACTACTTCAATTGGTCGTTCGACCCAATATAACTTACAACTTCCAACCAAGAATTTTATTCATGATAAATAAGGACAATATCCGTGCATACATCAACTTTCTTTTCCAAAACAAAAACGGAACGCCCGCTCCCGAAGAAGTCATAACGTCTTGGGAGCGCATTGACGAAGCGCATTTACAACAACACTTACAGCATTTATACCAACATTGGCATTTAAGTAATCATGAAATAAACTCCCTGGAAAATACTTTTGTAAAAAGCCAAAAAGCAAGTGCTTTAAACGATGTATCCATCAACAACAATGCAACAGCTGCACCTAAGCCAAGCTCTAATATCCCAAACACTCAACCCTCTGCTATAAGCGACGAGCAACAAGGAAAAAGGAATAACTATGCATTTTGGTCATTTCTAATAGGTGTATTGCTAGCTATTGTTGTATTTTATTGGCTAGTCATTACACCCAATAAACAAACAAAAGACAATACCGCTATCGTGCCTAATACAACAAACAGCAATCTTTTGCCAGCACCCAATACAAGCAGTAATTCAACCACAGTAACGCAACAGACGACGCCGTCGCTTCCTGAGCAAACAGCCAATGACAAGGCCAATGCTAAAACTATTTATAGACTACTTGAAGCAGAACAACATCAAAATTTCGATATAATATTTAGTACTTTTTCTAGCACACTTGAGGCCTATATGGGTATAGACTATCCTACCGAAGACTCCTTAAGATACCTATATGAAGGCATATGGAACGAAAGAGCCAATATACAATACGATAATGTTGTGATAGAAAAAATTGACAGTAATAGCTACGATGTTACTTGCACCTACCGTTATCGTCACCTTATACAAAATACCGAAAAGTCGCAAACGCTTAAAACACGTTTTGTCTTTGATGCAGACAATAAAATTGTGCGCTCTCATAAAGTAGGTAAATAGTATCCTCCGCTTGCATTTTGCTATAGAATAAAGCACCAAGTTGAAGCCGCATGACTAGCAATAAAAAAGTGCGTTGGTTTTTTTAATACAAAACCATTATCGATACAAATATGACTCTTTGATAACTTGCCAACAACCTAGCATCATAATTGGTAAAGTAGTTTTTTACTTACTTACGCAGCTAATGGATTTAAGGTATTTAAGGCGTCCTTAGGTTTTCATTTATCCATTTCAATTCATTATAACCTTTGATGAATTTATAGCGCAGCTCTAACATTTTCTCTTGGGTTTCGATCAGTTTGTTTTCGCGGCTATTAATTAAGAATAAAGAGCTTTCTCCGTTTTCATACCTCGAGTTTTCTGCATCAAGTAGTTTTTCATAATTGGCAATATTGCCTTCTATCAAATCTATTTGTGCGCGATAGTTGAGCACTTCATTTCTATATGTGTTTATTTTAGTAACAATCTCTTGTTGTTTAAAATTAGCATCCATTTCATTCTGCAAAATTTTTGCTTTTGCTATTTGATAGTCGGCGCGAGCTTGACGATAAAAAAGTGGGATTTCTAACTTTAAGCCATATTGATAGTTATTTTGAAAGAAAGGTAAAAACTCGTAAGCATACACATCCTTACTAAAAAAATTGTAGGTAAAGTCTAGCTTAGGCAAGAAACTTTGCCTCTTGAGTTTTCTTTCACTTTCCAATATGCGTTGTTTTTGATAATAGTATTGTAAAGCATTGTGCTGATTAAGGGTGCTACTAGCCAAGGTTTCGAGCAGTTGTGGATAGGCATCATAAGCTGTAGCATTTGTTATTTTATCGGTTGGTACAAGTCCCTCTGCTATATCATACGCTTCTTGATTTTCTTTCCATAAAAACAAAGCCAATTCTTGTGTAGCTTTTACAAATTGCAGGTAGGCATCTTTTTGAGCCAATTCAAAGCTTTGAAGCTGCGATAGTGCTTCTGTAGTGTCTATTGCCGCCCTTTCACCGTATTCGAAGGATTTCATTATAAACTCCAAACGCTCTTGGTTAATGGTTACTGCTTGGCTTTGAAGCAAAAATATTTCGTAGCGCAACACCCAATTCCAATAAGTATTTTCTGCCTCTAGCAAGAGTTCATTGGTAAGCAATTCTTGTTCGGCTGCTGTCATTTCCAATGCATACTTTGCCTGGTCGAGCTGTGCACGCCTTTTGTCATATAATAGGTTTTTAGCTAAAGGTATCGTAATACCCATTTGGTACAATCCACCTCTTGTATCGCTATTATTGATTCTTTGTCCATCAATATTCGTATAACTACCCGTAATATCAATTCCATACCATGTGGGTATTTGAAGTCCTACATTGCTTTCGGTATAATACTCTATGGCATCAATTGTTTTTGTTCCGGTTTTTGCATCCAAGAGTGGATCAAAATTACCTCTAGCTTTTAGTACATCTGCTTTGGCTATATTATTTTGCAATCTATAGCTATAGGCAAGAGGATGGTATTGCTTTACAATATCTAAAAACTCTAGGTATGATAATTGATAGGTTGTATCAGATTGAGCCATGGTATTATTAGCCAACAAGCTCATCCAAAGTATACAGCACCAATTTATTAGTTTTTTCATTAATAAGAATTATTTTCAGATGACACAGTATAATAATCGGGCGGGAAACCATTTATATTTCGCCATAGTTCATACCATATAGGTACATCATTCAAGATGGCAATACCATGCACGCCTGCACCTATTTTTATCTGCGGCGGCCAAGGTTTGGACGTACTATCTTCTACCACCAATGCTTTAAAGAGTCCGTTAACGCTTATATTACTTTCTACCGCTATTACTCTACCTGCAAAAATACCATAGCTTGTATTAGGCCAGCCTGAGAATACAATTGCTGGAAATCCATCAAACACGCACATGACTTTTTGGCCTGGTTTAACAAGTGGCAAATCCATGGGTTTGATATTGATTTCAACTGCGTAGTCGACATTTCTAGGTACAATAGTTCCGATACTTTCGGTTTCTTTCAATATTTCGCCAATACCAGCTTTACTTAGCTGTACTATTTGCCCATCTTGAGAGGCTACCACGTAATATAATCCCCTACGTTCTTTGTAATTGGCTACTTGATTTTCCAACTTGGCTATGTCTCCTGTATTGCCTTCTATTTGTCCCATGCTCATAAAACGATCGCCTTCTATCTTGCTCAATTTTTCGGTATAGTCTTGTATGATGGCATTTTGCTCTATATTAGTGGCAATTATTTCTTGCTGTGTTTGAGCCAATTTATTTTCTGCTGCTGTTTTTTTAGCTTGTGCATTTTGATACGATACATTTCTACGCTGAAACTCGGTAAGTGATACCAAGCCGTCGTCGTACATTTTTTTCTGTCTGCTATATTGGTCTTCACTCAGCTTCAGTTCGTTTGCCGCAGCGGCCAATTCTGCTTCTTCAGCTGCCAGTTTGTTATTCAATTGGCTTATTTTAATCTTCACTTGGCTAAGTTTTAGGTCTCTTGCTGCGCGCAAGGCTATCAATTGATTTTCTGTTGTGCCAACTTTTGCGGCATAATAATCGCGTACACTCTTTTTTGCAGCAACTTGTTCCTCGGCTCGCTCAAGTAATTTAGGGTCTAAATAATCTTCTTTCACCTCGGTAAGCTGTACTATGGTATCTCCTTTCTGAACAAAATCGCCATTCTTCACATACCATTTAATGATGCGTCCAGGAATTGGTGAATTGAGCTCTTGTGGGCGTTGCTCTTGGTATAGTGTACTTACAGTTCCTTGCACTTTTATATTTTGCGTCCAAGGGAGTAGTAAGATTAAAACGCACAGCACCATAAATACATAAAACCACTTTTTTACGGTTGAGTTTTTATGGAAATGATAAACATGATTATATGATTGGATATTCATGATATTGATTTTTTAATAGATATTAGCTGTTCCGTTTTCTAAAATAATTTTTTGATCTGCTATGTTGATTATTTCTGGATTTTCTGAAACTACAACAACCGTAGTATAGTGCTTTATTCTTGTCAAATAAGCTACAATTTTCTCTCTAATATTTTCGTCCAAGCCATCTATAGGGTCTTCTATCAGCAACAATCTGCTTTTTCCCACAAGCGCTCGCAACAATAATATTTTCTTTTTGGAGCTGAACGAAATTTCGGTGTCTGTTTCGCTCAATTGTGTATACAATCCATCGGTAAATTGCCCAGGCAGGTTATCAATACCAATTTTCTCTGCAAGATTTAATATATCTTCTGTGTGTATTTCTTTTCTGCCTATAACAATATTTTCTTTCAATGAGCCTTTAATAATCGTCATATCGCCAGTATACAGTCCTATATTACTGCGTAGCGCTTGTTTATCTATGTTCTTTAGCGGTACTTTATCGTACAAAATAGTACCCGATGAGGGCTCATAAAAGCCAGCTATCATGTTAAGTAATAAAGTTTTACCCGAACCTAATTTACCAGAAACTACCGTGATTGTATTGCTAGGAATAGCAAAGTTCAAATGCTCTAAAATTGGCTTATTATCGTTAAAAGAAAAGTTCACTTCTTTGAATGCCAACTCAAGACCTGTGCGTTTGCTTTCTATAACTATATCGCCATTGGCCTCTTCGTACAATTCGGTAACCTTGCTTAGCTTCGAGAGTGAGGTAATTAAATCGTAATAGCTTTCGAGGCTCTTAATCAATTTCTCTACTGCCGTCATAATACTCAGTACCACTATCTCTGTTGCAATAAAAGCACCCACGTTCAGCTGCTGATTGACCAATAAGTACGTGCCTATAGCTAGCATCACCAAAGTGATAATTACCTTAAAAGCTATGATAGTTTTGTATTGAAACAAGAGTACTTTAAAGTGTGCTGTCCGGCTATTTAAATAATTCACAACCCGTTTATCCGTCCCTAACAAATGCGAGGCTGTTTGTGAATTAATTTTAAACGTTTTGATAGCACTTGCTATATCTTCAAGCCATGATGCCACTTCGTACTTTTGGTCGCTCTCTAATATGCTAGAATGTATACCATTATTCATCGTTATTCTGAATATCGCGATAACAATTACTACCACCATTCCACCAAATACCAAAAACCATGGATGATAAAATGCTAGCAACATTATTCCAAAAAGTATTTGAATTAAGGCTGTTGGTATTTCTAGTAAAATTTTGGAAATACCCTTCTGCAAATTCTGTGTATCAAAAAACCTATTGATCAACTCAGGCAAATAGTATTTCTTGATGCCCGACAAATTAACTTTGGGCAATTTTTCGGCAAATGCAAATGCATATTCCACAAATATTTTTTGCTGAATTTTTTCTATTATCTGCATCACTTTCACCCTAAAAACCCCTGCTAAAAGCGTTCCCAATACTACAAAAGCTATGAGCAAGTATAAAGAAGTTACCATCGAGGCTCCCATCACAAAACTCACGATGGCCTGAATGCCTAGTGGTATACTTAACTGTACTAAACCACTCAATATAGCGTATATGTATATTGCTGCTACGTCCTTCTTGTCTTTCGTAATATACTTAAATAAGGTTCTATTACTTTTCTTGTAGTCTAGTTCTTGACCCATTTTAATTATTTTTTATCACCGAAAATGCTAAATGTCTTAGGTACTCGTACACATATTTTTTGTGCTGCTTACGCGATTTATTGTCTGTAAGTTTAGGCAAATGCTCACTGAAAAACTGCTGCTCATGCGCCGTCTCTAGTAAGGTGCTGGCCAAAGAGTTGGGATACGAATATTGTGGGTTCATCGCTCGAATAATGTCGCCTATAAAATTGCATAAGCTTTTGAGCGGACTAAACACCATCTCCTTATTTATTTCGTCTACCTCCTTTACCAAATACGCCTTACTGCTCTCCGACACGACTATATTGTGCAACTGCTCTAAATCATAATTCTGCAAAGGAGTAGTGTCCACATCATTGTGTGTCATTATTTTCAAAATCAAATCCAACTTCATGCTCGCATCCGATACTTGATGCAAACGCATATTGAACGAAAACTCTAAATAACACCAATACCAGTTTAGTATATAGTTGAGGAGCTTGTATTTCGACCCAAAATATCGATAAATAGTGGCTTCGGTGCAAGATATCTTTTTAGCCAATTTCTTAAAAGTGAATTGCTCAAAACCAATTTCATCGATCAACTCTATCGCATTTTTCACTATCGAACGCCCTACCTCACTACTATCCGGGTCGCGCAAATACAAATGTTCATTAATATTAAACTTAAGTACAACTTGCATGGTTTATTTTTTTACTAATGCAAATATATATAATACTTGTTTTATAAAAAGGTAATACTATTTAAAAAAATAGTTAACCATTTTTTTTATATAGTAAAGCTATCATTTCAAATAGGTATTATATCCAAAACTTTTAAATAAAAGATGTTTTTGTCTTTTATTTAAAATACCCTAATTTTACCCCTAATTATTCTTATGGGTTTCTTTTCTAAAACATGTGAATACGCCATGCGGGCCGTATGCTATATTGCTAGCAAATCTTATACCAATGAGCGCATTGGCATTAAAGAAATTGCAGAAAATATCAACTCACCCGAACATTTCTTAGCAAAAATTTTACAAAAATTAACTAAAAGCGGAATTATCCAGTCTGCTAAAGGGCCACACGGCGGGTTTTATATAGATAGCAGCGCCCTCGAACGTCCTCTAGCAGATATTATTATTGCACTTGAAGGTGATAGCATCTTCAAAGGTTGCGGCATGGGCCTTACGCACTGCTCCGAAACTAGCCCCTGCCCGCTCCACGAAGAATTTAAGAAAGTACGCAACCAAATTACCGAAATGCTTTATAAAACTACTATCGGAACATTTAACAGCGAACTCCTAAACGGAACATTGACACTCAACAAATAGTGTTTTTTACTAAAATAAAAGATAAAATTGTCCTTTATTAATTATTAAATATTACAAAAATGACCAACGAACAAAAACAACTTGTAAAAGATACCGTACCGGTATTGCGCGAACATGGCGTGTTGCTTACGACACATTTTTACAACCGTATGTTTCAACACAACCCCGAGCTGAAGCACACCTTTAATATGGGCAACCAGCAAAATAAAAAACAACAAACTGCTTTAGCGATGGCCGTACTTGCCTACGCCGAACATATTGACGACCCCTCTGTGCTTATGCCCGTTGTAGATACCATTGGACATAAACATACGAGCTTGGATATACGACCAGAACATTACGCTATAGTTGGAAACCACCTTATCGCGTCTATTCAAGAAGTACTTGGTGATGCAGCTACTCCCGAATTACTAGAAGCTTGGACAATAGCATACTCACAACTTGCAGCAATTATGAGCGGGCATGAACAAAGTTTATACAACAAGCATACACAGCAACAAGGTGGCTGGACAGGTTGGAGACCATTTGTAGTTAAACACAAAATAGCAGAATCCTCAGAGATAACTTCATTCTATCTTTATCCAGCCGATGGTGGCGCTGTAGAGCTACACCAACCAGGTCAATACCTTAGCCTACGCGTCTTTTTGGCCGAATTAAACCTAATGCAGCCTCGCCAATACAGCATATCCTGCGCACCAAATGGTCAGTTCTACAGAATATCTGTAAAGCGTGAAGCCGGTAGCAAACATCCCGATGGCATGATTAGCAATCACATACACGATGCAATACAAGAAGGCGATATCGTAGAACTTTCTGCCCCGTCTGGCGCTTTTGTACTAAACGCTCAAACGCCCAATCAAAAAGTATTTATTAGCGGTGGTGTAGGCCAAACACCTTTATTGGCAATGCTAGAGGATTTACTAATCAATAATAAAGACAAAAATGATACAAGAATAATTTGGGTACATGGATGCAGAAACGAAGAAGTACATGCCTTTAAAGACAAAGTGTTTGAGCTATCTAATAATAACGAAAACATCCATCAACACATCTTCTACGAGCAACACCCTATGCCACAAAACAAAAAATACGTGGGACAAGTTAACCTTGAAATCATTAAAGATGCAGTAATTGCAAAAGATGCGGAATACTATATTTGCGGACCCGCTCCATTCATTACTAAACACTATAATTTTTTAATTGAAAATGGTGTTCAAAAATCTGCTATCTTCTTTGAAGAGTTTGGTCCGGCATCTTTGCAACTTAATTAATTGAACACAAAATTTATATTGCACTACACCGACCTTAGCTTTGTAGGTACATAAAATACAATACTAGTATTAAGAAGCAAACACAAGCCACATTCACTTGCCATCGTTTAATAGGTAAGTAATGTGGCTTTTTTTATTCTTTTTTTAGGAAAAAAAATAGACTTGACAACATACCATTTCCCCCCCCACAATTATTACAAAAAAAAACGATGCAAATACTATTGCATCGTCTTTAAAAAATTTTATGTTAGCTATTTAAGTATGATAAAAATTGGGTATCCTAAAACACTATCTTCTAGAGCTATTTGTAATTAATTTTTCTTTTCAAATTACCTTTTCGCCATGCATTAATAAAATCCGGAACACGAAGTAAATTAATACCATTAGGAGCTAAACCACGGTACGAAGCATTTTGAAAATCCTGACGCATTTGCGACGACTGCGCTTCTGCACCCGATAGCGGCACCGTAAACATTTGGTATTCTATTTCATCCGTTGAGGTATTCTTTCGAGCAACCATAAAAATGTCTTCGTCAAATTCCCAATATCTAAATGCATATTCAAAATCTCTTCCAACAGGCAACTCTTGCCTAAAAATAACAGCAGGCAAATAATAGGTATCTTGATCCATAAACTGAACCATAGAATACTGATTGCCTTTTAAGTTTTTGGGTACCACAAAATACTTAGTGTCATAACCCTTACTTTCAAAGCTTAGGGTATCTCCTTTATGGCAAAGAAGCGAAAAGACGCCATTGTAGTTAGAACGATCCCCTTTATCCTGATTATTGATACCAATCTTTACAAAAGGTACATTTTCCAAACTATCTGAAGTCATCGTAACGCCAGTAATCTGAATAATATCTTGAGCAGTGGCGACTCCTAAAAAAGAAACAATTGTTATTAAAAGGCTGATTAAATACTTCATCAATACAAAAGTAAATATAAAAATGGAAAAGGCTTAACTTTGTGGCAAATTACTAAAATAATTAGTAATAATACCAGAACGGATAGAACAAAAAAATATTATAAATGATTACAGAAAGCCAAGTACTAGAAGCACTCAAAAATGTTGACGATCCAGATTTAGGTAAAGACCTAGTGACGCTCAATATGATTAAAGATATCGTTATTGACCAAAAGCATGTAACATTTACAGTTGAGCTTACCACCCCAGCTTGTCCTATGAAAGACATGATAAAGAAAGCCTGTGAAAGCTCTATCAAAATTTTTGTAGATAAAGAAGCGCAAGTAACGGTAAACATGACGGCTAGGATAAATAGCAATAGAAAAGATGGTGGCATGGTATTACCGGGCGTTAAAAACATAATAGCTGTTGCCTCGGGAAAAGGTGGCGTTGGAAAATCTACTGTAGCCTCAAATTTAGCAATTGCATTAGCCAAGCAAGGTGCCAAAGTAGGCTTATTAGATGCAGATATATACGGGCCATCTGCGCCAATCATGTTTGGCATAATGGGCGAACGTCCGCAAATGACGACTATCAACGACAAGCCCATGATCATACCCATCGAAAGGTTTGGCGTTAAGGTAATGAGTATTGGTTTGTTAGTGGATGAAAAACAAGCTGTAATTTGGAGAGGCCCTATGGCTACTTCTGCATTACGACAATTTATTACCGACGTATATTGGGAAGATTTAGACTATTTGGTTCTAGATTTACCGCCAGGTACCGGCGATATCCACTTAACGATGGTACAGACTGTTCCGGTTACGGGGGCAGTAGTAGTAACAACACCTCAGGCAGTAGCACTTGCAGACGCCAGAAAAGGATTAATGATGTTTAAACAAGGACAGATAAATGTTCCAATTTTGGGCATCATCGAAAACATGGCATACTTTACGCCTGCCGAGCTTCCAGAAAACAAATACTATATCTTTGGCAATGGAGGCGGCAAAACACTTGCCGAGCAATTTGAAGTACCTTTCCTAGGCGAGATACCCTTGGTGCAAAGCATAAGAGAAGGAGGCGACAGAGGCATACCAGCAGTGCTAGATGACGATGCAATAAGCAAGCAGGCTTTTGAAAAAATAGCACAAGAAGTGGCCAGAAATGTAGCAATCCGAAACTCTAATCTTGACCCTACTAAAATACTTACCATAAAGGCTTAATACATTAACTATTTTTTATTAGATTAATACCCAATTATTACTGTTCGTATTTCGTCTTTATACTCAATAGCAGCTTATATTAATAAAAAGGCCGCTTAGCTAGATATTGTGAAATATTATATAAACAACAATTAAAATAGCTTTTTTTGAAACTTTGTAACTAAATTTGCATAGTTATTATATATGCTTTCAAAAACTGGCACATATTTTGCACTAACATAATTATTATTCTAAAATTTAAACAATTATTTTTTAATTTTCAATACTATGAAAAAAGCACAATTAATTTTCGCATTATCAGCTATCACATTAACAAGTGGTGCATTTTTAACTTCTTGTGGTTCAGACGAAGAAATTTGTAACGTTGGATACGAAGGTAAAGACTGTAAAGATGAAGTTAGAACTAAATACTACAACACTTACAGAGGTACAGCGTCAGATAACGATGGTGGTACTTATACTAACTGGGCTATTAAATATTCTGCTTCTGGTACCGTTGCTACTAATATGATGATGGAAATATTAGACGACAACAACGCAAATGTTTTCTTGTTTGATGCAGTATTAAAAACAAACGAAACGTTTGATATTACACCAAAATCTACTGGTGGTTTTGATTACACTGGTAATGGCTCTGTAAATGCTAACGCTACTAGTTTCACTTTAACAGAAAGAGACCCTCTTGGTGTTGAAACTACATTAATTTACAATTTTACAAATTTCACTAAGTAAGACTATTACTTTGAGTGTTATTTAAGCACTAAATAAAAAAGCCACTTTTCTACAACTAGGAAAGTGGCTTTTTTGTGCATTCCATTCATTTTTCGATGATGTCCAATCTTCGATGCCTTACTTGGCATAAAAAAATGGGAGCGCTCTTAAATAATTAGAGCGCTCCCATTGTTTAAAATATACTTTAGAGTGTTGATTAAAACTTATCCACCAGTTTTTGCTTGGTCAGATTTGCTTCTCATACCGCCTGAAGATTTTTCAGCTTCTTTAGCTTGATCCGATCTGCTTCTCATACCACCTGAAGATTTTTGAGCTTCTTTAGCTTGGTCAGATCTGTCTCTCATACCACTAGAAGTAGTTTTAGGAGCTTCGGTAGCTACTGGTGTACTTTCTTTAGGCGCTGAAGTTTTTGGAGGAGCTGGCTTCTTAGCAGCTGGTCTGCCTGCTTTTACTGCTGCTAAGGAATCAGCAGTGTAAATAGAATCAACAATGCGTAAAGAATCGGTAATACGCACTTGAGCCAAAGAATCTGCAATTCTTACAATGTTTAGAGAATCTTCAATTTTTTGTGCTGCAATTGAATCTAATTGCGCTTGGGTTAAAGTACCGTCGCCGCCGCCATTACATGCTGCAAAGAATACTGCGCATCCAGCAGTAATTACTAAAAGGCTTTTTTTCATAATAAAATGTGGATTATAGAATGTTTTTTGTTTGTTCATCATTGATAATACCATCAAAGATAGTACCAATCTTGTTTATCAATAACTATATATTGATAATTAAAGTACAAATTTACACATTAGTAACGAATACTTACTATAAAATATTACAAATATTTAGTTACTATTTAGTTAATAATATACTTTTTTATTATACATGAAGCAAGGAAACGCGCGCTGCTTGGCTACCTATTTTATTAAAATGTATTTTTTGATGTCTTTCAGTGTTACTTCTGCATCACAAAATATGATTAAACGTTCTACTACATTTCTTAGTTCTCTCACATTTCCCGTCCAGTTATAATTTACCAATTCGTCCATCGCGTCGTCTTGAATATTCTTTACCGGAATTCTATATTCCTCACAAATCTGATTCATAAAATGCCTTACTAATAAGGGTATATCATCTCTACGTTCATTGAGCGGCGGTACGTGTATGAGTACCACACTTAGCCTATGATACAAGTCTTCCCTAAAGTTGCCCAAAGCTATTTCCTGCCTTAAGTCTTTATTGGTAGCGGCTATAACTCTTACGTTTACCTTTATTTCCTTATCGCCCCCAACTCTAGTAAGCTTACCTTCTTGTAACACCCTTAGTACTTTGGCTTGTGCTGATAGACTCATATCGCCTATTTCATCCAAAAAAAGTGTGCCGCCGTCTGCTTGTTCAAACTTTCCTATCCTTTGCTTAATCGCCGACGTAAATGAGCCTTTTTCATGTCCAAACAGTTCGCTTTCTATCAGTTCGGAGGGAATAGCCGCACAATTCACTTCAATCATCTCTGTCTGGTTTCTTAAACTTTCTTCATGTATTCTTTTGGCTATTAGCTCTTTACCACTGCCATTGCTGCCAGTTATCAATACCCGTGCTTCGGTAGGTGCTACTTTTGAAACCATTTCCAGTATCTCTCTAATTTCCTTAGATTCACCTTGCAACTGGTGTGTTTTGGCAATTTTTTTCTTGAGAATTTTGGTTTCCTTTACAAGCGTTACTTTCTCGGTAGCATTACGAATGGTTATCAACAACCTATTGAGGTCTGGTGGTTTAGATATGTAATCGTAGGCACCGTTTCTAACCGCTTCTACTGCGGTATCAATATTTCCATGACCAGATATCATAACAATTGGTGTATCTGGTCTGGATTTTTTAAGAGCGGCCAATACTTCCATACCGTCAGCATTGGGCATTTTTATATCACATAAAACACAGTCTATTGGAGCATCTGAAGCAATGTAGGCGATGGCTTTGGCACCATCTTCTAATGTCTCTACTTTATAGCCTTCAAAACTCAGTATTTCCATTAACGAATTTCGGATAGCACGTTCATCGTCTACAACTAATATATTCTTGCTCATTGCTTAAAACCTCGTTTTTGAATAAAAATATAAAAACCTTTTTGGGGCTCCAATTAATTCTTTGTGCTAACAGTTACATCTGCGTACAAACCTCTTTTTTGTAATAATGGCTTGATAGTCGGCTCTTGACCTCTAAACGCTTTATACAATGCTGCTGGGTCTTCTGTACCGCCTTTTTCAAGTATATTTTTTCTGAAGCTGGTGGCTATTTCTTGGTTGAATACATCGCCCGATGACTTGAATGCATCGTAAGCATCTGTATCTAATACGCCCGACCAAATGTAGCTATAGTACCCGGCTGAATATCCGCCAGAGAAAATATGTCGAAAATAAGTGCTTTTGTATCTGGGGATAATAGATGAAATGAGACCCATTTTTTGAAGCGCATTATTTTCGAAGCTTGCAATGTTATTTGAAATAGGCTGGGTGATTGTATGGTAATCTAAATCTAGCAAAGACGCTGCTAAATACTCTACTGTAGCAAACCCTTGATCGAATGTGCCTGCATTTTGCATTTTTGCTATGAGTGAATCTGGAATAGCCTCGCCCGTTTGGTAATGTTTAGCGTACATTTTTAGCACTTGCGGATCGGAAGCCCAGTTTTCCATGATTTGTGAGGGCAACTCAACAAAATCTCTTGAAACGCTCGTACCTGCTAGTGTCACATAATTCGTCTGCGACAATAAGCCGTGCAATGCATGGCCAAATTCATGAAAGAAAGTAGATGTTTCGTCAAATGTCAATAAAGAGATACCTTTTGCATCGGGTGGTGTAAAGTTGCATACAATGGTGATAATTGGTATTACTCTTTTACCATTTTCCATCGATTGCGACCTAAAAGAGCTCATCCAGGCGCCACCTTTTTTCTCGCCACCTCTAGGGTGCATATCCATGTACAGAACACCTAGTAGTGTTTGATCCTTATCGAAAACCTCCCAAGAGGTAACGTCTTTATGATAAATGGGCAAATTTGTTACTTGTTTAAAAGTAATTCCAAATAGTTTTTCGGTAACCATGAAGATGCCATTTCGCACATTATTGAGCTCAAAAAAAGGCTTCATTTCTTGCTCATCTAAAGTAAATCTTTCTTTACGAATAATCTCTGTATAGTAGCGCCAATCATAAGGTTGCACCTCGTCTTGGATACCATCTTGCTGCATTTTTAATTGGATATCATTTGCTTCCATCTTTGCTTTTTCCAAAGCAGGTTTCCACAATTTATTAAGTAATGCATACACATTATCGGCATTCTTAGCCATTGTTTCTTCTAAAGAATAATCTGCGAATGTATTATAGCCTAGCATGGTAGCTTTCTCTAATCTGAGGTTGCTCATTTCTTGCACCAGGCTTTCGTTATTATATTTTGTTCCGCTCCCTACACCTTGATAAGCATTCCAAATTTCTTTTCTTAGGTTTCTGTCCTTCGCGTACTGCAAAAATGGCATTACACTTGAGTTTTGCAGGGTGAACACCCATTTTCCTTTCATGTTTTGCTCTTCTGCTGTAGCAGCGGCGGCAGCTATCAATTCTTGAGGTAAGCCGGCAAGCTGCGCACTATCGTTCAATACCAATTTGTATTCATTAATTTCTGCAAGTATATTATCGCCATACTCTAGGCTCAATTTGCTCAATTCCTTATTAATAACCCTCAATCGTTCTTTACTTTCCGCACTGAGGTTGGCTCCGTTTCTTACAAACTTCTTGTAGGTTTTCTCGAGAAGCATATTTTGCTCGGTATTCAAGTGGAAGCTTTCTTTATTTTCATAAACAGATTTTACCTTTTGAAACAAGCTTTCGTTCAAATAGATATCATCAGAGTATTTCGATAAAACTGGAGAAATTTCCTGTGCTACTTTCTGAAGTTTTTTATTAGTGCGCGCACTTAAATAATTATAAAAAACACTCGTCACTGCACTTAATTGCTGCCCTGCCCTATCTAATGCTGCTACTGTATTTTCAAACGTTGGAGGCTCGGTGTTTTCAATTATTTGTGCCAATTCGGCTTCAGCCATTTCTTTCGATTTGATGACTGCTGGCGAAAAGTGTTCGTCCTTTATCAGCTCGAAGGGCGCTATTTGATGTTGGGTTTCAAAAGGTTGTAAAAGTGGGTTGTCTTTGGTTGCAATATTTCTATTGTCTGAGTTACAAGCTGCTAAGCTAACTGCCGCCAAAGAAATTGTAAGTAAAGTGTTTTTCATAATAACTATAAGTGTTGAATAAATACTTGTTTTTTTTGTTTTTGGGTAAAAAATTATACTTGCAAATTGTGTTGCTGTAAATTCGTCTAAAAATACGACTTTTTATGGTATCGTATTTATCGAATACTTTCAAATGCTATTTCTATGCTTTTGCAATCTTCGTATTATGATATTAAATACTGTTTCGGCAAGCAAATGATATCTTTGGTCAGGCATTTGCTATACGTATCTTAACTTCTACTAATTGAATAAACAAAACAAGCTTGTTTACCCCAAATTGTACATCAAATCTTTACATCTTGCCAATACAGAAGGCACAAAAAGTATATACGGTACAGGGCTTTGCAAAATAACGGACAATTATCCTGGAAATACCGTCTTTAGCATACAAGGGTGACGATTTATTTCGTATGAGTTTGCCAATAATTTGGAGCCCATGTTTGTAAGAAATCTTTCACCAATTTTGGATCATGACCTTTTCGTCCATCTTTTGCTTCGAGGTAAGCAGAGTTTTGAGTATGCAACAATTCGCCCTTTGCATCTAATACCAAGAAAACCGGAAAGCCCATTCTTTGCGGCTGTTTATATGTTGCGAGGAATGCTTCATTCTTATTTTGTTTGGTATAGCTTACGTGCACCATTTCATATCCTTGATGGAGAGTATTGGATACAGAGGTATCGGAAGTAACGAGTTTATCAAAGGCTTTGCACCATATACACCAGTCGCCACCTATCATAACCAAAATGTGTTTTCCATCTTTCATTGCCTTATTGCTAGCTGTTTTTATCTGGCTGAACGGGTCGGCATTTACATCGTATAAGGACTGGGCTTGCATACCAATGGCTGGCAATAAGAGTAAGATAAAGATTATGATATTTTTTTTCATGTTTGCTTATTGTATTTGTGGTAACACTACTTTTCCTAAAATTTCGATTGCTTTCATAATGTCTTTGTGAGGAGGACCGCCCACATCTAGATGGGCTACAAATCGTGTAATGCCACTCATTTCTTTTAATCTCAAAATTTTATCAACTACCAAATTGGCATCTCCCACCAATAAATGTCCTGTAGTACTTCTGCCTTTATCGAATTGTTGTTGAGTATAGCTTGGCCAGCCTCTTTCTTTTCCAATTTTATCCATTTGCGAAGCATAATACGGGTAATATTGTTCGCTAATGTTGCTTGCATCATCACCTAAAAAGGTATGTGCATGGATTCCTATTTGCATATTCTCGATAGGATATCCATGCTGTAGGTATATTTGTTTATAATATTCAAATAATGGAGCAAATTGCTGGGGCTCACCACCTATAATAGCCACAATTAGGGGCAAACCAAGCCTTGCTGCTCGGGCTACCGATGCTGGCGTTCCGCCCACTGCCACCCAAATAGGCAGTTCGTTTTGATGTGCTCTTGGAAATATTAACTGCTTGTTGAGGGGCGCTCTTAAACGGCCTTTCCAAGTAATAACGGGCTCCTTGTTGATTTTTAAAAGTAAATCGAGCTTCTCTTCAAATAAATTATCATATTCTTCAAGCGGATAACCATAAAGTGGAAAGGACTCTATAAAACTGCCTCTACCAACCGTTATTTCAGCCCTTCCTTTTGCTAACACATCTATAGTAGCAAATTCTTCATACAACAAAACGGGATCGAACGAGCTTAAAACCGTAACGCCTGTAGAGAGTTTGATATTTTGAGTAGTAGCCGCTGCTGCTGCCAAAACGATATTAGGCACACTCACTGCATAATCTGCTCTATGGTGCTCACCTATCGAAATCACATCAATTCCAACTGCATCGCACCACTGTATTTCCTTGAGCATTTCATTGAGCCGTGTACTAGCATTTGCTTCCCCTCCGGCCAGTTTACTCGATCTGATGTCGCCAAACATTCCGATTCCTAATTCCATAATTACTAATTTATGCACTAAGTTAAACGAAGAAATTTAATTATTACTTTTTTGCCATTGCAATAGCTTTATATTGACAAATGCATTTAAAGAATTAATTGATTAATTTTGCCAAAAAATAATCAAATCATAATGAATTTCGAACAATATCAAGCGCTTTTCCAAGACATCATAGATGGTAAAAATGAAGACCCCACCTACGCCAATGAAGATATGATGCAGTATACTAAAATGAATCATGCTAGAATGAACAGATGGCTCAAGACGTATAAAGTGCCTCAGGAAATTATTAGCGCATTGGCCAATATAAAAGCCCCTCAAAAATGGATAATCATTACAGAGCCTTGGTGTGGAGATGCAGCACATATTGTACCCATATTACACCTTATGGCTACTACCCAAGCCTTGATAACTGTGGAATTACAATTAAGAGATTCCGAACCTTTTTTGATAGACCAATATCTTACCAACGGTAGCAAATCTATACCTATACTTATCATTAGAAACGCAGATAATAAAGACTTAGCGGTTTGGGGTCCACGACCCAAAGGTGCGACTGCGCTGATGGCTAATATGAAAGCAGAGGCCCTTCCTTTTGAAGATATGAAAATAGCCCTTCAAAAATGGTACAACAACGACAACGCTAATGAAATAGTACACGAAATAGCCAAGATTGCCACCGCGTACTAAAATGCAATTTATTGATATCCATACACACAATGCTGCATCCGATGCATACATAAGCATTTACAACGCTTTTGTAACACCTACGAGCGCTGCCATAAACTACAGTGTGGGTATACATCCAAAATACATTGCCGATGCTGCTACGGAGCTGGCTTTACTAGAAAGCCTGCTGGTATCCGATAATCATATTGCTGCTATTGGAGAATGCGGACTAGATAAAGCAACAACTACGAATTGGCAGGTGCAAGAGGAGGTGTTTAAAGCACAAATAGACTTAGCCAATAAGTATCAAAAACCCTTGATAATACACTGCGTAAGAGCATATGAGGAATGCACATGGCTTTTGAAAAATGCTATGACACCAGTTATTTTTCACGGTTTTAATAAACACCCTTATTTAGTACAGCAACTACTAAGTAAGGGTTTCTATTTAAGCATTGGTGCAGACATCCTTAAGCATGAAAATAAATATAAGGCCCTACTAAATTCTGCCAACTATTGGGATAAAATTTTCTTTGAGACGGATGATAGTAATGTATCTATTGCAGCTATTTATGAAAAGGCTGCTTGCATTACTTCTGTTCCACTCGATACCATCGTTGCCTATATCATTAACAATTACAACCATATATTCGTTAAAAAATGAAAGATATTTCTTGGCTTTCCAGAACGGAATTAATTACCGGAAGAGACACCTTATTACACCTGACCCAACAACACGTACTTGTAGTAGGTATGGGAGGTGTAGGCTCGTTCGCTGCCGAATTTATTTGCCGAAGTGGCATCGGAGAAATGACGATAGTAGACGGCGACACCGTAGACCCTAGCAATAGAAATAGACAACTTCCTGCTTTAGCCACCACCCACGGCGAATCGAAAGTGTTGTTAATGGCAGAAAGACTTAAAGCGATCAATCCTGAACTAAAACTTCATGTTATCAATGATTTTGTGACACCCGAAAAAGTAGAGGAAATACTCAATGCTGCAACATACGATTACATAGCCGATTGTATTGATAGTTTTACTCCCAAAATAACCTTCTTAAAATCTGCTATGGAAAGAAACATTCCAATTGTAAGCTCGATGGGTGCTGGAGGGAAAGTTGATCCTACACAGCTAAAGGTAGTAGATATCAGTAAAACTTATAATTGCCCATTAGCACATCAAGTAAGAAAACGACTTCGAAAACTCGGCATTAAGAAAGGCTTAAAAGCCGTTTTCTCGCCCGAGCTGCCAATTAGAGAGTCTTTAATGCTTACAGACGGTAGCAATTTCAAGAAATCTGCTTTTGGCACCATGTCGTATTTGCCAGCTACATTTGGTGCTACATGCGCCTCGGTGGTCATTAGAGACTTGATGAAAAAATAGTAATAGTTTAGCTGAGAAACATAATTCCTGATTAAGACTTAGAAGTTTTGGCAAAAAAATCATTGGGGTTCAATTGACAACAGATTGAATTACTTTTCTGTTGCACAAAAACGCTTTGAGTTTCTAAGTGTCTAGCTTTGCAGATTTTACATCAATTGCTCGAAGCTGAGGATTTCGCGGACGCGTTTGATTATACCCACCATTATGATAGTTGATAAATAAATTCTTGAACCCTAAGTCGAATTTTAAAAAGCGAGTACCGCAGAAAAGCATCACATATCGTTATTTGAATAACTAAAGTTGATGTCAATAAAAAACGAAAGCAAGCCAAATGGCTTGCTTTCGTTTTTTATTATTATTGGAGGTTTTCAGAAAAGAAAATCTGCTTCAATAAAATGTTGAAAAATTGAAATTTATTTCCTTTTGAAAGGATGTCTTATTTCATTTTTAAATTCAAATCTACGCGACGATTTTGAGCACGTCCAGCAGCGGTTTTATTATCTGCAACTGGTTTTTCTTGGCCATAGCCTTCACTTTCCATTCTCTCTGAAGCAATACCTTTTGTAGATAAATACTCAGCTACAGCAGCAGCACGCTCTTTAGATAAAGCTAAATTTTTGTCTGCATTACCTGTATTATCTGTATGGCCCTCTATTGTGATACTATAAGCAGGATACTCATTCATAATACCAACAATTTGATCCAACACTTCTAAAGACTGAGGTTTCAATACTGCTTTACCAGTTTCGAAGAAGATACCTTTTGAAATTTCTTTCAATTTGATTATCGTTTCTTCTCTTACTTCAGGACAACCACGGTTAGAAGCAGGACCTGCAACTGTTGGACATCTATCCTGTTCATCATTAATGCCGTCGCCATCGGTATCTGGTATCGGACAACCGTCATACTTAGCAACACCTGCTACTGTAGGACATTTATCATTTTCATCATTGATGCCATCACCATCAGTATCTGGAATAGGGCAACCATTATATTTTGATACACCTGCTTCATTTGGACATTTATCGTCTTTATCAGCAATACCATCGCCATCTGTATCTGGGCAACCTTGTAGGGCTACAGGGCCTGCTAAATCAATACAAGCATCTTCCGAATCTGGAACGCCATCGCCATCTGTATCTTTTGGTGCTTTTGTTTTAGGAGCAGAGTTACCTAAAGAAATTGGAACGAGTACACCCAAAGAATAGAGCATGCTGTTATCCAGTTTATCTTCATTCAAAGATACTCTGTAACTTGCTTGCGTCATTAAGTATGCTTGTTCAAAAAGATTAATTTGTAATCCTATCCCAACTGGTACATAAGGCACAAAAGTAGAAGAGTATCTACCTACACCAACACCAGCCGAAACAAACGGATTAAATAAGTGATTTTCACTTAATGCTTTAAGGTTTAAGCCTAAGTCTACCTCTGGATGAAAAATGCCTTGTGCAAATGGATTCTCTTTGTCATAATCAGAAAAAATAGCACCCAATCTGGCAGAAAAATCCAAATTTCTTGTGATTCCGTGCCAGTACTTAATGTCTGCACCTATATTGGATTGGTTAATATTAGGAATAAATCCAGGAAAGAAATCTTTTGTTTGATAACTAACGTTATTAATATTAAAACCAATAGCAGAGCCTTTTTTATCTGACGTGAATTTATCAGCATATTTCCCTTGTGCTGTTGCAGAAAAGGATGCAACCAAAAGAGCGAAGGTGGATAAAGTTTTGAATTTCATAAATTTGAATTTTTGTTAGTATTTCTTGTTTTTCAAATATCGTGCCAAAAGTACATGATAAATCAGTACTATCATAGTTTTATCTTGAATTTTTTATATTCGTTTTCAAAAAAAAAATTAAAAAAAACGCTGGTAATATTGCAGTGAAATACACTAAAAAACTAATGCTGATGGGTTGTAGTAAAAAAGGAAGTAATGATGGCCAAAATAAAACCTAACAAAAGCGCCATCCACTTACTATTCTTCATCTCGTGATTTTTAGTGCCGCTTTCGTACAAAACGGTAGTGCTTATTTGCAAAAACGAACCCGCCACTAAAGGTAAGCACCAAGAAACCAATTGTTGCACCGAAGCCACATTATCGCCCAGCCACCTTGTAAGCATCACCGATATAGGCGTAATGGTGCTAAAAATAATTATATAGCTTAATACTTTTTTTCTAGAAAAACGATATTGCATGAGCAAAGATGAAAGCAGCATAGCCTCGGGTATCTTATGCAATGCTATTGCAAAAAACAAAGAAGGCAAAACAGCTTCGTCGTGATACACAATACCCAAGGGCAAGCCTTCGCTAAAGGCATGTAGGCTAAGGCCTATCAAAAAGCTAAGTTCGAGGCCATGCGGCGCAGAACCATGAGTCGTATGAATATGGCCATGCTCAATACCATGTGTAAATCGCTGCAAAAACAACTGAAGAAAAAACCCTACCGTTATTAATACCGGCGCCGCAGAAGCATGATGATGAATGTTTTCTGGAATTAAGTGCATGAGTGTTATGCCCAGCAAAAACGTACCAGAAAATGCCAACAATAAGGATGTCTTTTTTGCATCCCATTTGGGATACCAAATCGGCAAACTTGCTCCTATTAAGGTAATGATAAAAAGCAGTAGAATGTAAAAAATAATCATGTACTTTTGCAAATAGCAGCAAAGGTAAACAATAATCTTATATTAATGCAATAATGTTGCTTTAAGAAACTACTAATTTTGTATGGAAGCAATCGGTGACGCATTACAGCGTTTTTTAAAAAGCAGTAAATGGCAAGATAAGCTAATAGAAATACAATTGAGGGAATCTTGGGATAGTATCATGGGAAAAACCATTGCAAAATACACGCACCAAATTACCTATCACAACCATATTCTTACGATATATACCAATGTTGCCGCCTTAAAGCAGGAATTAAAAATGGCCGAAAACATGGTAATCGCAAATATCAATCAGCATTTTAAGAAAAATATAATAAAAAATATTATCGTTAAATAGCCAATATAATTCCTACAAATATGTATATTGTGCGCCTTGTGTAATAAAGTGCAAATGAATGCTTTCTAAAAAAGACTTTACATTAACGGACATAGTATTAATAATCTTGATGCTTGCATACATGCTATTTACGTATTATACCAAACAGCATATACAAGAGTATGTAACGCACGATGGAATTGTCTTGGGCTTAAGAACTTTAAAGTTGCTTTTAGGTACTACCCTAGCAGCCATTCTGTATTATGCATATAAAGACTTGTTTAAACAACATTGGACTATCTTTAAAAAAAGATCTTGGATTAAATTTCTTTGGATAATACTTGCTTGGATTGGCATAATACTTATACTTAACACCTCTCGTTCTTTAATAAAATGGTTTTTTGATATTCAATTATTAAATCACTGGTCTGCCGTCAAAACCAACGAAACTATTTTTGGACTATTCCCTACTTTAAATATTATTATTATAGGCTTGAATATGCTCATTATACCCTTTGCAAAGGAAACGGTCTTTAGGCATATCTTCTTTTTCAAGCATCAAGAAGCGCCTTATAGTTGGCTGATATATGGTATTATAGGCGGAATTTTATATGGTCTAAGTTATTATTTTTTGAATGAAACAATTATTAGTTGTATTCCCTATATGCTAAGTGGTATTGTG
>CAYSCJ010000010.1:0-64410 GCA_964429515.1 uncultured Taibaiella sp.
CGTAGCAGCATTGAAAGAAGCAGTAGCCACCTTAGATACATCTTTAGGGCAAACGCACCAATACCAAGTAGCAGATTACCACCAGCCAGAGCAACTTCAAGCCTTAGTGGCCCACCTTATAGCAGACAAAACGATTCATATACTTGTCAATAACAGTGGTGGCCCTGCTGGCGGACCCATTACAGAGGCTAGTGCTGATGCTTTCCTTACTACTTTTCAGCAGCATTTATTGTGCAATCATCTGATAACACAAACTGTTTTGCCAGGCATGAAAGACGCAGCCTTTGGCCGAATTATCAATATCATTTCTACCTCGGTAAAAGTACCTTTAAAAGGCTTGGGCGTGAGCAACACTATTAGAGGTGCGGTAGCTTCGTGGGCCAAAACGGTTTCTAACGAGGTAGCAAGTTTTGGAATAACGGTGAACAATGTACTTCCGGGTGCAACGGCTACACAACGTCTTTCTAGTATCATTGAAAATAAATCGGCAAAAATAAATACAAGCTATAGCGAAGTTGAAGCCGAAATGTTGGCCGAAATACCCATGAAACGATTTGGTAAACCAGAAGAAATAGCCAATGTGGTAGCTTTTTTAGCTAGCCCAGCAGCATCTTACGTTAACGGTACTTCCATTCCTGTAGACGGTGGGCGCACAGGTAGCATCTAATCTTCGGTTCGTAATCCTGTAATTTAGTCCTCACCTGTGTATCATCTAAAAAACATAGCTTTAACGCAGTATCGAAATTTTTCAAACAATCAATTTCATTTTGATAGTCCGGTAGTGGGTATTACCGGACTAAATGGTATTGGCAAAACAAACCTACTCGATGCTGTTTACTATTTGTGTTTTACAAAAAGTTACTTTCAAAGTAGAGATACCCAAAATGTGCAGCACCACCAACAGGGTTTCCGTATAAGTGGTACGTTCCAAAATGCCGAAAAGGAAGAAGAAATAGTATGTGTATGGAAAGAGGGCAAAAAACAAATGTCGTGCAATAAAGTGCCCTACGAGCGCTTGAGCGACCATATAGGCAAATACACCGCAGTAATGATAGCGCCCGATGATAATGAAATTATATTGGGAGGCAGTGAGCACAGGCGGAAGTTTTTTGACGGTATACTGAGTGTTCAAGACGCAAGCTACCTTCAGCACTTATTGCATTACACCAAAGTACTACAACAAAAGAACGCCTACTTAAAAATGCAAACAGGCAATATAGACCATCAGCTATTAGATATTTATGATGCACAATTAGCCTCATGTGGTGCCTATATTATTACCCAAAGAAAAACACTCACCGAAAAAATCCCCGAACTACTAAGGTATTTCTACCAGTCCTTAAGTAGTAATCATTCGGAAATCCCAACGCTGCTATATAGCAAGCACGATGACGCAGCACAATTATTGCAGCGCTTTCAACAAAATAGACAAAGAGAAATAGAAGCCAAAAGAACACTAGCCGGTCCGCATTTAGACGACTGGAGCTTCATTATCAATGAATCCAATTGTAGGTTACATGCATCTCAGGGACAGAAGAAAACCTACCTTATATCCTTAAAACTGGCACAAATAGCCTTGTACAAAGAGCATGCTATTAGACCCATACTACTTTTGGATGATATATTTGAGAAATTGGACAATAAACGTTTAGAAAACCTATTCCAATTACTTAAAAATCAAAGCTTTGAACAAATCTTCCTTACCCATACCCAAACTTCAGACATAGACAAATATGTAGGTAGTATTTATGACAATATTCAAAAACTACAATTGTAAAAGAGACAGGGCAAAGCCTGTCTCTACATCATGTTCTGTCGTTATATGCTAAAACCACCACCGAGTGCCTTATACAATCGGATATATTGGTAAACTTGCTGGCGCTTGATATCAATAATTTGCAAATCGGCCTCCAATTTACTTTTTTGAGCAGCTACTAATTCCAAATAGGTGGCATACCCCGATACATATAAATCGTTAGAAAGCTCTACACCCTCATTTAATGCGTTGAGTTCTTTTTGCTTCCAATTATACACCTGATTATTGTGTGCCAATTGCTTTAAAAGGGTATTAACCTCTAGATAAGCACCTTGTGCTACTTTCTGAAATTCATAAAAAGCTATTTCTTGATTTGCTTTAGCAATTTTAAAATCGTTTTTTATCTGTTTTTTATTAAAAATAGGTGCGGTTAGGCCACCAAACAACTGCCAAGCAAACGAAGATGTGTTAAATAACATCTCGCCACTAAAGGCATTAAAAGCGCCATAAGCACTAATATTTACCGTAGGGAAAAAAGCAGCACGAGCCGCTTTGGCATCTGCATGAGTAGCTTCCAACTCTAAGAATGCTTGTTGAATATCGGGTCTATTCTGCATTACTTGAGTAGGTATGGCTGCACCCGACAGATATCGCACCGCGTTCATATCTATCACTTTGGGTCTTTCAATCGGCATCTCATATTTTCCCAATAAGGCTAAAAATGCGGCCTCAGTTTCTGCTAAAACAATTTTTTGACTATTAAGCAATGCCTGAGAGTGATTATACTGCGCTTCCATTTGCGAAACCGCCAAACGCGTGGCGCGACCTACCTCAAATTGAATTTTCACAACATCCAGGGCGGCTTCTTGTAGCCTAATATTTTGTTCCAAAATACTGATTTCCTGATCGCAAACCACTAAATCGTAATAGGTAGCAGCTACATGGCTTACCAATGTAGATTCCAACCATTTACGCCCTTCTACTGAAGCTAAAAAACGTTGTTGTGCAGCTTTTTTCTTTTGCTTCAATTTGCCCCAAATATCAATTTCCCAGTTGGTACCTAAGCCTAGAAAGTAATTGGGCGTCGGATTGGTTTTTACTTTTTGTTCTTCTTCTATATTATTAGAAAGATTGGTATCAAAATTACCTACACCTTCCATTGTATACTTACCAAATCGTGTTCCCGAGGCATTTAGCAGTCCGTTTACTGAGGGCAAAAACTGTGCTTTGGCGGTAGATAAATGTGCCATTGCAATATCCATTCTTTGCATTACAATTTTGTAATCCCAGTTATCTCGTAGTGCTATTTCTAAGTATTTTAGCAACTGAGGGTCTGCAAAAAAGTCTGCTGGGCTTAGCATTGGAATAGCTACCGTATCGGTTACCGTATTTTCAAATGCTGCAGGAACTTCATTTAGGGCAGTCTTTTGTATTACTTGTGGCACCTTACAGGCTGTAAGAAACAAAACAGAAGCACCTATTATATAATTAATTTTACTATTTGTCATCTTAGTGATTATTTTCTTGTTGAATTATTGTTTTGCTTTTTTTTCCTTTATCCAAGCTTGCAAAAACTACGTACAGCCCCGGAATAACTACCAATCCGAAAATAGTACCAATAAGCATACCACCTGCAGCAGCCATACCAATTGACCTATTGCCCAAAGCACCCGCTCCACTTGCCAAACATAGTGGTATCAATCCCGCAATAAAGGCGAAAGAGGTCATTAATATTGGTCGCAAACGTTGTGTAGAGCCTTCAATTGCTGCTTTTAGAATAGACAATCCTTCTTTTTGGCGCTGGATAGCAAACTCAACAATTAGGATTGCATTTTTACTCAACAAACCAATTAACATAACTAAAGCTACCTGGGCATAAATATTATTTTCTAATCCAAACAACTTAAGAGTAATAAAGGAACCAAATATACCTGCTGGCAAACTCAATATTACCGACAATGGTAATGCAAAACTCTCGTATTGAGCAGCCAATAATAGGTACACAAATATCAAACAGATAGCAAAAATGTAAAGCGCTTGGTTGCCCGACAATATTTCTTCGCGTGTCATACCGCTCCATTCGTATGTATAGCCTTGAGGTAGGTGTTGCTTAGCTATCTCCTCTACGGCTTTAATGGCATCACCACTACTGTAGCCTTCGGCTGGCTCACCATTTATCATGGCCGAAGTGTACATATTATATCGTGTCAATTGCTCCGGGCCATAAACGCGCTTGAGTGTAAGGAAGGTAGAAAAAGGCACCATCTCTCCGTTTTCACTTTTTACATACTGCCTTAGGATATCCTCTGGGTTTTTTCGGTACTCGGGACTTGCTTGTACCATTACTTTATACATCTGATTGAATCTGATAAAGTTAGTAGCATAATAGCTACCAATTAAGGTCTGCAAAGTACCCATGGCATTATCTACCGTTACTCCTTTTTTTGCAGCCATGTCGTAATCTATAAAAATCTGATACTGAGGGAAAGATGCATCGAAAGATGTAAAGGCACTTTTCAAAACTTTGCTCTTGTTCAGTTCTTCTACAAATTGTTTGGTGACGTCTGCTGTAGCCGCAACCGTTCCACCAGTTTGATCTAATACTCGTAACTCAAAGCCGCCAGCATTACCAAAGCCTGGCACCGTAGGTGGTGCAAATATATCGATCGTGGCATCAGCAATACCCTTTACTTTTTCATTTAATTGCTGAATGATATCATTGACACTTTCCTCTCTATCCGACCATGGCTTTAAGTTAATCATTCCCATACCATACGATGCACCAGCAATTTCGTTGACCAAACTGTAGCCTGCTAGGGTGGTAACGTTATCTACAGCACCTATTTCTTTAGCCAATCTGGTTATTTCATCCAATACCACCTCGGTTCGCTCTACTGTAGCTCCTTGAGGTGCAGTCACATTGACATAAATCATACCTTGGTCTTCTGTAGGAATAAAACCACTTGGCAAAATAGCTGCGGAACCATAAGTTAATAGGAAAAATAAAACCAATAAACCCAGTGTCAAGCCCCTTCTGCCTGCAGACTTAAATAGTACTTTTTGATAACCATTGGTAAACTTATCAAAACTGTTATTAAACCCATTAAAGAAGCGTCCTAAAAGGTTTATTTTTTGTTTTGGCGCATGCGATTGTTTAAGCATAATTGCACAAAGTGCTGGTGTTAAGGTCAATGCAGTTATTCCAGATATTAAAATTGAAAATGCCAAAGTAAGCGAAAACTGCCTATAAAATACCCCAACCGGACCACTCAAAAACGCTACTGGCACAAATACAGCCGACATAACTAATGTGATGGCTATTAATGGGCCTACCAATTCTTTCATGGCTTCAATGGTAGCTTCTAGCGGCGGTAGCTTTTCATCATGCATCTTCACGTGCACTGCCTCTACCACTACAATGGCATTATCTACCACAATACCAATAGCCAATACTAATGCAAAAAGTGTAAGCAGATTGATTGAAAAGCCCATCATGTACATACAAGCTAAAGCGCCTACCAACGAAACGGGTACCGCTAATACCGGAATCAAGGTAAAACGCCAATCTTGAATAAAGATATACACAACTAATGCTACTAAAATAAAAGCCTCAATTAGGGTTTTTAACACTTCTTGAAGGGAGGCATCCAAGAAGCGAGATACGTCGTATGCTAGGTTAAAATCCATTCCCGGCGGGAAATTAGTTTCCTTCAATTGCGCCATTTTAGACTTAATATCGGCAATAACGTCGCTGGCATTCGACCCCGGCCTTTGCTTAATCATAATAGATGCAGAAGGCTTACCATTCGTTTTGGAAACCATTCCGTAACTCATGGCACCAAATTCAATATCTGCAACGTCCTTTAATTTTAATATAGAACCATCACTATTAGAACGAATTGCAATATTTTCATATTCAGTTGGTTCGCTAAACTTACCTTTATAGCGTAAAACATACTGAATTTCTTGAGCTGCCTTACCCGAACTTTCACCCGTTTTACCCGGCGCCGCTGCTACATTTTGTTTTCTTAATGCCTCAATGACTTCATCTGTGCTGGTTTTGTAGGCTAACATTCGGTCGGGCTTTAGCCATATACGCATGGCATATTCTTTTTGCCCCATAATTTCGGCACGTCCCACCCCATTAATACGCTTTAATTCCTTTAAGATATTTATATCCGTAAAGTTGAAGATAAAATCTTCATCTGCATTAGGGTCTTCACTCACAATATTAAGGTACATGAGCATAGAGTTCACCTCTTTCTCTGTTTGCACACCAGCTTTTATCACCTCTTCGGGTAATTCATCAATTACGGTAGCTACCCTATTCTGCACATTCACTGCGGCAACGTCGGGGTCGGTACCAACTTCAAAAAACACCTGAATCATAGTCACACCATCATTACCTGTAACGGTAGACATATACGTCATTCCGGGCACACCATTAATAGCGCGCTCCAAAGGTAATGCAACAGCGTCTACCGAAACTTCGGCGTTGGCACCAGTGTATTTGGCTGTAACAACTACCGATGGCGGAACGATGTCGGGAAATTGCGTAATAGGCAATTGGAACATGGCCAATAGCCCTACTAGAGTTATAAGTATAGATATAACAAGCGATAAGACCGGACGTCTTATGAATGTTTCGAACATAATATTAAATTTTCAAAAGTAAAGAAATACAGAGCTTCGGGGTAATAACGAAAGCGTCGGGCATTATTTTAAAAATAATAATTGGGAAATACTACGGTAGCTTTACAAGTTTAGGCTGTATTACTTCGCCTTCGCGCAAAGATTTTACGCCTTCATACACTACTTTTTCATTACCTTTTAGGCCAGAAACCACCAAAAAGTAATTGGAAATGCGTCCATTAGGCACAAAGTTGAGCATTTTTACTTTGTTTTGATCGTCCACCACAAACACATAATATTTATCTTGGATTTCCAACACCGATTTTTGAGGCACAAGTATTGCATTTTTTACAGGCTGATCCAAAATTAATTTTCCAGAAGCGCCATGCCTTAAAATCCTTTTAGGATTAGGGAATTTTACTTTATAAGCGATAGAACCAGTTTCTTCATCAATCTCACTTTCTGCAGGAGTAATTTGTCCAGTATACTCATAAGGGTTGCCATTTGGAAGTATAAGTGTGATATTCTCCACTTCATCTTCACCACCATTTTGCATCATATCAAAATATATTTTTTCAGACACGTCAAAATAAGCATTCATGTGCGTCAAGTCAGATACCGTAGTTATTAAAGAGCCCGCTGTAAGCAAACTACCTTCTTTTAAGAAAATACGGTCGATAATACCATCAAACGGTGCCTTGATTTCGGAGTAGGACATGCGTTGGTAGACGGCGTTTTTTTCGGCTAAGGCTTGCTCCGATTTAGCCACTAGTGCATGATACTTAGCGGTCACTAAATCCAACTCAGAAGAAGATACTACTTTCTTGTCTACCAATACTTTGACACGACTTACTTCAACTTCAGCAACTTTAGTCTCTGCTAATGCGCTATTATAGGCCGCCTTAGCTCTATTTAACTCTATTTGTAATTCGCTATCATTAATTTTAAACAATAATTGATTTTTATTAACAGACTGACCCTCCTTTACATACACCTTATCTAAGGTGCCCGATAAACGCGAATGGATTTCAACGTTTCTTTGGGCTTGAATATCGGTTACATATTCTACCGACAATAAAGTATCTTTTTGAATAACCTTGATTACGGGTATTACTTTGGGCGTATTTGAAGCTGATTTAGCAGATTCGTCAGAAGATGAGGAACAAGATATGAGCGTACTAGATAATATTAGAGAAGAAAACAAAAAGTATTTATACATGATTTAATTTATGAAAAAAATGACAACAAAAATTACTTGCTTGCATAACAGGATGCAACCAAGTGAGAAAACATTGAAGTCTTGTTTCTAAAATAAACATTGTAAATACAACAATCCATAACCCAACAACTGTTTAGGTGATGTATTTTCTAGTAAAAATAATCGTTCTTTGAACGAATTGGGCAGGAAAGCGGCTAGAAAATTAGCCAATGCATCTTTACTAAAAGAAACATGTAAGGATTGCTGAAAAGAATTGCGTCTTGTCCTATGTAAATCATCAATCCATTCTTCAACCGAATCTTGCGTTTCAAAATAATCGACTAGCAAAAGATACTCTTCACCACCTATAATATGTATATACGCATCTGAGGTATTACCAAAGTATGTCTCGCTATACTCCGAGCATTGAAACCAAGTGCCGAGCAGCGTAACAAAAATGATAAATATTTTCAGAATTTTTTCCATGTAAAAACAAGCGCACCTTGGGAAGGTAACGCAACCGTCAAAGTTATTAACTATTTTTAACAATAAAAAGTATAAACAAAATAGAAAAATTCTATCGTACCATTTATAGCCTAAAAGATATATATAACTGAATATCAATAAATAGGCTGTTATGCCATGTATATTCGCAACATTGCAGCAATATAAGGCGGTAGCATAACATGAATCAAGCACCTATTATTTAGATGTAAAGGCACAAAACACAAGAGTTTTATAAGAGGATACTAAGCAAAAAACAAAGACTCTATTATTCAATTTATAATAGCTAAAATATTATAAATCATTATTTTAATTAAAACAAATTAATCCGCCTTATAATTCAACATTTTTTCATCATCTAGCTCACCTTCCCATCTGGCGATTACACAACTTGCCAAACTATTACCAAACACATTCACCGAAGTGCGCGCCATGTCCATCAATTCATCGATGCCTAAAATAGCCATAATGGGCCATAAGGGCAAATTGAAAGTAGCTGCTGCGCCGGTGAGTATTACCAATGAGGCCCTGGGTACGCCTGCTACGCCCTTACTTGTAAGCATCAAAGTGAGCCCAATCAAGGCCTGCTCTGTTATACTTAGCGGTATTTGAGCAGCTTGTGCCACAAAAACTACTGCTAAAGACAAATACAGGGTAGTGCCATCAAGATTGAAGGTATAGCCTGTGGGCAATACAAAAGCTACAATTTTTCTTGGAACACCAAATTTCTCCATATTCTCCATTGCTTTGGGCAGGGCACTTTCGGAACTCGTGGTAGCAAATGCAATTGTTACGGGCTCTTGTACTGCTTTTAAAAACTTCTTAATAGGAATTTTGCAAATTAACATAACACTACCTAATACCGTGATTACAAATACAATAAGAGCAACATATAAAGTAAGCAGCAGCCTAAACAAAGCAAACAGTATATCTACGCCCAGCTCGGCAGTTGCGTGTGCGATAGCCGCTCCCACACCAAATGGAGCAAAATACATGATGATATTCGTAAACTTAAACATGGTTTCGGCCAAACTCTCCGAAAACTGAAGCATAGGTCGTTTTTTCTCTTCGTTGAGCATCGCCAATGCTATACCAAAAATAACGCTGAATACCACAATAGGCAATACCTGCCCCTCTGCAACTGCTTTGGCAATATTATCGGGGAAGATATCTAAAATATGATCTTGCCACGTAGCAGGTTTTTTATCGGGCAGGCGCTCCAACAAGCCAACTGGCACTTCAAGCCCCGCACTATCTAGGATATCAATTACGTTTTTCTGTGCTTGCTTGGTTTCGGAAAGCGGCATAGAGGCGCTTAGTTTTTCGGGCAAGGCTATATTGCTACCAGCCTGCGATATATTAATAGCCACCAAGCCCACTACTAGCGCAAGCGTCGTCACTATCTCGAAGTACAACAAGCTTTTCCAACCCATTCTGCCCAGCTGCCGCATATTGGAATGACTGGCAATGCCCACAACTAAGGTTGCAAATAAGATAGGTCCAATAATTGTTTTTATCAGCTTTAAGAAGACCTTACTAAGTACTTGAAGATTAATTGCAAAGTCATGAAATTCGAAACCAATAAAGATACCAATTACCATTGACACCAATATCCAAGTGGTTAATGACTTTTTCAAAAAAGCAACGCCAATTAAGGATGCAGTGAAGAGTGTCCACACTATTTTTAGCAGTGACAAATTGACATCTATCCATTCATTCATTTTAAGGGCGCTTAAAGCCGCTCCGATGGTAAAGAATACTAAGGCCCCAATCTGGAACTTTGATTTCCATTTTGATTTATTCATTTTTTCCAGCATTAAGTCTTGAAGATAGAAAATATTCTCATTTTGACTAATAATTGGCTAAATTATTCTTACAATTTTTTATACATTAAAATGGATTAATATACAAAAAGCCACTTATCATATTTATTTTTTTATTTTATAAAAATTGGTTTAAGTAAATTATATTTATAAATTATTAACCAGTATTTTATGTTATAAATTAGTTAGATTTTAGAGGCCAACTGACATTATTGCAGTTTTGATGATAAAATTGTATTTTTACTAGTTGATTCTTAGTTATTTACAATAACTATCTAAAGTGTTTTTTATACAGCATTAAGGTTATTAAATATTTCTATATTTGATTTAAAATAGAATGATATTAGATTTTTATTACTATTTGTCCATTTAAACACAAAAAAACCGACTTACAAGAAACAGTACTAAATGCCGAAGCTCGTGTGGCAATTAAAATCGATTTTAAAGCTCAGGTATACCCTACCCGCCTGTGCATGTGAGCAGTGCAGTGTAAGTAATTTTACATAAGTCAAATTGTCACCTTGTTGATACAACAATTGCATTTTATGAATGTGTATATTCCTTATCTTTGCGTAAGTGCGGTACATTAGTACTTCGTTATTTTTATTACATAATATAATTCATGGCAAATAGGATCACCCTTAGAAGGCTTAAGAAAGCTGTTGTGCGATTGAAGAAATTACCAGGAGGTGTTGATTTTTTAAAATACTCCCTCAATAAATTACACGGTGCATGGTTGCATACCATTAAAAGCACCAAAGTGGCGCATCCTTCATCTTTAATGATAGAGGTAACTAACCAATGCAATTTGGCCTGTATCACCTGCCCCAGAGAGTATGCTTACGGCGACGAGATGGCAAAGGGATTTATGAAAATGGATATGATGAAGAAGGTGATAGACGAAGCCTACCCTTATGTTGATTCAATTGGATTGACAGGAATGGGCGAAACCTTTATGTTTAAAAAACTGCCCGAGATCGTAGACTATATCCGAGCTAAAAACGACGGAATCATCATCAGTATTTCTACCAATGCACATTTGCCTATCAGTGTAAGTATGGTCGAACAATTGGCTGACAAGATTGATACCATACAAATTTCTATTGATGGCACTTACGATACTTATGAAACAGTGAGACTAAAAAGTAATTTTAGTTTCTTTATGGAGAATGTGCGTCAAATTATTGAAATATGCAGAGGCAAACGAGCTACCTGTACCTTTAATTTCGTAGCTATTAAAGAAAACTACTTTAATATGGCAGAAATGGTAGCTTTAGCGGGCGAATTAGGGGTGGAATATGTGAATGTTACGCCATTTAATGTAGCATCTATCACCATTTATGATAAGAAATACTATGATTTCTTTTATTCGGAAGCCTTTATTACCGAGCTGAAAAGAGCCAAAGATGAGGCTAAAAAGTACAAAAACCTCACCTTCTCTACTTGGGATATAGAAGCTCCTAAGGGTTTTAGAAAATGCGATTTGGTATGGTCGCACTTTTACATTTCGTGGGACGGTTATTCTACGCCCTGCTGCGCAAAACCATTTCCTAAACAACTTAATTTTGGAAGTGTTTTTGAAGATGGTTTGATGAACTGCCTTAACGCTCCAGATTACCGCAAATTTAGGGCTATGTGGTATAAGAATGAAACTCCCGACTTTTGCAAAAACTGCCATGTAATAGACTTAGATCCTATTGTGGTGTAATAAATAGGAGACACAAAACACTGATGGAGAATAATTTATTTGAATTAAATTAAACCAGCATAAGATAAAAATAAAGGCGTTCAATTATTGAACGCCTTTATTTTTATCTATTTGATATATCCTGCTATGCATCCTTCAACTCATCGAAACATGTTGCGTTCTGACGCAAAAGCTGTTAAATGCCATTAAAGGTACGCGAGGCTGTCAAAACTACTATAGTGTATAATAACTACTATTAAGGTTGATATTAGCTGTTTCGGCTTTTTCTATTTCGGTATAATCTGATAGCACCTCGGCTACGCCTCTTTTTACACAAACATTATGTTCAAAATGCACGGATGGAAGCCCGTCTTCGGTACGAATTGTCCAACCGTCATCTGCAGTATATACACTTCTTGAACCCAAATTTATCATGGGCTCGATAGCTAATACCATGTTTTCTATCAATTTTTTGCCATATCCACGCTTACCGTAATTAGGCACTTGTGGCTCTTCGTGCATTTCTCGGCCTACGCCATGCCCTACCAATTCTCTTACCACACCATAACCATGTTTTTTTGCTGTATGCTCTTCTATTGCCCAACCAATATCACCTATCTTCTTTCCTACGATGGCTTGCTCTATTCCTTTGTACAAGGATTCTTTTGTGATCCTTACCAAATCTAGAATAGTTTTATCTACTTCGCCTATGATAAAGGTGTAGGCATGGTCGCCGTGGAATTTGTTTTTATATACACCACAATCTATCGATACAATATCGCCGTCTTTTAGCTCGTATTTACTCGGAAAACCGTGCACCACTGCATCATTTACCGAAATACATAATGCGTAAGGATAAGCGTTTCTAGGTCCGCCATAACCCTTAAAAGAAGGCACACCACCATTATCTCTGATAAATGTCTCGGCAAAGGTGTCAATTTCTAGGGTAGTAATACCGGGCTTCAATATTTTTGCCACCTCTGTTAGGGTAGCGCTCACCATTAATGCACTTTGCTTTTGAATGGCTACTTCTTCATTGGTTTTTATAAATAACATAATTTCTATTTCAATCTATAATTAGTCGTAGCTGCTAGGATTGCTACGGCATATTGGCTTTAGTAGTGCATTAGTCTTCTTCATCGTCCGTTTTTACACGTAGCTGCACCATTTCGGCCGAGTTTCTGTACATTTTTACAATTTTCACTTCATAGCCTTCAATATTAACAGTATCTCCTTCCTTCAAATCTTCGTCATTCGTATGTTCCGTAATAAGTCCGGCTAGCGTTTCGTAATGCTCGCCTTCTTCCAGCCTTATAGGAATGTATTTATTAATATCTGAAAGCGTTTGGTGTGCATTTACTAAAAAAGTATTTTCAGAAGTTTGCTCCACGATTGGCTTTTCATTGTCATACTCGTCTTGTATTTCGCCCACCAGCTCTTCAAGTATGTCTTCCATGGTCACAATGCCGGTGATTTCGCCTACCTCATTCGTAACAATGGCCATTTGAATGCGTTTGGTTTGAAATTCTTTCAACACATTTTTTATTTTCGCTGTTTCTGAAATAAAGTTTGCTGGACGGAGCATGTGTTCTATTGTCTTGGCTTCCGACTTTACGTTGAGTAAGTGTTTTATGATGTCTTTGGTAAAAAGTAGTCCTTTTACATTATCTATTGTTTCGTCGTATACAGGATACCTTGAATATCCCTCGTGAATAGCAAATTCTAAAGCTTCTTTAGGTGTCATTGCTATATCTATGGCGGTAACATTTTTCTTTAATGTTTGAATATTACTTACCCTTCTGTCATCAAAATCAAATACGTTTTGAATAAGGTCTCTCTCGGTTTTTTCAATAGCACCACCCAATTGGCTTTCGCTGATAATCATTTTTAATTCTTCTTCCGAATGTATGTCCGAACCATGTACAGGTTTAATACCTATCATTCTTAATATCCAGATTGCAAAACCATTCATTGCCCATATAACGGGTTTGAATATGATATAAAAGATGCGCAATGGCCAGGCCAACTTAAAGGTAGTAGCCGTAGGAAATTGTATGGCTAATGATTTAGGAGCCAATTCTCCAAATACTATATGCAATACGGTAATAATGGTAAAACCTATTGGAATAGAAATAGCCGAAGCCACATCTGGCGAAATAAAGCTACCCAATGTAGCTAAAATAATGGACTCCATCACACTCTCGCCTACCCAGCCTAAGCCAAGACTTGCAAGCGTGATACCTAATTGGGTTGCCGCCAAATAAGAGTCGAGGTTATCTACAATAAGCTTTGATACATTAGCGACACTTTTGCTAACATTAGGATGTATTTCTAACTGAGAGGAACGGACTTTGACAATTGCAAACTCTGCTGCTACAAAGAAACCGTTTAAGAAAACTAAGAAAAGTGTGAAAAACAATTTCCACCAAGAAATTTCAGCATCTACTGTTAATAGAATAGGTTGGATAAATAAAAGGGGGTCCCCGTCCATAAAAAAGGAATTAATTAACAATAAGTTTTGGCTGCTTTTTTCTTAGAACCAAAACGCTATCGGTCGCAAATATAACTATAATTTCCAACACACATTCAAAATATAGTCCAATTACCATAATTTAATGTGTCAATCATAAATGCTTTTTTTTGATTTTTAGCACCTAGTTATAAATTATTTTATGCCATTTATTTCTTATCTTCGCTGATTGTTCTTACATTAAGTAAATTTTCCACAAACAAATAACATTAACTCTCAAAACTCAGATATAGACATATATGGATTCAACAGTCATAATTTACGCAGTAGTAGTGATTATAGCGCTTGTCGCAGGATTTTTCTTAGGCAAATCAATTTTTTCAAAAAATACGAAATTACAGATAGAAGAAGCTAATAATCAAGCAAGTAAAATAATTGAAGACGCTAAAAACCATAGCGAAACCATCAAAGAAAAGAAAATTCTAGAAGCAAAAGAGCATTTTTTACAATTAAAAACACAACACGAAAAAGACGAAATTCAGAAAGTAAAAAAACTCACAGAAGCTGAAAACAAACTCAGACAAAAAGAACAATCACTCAACGAGAAAAACAACAGCCTCACAAAGCAAATAAACGAAAACGCTCAACTTAAAGCCAACCTTGATAAGCAGATTGAGATTAATGAACTTAAAGCCATTGAACTCAAAAAACTGCAAGAACAACACTTGGCTAAATTGGAGAAAATATCGGGTTATACGGTAGAAGAAGCCAAAAACCATTTGATAGAGTCCATGAAAGAGGAAGCACGTACAGATGCGATGTCTCATATCAAGGAAATAGTAGAAGAAGCAAAAATAAACGCGTCTAAAGAGGCTAGAAAAATTATTATACAATCTATTCAGCGTGTAGCTGCCGAGCAAACCATCGAAAATGCAATCAGTGTTTTCAATCTGGAAAGCGACGAAATAAAAGGTCAAATCATTGGTAGAGAAGGTAGAAACATACGCGCTCTTGAAGCTGCAACAGGCGTAGACCTTGTAATTGACGACACTCCAGAGGCGATCATGTTGAGCTGTTTCGACCCACTGCGTAGAGAAGTAGCGCGCTTATCCCTACAGCGATTGGTGCAAGACGGACGTATACACCCTGCAAGAATTGAAGAAGTAGTGGAAAAAACTCGCCGTCAACTCGAAACCCAAATATTAGAAATAGGCGAAAGAACCGTAATTGAATTGGGCATTCATGGATTGCATAAAGACTTATTAAGAATGGTTGGTAAAATGCGATTCCGCTCGTCTTACGGCCAAAACCTACTCATGCACTCTAAAGAAACTGCCAATCTATGTGGATTGATGGCTGCCGAACTAGGATTAGGACAAAAAGTGGTAAAACTAGCAAAACGTGCAGGTTTGCTGCACGATATAGGTAAAGTACCCGATGAAGAAACAGAATTGAGCCACGCACTTTTGGGCGCAAAACTTGCAGAAAAAGCTGGCGAGCATCCTGCTATCATTAATGCTATCGGCGCTCACCACGACGAAATGGAAATGGCCTTTATCATTTCTCCTATTGTACAAGCTTGCGACGCCATATCGGGTGCACGACCAGGCGCGAGAAGGGAAATTATGCAAAGCTACCTGCAAAGAATTAAAGACCTCGAAAATATCGCTACGAGCTACACAGGAGTAGAAAAAGCGTATGCCATTCAAGCTGGACGCGAATTGAGGGTAATAGTAGAAGCAGATAAAGTATCAGATAAAGATAGCGATAGATTAAGCTTTGAAATTGCGGATAAAATACAAAAAGAAATGCAATATCCCGGTCAAATAAAAGTAACAGTTATCAGAGAAAAACGAGCAATCAACATAGCAAGATAACTGAATTAATTACCTAAAAATGACCAATCTAAAAAAAGAACAAGCACACGCTTGTTCTTTTTTTTCGTAAACTTGCTTATTATTTATGACAAGAAAATACCTCATCGTAGTTGCCGGACCCACCGCTAGTGGCAAAACAAAAGTTGCTATTGAAATAGCAAAACATTTTGGTACCATTGTGCTATCTGCAGACTCCCGACAATGCTTTAAGGAAATACCTATTGGTACGGCTCAGCCTAGCTTAGAAGAAATGGACGGCGTGCCTCATCACTTTATAGGTAGCCACAGCGTGCATGACACCATGAATGCGGGCATTTATGAGCATTGGGCCCTAGAGCTACTAAATACGCACTTCCAACAACACGATGTAGCGCTGCTGTGCGGTGGTACAGGACTGTATATAGATGCCTTATGCAATGGGATTGATGAAATGCCGCCAACAGACGCAACAATAATGGCTGCAATAAATGAAGCGTATAGGCAAAATGGCTTGCAGTGGCTTCAAGAAACCGTAGCAAAGGAAGACCCTGAATTTTGGGCCGTAGCCGAACAACAAAATCCATCCAGACTGCTTAGAGCTTTAGCCTTTTTAAAAAGTACAGGGCAATCTATTACTAAATTCAGAAGAAAAACCCAAGCACAACGCAACTTTACACCCATCTATTTAGCACTTCAACTAGACAGAACCCTTTTATACCAAGGCATCAACAACAGAGTAGATAATATGATAAAATATGGACTGTTGGAAGAAGTAGCGCAACAATACCCCAATAAACACCTAAAAAACCTAGCGACGGTAGGCTATGCAGAGTTTTATGCATTTGGCTATTGGCCTCTAAACAAGGAAGACAAGGCACGAGCTATCGAGAAAGTAAAACAACACAGCAGAAACTATGCAAAACGACAAATAACATGGTTTAACAAAGCAAACAAATACACCTATTTTGAGCCGCACCAAACAGACGCTATGATTGCTTTTATAGAAAAAACCATCGCAGAAGCAAACGGGGGAATGAACTAACCACAAAACGGGGCTAAAATTGATAAATCAATTGGTCTATTTTCCCGCAATTGCCAAATTTATGCTCCGTAGGTGCAATTTCATAATTTAAATGTTTTTGATAGAGTTAATTTAGCTCCATAGGAGCGATATCATAATAGAAATGTTTTATTAATGGTTAATTTTAGCTCCAGAAGAGCGGTATCATAATAGATTTCCGTAAGAGCGATATTATTCAATCCATTCAAATAAGTATTTTTCATTGTTGTACACGAATCCGCAAATGGATTTCATCCACAAATTCTATATTTTATTTCAGTCGGTTAAGATGAGTTTTTGGGGTCGAAACGGAGACAGCACGTTGGCAAAAAAGGGCTCTTGGGATTTTACGAAACTTTGGCTCGTGGCTCGTGCAGAAGGCAAAACCATATGTACTAAATGCGCGGAAGGCTTTTCCGTCTTTTATGTATTACCGTTCATTTTTCTGTCCGTTTAATGCTAGCACTATTGCTGACACAATTATACACGCTCGACAAAATAACACCCAATGCCCCAAAAGGGGATTTACATAGCCAGAAGATTTTAAGAAAAGCAGCTACTAAATAACAAATACTCTATTTATAATCGATAAAACAAGAAATGCGGGAAAACAATCCCGCTCATGTACTTATTGCTAGATAGCTTAATAGATAGCACAGTTTTCTTCTGTAACAATACCGTTGTACTCATATACAGCAGACCTACCCTCACATTCACTTGTAGCATTCTTCTCTGTATCTCTTAATTTATAATCTATCACTGTAGTATCAAACCCCGGTGCCCCACTATAAATCATAGTGCATCTACAAGTATATTCTTTGGTACAAGAGCTAATAAATGATGATATAATGATGACAAATAGTATAGACAAGATAGACTTCAAATTCATTTGATGTAATTTAAATAGTAAAACTAGCTCTTTTTAGTGCTCTTTAAGATATTTTAACCAAAGATAATTTCTTAATTCGAAAAAACAAATATCACGCCTATAAATAATGATAATTTAGCGCAGGCTGATATTAACTCTCAAGATACTAAAAAAATAGATATATTTACACTTTTTTTCGACAAAGTAGAATTTATAAATAATTACAACAATATGAATATAATCATACCTATGGCTGGAATGGGTAAGCGTATGCGCCCACATACACTTACCACTGCAAAACCCCTAATACCTATTGCAGGTAAGCCTATCGTGCAAAGACTTGTAGAAGATATTGCTGCTACGTGCAACGAAAAAATAGAAATCATTGCCTATATTGTTAGCCCTGCTTTTGGCAAGGAAACAGAAAACATGTTATTAGAGGTTGCCGCTAACCTTGGCGCTACCGGCAAAATATGCTATCAAGAAGAAGCACTAGGCACTGGCCATGCCATCCTAGCTGCAAAGGAATATTTAAACACCAACGTTTTTGTGGCTTTTGCAGATACACTCATTAAAGCCGATTTTAAAATAGACACGCAAAAGGATGCCATTATTTGGACACAAAAAGTACAAGACCCTTCGCAGTTTGGCGTAGTAAAACTAAATGCAGAAGGCCAAATAATAGAATTTGTAGAAAAACCCAAAGAGTTCATTACAGACCTTGCTATTATTGGTATATACTACTTTAAAGATGGTAAAAAACTAAAAGAAGAATTACAATATTTAATAGATAACGATTTGAAAGAAAAAGGTGAATATCAACTCACCAATGCCATGGAGAACATGAAAAACCAAGGCATGACTTTCTATTGCGATCAAGTAGATGAATGGTTGGACTGTGGCAATAAAGATGCAACGGTTTACACCAATCAACGTATATTGGAAATAAAACGCAACACAGAAAAACATTCGGCGCCGTCTGCTATCATCACTAAAAGCGTCATAATTGAACCTTGCTTTATAGGCGAAAATGTTATTATCAAAAATGCCGTTGTGGGCCCGCACGTCTCTATAGAATCCAATTGCATTATTGAACATAGCGTCATTAGCAACAGTATTATCCGCAACGATACTACCATTAAAAATGCTCACTTCACCAACTCTTTGATAGGCAAACATGCTCATTTATCTGAAACTGCTCAAGAGTACTCTCTGGGCGACTTTTCGATAATAGGCTAATACACCAAGCCTCATTTCATTAAAATACTGTTGTTTTTTCAACAGTATTTTTTTTAAACTCTTTTTTAAGGTATTTTTACTAGCAACATCAATTTTGTACAATGATTCCATATCAATGTAAGTCAGCGCTCATATTCTTAGCAGCAGCAAGCATTTTCCTAAGCGCATGTGGTGGCTCTAAAAAACTAGCCGATAAAACGATGCCTGAAGGCAGCACCCTACCCATTGCTGCTATCAAGCCCGAAGCGTATTACCAACAGGGCATCAACTATAAGTCATTTATAGGTAAAGCCAATATGCAATACCAAGATGAAAAGATGAATCAAAAACTCATTTCCAATCTAAAAATAAACAACAACAAAAACATTTGGGCTCACGTAGCTGCAATGGGTGGCATTGTTGAGGTAGCCCGAGCCTACATTACTCCAGACAGCCTTAAAGCACTGCTTCCCATGAACAAAACCGCCTATGAAATGGGCTACCAAGAGGGCTTAAACATGATACAAGCAGAGCTCGACTTTAGTACCCTTCAGAATCTATTTCTGGGCAACCCGCTCATAACAGGTAGTAAAAACTACACCGCGGTAGCAAAAAATAGCGAAGTGCATATCGACTTGAAAAATGGAGATTATGACCTCACAATCATTTACGACTCCGCTACCCAGCTTATTAAAGAACAATTAATCACTAACAAAAGTAAAGACTTCTCTTGTCGGATTCAACAAAGTAATTATAAACCTTTTGCCGACAAACAACCTTTTGCTTTTGAAAGAAAATGGGATATTTCGAATAAAGGCAAAAAAATGAATCTGAACTTAGAATTTACCAAAGCAGAAATAGATATACCTGCCGAAGTGAATTTTAGAATACCCGAATCTTATTCCATACAAACAATTAAATAAAAACCACTGCATGAAAGAATGTTGTAACACCGATAAACCGAATCAAAAAAACTCTTACCTCAAAAAATTGCAAGATAAATGGAAACTTAATAGCATTTTTCAAGTAGTCATCGTCTTAATTATCTTTGCTCTCGGTGGTACTACTTGCGCGTTTTTAGGCAAACAAATATTACCTATGCTGGGTATTGAGTCGGGTGGTGTTGGATACGGTATCGTGTATATTCTAACAGTGACGATACTTTGGCCATTATGTGTACTTTTTTACAGTATCATTCTGGGGCAATACCCCTTCTTCAAATCCTACCTTGCCAAAATGGGCAAAAGAATGATAGGCAAAAAATAATACCGATTCAATAAAACATATTCGACCTAGGTAGCGGCTAAATAAGGTAAAGGAAAAAAAATTGAGCCCAATGGCCCCGAAAGAGTATAAAAAAGAAACGCTTTTTGAATCATATTTTTCAAGCCTTTAAAGTACATTTTCAGCACAATTCTCTTTTGTAGCAATAATGCAATTGCACAATAAGCGTAAAAAATAAAAATGAGCGTCGATTACCAAATTGACGCTCATTATTTTGAAAAAAAACATACCGACGCTCATCGCTGAGCAGCTCCATATTACTTCCCAAACATCCCTTTAAGCATATCTAAGGGTGAGGCTTGCTTAGACCCCGACGACATAAATGCACTCATTATAGACATCATATCAAACTTACCTGTTTTGATAATCTCCTCTACTTTATCTTGCATACCTTCAGGAACTTTGCCTTTTAAATAGGCAACCATTACAGCTACGGTTTTTTCTGCCGCTTCGGGCGTCAAATCTGCTTTTTCTACCAATTCATTTACTAATTCCTGCATGATGACTTGTATTGTTATTTTTTTTTAAAAATAAATATAATTATGATAATGTAAACTGATTATCGTCTAATTGGCTTTTAATTGCCGCCATTGCTTCCGCATTGTGAGATAAGATAGCAAGTCGTTCTATTACTCTTTCCACCAAAGCATCCGGACAAGAAGCTCCTGAGGTTATCATTATACGTTTACACGCATTCAAAGGCGTATCCAAATTACTCAACACTTCTTGATGTAGGTGCAAATTAAAATGCTGTATCTGACTGGTACTTATAAGACAATCCTCATGATTAATATAAAAAGTAGGTAATTGCGCATCGCATAATTCTACCAAATGAGAGGTATTGCTACTATTATACCCACCTATCACCAGCGCAAGGTCGGCCTCGGCTTGCAACATGCCCATTACTGCCGTTTGGTTATCATTAGTGGCATAGCATAATGTATCTCTTGTTTCGGCAAAACGCGAACGCACCGCATCATCCGTCACCTGATAAGTAGCTTTCATTACTTCTTTTAAATAATCGGCAATCCCCTGCGTATCGCTTGCCAACATCGTTGTCTGATTCACGACACCAATTCTTTCTAAATCTTTTTCCACATCAAAACCATCGGAATATTGCCCAGCAAACTCTTCATAAAACATGGCTGCATCTTTTTCTTTACGTATGTATTTTGCCAGTGTTTTAGCCTCCTCCATGTCGTTTATCACTACTGTAGGAGCATTGCTTCTGCTGTGTGAAAAAGTAGCCCTTGTCTCCTCGTGTTTGGGCTTGCCATGCACTATTATTGTATAGCCTTCCATGCCTATCTTCTCGCTTCTATTCCACACCTTCTCTACAAAAGGACAAGTAGTATTGTACTCGGCTATAGGAATATTTTTGTCTTTCAACAATTGTTCTATCTCGAGGGTAGTACCAAAGGCAGGTACTATCACGATATCTTGTTCGCTAATAGCATCCCATGCAATAAGTTGCTTGCCATGAGTATCCATGATAAATTGAACGCCAGCAGCCTGCAAATCCTTATTGACTTGAGGATTATGAATCATCTCGCTTAGTAAATAAATATTTTTACCTGCGTTCTCTTGCACTGCCCTAAAGGCTATCTCTATGGCATTTTCTACACCATAACAAAACCCAAAGTGCCTAGCAATAATCACTTCCAAATTGCCTATTTGTAAACGCGTAGGCGAAAAGTCTTTTTTGAGTTTATCTAATGCTTTTCTTTGCTGTTTGATGGAGGTGATAAGCGGACTTCTATATTGTAAAGGAACGTCAAATGATTTCATAATAGGCAGGCATGCTTTTATGGTATCAAAGTTAGTTAATATTATTATCTATGCATAATGGACCGGTAGAAATAAACCCTTAAATACACTTATTTAGACGCAAGTATCTTAAAAAATATTACCTTTTTACATTTAAATATCTTTATTATCGACAAATTATACCTAATTTTTGGGTCAAATACACACAATGGGTCAAAACAAGTCATCAAACTATAGAAAAAGAAAGCCAATACTTATTATCCTTGTAGCCTCGCTAATTATGTTGGGTGGTGCTTTAGGGTATTTTACGTTCATCGATAACGTCGATAACAAAAAAGACCCTTATATTTACGTCAAAACGGGTAGTACATTAAACGACCTCATCAGTAATTTGGAGCGTAACGAGCAACTTAATAATGTAGCCTCTTTTAAATTGCTAGCGGTACATTTAGGATTGATTAAAAAAGTAAAACCTGGACGTTATAAACTCCACAAAAACGAAAGCAATTACGCCATTATCCGAAAACTCAGAAACGGACAACAGGAGCCGGTGAAACTTGTCATTAACAAGCTCCGGACCCAAAACGACTTTCTGAAATTTATGCACGAAAAAACCGAAGCAGATACCGCTGCATTAAAACAGCTACTAAATAACAATACTTTTTTAGCAAAATGGGGACTGAATACCGCTACGGCTATGGCCGGAATTGTACCCGACACTTACGAGATTTGGTGGAACTCCACGGCTACGAAAACATTAGAAAAACTGTTTGGATACTATAAAAAATACTGGAATGAAACCAGAATACAACAAGCAAAAGCCCTAGGACTTAGTAATTTGGAAGTGATTACCTTGGCCTCTATTGTAGAAGAAGAAACCAACAAACATGATGAAAAAGCCAGAATAGCCAGCGTATACCTAAACAGATTAGCTAAAGGCATGAAACTACAAGCAGACCCTACCGTGAAATTTGCACTTAATGATTTTGGCATCAAAAGAGTAACCCATTACCACACCCAAACAACATCGCCCTACAATACCTATGCCAATACAGGATTGCCTCCTGGGCCCATTTGTACACCTTCCAAAATCACTATAGAGGCAGTACTCAAGCCCGAAAACACCAAGTTTATCTATTTTTGTGCTAAAGAAGACTTTAGTGGCTATCATTCATTTGCCGAAAACTATGACGAACACTTGACTAATGCAGCCAAGTACCACAAGGCACTCAACGAAAGAATGATAAAATAAATGCCACGAAACACCATTAATCTTATATAATTTAAATACTTATAAAAACAAAAACACATGTCAGCAAATATAATATGGGTAGACGACGAAATAGCATCTCTGAAACCCCTCATTTTATTCCTTACTCAAAAAGGATACACCCTACATACCTTCAACAATGGCTACGACGCCCTTGAATACTTAGAAAGCAATCCAATAGTAGATATCGTGCTATTGGACGAAAGCATGCCCGGCTTGACTGGCTTAGAAACCCTACAAAAAATTAAAGAAGCCAAACCAACCCTCCCGGTAGTAATGGTAACAAAAAACGAAGCCGAATATATCATGGAAGAAGCCATTGGCTCGCAAATTTCCGACTATCTAATAAAACCCGTAAACCCCAACCAAGTATTACTTTCTATCAAAAAAATAGTAGATAGCAAACGATTAGTTTCGGAACGCACTACAACAGAGTATCAAAAAGAATTTAGAAATATGATGATGACACTCAACGATAGATTGAGTGCAAATGAATGGCAAGATTTTTACAAAAAACTTGTTTACTGGGAGGTAGAAATGAGCAAAAGCGACAGCCCAGAAATGCTAGAAGTGTTTGAAACCCAAAAACAAGAAGCCAACACTGAGTTTTTTAAATTCATTAATAACAATTATTTGGATTGGATAAAAAACCCATCCGACGAAGCTCCCTTACTTTCACATCAACTATTTTCAAAAAAAATAGCGCCACATATCAAAAAAGGAAAACCCACCTTTATGATATTAATAGATAATCTACGATTTGACCAATGGAAAGTCATTGAACCTATTATCAATCAGCACTTTCGACTGCAAGAAGAAGACATGTTTTATAGCATTTTACCTACCTCTACTCAGTACAGCAGAAACGCTATTTTTGCCGGCATGCTCCCAGTAGATATAGAAAAAAACTATCCAATTGAATGGAAAAATGACGACGAAGAAGGTGGCAAAAACCTTTACGAAGCACTATTCCTAGAGGGACAGTTGCGCCGTCTGCAATTAAAAGATATAAAATGGGATTATTTAAAAATCACCAATAATGACGATGGGAAAAACATGGAAGACAATATTCACAATTATTTGGTCAATGACCTCACCATAATTGTATACAATTTTGTAGACATGTTGTCGCACGCACGAACAGAAATGGAAGTGTTAAAAGAATTGGCTGGTGACGAAAAATCTTATCGCTCGCTTACCCAAAGTTGGTTTGAACACTCACCACTCTATGCTGCACTTAAAAAGATAGCCAGCAAAAATATCAATCTCATCATAACTACCGACCACGGTACCATCAAGGTAAAAAACCCCAGCAAATGTGTTGGCGATAAACAAACCACTACCAACCTCCGCTACAAACACGGCCGAAACCTCCAATTTGAAGACAAACACGTGTTTGCTATCACCAAACCCAAAGACGCTGGCCTGCCTCAACCCAATGTCAACTCCAAGTTTATTTTTGCAAAAGAAGAATACTTTTTATGCTACCCCAACAATTACAATTACTATGTCAACTACTACAAAAACACCTTTCAGCATGGCGGTGTAAGCTTGGAAGAAATGATCGTACCTATTTTACGCTTTACTTCAAAATAAAATGATATAAATTACCGTTCCATAAGCTAGTTATGCACAATAGCTAGCTTTATGGCTTTTAGCCTATGGCTTCAAGAAAAACCAAATCAAATTTTAATCGTATTTTTGCAAATCTGATCGAATATTGCACCTGTACAAGAATTATTCAATTTACTTATGTCTCCAAAAAATAACAATCAAGAAGAAATCATATTTTTGAATGGGCCACAATCTAGATGGAAAGATTTTAAATTTACCATAAAAGTAGTTCGAGAATTCATTAGAGGATTTAGAACTTTTCACTTTGCCGGACCTTGTGTGAGCGTATTCGGATCTGCTAGATTTGACAAAGATCATCCTTATTACAAATTAACAGAAAACCTATCGGGCGAAATAGCCAAGCTAGGCTTTACCATCTTAACAGGTGGCGGCCCAGGCATTATGGAAGCAGCCAATAAAGGCGCTAAATCGGTAGGTGGCCGGTCGGTAGGATGTAATATCATTCTGCCTTTTGAACAAAGTCACAACCCCTACTTAGATAAATGGGTAGATATGGACTTGTTCTTTGTAAGAAAAACCATGCTCGTAAAATACTCCTACGCTTTCGTAATAATGCCCGGAGGCTTCGGAACACTAGATGAATTCTTTGAAGCCCTTACCTTAGTGCAGACTGGCAAAATAAAAAGATTTCCTATCATACTGTTCTGTAAAGACTTTCATAACAAACTAATGGATTATATTGATGTAATGAAAGAACAAAAAACCATCTCTCCCGAAGACTTGGATTTGATACTACATACAGACTCTATAGAAGAAGCAGTTAACTTTATCAAAGAAAAAACTATTGAACCATTTGGGCTTGAATACCAAAAAACTGCAATTAAACCCAAAAAAATCCTTTTTGAAACAGACTTTTCAAAATAATACCATGCAAAACTGGAAGTACGAAGACGAAGAACTTGAAGATGATATAGAGGCTCTAGAAGAAGAGGATAACGAAGCCAGCGAAAAGCTAGAAAGGTATAGAACAACCACTAGCCCTGGCATGACGCCTCTGCGAATCGATAAATACTTAATGAACCATGTAGAAAACATTACCCGCAACAAAATACAAAATATTATTGACAGCGGCATGGTAACAGTAGATGGGCAAATAGTTAAGGCAAATTTTAAAGTAAAGGGCGGCATGGAAATCGTCATGTACGAAACAAGAATGCCCGAATATCAAGAAATACGACCCGAGCCCATACCGCTCGATATCGTATACGAAGACGACGACTTAATGGTCATCAACAAACCACCAAACATGGTGGTGCACCCCGGATGTGGCAACTACTCGGGTACACTCATCAATGGTGTAGCTTGGTACCTTAACCCCGAAGACGACCCGGCTAAAAAAATAAATTTACCACGTATTGGATTGGTACATCGTATTGATAAAGATACGAGCGGACTTATTTTGATAGCCAAAACAGACCACGCAATGCAACACCTTGGCGCACAATTCAAAGCACACACCGTGCATAGGCGCTATATTGGACTTGCGTGGGGCGACTACAAAGACGATTCGGGTACCATTACCGCTCACATAGGCAGAAACCTACGATTCAGGAAAAAAATGGATGCATTCCCCGACGGCAGCCACGGGAAACATGCCGTAACACACTATAAAGTATTAGAACGCTTCTTGTACGTAACCCTGCTGGAGTTTCAATTAGAAACCGGACGTACCCATCAAATAAGAGTACACAACCGACTCATCGGGCACCCACTTTTTAACGATAGCACCTACGGTGGCGACAGTATTGTAAAAGGTACCGTTTATGCCAAATACAAACAGTTTGTAGACAATTGTTTTAAAATACTACCCAGACACGCCCTGCACGCAAAAGAAATTGGATTTATACATCCTACATCTAAGCAAGAAATGAAATTTGTAAGCGAGCTGCCGAAAGATTTTCAAGACGTCTTAGATAAATGGAGAAAATATACCGCCACTTACAAAGTAGAAGGCGACGACCCCTATTAAACGATTTACATCGACAGCAAGCACCCCACCTTGCTGTTTTTTTATTTCAGAAAAATAGTGTGTTGTGGATGCTTACCTATACTCTTGAAGCTTTGACAGGTATTTGCTACCTTAGCAAAAAATACATTTTACCTTACACATACATTTATGAAATCGATAATTAATTTAATGATTTTTTCAAATCTACTTATGATAACATCTTGCCAACCAAACGCTAATACCAATAATGACCGAAATGAAATGTGGCCTCAAATTAGTGCTCCAATTGCACCTATTAAAGAGCATTACAGGTATATACATGGCGACACCGTTCTTGATAATTATTACTGGCTAAACGACTACTTCAAAAAAGGACCGGACTCGGCAGAAGTGATAAAATACTTGACCGCAGAAAACCAATATACCCAAGACATGATGGCCGCTACTACTTCATTTCAAGATAAACTTTTTCAAGAAATGAAAAGTAGAATGAAAGAAAAAGACGAATCGGTACCCTATTTTCATAATGGATATTACTATTACACAAAAACAGAAGAAGGCAACCAATACTACAAACTTTGCAGAAAAAGAGGAGATTTGAATGCCGCCGAAGAAGTACTACTCGATGTAGATGATATGGCTAAAGGGAAAGCCTACTTTAGCCTAGGTGGCTATAGCGTAAGCCCCGATAACAACTTACTGCTTTTTGGCATCGATACCGTATCGCGACGAGAATATGTGCTACATGTAAAAAACCTAAACACAGGTGAATTATTGTCCGATGCCATACCGCGTACTACTGGAAGTGGCGTTTGGGCAGCCGATAACAAAACGATATTTTACACTTCTAAAAACCCTACAACCTTATTATCGGAAAAAATAAAAAAACATCTACTTGGTACCGATGCCAATAAGGATATTGTGGTGTATAACGAAAGTGATAATACCAATTACATTGGCGTCAGCAAATCCAAAAACGATGCTTATATTATTATTCATTCAGAAAATACACTCAGCTCTGAAGTGAGATACTTAAAAGCTACAGAGCCCAATGGCACCTTCGAAGTATTCCAACCCAGAAGAAAAAATATTATCTATAGAGTAACGCCCCTAGATGAAAAGTTTTTAATTCACACCAATGACGAAGCTCAAAACTTCAGAGTAATGGAATGCCCGCTTAGCCAAACAGCTAGAACCAACTGGAAAGATTTAATACCTCATAGGGCAGATGTGTTAGTTGAAGGAGTAGATCCATTTAAAGAATTTATAGTAATATCTGAAAGAAAGAATGGACTGAACAATTTGTCAATTTTTCACCTAAAAACACAAAAAAAACACTATCTCAACTTTGGCGAGCCTGCATATGCCGTGTATCCAAGTACAAATGCACAATACAATACCCATAAAGTGCGCTACAGATACACCTCTATGGTAACGCCCCCTTCTACGTATGAATACGATATGATAAGCCAAGAAAAAACGTTGCTAAAACAACAAGAAGTGTTGGGCGGCTACAATGCATCGAACTATGTAACCGAACGCACTTTTGCTACCGCCACAGATGGAACAAAAATACCCATCTCCTTAGTGTATAAAAAAGGCACTCGCAAGGACGGCTCAGCACCGTTATACTTGTATGCATATGGCTCCTACGGCAACTCACTCGACGCTACGTTCAACCCTGCTAGGCTCAGCTTATTAGACAGAGGCTTTATTTATGCTATCGCACATTTGCGTGGTGGCGAAGAAATGGGCAGATTTTGGTATGAAGATGGTAAAATGATGAATAAGAAAAACACCTTTACTGATTTTATAGATTGTGGTAAATACCTTATCGCACAAAAATACACATCGGAAGGCCATATGTATGCAGAAGGTGGCAGCGCCGGAGGCTTACTCATGGGCGTTATAGCCAATACCGCGCCATTGCTATTCAATGGTATTGTAGCAGCAGTGCCTTTTGTAGATGTAGTGAATACCATGCTGGATGAAACCATACCGCTTACTACCAACGAGTACGACGAATGGGGGAATCCAAACTATAAAGAAGCCTATGACTACATGAAGTCGTATTCGCCCTATGAAAATATCGTGGCACAAGACTACACAAACATACTGGTCACCACCGGACTTCATGACAGTCAAGTTCAATACTTTGAACCCGCCAAATGGGTGGCTAAACTAAGAACGTTGAACACCAGCCAAAACGTTATACTACTTAAAACAGATATGGATTTTGGACATGGAGGGGCATCTGGCCGATTTGACTACTTAAAAGATCTGGCCTTTAAATATGCCTTTATTTTCAAACTTGAAGGCATAACCCAATAGTATTCAACATCTTAATTACAATAAAACGTGAGCACGCTCCCAATTGCGTGCTCACGTTTTGCATTAAACCAATTACCTTACCTTGGCATTGCATCATTCTAACGCATCGAAAAGCAAAAAACATGCTAACAACTAAGAAGAACTTGCTGGTAACTACAAAAAACAGACTATCTTTATAACACAAAAAAGTGATATATTGTAACAGAACCTCTATATTTGCTACAAGTATAACTAAGCGTTTTATATGACAATAACCATTGGATTAATAGGTATATGCTTGTTCTTAATCTTGCTGATAGCAGGCTTAGAATACGCCTATCTATCTTCTAACAAACTAAATATTGAGCTTAAAAGAAAAAAAGGAACAAGTAGAGGCGTCGCTGCTGCAAATTTTTTCGATAAGCCAGAACGCTTTTGGAGTGTTACAATTATTTCATTTTATATCCTACTGGTGATAACTTGTTTCTTGATAAGCAAAACCACCAACTGGATCGTTTATAATTTAATTCCACTTCAGTATATAACGTATTACGAGTCTATCCCTTATTTAGGAATATTTATAGACATTTTTACGGCATCTATTCTTGTCATCACTACTTCGGGTTTCCTATCCAAAAAGTTATTTGAATACAATCCTGAAGGAAAGTTTACCAGTTGGAGTGTTTTTCTGAATACACTTTCAGACATTACCAACCCCATCAATGCCACCTTTATTCAAATGGCACAGTTCATACTAAAATACTTATTTAATGTAAGAATAAAAGAACCCAATAAAGTATTTGAAAAAGTAAACGTAGAAGACTTTGTGTACCATAGCGTGCAAGGGCACTACGACTTTGAAAGCAAAAACAAAGAACTATTTGATAAAGCATTAAGGCTAAGTAAAATAAAAATTAGAAACTGCATCACGCCTAGGAATGAAATGATTGCAGTAGATATAAATGCGCCAATGCAAATGCTAAAAGATCGTTTTGTTCAGTCAAAACAATCAAAAATTATCATTTACGAAAACTCCCTCGATAATGTAGTGGGCTATGTACACCATATTGACCTGAATCGCAAACCTAGTTCTATTAGAGAAATTTTGATAGAAATACCCGTTGCCCCCGAAACCATGGTAGCTATAGAGTTGATGCAAAAATTCTCAAAAGAGGGAAAATCCATAGCTTGGGTAATCGACGAGTTTGGAGGCACCGCTGGCTTTACAACTATGGAAGATATTCTGGAAGAAGTATTTGGCAATTTGAAAGACAGCTATGATATTTCAGAATTTACAGAAAGAAAAATCAATGACAATGAATACATCTTCTCTGGCAGGCTAGAATTAAGTTATATCAATAAAAAATATCAATTAGGCATACCCTCAGGAATAGCCCAAACCCTATCGGGATATATTGTAGCGAACCACACAACAATACCTAATCTACGAGAGCGCATTATTATAGAGAACTATGAATTTGAAATACTACTAGTCACCGCCACCCGCATTGAAACGGTACGCATGAAATACTTAAATTTTTGATATAATACCGCCGTTGTTTAGCCATTTTATGATTAATAGCTTATTTTTGTAGTATTGTGTAGCACTTACTACTAAAATTATGTCATTTATTATCACATCTAAAGAAGCTAGCACCTATGCTGAGCATTATAGCAGCCCAGAAATGCCGGTAATGAAAGCTTTAGCCGACCATACCCATGCGCATGTAGCTGGTGCTCATATGCTATCGGGTCACCTGCAAGGTAATTTCTTACGATGGATAAGTGCAACAATACAAGCCCAAAACGTTATAGAACTTGGCACCTATACAGGCTATGCTACCTTAGCTTTGGCAGAAGGCTTACCCGCCAATGGCAAAGTACACACAATAGATACCGACGCAAGCCTTCAAAATATTAGAGCTACCTATTGGGAAAAGGCCAATCTGGAGCACAAAATAGTTCAACACATAGGTCCTGCACTAGATGTTATCCCTACATTGCATGACTTTACATTCGATTTAGCTTTTATAGATGCCGACAAAGGAAATTATATACCCTATGTAAATACATTATTATCAATAATGCCCATAGGGAGCACCATAATAGCAGACAATACGCTTTTTCATGGTGAAGTATTTAATGAAAACACACTATCCAAACCCGCAAAACATATGCAGGCATTTAACAAACACCTGCAAACACTACCTAACATTTTTTACACGCTCTTACCCATCAGAGATGGTATAACGTTGATAAGAAAAATAAAATAACACAAATTATGAAGTTAAAATCCACACTTTTGCTCTCGTTCATACTAAGTTGTACTCAAAGTAGCTGGGCTCAAAAAGAGGAATTAGCCCAACAGTATATCCAAAAATATAAAGATATAGCTATAGCAGAACAAATTAGAACAGGAATTCCTGCTGCAATAAAATTAGCACAAGGCATTTACGAAACAGGCGCAGGAAAAAGCGAACTGGCCCAAAATGCCAACAATCACTTTGGTATAAAATGTAAAGCAACTTGGAAAGGCGATACATATACCTATACAGATGATAGAAAAGACGAGTGTTTCAGAAAATACAACGACGATATTACTTCCTACAAAGACCATTCAGATTTTTTACGAAACAACCCTCGTTATAGCAATCTGTTTACCTACAGTATGGAAGATTATAAAAGCTGGTCGCATGGACTAAAAAAAGCAGGCTATGCCACCAATCCTCAATATGCCTATAAACTTATTGAAACCATTGAAAAATTCAATCTAAGCCAATACACGCTTATTGCTTTACAAAAAGAAACGGCTCCTCAAGCAGAAGTCATGTATGCATCTGCTACACAAGAGAAATTAGCTGCTCCCATAGTAGAAACCATTACTAAAGACGAACCAATCACAGCCACCGAGAAAGAATATTACATCACTACAAAACTCAACAACCTTAAAGGCTTTTGGGCTCCTAAAGGAGCAATGCTTTTGGAATATGCTATCAAAAATAAAATTAGATATAGCAAACTACTAGAAATGAACGAACTACCCGATGCTCCATTAGAAGCAGAAATGTTCATTTACCTAGAAAAAAAACTCATAAAGGGCATTGAAGAAACCACTACCGTAGCCGAAGAGGAAACACTACTACAAATAAGCCAAAGAACGGGCGTAGCTTTAGCCCAATTGCAAGTTATGAACAAACTTGTGCCTGGTGTGGAACCCAAAGCAGGTAGCCTTATTTACCTCCAACAAATAGCACCTAATGCACCTGAAGTGTATATTCCATCCAAAACAGTAAGCAACACACCTAGCAAAAGAGAAGTCAACCAAGATAATAACTATATCATTGTCAACAAAAACAATACAGATGCTGTAGCAACAGCAGTAACGAAAATCGAAAACACAGAAGAAGAAAAGATAATAATAGAAAAAAGGCCTAAAGCTGTGGAAGAAATGCCTACAACCAAGGTGAGCGAAGAACCAATTGTCACTACGCGAGCTAAAGATAATATCGAAACCGAAGCGCAAAACACAAGCTTAGTAGCAAGTAATGTTGTGAAAAAAGAAGCCACCAAAACGGCGCCAACAACAGCACCAGCAGCACCAGAAGAAGACCTTAGCCACCTCACTCCCTACGAGCGCTTAAAACGCCATATGGACAAACAAACGAGTAGCGAGGAAACTTCTTTTTATGAAACTTCATTAAAGGAACTAAGTGCAGATCAACCTAGCGATGCTGTTACAAATACAGCTGTTGTTGCAAAACACACCGAAACACCCAGTGCAAGTCCTAAGAAAACAAGTAATACAACAACTAACAGGGAGCCAAAATATCATACCGTTAGAAAAGGAGAAACGCTATCGGCCATAGCTACCAAATACAAAGTTAGCGTTAAACAACTTCAAGACTGGAATAAAGTAAGCCCCAAAACGCTACAGGCCGGTAAGAAATTAAGAGTAAGCAAGTAATAAAAATACCCAAAGCACAATCATAATAACAAAGAGAGCAATACATTACCGTATTGCTCTCTTTGTTCGTGCTTAAAATTAATTACGCTAAGGTTCTATTAATATTCATCCTCATTGAAGAAGAAATCTTCCTGAGTTGGGTAATCAGGCCAAATATCTTCAACACCTTCATACATTTCGCCCTCATCCTCCAATTCTTGTAGATTCTCTACTACTTCCAAAGGTGCGCCCGAACGGATAGCATAATCTATCAATTCATCTTTTGTTGCAGGCCATGGTGCATCTTCCAAATGCGATGCTAGTTCTAAAGTCCAAAACATATAATATCTTATTTGGTGTTTTACAGATTTTTGCAAATGTAATGATAAAATACTAATCTTATATTAAATTTTTAAAAATCAAGTAATTGACTAAAAAATAAATTATAAATACCTCAATTTCAAATACATTTTACAACAACAACCGATTCCATTTCATCCTTAATAATCGGTCTAGCCTCCAAATTATTACATTAAAACGAAAAAAACACATATTTCTTATAACTCCAACACCAAAAAACAATCGTGCTTTCAGGAGCAGCGACCTTACTACTTTTCTATCGTCTTCAAAGGACTAAACATAAAATTGTCAATAAGGGTATTTTTAGCCTTTCGGACTTGTTTTGATTTTTTCCCCTCCTTAATTATTCAATCCCCTATTCTAGGTTTAATTTGGCTTACCGCCCAAATTCAGCTATTTTTGAAGGATATTAAAATTAGCTATACCATAATGTTGTCTGCAAAAAATTTGGTAAAAAAATACAATCAGCTAGAAGTGCTTAAAAATGTATCCTTAGATATAGAGCAGGGCTCTTTTGTCTCCATTGTTGGGCCATCAGGCGCCGGAAAAAGCACACTACTGCACCTGCTAAGCTCGCTCGACACGCCCACGTCGGGAGAAGTATTTATAAACCAACAAAACATAGTAAAGCTCAATAATAAGCAACAAGCCCATTTCAGAAATAAACATTTTGGCTTTGTTTTTCAATTTCATCATTTACTACCAGAGTTCACCGCACTCGAAAACGTATGCTTACCACTATGGATAGCTAAGGCCTCTAATAAAGAAGCCAAAGACAAGGCCACTGCAATATTAGAAACAGTGGGTTTGGCGCATAGGCTACACCATAAACCCAACGAGCTTTCGGGCGGCGAGCAGCAACGTGTAGCCATCGCAAGAGCACTAGTACATAAACCTAGCTACTTGTTTGCCGACGAGCCCACCGGAAACCTAGACAGCACGAATGCTGCCACTGTGCATCAGCTATTTAAAGACATTCAAGAACAATACGGCCTTAGCCTAATTCTCATTACCCACAACGACAACTTGGCAAAGCTAGCACACACCACCTATGAAATGCAAGACGGAATGATTAAAAATATCATTCAAAACTAATCTCAAACAAAGGCAATATGCACACGCTCATTAAAATAAATCAGCTCAGCAAACAATACAAAAACAGCGACCACAAGGCACTCAACAACCTAAATTTAGAATTCAAACAAGGACGAATAATTGGCCTTTTGGGTCCAAATGGCGCAGGCAAAACCACCACTATTTCTATACTCTACGGATTGGTAAAACAAGATAAAGGACAAGCCATTCTTTTTGGTAAAGACAATATAAAAGATGCAAAAGCCATCAAGAAAATGGTGGGTATTGTGCCACAGCAAATTGCATTGTATCCAGAGCTTACTTGCAAAGAAAACTTACGCTATTTTGGTCATCTGTACGACATCCCTACCAAACAACTACAGCATAACATCAACACCTATCTAGAAGACTTCGGGCTCGCAGAACATGCCGATAAAAAAGTCAAAAACTTTAGTGGTGGCATGAAGCGTCGTGCCAATATCATAGCAGGTTTACTACACAATCCAGAGCTACTGATACTTGACGAACCCACCGCCGGTGTAGACATACACTCGAGGCAACTGATTCTGGATTTTTTATTAAAATACAACAATAGTGGCAAATCGATACTCTATACTTCACACCAGCTTGAAGAAGCAGATAAAATCTGTCATGAAATTGCCATCATCAATAACGGGCAACTCGTTGTACATAATACCACCCAACTACTCAAACAACAAGTAGAAGGTGCCAAAAATATAGAAGATGTATTTATGTACTTTACCTCTGCAGATTATAAATTAGCCTAAATTTATTGTTACATTCAATACCAAAACAACAATGCGGTAATGAAACTCAAAAAAAATGGCCACATAGGCACCATTTTACAATAAATTTAGATATGTAATTATATACATAAAGTTATGCATTCTAGCTACGTTAGCCAGATGCAGATTCTTATAAATTTCTAAAATTCGTTACCTTTGTAAAGAACCAAAAAACTTTACGGAATTCAAACAAAATATTATGAGTACGGAGCAATTAAACAATGAAGAGGTTCATCAATCTAATGAACCAGTAGAAGCGGCAACCCCCCAAGAGAATAACCAAGCCGAAGCTAAAGCAACAGCTGTAGCAGAAGAGGAAACAGTAGAGAGTTTGAAACTGTTCTGGAATGATAAATACGCTCGATTAGCAGCCGAATTTGACAATTACAGAAAACGCACCTCTAAGGAAGTTAGTGAGCTCATAAAAAATGCAGGAAAAGATGTCATTTCCTCAATGCTAGAAATACTTGACGACTATGACCGTGCTAAAGACCAGTTAGAGAAATCGGACAATGTAGAAGCCCTAAAAGAAGGCTTATCACTGATATTTAATAAACTTACCAATACCTTAAAAAGTAGAGGGCTAGAAGAAATGAAATCTACAGGCGAAGAATTTGAAGCAGATTATCATGAAGCTATTGCAGAAATACCTGCACCCAGCCCCGAACTTTCCAACAAAGTAGTTGATACCGTTCAGAAGGGTTATTTACTTAATGGCAAAATCATCAGACACGCCAAAGTAGTAGTAGGCAAATAATCGGCGCAACTAAATTAACAACAACACATTTTTACATTAATTCTACATGAATAAAAGAGATTATTACGAAGTCCTTGGTGTAGACAAGTCAGCCAGTGCTGATGAAATCAAAAAGGCCTATAGAAAAGTAGCCATGAAATACCACCCAGACAAAAACCCGGGTGATAAGGAAGCTGAAGAAAAATTTAAGGAAGCCGCAGAAGCCTACGAAGTACTCAGTGATGCCGACAAAAAAGCACAATACGATAGGTTTGGACATGCAGGAATGAGAGGTGGACCAGGCGGAGGCCCAGGTGGCATGAACATGGAAGATATTTTTTCTGCTTTTGGAGATGATATCTTTGGTAGCTTTTTTGGTGGTGGAGCCAGAGGTGGTGGCGGCCAAAGAAGAAGAGGCTCTAGAGGCTCCAATCTAAGAGTAAAACTAAAACTCACCTACGCAGAAATTGCCTCGGGCGTTTCTAAAAAAATAAAAGTAAAAAAATACGTACTGTGTAATAGTTGCGCCGGCTCTGGTGCGAAAGATGCCAACTCTGTACAAACCTGTAATGGATGTGGTGGCACCGGACAAGTAAGGCAAGTTACCAATACCTTTTTGGGCCAAATGCAAACAGTCACTACCTGTCCGCAATGTAACGGGCAAGGCACTACAGTTACTCACAAATGTAATAGCTGTAAAGGTGATGGACGTATTTTTGGCGAAGAAACCGTTGAAATAAATGTACCTGCAGGCGTACAAGAAGGCATGCAAATGAGCTTAAGCGGCAAAGGTAATGCTGGCGAAAAAGGAGGCCCTCCAGGCGATTTGCTTGTGCTTATTGAAGAAGAAAAACACCCCGAACTCGTAAGAAGAGACAACGACGTGCTCTACAGCCTATCGCTCTCCTTCTACGACGTTGTGTTTGGTACACAAATAGAAGTACCCACTATCGATGGACTGGCAAAAATAAAAATACCCGCAGGCACACAAAGCGGCAAAATCTTTAAGCTAAAAGGAAAAGGATTCCCAGAGGTAAATGGCTACAACAGAGGAGACCAATTGGTTCAAGTAAATGTATTTACCCCTCAAAACCTTAACGAAAAAGAAAAAGCAGCCATGGAAAGCCTTAAGGATGCAGCTAACTTTCAGCCAACCGAAGAAGCTAAAAAAGAAAAGTCTTTCTTCGATAGAATAAAAGACATTTTTTAATTAAAAAATACCTTAACTTGTATAAGCTATTGAATGCTTCATCTCATTGCTGAAAACAAAAAGTTTTACAACACCACAATAGCCTCGATTAACTCTGCTATGCATTACCACTCGGTACCTAATAGCAAGTTATACGAGGCATTTTTTTTAGTAAAAAAGTATAAATACATCAAAAGCATGTTATACCACCCATGCTATAACAATTGTTAGACGCAATAAAACATACTAAACAAACACAATGCAATTTCAAGAAATAGATACCAAAGCAGCATTCTTAAAATTATACCAAACCAAAAAATACTTCGTCAGAAAAGTATTTGAAAACATTGATTTCACTGGAATAAACTTAGAAAACTGTATATTTAAAGACTGCATATTTATGGGCTGTAACATCGACCACATAGACAAAGAACACTTTATCAACTGCACCATTTTCCCTTATCTAAATGTAGGTTACAACCCCTACCTATCCAATCTGTACACCAGAGATACGCTATTTGATAACTATGAATTGGGCAATCCACAATCGTACTATCAGACGACTGACTACAAAATCTATAAAACATTTGTAAATAAAGTAGAGTTTCCAAAAATGCCGCAACACAGCTCCCAGAGCCAATCGGCTACCTACGAAGATGTACTAGCCAGACGCATGCACGACAACTCCATATCCAATGCACTCAGCGAATTCTTAAGCCAATACGCTCCTCAAAAAGTAGTAGCTATCATGGGTGGCCACAACCTGCCGCGCAATAGCGTTCTTTATAAAAAAGTAGCTTACATTAGTAAACGTCTTACCGAAGCCGGCTTCATCATGGTGAGCGGCGGAGGCCCAGGCGCAATGGAAGCAACCCACTTAGGTGCTTGGCTAGCCGACCAAAATGACGCATCTGCTCAAAAAATAGACGATGCTATAAACATTTTACAGCAAGCGCCTACCTATAAAGACGAATGGTGGCTAGATGCGGCCTTCCAGGTACTTCAAAAATACCCCATTTCTTTATATGAAAGTGTGGGTATTCCAACATGGTTTTACGGACACGAACCACCCAATCCCTTTGCTTCCAGAATAGCCAAATACTTTGCCAATAGCGCCCGAGAAGATGGCTTGCTTGCCATCGCCAATGGTGGTATTATTTATGCTCCAGGCAGTGCAGGAACCATACAAGAAATATTTCAAGATGTAGCACAAAATCACTACAGATCTTATGGAATAGAAAGTCCGATGATTTTCTTAGACACTGATTACTGGAACGAAATAGTACCCGTATATCCGCTGCTGCAAAAACTCAGCGAACAAGCAATTATCAACAATATCCATCTATCTATACATGATAACGCAGAAACCATTATTCAGGAAATTGATAACTTTTACCAAACATCGCACCACGGTATCTAAACAAACGATGATAAATAGTTAAACAAGAATAGGACAATACCTTCTTTCATTAAAATATTAATAATAAGCAGTATATTTATTTCTAAAATAAATCTAATATCCTATGCATCTCGCTCAACAACGTTTTCTGAAGCCAATGAATCAAATAGCAAGCCTGCTAAAAGAAGCTCAGAGTAGCGATAACCCCATACAATTCATTTATAAAAATGACATCAGAACGCCCTTTTTCTATCTCGAAGGACTGGCTAGAATGTATCGCGATATTAATAAGACAGCTATTATTTATAAAATACTAGAGCACGCCAAACGCATTGAAGACCTTATTGGAAAACACGACTTTTATGTGACGCTCAACAACGAAGTTAGTCCATTAAAAAACCTACCCCAATCGGTAAAAAACTCAATACTTGAACATATTCATTCAACAGAAAATGAACTCAACCTTGTACTGCATAATAAAGGATGGTGGAGTGGCAAACGCCTCGAAAAATGGGAGAAACAATTAAAAAAAGTAGACTGGCTAAAAGAGAAAAAAGAAAGCAAAAAAATAGCCAAAATATATCTTCTTGAAATTAATAAATGTATCGAATTTATAGAACAACTGCCCCAGCCACTAAATAATATGGAAGACCATATTCATGAACTGCGAAGAAAACTTAGATGGCTGAGCATCTATTGCCATGCATTGAATAATTATGTCACTCTTGTTGCCAATAAAAAGACGACAAACGCTCTAAAAAAATATCAAACACCTGCTATAATAGCATCTAAATTCAACCAGCTAGAAGCGACGCCCGAAAACAAATATCCACTTCTACTGCATAAAAATCAATTCTTGGCACTAAGCTGGATGATAGACCAATTAGGCACAATCAAAGACGAAGGACTAACACAGCATGCCGTACACGAAATTTGCAGCCAGCTTACCTTTAATAAAGAAGATTCAACACTAGTAGATAAATATTTTAAAAACTATGATAACACCATAAAAACATTATTAGCAAAAGCAGAAGCCATCATCGCAACATTCAAAGAAGACCAAATATTACAAAACTTAATGGTGCCTTCCGCTACCGATACCGACGCTTAAATACTATAACATCATGACTATAAAATATACCATTCTATGCATTTCGATGGCTTTGGTGCTTATGGGCTGCAACAACGCTAACATAAACCAATTGGATAACACACCCCTAACAGAACAAAAACTAGACAGTTTAGATATCGAAAAAGCCTTACAGCTATCTAGAATGCCACTAAACTGTATATTACAAGAATACCCCAACAAAACAGGTCACACAGCCGCTAGTGCCGAAGACATACTACAAACGCCGGCACAATTGCACCCTTCATTCTACGGTTGCTTCGATTGGCATAGTAGTGTGCATGGCCATTGGATGCTTGTAAGAATACTTAACACCTACCCACAAATAGCCAACAAAGACAGTATTTTACAAATACTCTCTATTACGCTCACGGCACCCAAGCTACAAATAGAAACCCAATACTTTGAAAGCAATATTCTGGGCGCATCTTTTGAAAGAACCTATGGATGGGCTTGGCTACTTAAACTCGACCAAGAACTAGCCTCGGCTAAAGACAGCGCACTTCGCAAAATGTACCATAACCTACAGCCGCTAACACAGAAAATCGTAACACTTTGGAAAAATTACCTACCCAAACAAACCTACCCCAATAAAACAGGCGTGCACGGCAATACAGCCTTTGCAATGAGCCTAGCCATAGATTGGGCAAAATACATGAACGATACGGCGTTTACAAATGCACTCTCAGAAAAAGCCAAAAACTTTTATGCCGCGCAAGAGCATACACCAGCTCATTTAGAGCCAGATGGTGCCGACTTCTTTTCGCCTAGCTTATACATAGCCGACCTCATGACGCGCTGCTTAGACACCGTTGAATATAATATTTGGTTTGAAAAATTTTTTGATACCAAGGGATTAAACAACATCTGCCAGACACCTGTTGTTAGCGACAGAAATGATTATCAAATAGTACATTTAGACGGACTTATGTTTAGCAGAGCTGTAAATATCAGACAAATTTTGCCCTACTTGACCCAAAATAAAGTGCGCCAGCAATTGATTGCAGCACACCAAGACTTTTTGCGTACAGGACTGAATAATCTCAATGCATCCAACTATGGGGGAGAACATTGGCTTGGGTCGTTTGCTACCCTAGCCTTGAGTGGCTATTAAATACTACAGCGTTGTTTTTTTATTTGCACAAAAAAACAACGCTCGTTTATCCCTGCTTTCTTAAGTATTTAGTAAGAATAACAATAGTCTGCCCCTCAATTTTACCTTCTATTTGAGCGGTATTATCGGGCACTAATCTTATATGCTTAACTACAGTACCTACCGCAGCCCTGATAGTAGAGCCCTTTACATCCAGTGATTTGGTAAGCACAACAGTATCACCATTGTTTAACTGCGCGCCATTGGCATCCATGTGCAAATCCACTGCTGCATCACCCACATGATCGCCTGTGGCTTTAGCCCAAGCCAATGTTTCATCATCAAAATACATCATATCGCATTGCTCGGCAGCCCAAGCCTCATTGCGTAGCCTATTCAGCATTCTCCATGCCACCACCTGTACCGGCAATACCTCGCTCCACATCGCCGTATTTAAACACTGCCAGTGTGCACTATCCAAAGCTTCTTTCTTTTCTATTTGCGCTAAGCACTTTTCGCATATATATATTTCCCTTCCAGCCACATTGCTTGAGCTAGGTGGCACATCATAAATAGCCAAGCCATGATTAGCTCCACACAATTCGCAACTATCTTGGCTCCTTTGTTTTAGTACATCTATTAATTTCATCTTTCTAGATTTGGCGCAAACTTACAATAAATAAAATGTTTGTACTAGCTAATTACTACGAGATTCAATTATTTTTTGAGGTAAGCGTCATTAATGCGTACTTTGTAATCTTAAGTAATTAGTTATAATGGAAGAGAATGTTACCAGATTGGCAAAAAGACTATCTGTACTAGGATTGAGCTCTAGACGGGAGGCAGAAGTATATATTCAAAATGGCTGGGTAACTGTAAATGGGGAAGTGATAAAGGAAAAAGGACACAAAGTGTTAGACACGGATGTAATAGCACTATTACCTGAAGCTACCGCCCAACAAGCCCAAAGAGTTACCATTCTGCTGAACAAACCGGTAGGATATGTAAGCGGACAACCAGAGGATGGTTACATATCGGCCTTAAGTCTTTTTCATCCCAAAAACCGATGGGAAGGCGATAACAGCGGCATCGTTTATCACCCCGACCACCAAATAGGATTAGCACCTGCCGGCCGATTAGATATAGATTCTCAAGGCCTATTGGTTATTACCCAAAATGGGGTTGTTGCCAAGCAACTTATTGGTGCATCTACCGATAAAGAAAAAGAATACTTAGTAAGAGTAAGTGGCAAACTGAGCGAAAAAGGGCTTGCGCTGCTAAACCATGGCTTGAGCTTGGATGGAAAAAAACTATTACCCGCCAAAGTAACCTGGCAAAATGAAGATCAATTAAACTTTAAGCTTAAAGAAGGAAAAAAAAGACAAATTAGACGCATGTGTGAACTTGTAGGCTTAAAGGTGATAGGACTAAAACGCATAAGAATTGGCAAAATAAAACTAGGCGGCCTCCCCTCTGGTCGTTGGCGATACTTAAGTCCGGAAGAAACGTTTTAACCCGCAAAAATGCCATAGCTATTTTAAAACGAGAAAAAAAAACCACACAAAAAAGCCCAAGCGGGTGATTACAGCAAAATGAAGTAAATTTTTTGAACCATTGACGCAATTTATAAGGCCATATTTTATCGACGCTTATAGGCTAAAGCAAAACCGAGATTAAATACAAGTTCAATGTTTTTAATAATTTAAAATTTTACTTAAAAACCTACTTTTACCACCTCAATAGAATTTATACAATACTTTTACAAAAATGAACAACACGGTTAGCCATAAAAAGTACTCCAAACAAGTGTTTAGGAAGATGATACATTTTCTTAAACCTTATAGAGGCAAGTTTATTTTATCTGTAATACTATCGCTTGTACTCTCCCTACTTGCACCCGTTAGGCCTTATCTAATTCAAATTACCATAGATGAGCACATTACAAATAAATATTTACAAGGACTCATCTATTTATCTGTCATACAATTAGCATTGTTAATCATTGAAAGCTTTATACGTTTTAGTTTCATGTACATCACTACCTGGGTGAGCCAACACGTAGTAAATGACATGCGAACATCTGTATTTAAAAAACTCATACACCAAAATCTTTCCTACTTTGACAATACACCCATAGGCACCCTAACTACCAGAACCGTAAATGATTTAGAAGCAGTGAATGACGTGTTTTCAGACGGCATTGTTTCAATAGCGGCCGACTTGCTCACGATTATTGCTATAGTGAGTATAATGTGCTATACAGACTGGAAACTAACCCTTATCTGTTTATCCGTTTTTCCGCTGTTGCTGATAGCCACTTACTTCTTCAAGGAGAGTGTAAAAAAATCGTTTCAGCGCGTGAGAAATGCCGTAGCATCCCTCAATGCTTTTGTACAAGAGCACTTAACAGGCATGTATATAGTGCAAGCTTTTGCGGCAGAGGCTAAGGAAAAAGAAAAATTTGACATTATCAATAAAGAACATAAAGCAGCAAATATCAAAGCAATATTTGCCTATTCTATTTTCTTTCCTATAGTCGAAATCATTTTGGCAATCTCTACAGGCTTATTGGTGTGGTATGGAGCAGCAAAAATGCTCAATATGGAAATAACACAAGGGGTAATAATTGCCTTCATCATGTACCTCAATCTGTTATTTCGTCCGCTCCGAATGCTGGCAGATAAATTCAATACCCTTCAAATGGGTTTAGTAGCCGGAGATAGAGTGATGACGGTATTGGACGATGAGAATTATTTAAAAAACAATGGTAGTATATCTCCTACAAAACTAGAAGGCACGGTAACACTGGAAAATGTATTTTTTGAATACAAACCGGGCATAAATGTACTTAATGGAGTGAGTTTTCAGGTAGCTGCTGGCCAAACGATAGCAATTATAGGTCCTACTGGAGCAGGTAAAACCTCTATTATCAGTATTCTTACAAGGCTATACGAAATAAAATCGGGAAGAATATTAATAGACAATATCAACATTAACGACTACGACATTTACGCACTTCGTAAACAAATTGGTATTGTACTACAAGACGTCTTTTTGTTTTCGGGTACCATTTTGGATAATATCAGAATGAACAACAAAGCTATTTCATTAGACGAAGTACAAAACGTTTGTGAAATACTCGGCATACACGAGTTCATTATGCAACTTCCAGATGGCTATCATTTTAATGTTAGGGAGCGAGGTAGCACCCTATCGCAAGGGCAACGCCAATTATTATCCTTTGCCCGTGCACTTATTTACGACCCCAAAATACTCATACTAGATGAAGCTACAGCTTCTATAGATAGCAACTCTGAAATCATGGTTCAACGTGCTATAGCTAGGTTGGTAAAAGGCCGCACATCTATAGTTATAGCCCACAGGCTATCTACCATTCGTAACGCCGACAATATCATTGTTTTGGAAAAAGGCACTATCAAAGAAATGGGCAACCATGAAAGCCTTATTCAACAAAACGGCATTTATGCCAATATGTATATCGCTGCCCAAAGTAAAAATGAAATACCCAGCTAAAAAACACCGTTGCACCTCGATAACCTACTTTAAACTCACACAATCAATGGTTGATTTTTTATAAAAAAGAATCTGCTTTTTGGGAGTATCGTACGAATCAATAAATACACTACCTAAGTTTGTATAATAAAATAAGCCATCTGAATTTACGTCAGATGGCTCTATATTTAAATCTACATAGTACTGTAGATAGAAAGATTACTTTCTCAAACCTAATTTCGCGATTAACCCACGGTAACCTTGTAAGTTTGTACGCTGTAAATAAGCCAATAATTTTTTACGACGACCCACCATGTTCACTAAAGAACGATTGCTAGAGTGATCTTTGGCGTTACCGCTTTTTAAGTGAGCAGAGATGTGATTGATTCTTTCTGTTAATAAAGCAACTTGAGCTTCGATAGAACCAGTGTTAGTTTCACTACCACCGTAAGTTTTGAAAAGTTCTTTTTTTAATGCGTTGATTGTAGCGTTTGCCATTGATAAAATATTTTATAATAATAGTGTTAATTATTTTTATTGGTGCACTTTCAAATGTATTATTGGAACGAAACAAGCCGTCGTAAAAAGCTCATTATAGTTGCAAGTAATAATCCTACTTGTAAACCATTCCGAAACCTATCGGAGGTGCAAAGTTATAAGAAATACTTTAAACAAAAAAACCTTTTATTAAATTTCCTAATCATCTACTTTTGCGTAAGCCAAAAACTAACCACTAGTTATGAGTTTTTCTGATGTAAACAAAAGAGCTACCCACTTAATGGTGCTACTTAGCACGTTTTTTGTAGCCAACGCACTTATTGCAGAAATTATTGGAGGCAAACTCTTTTCTCTAGAAGCTTTATTAGGCATCTCTGAGGCTAATTTTACACTCTTTGGCGAGCAAGGACTAAGCTATATACTCACTTGTGGTGTTATACTATGGCCACTCGAATTTGTAATGACAGATGTGGTAAATGAATACTACGGCGTAAAGGTTGTAAAGCGCATTAGCTATATCACTGTTGCTTTGATAGCCTATGCTTTTTTTATGTTTTACTTTGCAATGTCGTTGCCACCTGCTGCGTTTTGGATAGGCTCAAAAGAAGCACAAGGGGTTCCAAATATGGACATGGCGTTCAACGCTGTTTTTGGGCAAGGCATGTGGATTATTGTGGGTAGCTTAATTGCTTTTTTGGTGGCACAACTGGTAGATGTCCTCGTATTTCAGTATATTAAAAAACGAACAGGCAACAAAATGGTATGGTTGCGCGCTACAGGCTCTACGCTGATATCACAACTGGTTGATAGCTTTATTGTGCTATTTATAGCTTTTAAAATAGGCAACGACTGGTCTATACAAAGAGTGCTGGCTATCTGCTTGCTAAACTATTCTTATAAATTCCTTATGGCAATTCTATTAACACCGCTTATTTATGTAATGCACTATTGTATCGATAAATATTTGGGTAAAGACTTAGCCTATAAAATGAAACAAAATGCACTCCAAGCCTAAAAATAACGACGCACTAGGACAAGCTATATGGGACTTCTACAATACCGATACATTCCCGATATTGTGGGTTCACGACCATTTTGGCGATCCTGTAGAAATGGATGTAGCTCTTTACTTTCGAGATATAGATGAAATGCCCCTAATGGAGCAACGCGCACTTACACTTTGTAAAGGGCATGTTTTAGACATTGGCGCTGGAGCCGGCAGCCATGCCATTGCCCTTGAAATGCGTGGCCTTAAAGTGCAGGCATTAGACGTCTCTCCTTTATGCGTGCAAACGATGAAAGGTAGAGGCGCAGACAACCCCGTTTGCGCCGACATATTTGAGTGGCATACAAGCGACAAGTTTGATACCATTCTGCTCATGATGAATGGCATTGGCTTATGTGGCACGATAGATAAACTAGAAATATTGCTGCAAAAATTCCACCAACTGCTTGCTCCTGGAGGCGAGGTCATTTTCGACTCATCCGATATAAGCTATATCTTCGAAGACGGAGATATACCCTTACCTACCCTCCACTATTTTGGGGAGGTAACTTGCGCCTATGAGTATCAGAATATAAAAAGCGATTATTTCAAATGGCTGTACATCGATTTTCATACACTCACTACCATTGCCGAGCAGTATGGCTGGAAGGCTACATTGCTAGAGGAAGATGAAACAGGCCAATACTTGTGTAGCCTTAAAAGAACATGATGCGTAAATAACCTTAGTATTCCTTGAACTAAAAATGAGGTTACCTTTTTAGAGTAACCTCATTTTTTCACATTAAGGTGTATTACAATATTGTTATTTTACGACCGTCAATAAAGCATATGAGTACGAAAACCTAGCACTTTCAGGTACCATCACCAATACTTTCTGACCATTTTCTAGCAGTTCGCTTTTATCGTTCAATAACTCATCCAGCATTAAATAAACAGAGGCCGCACCTACATTACCATACTTAGTTAGGTTCATAAACCATTTTTCATACGGGATATCTATATTATGAGATTCAATACTCTCTTTTATTTTACTCTTGAAAAAATTAGACGATAAGTGAGGCAAAAACCAATCGACATCATTTATATCAAATTGATGTTTTTCGAGCAATTCCAGTAGGAATTCAGTACCCAACTTTACAATATTTTCACCCAATAACTTTGTATCTTGCTTCACGGAAAACACACTTTCTTCCATCCACTTATCTGCCGGAATATCATTGTAACCGATAATAGTGCCATCTTCGCCTTTTACAGCACCAGCATACATGCAAGTTTCCAATAAATGTGCAAAGGAGGTAGATGCTATCCACTCTATTTTCAGGGAAGTGCCTTGGCTATTAGGGGTGTCTGACAACAATGCTGCGCCAGCACCATCACTAAGCATCCATCTTAAAAAATCTTTCTCAAAAGCAATATAACCATCCTCTTCTATCTCCTTGAACTTATCGGCCTCTTGCGAGAACTTATCGGCGGTCATAAAAAGCGACATCCTTTCAGAGCCAGTACTTACGGCATACTTCGTGTTGCCAGCACCTACATTTAGCATGGCATATTTCATTGCAGACATGCCCGTATTGCACGCTCCCGAAAACGATACTGCCTCCATGTCTTTGCGGCCTACAATACCATGTACCATACTTGCATGGCCTGGCAAATGCTGATCGGGAGAGGTGGTGCCACATGCCAATAAGCCTATTTCAGCAGTATTATGCTCTGTAAGCAGTTTTTCTACTGCAAAAGCAGTCATTTGAGCATTAGTTAAAGTAGGTGCTCCGGGAGAAAAAGCATAATAGCGCGTTTGGATGCCATTATTTCTTAAAATAAGTTTTCTAACTTTAGAGGGCTTCCCATCTATCAAACCCAAACGCTCCTCCATCTCATCATTTAGTATAGGACTGTATGGTAAAAATTTAGCTACTTTTGTAATATATACGCTATTCATCCAATTTTACGTTTTCTTTGCAAACTTTGCAAACTTAGGAAACTTTAAGTTTATACTCTTTCAAAAATAAAGAAATTATTATAAAACATTTAAATATTTGTGTTATAGGCGATGGTATCATCGGTATGTTGCTGGCTTGGGAACTGCAACAATACGGCAACGTTCACATTTTTGGTAATAATCAAAGCCAAACACCCTCCTTGCAGGGTGCCGCTATCATTAGCCCTATTGCCAATAAAAACAACCAAATAGTTGAAAACTTTACCCAAAAACAGGAAAAAGCAATTCGGTCTTACAAACAAATTTCCAAATGTCTTGGAAAAACATACATCCACCCATTACCGCTTATCAGAGCAGCTACGCCGAGCATAGACAAGCACTACCTTGATGCATGGAAAACTGGGGAAAAAGAGAAGCTAGAAGCCTACTGGAATTGGCCTCAGCAAATGGTAAAAGTGGCAAATGCTGTTAAAATAGATACCGCAATTGTGAGCGACTTACGAGCATATTTTAAACAAAAAAACCAATACCACATACAACAAGTAAATACGCATATTCCTGAGTTTTGGAACCATCTTTTACTACAATACGATGCTATTTTCTTGTGCGAAGGCACCGCAGCCAAGCATAATGCACACTATCTAAACTGGAAACTCACCCCCAATAAAGGTGATATCATACACATGCATTGCCCCGGACTGCCTGCGCAATATATATACGACTGGAAGTATAAAATTGTACCCATGAAAAATGATATTTTTTGGCTAGGCAGTAACAATATATGGAACTATACCAACGTTACTCCTGAAGCTAACTGGCTAAATGATGTGCAGCATTTTTTAAACATGCATTTAAAACAACCATATCAGATAATAAAGCACTTTAGCATAGAGCGCCCTACAATAGCTGGCCAAGTACCTAAAATACTACCCTTGAATACATCAAAAACTGTTTGGGCAGTAAATGGATTAGGCACTAGAGGCTATAGCAATGGGCCAAGTATAGTGCATGCACTCGTATTGGAATGGCAGGCAGCTACAAGGGCGCAAAAAATAAAGTAACACCTTATGAATCTGTCTGATTTTTTTTATAAATTAGTTGCTTAACGAAAAGGACAGGGAAATGAAGCTATTCAGACAAGAAGAAATCATACCTTCAGAAGCAATACGTGCTTTTTGGAAATGGTTTGGCGCTCATGCAGCCAAGTTCAAAATTGTCCTTGAACGCAATGAAAATGTAGAAGACGAACTATTTAACCCTTTATCCACGGCCTTTCAAGCCTTTAAGGCAGATATTTTTTTCTTGCTAGGCCATAGGAACAACGAAACAGCAGAGCTAATTATCACTGCCGACGGCAATGTAAAAAACTTCTACCTAATAGATGCCATCGTAGCTGAAGCCCCTACTATATCGGGTTGGCAAATTACAGCCCATAAAAAACCCCTAGACTTAGATGCATTGGCAATTAAAATAGGACAGCTCCTCTTCGATAAAAACACCTTATACTTTGTACCGGTAATGCACGAGCATTATCCAGATTTAATTGATATTAATATCGTCTACACAGCGTATGACCCCAAAGAGCTAACGAGCATCCAGCAAGGCGTTTTTCTTTTTTTGGACAATTATCTCGGCGAACTAAAATTTGTACAATCGATAGATCAGATAAAAATTATAGCTACACCAGAAGACAAAAGCCAAATGATACCTATAGAAAAACTCGTGGATTATATCAATTGGAGAGAAACAGAATTTGTAGAAAAATACACTAGCAGCCAAAGCTATCAATTGCACGAAGCATACAACGTGCTTACGGCCACACTTGAAAATAATCAGCAATTAGTAGCCATCATCAATACTGCTCTACTAGAGTGGGACGCAAAGGCATCACATCCTTGGATAGGTATTTTTAGCATTACTTTCAATGCCAATACTCCCAATGGATTTCCTGACGACGCAATGCACACACAGCTAGAACAAATAGAACACAACATTTGCCTACAACTTAAAGAAAAACAGGGTGTATTATACCTAGGCAGGCAAACATTAAATAGCACACGAGAACTCTTTTTTACTGCTAAAGATTACGTCTACATTTCTAAAATATTCTATGCAGCAAAAAATCATTTTGAGCCCCAATTCGAAATTCATACCGATATCTTCAAAGATAAATATTGGGTCACCTTCGACAAATATCGAGTAGCAGAAGAAAGCTAAATCTTTCTTTTAAAAAAACAATTAAAACGACTCCCACCAATGCTCATTTAGCGCAACAATGGGAGCTATGATGCCTTTTACCGCATAACTACCACTTCACCCACCTTGATACCCTTCTCTCTATAAAAACAAATTATAGTTTTTTTTATATTTACAAACAATACATTTACAACATTTATCATCCATTTTCGTTTACATTCCCTGGAAAGGCATTTTTTTAACTTAAATAAAAAAAAATATATCCACACATTATACTTTTTTTTATTAATTATTTTATTACATTTGTTAAAAAAATATAAACAACGTGTAATTATCTTATCCTTATTTGTAAACCGACCTACATCTGATTCCTTACTACCCTTGCACTTTCTTGTATTGGATATCCCGATATCACAAATTAACATACACCAACTTGTTACGCTAAACCTCTAAAATCGATGAGCCCATTAAAATAGTTAAGATAAGATATTTTATAGTCAAGTAAATCAATCAATCCATCACCAAAAAAACCAATACCTACTTTATGTTCCGTCCATAAAGTAAAAAAACCAAACCAATTACACTCATTTTTTTGTAAACCATTTAATCAAAAACACTATGAACAAAGGTTTGTTTATCAAAAAAATCTTATGCCTCTTATTAATCAGCTTTGGCATAACCGCTTTTAGTGCCTTCGAGGCAGAAGCCACCCACTTCAGATACGGCAACATCACATGGAAGCGTGTGCCGGGCAATAACAACCAAATTGAGTTCAAGATTTCACAATCTTGGAGACGTAGTTTTTATTCCAATCCAAGCATTGGTGCCATCATCAATACTGGCTACGCATTCAATACAGGCATTGGTAATATACCATTAGATGTTACTGTTACATCTGTCAATGTATCGGAAGACTGGTTTTATGGAGAAAAAACCGTCATAATCAACTACCCGGGTCCAGGTACCTATCAGGCAGGGTTTATGAACTGCTGTAGAATCTCTAATTTATCCAATAATGGAGATAGAGAATTCAATATTAGAACCACGGTAACCGTAGGAAATGCTAACGATGCTCCTATCACTACTATGACACCCTTTATCAACCTCCCCGTAGGGCTCACAAATGCTACTTACCAAATACCTACTACTGACCCTAATGGTGATAGCATATCGTATAGCATGACGCCCAATGGGCAATTTGGTTCGGGCACCGTGCAACCAGCAGGCATTTCAGTGTCACCTACTGGTTTAATTACGTTTAATACCGTAGGTAGGCCCATTAATAGTTTGCATAATGCTAGTATCACCATTAGCGACAGTAAAGGTGCTGTAACGGTAGTGGATTTTATTATTAGGGTGACGCCTCCATCTACTCCTCCTGCATACAATTATACTATTACCCCCAACAATAACTTTACCTATATTGTGGCGCCAGGCAGCCCGGTTAATTTCAATTTGAATGCATCTGATGCCGACCAAGGCCAAACCGTAACGATTAATGGCGTGGGGCTTCCGGTAGGAAGTGTTTTCAGTAATGTTGTTGGAAACCCAGGTACTGCGAGCTTTAGTTGGACACCTTCACTTTCAAACCTCGGCACCTATTTACTCAATTTCACTGCCACAGATAATGTGGGTGCTAGTACTAATACCATCGTACAAATAATAGTAACGGCAGACCCCTCATTCTCTGCGCCTACACCCGGGAACAATAGTATCTTTTGTACCGTTCCTGGTAATATGCTGCAATGGAACTATTTTGCCTCCGACCCAGATACTACAGACATTGTAACCATCGATGCAACTAACGGAGTGCAGCCCGGCATGGTCTTTAGCCCAGCTTTACCCGTAGTGCAAACCGCAGCTGCTAGCACACAGTTTACTTGGACGCCTACAGCGGCGCAATGGGGTTTACACCTATTGACACTTAGAGCTACCGACCAATATGGGGGATATACAGAAAATACAGCCCATATCATAGTCAACAATCCTCCTAATATCACCTCTACACCACCACTTACCGTGAATGCAGGTACTACATACACTTATGTACTTACTACAGAAGATTTAGACCTCCCATACGGCGACGAGGTAAGCATTGAAAGCTACAGCCTCCCTGCTTTCCTTACACTTACCGACAATATGGATGGCACCTATACGATAAGTGGTAGCCCCACCTTGGCAGATGTCGGTACACATCCGGTGATGATTGAAATACAAGATTCGATGAATCATTACAACAGCACCCATTGTGGTCATGACTATCAAATTTTCAACCTCGAAGTATTGCCTTGCGATTTGACGACTACGATTACCAGCGCTCCTGTTAATAACTTGCCCAATCACCCCAGCAACATCATCTACTTAGGATATGGCAACCAATCGGCTACACTTACCGCTAGTACGAATGGCTTTGGCAATATTAGCTACAACTGGAGCAACGGAGGTAGCACTGCAAGTATTGTAGTATCACCTACTAGCACTACTACCTACGAAGTAATCATAGAGGACGCTAACGGCTGCAAGGATACCGCAACTTACACAGTGACGGTAGTAGATGTAAGGTGTGGCAACAAAAACGATAAGGTGCGAATTTGCCACAAAACAGGTAATGGTTACCACGAACTGTGTGTAGCTGCACCAGCGGTAGCTGCTCATTTGGCACATGGTGATTATCTGGGCAACTGCGTCAATTCAGTTTCGGGACACTTAGCTTTAGAAACTGATGTTACCATGAGCATCTATCCTAATCCTAGTAACGACTTTACGACACTCAACCTCAACGTTCCGCCTGTGAATGCTACCGTAAATATATATGATGCTACGGGAAGGCTAATACTTACGCAAGCCATTACAGCAATCAGTACCCAAATTACTACTGATAATTTAGCCGCTGGTTGGTATATGGTTGAGTATAAAGATGAGGGTGTGACACTTAGAGACAAATTGATTAAACAATAATTTGGGCACCCCCAAAATGGTAAATAAAACAAGCTGAAGCTAAAAATAAAATTAGCTTGATACTAGTAGGAAAAAAAGCTAAGACTACTATACTGTACCAATAAGCACAAGGCCATTTTTTATTCACAACATCCTGATGATCGTGAGTAAAAAATGGCTTTGTTGTTTTATTGCAATAGCAGATGAGTGCATAACTAAGTTCATTGATTGGAGTAGCAAGTTAGCTTCGTACGACTGCTACAGACAACAGTATTTAATACCGATACTAAGCTTGCCAACCCTTAGGAAATTGTAGTAAGTGAGCTATCATTACGGGGCAATTTGGTCTTTTCTACCGTACAAAACATAGCCATTCTTTTCTTGTATTTTCACCAAATTATAAAGCTTTAGTGCTTCTTTTTCATAAATATTTTTACTCACAAAATATACTTTTCTATCAAGAGAGGCATTAAGCAAATAGTGCGTTCTATCTTGATAATAAACGCTGTCTTGCACAGGCATTTTATTAGAATAAAACAAATAAGCGTACGACTTAAATCCAAGAGGATGAATATAGGCATTTTCTTCAGCGGCTTGTTTGTAAAAATCAATAGCTGCACCCTGACTGTAACGCTCTATTCTGGGAACGAACAAGACCATCGTAACAAATATCAACAACGCTTGGCTAAATACCAATATTTTAAAACCCTTTAATGTATTAACCTGCATTTGCTTCCAAGCAATAATTAGCCCTACGATGCCCAGTATTCCAAAAACAGACTCCCAATAATACCAGCTTACTTGGGCTTGCAAATTACCCTGGGTGAAAGTGTCTTTTATATAAGGCGCCAATTGGGAGATATTGCTACCTACCACAGGCAGCAAGGCTATGGCCGCGCAAATAAGTCCTCCGATAATAAAAAGCATCCATTTGGTGAGGCTCCACACTGTTTTCTTTCCTTCCCACCACCATTGCAATTGCCTTGCTGCCAAAAAAGTAAGGGGCATATAGCACAATGAGGAGTAATGAACGATTTTTGTTTTGACAATAGAAAACAATACGAGAACGACACCGAATAAAGCCCACATAAGTAAACTAAAATTTCGCTCCTGAGAAACTACTAAAATATGCTTCTGCTTGTGCAGATACTGAAATAAAAAAATTGCTGCTGGAAAACACCCAATCAACAGAACGATCCAATGATAGAAAAAAGGACCGCCGTGGCCTGCATCTTCAGTAGAAAAAAGCCTTATCTGATAAGTTATAAATTCATTTGTAAACCACCAGCCATTCTGAAGAATATCTATACCAAACCATAAAAATGTTGTAAGGCAACAAGCCAATGTGAGTACACCTATATGCTTCCAGCTAATCGTAGTTTTAAACCTACTAAGTATTAGGTATACCAATAAAGTAAGCACACATATCAGTATAGCTGCCGGCCCTTTGGTAAGTACCGCTATACCTAAAAAGACGCCCGACAATACACTATGCTGCATAGATTTTGCCGAATTCTGTAAGGCATAAAGATGGTAAACGGCCCAAAAAATAAAAAGATTAAAAGAGGGGTCGATAATGGCTGTTTTGAAGTAGAAATGCGGTAGCCAAGACGCTATGTATAAGCCTACCCACCACTTGCCTAGCCTTTGTTGGCTCACTTTATTGCCTATAAAATACAAACTACACAAGGTAATAATTCCTATAATAGCATTGGGCATGCGCGCTCCCCATTCATTGGCTCCAAAAAGCTTCATACACAATGCTTGCATCCAAATAAAAATGGGTGGCTTTTCCCAGAAGGGCATGTAATCTATAAACACTCTGTTATAAGTGTCTGCAACTAACATCTCTCGAGCGGCTTCAGAAAAATTGGCTTCATCCCAATCAAAAAGCGGCACCGAACCCAGAAAAGGAAAAAACAATGCTGCTCCTATTAAAATAATATAGAGGTATGGCTTAAAGGTAGACCCATTCATTTTATAAATATGTTACACTTGTACATTAGGATATTAGTCCCTTTGCAGTTTTTCGTTGATTTAAAAAAGCCTCAAATGAAGCTAAGCTTAATGAGCTCAAATTGTTGGTTGTTTTCAAGGCTGCCTTTTGTGCTACTTTCACTCCGTATTTAACAAGATCGAAGTGAGACACAGAATGCGCATCGGGATTGATAGACAGCATCACCCCAGCATCTTGCGCTGCTGCTATATGCGTCCAATCTATATCCAATCGTCTGGGATGGGCATTTACCTCTATAGCTACTTGGTGTGTTTTGCAGGCTGCTATCAATGCATGAAAGTTTACAGGATATCCCGACCTTGAAAGTAACAGCCTTCCTGTAGGGTGCCCTAACATCGTTGTATAAGGATTTTGAATAGCAGTCAGTAGGCGTTGCATTGCTTTGTCTTCCGACATATTCAAATTACTATGGATAGATGCTATAACCACATCAAATTGTGCCAAAACATCGGGCTCATAGTCAAGACTTCCATCGTTAAGTATATCTGCTTCTATGCCCTTAAATATTTTGAAAGGAGCCAATGTCGCATTCAAAGCATCAATTTCCTGATGTTGCTGCAATATACGTTCTACACTTAGTCCATTTGCATAAAAAGCCGATTTGCTATGATCGGTAATAACGAGATATTCCAAACCCATTTCCATTGCCGCTTTAGCCATTTGCTCTAAAGAATGAACACCATCACTCCAGGTAGAGTGGCTATGAATGATACCTTTAATGTGCTCTTGCTTTATTATATCTTCAGCATTGCTTAAGGTGGCGGCATGAGCTACATCCGTATGCTCTCTTAAATAGGCTGGTATTATAGGAAGCTGCATCGCCTCAAAAAACGCAGCAGTTGACACTGCCCTTGTAGGTGCGCCTAATGATTGAAGTGCTTCCCAAAACAAAGGATCGGAAGCCAACTTTATGTCATAAACATCCAATTCCTCAGCACTGGTTAAATGCAACAAGATAGGAATACCTGCCTCTGTCGCACATTGCCATATTTTGTTTGTTTTAGCAACTACCGCTAAAGCTAAATCATTACAAAACGCTGCCACATCTTCCTCTGTGCTCGCTAATACGACATCTAGGCCATGCACTACGGGCAATTGACGTGCATAGGCACCACTGATTCTAAACTGTTTGTTTGTAAAATATTCGCTTATTTTGGCAGACAGTTCTAGGTACACATCATCTATCTCTTTCCATAAAAAAAAGCCTTTACTATTTTTTAAGAATTGAATTTTATTTAAAATATCGTCTTGTGTTTTTTTACCAAAACCCTTAAATGTCATTAATCTATTTTCCTGACAAGCGTATTCAAGTTCACCAACAGAGCTTATCTCCAATTCTTTCCAAAGGGTAGCTATCTTTTTGGGACCAAGGCCTTTAATTTGCATCATTTCCAAGACACCTTCGGGTATTTTCTGCTTGAGTGTCTCCAATGCAGCCAATTCCCCCTTATCTAACAATTCAGCTACTTTAGCTTTTACGCTATCGCCTAATACTTTTAGATCGTTAAATTCTTGATCGGATAAATCACAAAGATTTTGCCCCAACTTCTTGATAGTTTGAGCTGCAATGGAATAGCTTTTTACTTTAAAACTATTTTCACCCAAAAGATCCATAAGCTTGCTTAACAAGTCTATTTGCCCTGCTATAGCAGCATTTGTCAAAGGGAAATTTCGCATATTTATTCTCCGTCTATTCTATTTACAGTTTGCCTAATAGCAACTAATTTTTCAAGTAATGATTGCATTTTAGATAATGCTAGCATGTTGGCACCATCCGATTTTGCATCTTTTGGCGAGGGGTGTGTTTCGATAAACAAGCCATCTGCGCCCACGGCTATTGCTGCCCGAGCGATGGTTTCTATCATTTGCGGGTTGCCGCCGGTTACACCGCCAGTCTGATTAGGCTCTTGCAACGAATGGGTACAATCCATAATTGCAGGCACCTTCATTTGTTTAAACAAAGGGATGCTACGAAAATCGACAACCAGATCTTGATAGCCAAAAAAGGTACCTCTATCTGTCAGCCATACTTTGCCGTTGCCGCTTTGCACTACCTTATCTACACAGAATTGCATGGATGCTGCCGACAAAAACTGGCCTTTTTTAATATTGACGTATTTGCCGGTCTTTGCAGCAGCTACTAATAAATCCGTTTGTCTACATAAAAAAGCTGGGATTTGCAGCACATCTACGTATTGGGCTGCCAATTCTGCCTCTTGAGCATCATGAATATCGGTAACTACTGGCACACCAAAGGTGTCTTTTACTTTTTTAAGTATTTCCAACCCATTTACATCTCCTATTCCTGTAAAACTATCTAGGCGCGTTCTGTTGGCTTTTCTGTAGGAAGCCTTGAAGATAAATGGTATTTCTAAAGCTTTAGTTATGGCTACCATGGCTGCCGCAATTTCCATAGTAATCTCTTCGTTTTCTATAACGCATGGACCTGCCATTAAAAAGAAATTGTTGCTTGTATAGGTTTGATTATTGAAAAGGGTCATCACGATATATCTATCAATTAAAATATTTTTTATAAAAAAAGAAAGTCTTGCCTATTTTCTTGAACATTCGACACTAGGCGCTTAAAACAAAGACTTGATGCTTATGTGATAAGCGGCTCGTTTTTTTTAGCGTTCCTAAGCATCGACAAGGCTATTTGCTAAAAAGCCACGCATACATTTTTAGGCTCGGTGAAGAATCTCATTGCTTCCCAACCTCCTTCTCTGCCCATTCCCGAATTTTTGAAGCCCCCGAAAGGTGTTCTTAAATCTCGCATAAGCCAAGTATTTATCCAAATAATACCGCTATTCACTCGGGCAGCTACTTGATGTGCTTTGCTAATATCTTGTGTCCAAATGGTAGCTGCTAAGCCATATTTGGAAAAATTGGCAAGCTGTATTGCTTCTTCAAGAGTATCGAATGGCTGAAGTGTGACAACTGGACCAAAGATTTCTTCCATATTAGTGTCGGCATTTGGCCCTAGGCCTTCTATAACGGTTGGTGCTATGAACAAGCCATTTTCGCATCGGCCTTCACCTTTTATAGCATAGCCTCCAGATAAGATAGTGCCGCCCTCCTCTTGTGCCTTTGCGATACACGCCATCACCTTATCGAAGTGCACTTTACTCACAATAGCACCTTGTTTGCTGCTGTTTTCTAGGGGATCGCCTACCTTTAGGTTAGCTACTTTTTCTAGAAATGCTATTTTAAACTTTTCGTATATCGTGCGTTGTACAATGATTCTGCTACCACAAAGACATATTTGACCTTGATTGGCAAAAGATGACTGAACGGTTGTAGCCAACATTTTTTCAAAATCACAATCATCAAAAATAATATTGGGATTTTTACCACCTAATTCGAGCGAAATTTTCTTAAACATAGGTGCAGCAATACTTGCTATTTGCTGTCCGGCTCTAGTACTGCCCGTAAATGAAATAGCTTTAATACCTGGATGCGCAACGATAGGCCCACCACATGAGGCACCATCGCCATGTATAATGTTCAATACACCTGGCGGCAAGCCAGCCTCGTGTGCTATTTTGGTAAGCATATACGAAGTCATAGGAGTTACTTCCGATGGCTTGCCAACCACACAATTCCCTGTGGCCAATGCGGGTGCTATTTTCCAAGTAAAAAGGTACAATGGAAGATTCCAAGGCGAGATGCAGCCTACTACACCTACGGCTTGCCGGAGTGTGTAATTGATGGCTTTATCTTCCATACTATGGCTCTCTGATGCAAAGTGAATACTTGCTGTAGCAAAAAACCTAAAATTCTCTGCTGCACGAGGGATGTCTACTTTTTTACTTAACCATAAGGGTTTGCCATTATCATTAGATTCTGCTAAAGCAAGTGCATCTAAATTATCTTCTATCAATTGTGCTATCCGGTTGAGTATTTTAAACCTAAACTCGGGTGTGCTATTTTTCCAGCTATCGAAGGCCTTATGGGCTGCTTCATATGCTGCATCTACGTCTGCTTGGGTGCTATGTGGTATTTGCGAGTATACCGCTCCGGTAGCAGGATTTATGTTGGGAAGGTATTCTCCTTTAGCGGGTTCGCACCATTTCCCGTCAATATAGTTTAGTATTTTATCAGGAATTCTTAAATCTAAGCTCATCTTTAATGTTTTAATAGCTTGTTTCTGTTGTAATATAATTTATTATTAAAAATCAGTGCCGATAGAAATATGGTAATTAAACTCATTATTGAGATTCATGGCGCCGTCTAGTTTTAGGAAATAGCCTAAAACTTTTGTTCTAATGCCCAAACCATAACCCAGCGCGAGACCTTCGTCACTAGTACCAGGAAGCTGCAAGGTTACTGTTGGTGCGGCAGGCCTAGCTGGCCAATAATAAATAGAATAACGTCTATTTGACCTAGTGGTACTTGTAAAAAGCTGTTCCCAAGCGCTTCCCACATCTAAGAATCCTACTATTTGCAGATTCTTCAATATAGAAGAATTGGTAGGTTTGTTGAGGATGGTAGACATTACTGGAATTCTCACCTCAGCATTTATAAGGGCAAAGGTATTACCATTTCTAGAATTTTGTTGATAGCCTCGCAGATTTGTTGCTAAAGCCTGGTAGGCATAATTCTGCGTGGGCGTAGGGTTTAGTCCACTAGACCATCTTGGCGACAATTCATTATCCATGCCACCTAAGAAATACATAATCTGCTGGGTACCTGCTGCATGCGCTCCCGATGCTCTTACTGCAAAAATTGCTGATCTGTAAATGGGCACATAGTATCTTACATCAAAACCTATATTATACACATATCCTGTTTTAGACTGCTGATAGGCATTGAATTCATAAAAGGTATTATTGTCATTAAATTTGTACATAAAATCTCCAAATACCTTGGCACGCATACCATTCCAAATATTAAACATAGGATTTTTGGTATTGTCATACACATACTCCAAGTGCAGGTTGCCCCAATGGTCTCTAATATTGGGTAAAACTAGGCCATACACGTCTTCTGCGCGCAATATCATATTGTTTTGCCTGTAGCCCAAATTACCTCTTAATGCAGTTGTTTTATTAAGTGGTCGGGCAAAATCAAATTGCAAAAAATGAGCGTTTGCACGGCCGTTGGCATCTATGGCAGTGTTGGCATCTACCATAAAGCCATATACCATAGGGTTGGTAAAAGAATAGTAGGAAAAGCCCCAATCGTTTCTGCCCTTTAGATTTTCAAATTGGGCAAAGTAGGAAAAACCACTTAAAGAGGCAGGTACTCTCACGCCTGCTAAAAATCGGTAATCTTCATATTGGTCAAAAAGGCTCGTTACCCACAAGAAAGATAATCCTGGATTCCTATAAACTCCATTGTGGTGAAAATAGCTTTGATACCTATTAAAAAGCACACTATTATCAATGCTCAGTCCGGTATAATTCAATTTAACATTAGACCTGGCTATGCTTGAGCGCAAGGTAATAAAAGTAGAATCGACAAATATTACGGAGCTATCCGATATATACGCTCTTGAAACTGGATCGTAAAAGGTAGGCTTTACTGGACCGGCTATGCTGGGAGCGTTTTTTAGGTTAAGTTTCTGTGCAAAGTTTTCGGCCTCTGATGCCACTTGCTGGGGTGTTATGATTATTTTTTCATTGATATCAAAACTTGTTTGAAAGTCTTCTCCAGCAGTAATTTTCAAAGTTGTTTTCTCATCAAATATATCACTAATTTTAGCATTTCTATCGGCAGCGGCATCTTGTTTGGCAATATAAGATGGATCTAAACGGTTCTCTACAAAGGTGTTTTTAGTGGGGTTTTTGGGCTGCAAATCGCCCCAAGGTGCTGGCAAGTTGGCCTTGCTGAAAAAAACCTGAATTTTATCTTTCTCCTTTACTACTTCAACTATATTTTGACCATTCGGATGATACTGTTGAAATAAGATACCATTGTTATAATTCGTAACTGGCACTACGTAGGCCGAATCTGCATTCTTCTCATCTCTTGCAAACATTACCACATATCTATTACTGATGCCTGAAGCATCCGACAGAAAAGCAAAGTTATCCATACCATAGGGGATTACGTGCTTGATGCGTCCATCAAAATTTTGGGAGAGCGGCAGCAAATCGTAACTTTTGGTAGTGCTATTGTAAAAATAGGCTTTGAGATTACCAGTAGGTAGCTCATTGGGTAAAGCTTGAATGTTTATTTTGGGCTCCGGCCTATTTGATAAGAAAACGATGCCTTTCCTAGACCCGCCACTTACAAAAACTGGATTGGCATCATCCCATGCATCTTGCGTAACCGGAGTAATTCTGTTTCTTTTTAGATAATATTCAAAAATATCACTCTGACCATTTTTTATACCGCTAAAAACGATAAACTCATCGTCTTCCATAAAGGTAAAGCCTGTTATTCTATCTATTTTATTCTTTGGAATCCTATGCTTCAGCACTTTAGATTTGTTGGCATCATATATTTTTACAAACAAGTTATTATTCTCTTTGTAAACGATACCTAGCCTAAAACCATTATTGCTCCAGGCAACCATTGGGTAGTCGGGGTCGCCATCATCTTCATAGTTGAGCACGCCCGACTTTAAAATTTTACCTTGAGTTCTGGATTCATCTTTCAGGTTGGTTTTTTCCAATACTACTTCGTATTCACCATTTCGATGCATTACATAGGCTATATCTTTACCTTGTGGCGACACGTACACTTGCGCTAGACGCTCACCAGGCTTGGGCGATGGGATGGTACCCAATGACGACGAAGCCACCAACGAATCATACTTGGTTGCCTCTTTGGTGTAATGGGCTTTGTAAAAATCGATAGTATTTGTGTAAAAAGTTTTCAAATCATGGCCAACCGTTAGCTTCATAGCTGCATTAAAACCGCTTTTCACCTGCGTCATATACAGAAGGTTTCGTATGCTATTCTCGCCATATTTTTCTTCCAAATATTTCCAAGCTGCTTTGCCCACAAGCCTTGGGTATTGCTCGCTCAGTTCAAAAAAGCTTTTATTCGTCACATTATCTCTCATTACCAAATTCTTCCATTCGTTATCATCCTCTGCCGTCCATCCCGTCACTACATAGGATACGTAACCTTCGGTAGCCCACTTAGGCAGATCGAGCGTCACCATATTTTTTAGAATCTCTCTGAAGTTTTCGCCAAACAACATTCTCTCCATTACAATTTGCGCCATACCTAGCCTCAATTGCTCTTTCAAATTGCCATGATCGCCATTAAAATAAACGACAATTTTATCGTTTACGATATCTAAATTGCCTGCTGCATTATTATTTTTAAAAGAGGATGGACGTGCTAAACCAACGTTGCTTTGGTCGTATTCATCGAAATTATTGTAAAGAACAATATTTATTTTTTCCGGAAAAAGGCCACTAAGTCTTTTCTCTATCGCCGATATATCGCGTTCTACCTGCTCTACTACGTATCTAGCCAACTCTCTACCAGACCGATCATAATGGTATATCTTAAAGCTATTACCTTCATAATATTTCCATTCAAATTTCCTGTATTGTATTCTATGTTTACCAAATATTTCGGGGTTATACTGCCCTATCGCCTCCTCCGCACTCAGCGTAAACAACGCTATAGTACTCGCCACACAAATTGGTATTGTTAAGTGCTTTAGATAACCAAACATAATCGAAAAATATTTTTAATATCTGCGTGTAATTTACGTTGTTTTCTATAAAAAATAAAACCCACATTTTAGGCACCATTTATTAACTTTGCCACACTTTATCAATTAACATACATACTTATGCGTTTATTTGAACAATTAAATTTCCATAATGAAAAAGCGTTAGTACGCGTAGATTTTAATGTACCCATTAAAGACGGGAACATAACTGATGACACTCGCATTAAAGCAGCTTTGCCTACTGTGAAAAAAATTCTCCAAGATGGAGGTAGTGTTATATTGATGAGTCATTGGGGCCGCCCAATAAAAGATATGGCCAAAAAGCCCGAACTTACTAAAGCAGATTTTTCCTTAAGCAGAATTGTAGCGCACCTTAGCGAGGCCTTAAATACCGAGGTCGATTTTGCTACCGACTGCATAGGCGAAGAAGCTAGCCAAAAAGCTGCTGCTCTAAAGCCAGGGCAGGTACTATTACTAGAAAACTTAAGATTGCATGCCGAAGAGGAAAAAGGCGACTTAAACTTTGCACAATCGCTTGCCAAACTTGGCACTTTTTACATCAACGATGCGTTTGGCACAGCACACAGGGCACACGCCTCTACCGCAGTAATAGCACAATTCTTCCCTAAAGAAAAAAGATCATTTGGTTTTGTAATGGAAGGCGAGGTGAATGCGGCTTGTAAAGTGATGGGTAATGCGGAAAAACCTTTTACAGCTATTATTGGTGGCGCTAAAGTATCTGACAAAATCCTAATAATTGAAAACTTGCTTGATAGCGCGACTGATATCATTATTGGTGGTGGCATGGCCTATACTTTCTTCAAAGCACAAGGTGGTAATATTGGCACATCACTCTGCGAAGCAGACCGCTTAGATATGGCATTAGGCTTATTAGATAAAGCCAAAGAAAAAGGTGTACGCATCCATTTACCTATAGATAGCATTGTAGCAGATAAATTTGCAGCAGATGCAGCTACACAAACAGCAGACAATACCAATATACCCGATGGCTGGATGGGCTTGGATATTGGCCCTAAAGCCATTGCCGATTTTAGTAAAGTAGTATTGGCTTCTAAAACTATTTTATGGAATGGGCCTATGGGTGTTTTTGAATTAGAGCAATTTCAAGCAGGCACCAAAGCCATAGCAGAGGTGGTAAAACAAGCTACCGAACAAGGTGCTTATAGCCTAGTAGGTGGTGGCGACAGCGTAGCTGCAGTCAATAAATTTGGATTTGCGTCGCAAGTCAGCTATGTTTCTACTGGCGGTGGCGCATTATTGGAGTTTTTTGAAGGAAAAAAATTACCGGGAATTGCTGCCATTGAAAACTAAAAACGCTAAGCATCGTTTTGGGAAAACAAATTATTAAAATCATAGAACACGCGCACATCAATATTAAGTTGTGCGCGTTTTTTTTATAGCTGGGCGGGATAAAAACAGTCGTAGGATAATCCTCGTTTATGCATGAGCTGTTTCACTGCGATAGTGATGCGCAGTATCAAAAAAATAAAAAATAAAAAAAAATTGTAGAATTAATCCGGTTACCCTAATTTTGCGCCCGGTGAGATGGCAGAGTGGTCGAATGCGGCGGTCTTGAAAACCGTTGACTGTTACAGGTCCGGGGGTTCGAATCCCTCTCTCACCGCT
>CAYSCJ010000011.1:0-62337 GCA_964429515.1 uncultured Taibaiella sp.
AATGATACTGCGGCACTCTGGGGCTGCAATGTGTAGACAAGACTAATAATCGTATTTTATAAAAAGCTAGCCGCTCCTCCATTATGAAGAGCGGCTAGAATTGTTTTTTCTTGATAATAATAATAAAGATGCGCCGAAGGTTTATAGTTGGCCTTTAAGTTTTTGCAACTCTCCTTTTAATCTATTAACAATTTCATTTTGCTTTGCACTTTCTGCTCTAGCAGCTTCTAATGCTTTTTCTGCTTTAGAGATATCATTCTTTCTATTCTCTTCTACTTTCTCTGCTTCTTTAATTTCTTTCTCTTTGGCTGCTATCAATTCATTGATGTTGTATTTAACAATGTCTGCCTCTAGCGACGACACAAAGCTATTAATATTCTGTATGGTAGCAGCATCACTCTGACTAGATACAAAATTGTTGTATCCTTTAGAGGCTAATATTTCCACAGAAGCATTATCCTTTTTGCCTGTAACGCGATAATAGAAATCCATCTTGTCTGCTGAAATTTCAGACCAAATTACACCCTCATATTTCCTAAAGCCTTTAAAAGACTTGCCTTTGCCCAATTTAGCATCCGTCATTCTTTTTTGCATCACTGCTTCCAAAACGCGTTTCCCTGCTTTAAAGGTACCTACAACTGCGTTTTGATTTACTTTATCTATTGAAACAGCCTGCTCTCTAATTTGTTGTGCGTTGGCGGTGTTTTGAATGGAAAGAGCTCCCAATAACAAACCCGCAATAAAAATAATTCTTTTCATAATCAGTAGTTTATTTATAATAACATGCAAATTGTATGCCAAATGCACTTTAATACAAAGTTAAAGCATTTTACATATTTTAAAATTTTGATTTATCAAATTTATCCCAGGGCGGTATCCTTTAGCAAACATGCCTAGTTTTTCCTCTACTTGAAGGGCTTTGGCACCGCCATAGCATGCCCATTTTAGCAAAACTTCCAAGCTGGTTTGGGGAAAATGCTCAAGTATTCTTTTGATTTCTTCTAGCACACTTAATTGATAATTGCTCGCCAAGCTATCTGTACCTAAGCACACCTGCATACCACTAGCTATAATTGCCGGAATATCGGGCAGTCTTCGTTCGATATACCAATTGGCATTAGGGCACAAACACAAAGTTATATTTTGCGACTGCTGCTGTAAAAACGCCAAATCGGTAGTATTTGTGTAGGTGTTGTGTACAAGTATTATTGATTGATGTGAATCTAAATACTTAAAAATATACGCTAGCGGGTGAAGTATGGGCAAGTCTACGAGCTCGGGAGCAATGCCTAAACGCTCATACAATTGCGTCAAGGAACCTGTTTTGTTTGAGAAATAAGACATTTCCGACTTGCTTTCCTGGCTGTGTATGCTCAGTATTTTGCCTTTCGAATGCGTTGCAATGCGTTGCATTAATGCCGGACAAACAGAATAGGGTGCATGAGGAACCATTGAAGCTTTTGCTTTAGTACCGGTGGCTAAGAATTGATGTAGAATATGCTCTGAGGCTACAAATCGGGTTTCGGAACTTTGTGCCATTACACCCATTGCTTCTACAAAAGTGTGTAGGTAAATCGATGTATTGTTCTGTAAGAATAAAGTGTCTGTAGTATTAGCTATATCTCCAAGAGCTACAATTCCGTTTTGGAGCATCTCGGTCACAGCACTTTCTATTGCTTGTCTTTTTGCTGTGGCATCGGCTTGCCTTACTTTTGGAATAGCACTCACAAATCCTACCAAACCCGTATCTTCCTCAATAGCTCCTTTTAGATGGGATAATTCTAAATGACAATGCGCATTAATAAAACCCGGACACAATATCCCCTCAAACGTTTGAATATCTAGTGCCAGCTCTTGTGCCACTTTAGCAGGTATTAAATCTGCAATACTTCCATCGTCTGTAACAGCCAGCACTGTGCCTTCTGGCTCAAATTTTACACCATTATGAATTCTTGTAGCGGTATAGTACTTCATTTATGGGATTTAGGGTGTTCTTCTTTCCATAACTTCCGAAAGCTTTTTTCGGGGAACGTTATATTACTGCGTCTATCGCCCCAAGCGGGCGAAAAAAACTTACTGAATCCAAAGTTTTTCATCCGAGGGGTGGCAATATCGAACGAAAAACGATGTTGTGTAGCAGACTTAAACACTTTCCACATCATCTTCTCACGCAAGCTTCCGTACCCTTTTTTATTATAATATTGCCTATTCAGCAACAACATTTCATGTAACGGTATGTTTACTGGGCACACCTCTGTGCAGTTGCCGCAAAGGCTTGAGGCAAAACTCAGATGACCATACTCCTGCATGCCCTTCAGGTGAGGCGTTATGACGGATCCGATAGGCCCGCTATAAGTAGTATCGTAAGTGTGCCCACCTATATTCTTGTAAACCGGACAGGCATTAAGACACGAGCCACATCTGATGCAGTACATAGACTGCCTTATGTCTTTTTGAAGCAAATTGGTTCGGCCGTTATCTAAAAGAATGACATACATTTCGTCTGGCCCATCGTTTTCACCCTTTTGTTTAGGCCCTGTAAGCAAAGTATTATAAACCGTCACTTGCTGCCCCGTACCAAAGGTTGAGAGTAGTGGCCAAAAAAGGCTTAAATCGTTGATACTTGGTATTACTTTTTCGATACCCACCACTACTATATGCGTTTTGGGCAATGCCGTTGTGAGCCTAGCGTTGCCTTCGTTTTCTGTAATGGCAATGCCACCAACATCTGCTACGATAAAATTTGCTCCAGTAATACCTACTTGCGCTTCTGCATATTTTTTTCTTAATTTTTCACGCGCTATCAGTGTCAATTCCGATGGCGTCAAATTGGGTGCAGCACCTAGTTTTTTATGAAACAATTGGGCTATGTCCTCCTTGCTTTTGTGCATGGCTGGAGTAACAATATGATAAGGCGGCTCGCCGTCTAATTGTTGGATGTATTCTCCCAAATCTGTTTCAATAGACTGTATCTTATGTTGCGCAAGAAAATCATTTAAGTGCAATTCTTCCGTCACCATTGACTTTGACTTCACCACGGTGGTTGTGTGCTTTTCTTCACATATTTCGAGTATATGCGCTAAAGCTTGTTTGGCGTTTTCGGCCCACAACACCTTTCCTCCACGCATACTGAAATTGCGTTCAAAAGCCAAAAGGTGTTTATCTAAATCTTCTATGGCTGCCCATTTAATATTTTTAGCATGTTTTCGGGCTGCTTCTAAGTCTAAATACTGCTGCTTGCCATTTTTAACGGCAGCATTGTACTTATCTATATTAAAGTTTATAACCCTTTTATGTTGGAGGTTATGTGCCTTCAAATTGGATTTATCTAAAAAAGATACCTTTCTTTTTTCAAAGTCTATCATACCAGATTTTAATTTTTAACTTGAAATTGTCTGCACCATTGGTAGCGATGTGGCGGCCAGTTACAAGGCAACTCCTCTGACGCATCTTTAGGGATAATAGCATAAATAGTTGAGCCCGTCCCTGTCAATGACACATAGATAGCACCGCTCTCATACAATTGCTCTTTTATTGCAGCCCATTGTGGGTGAACGTAAAAGAAACTGCGCTCAAAATCGTTATGAATGTGATGCTTCCATTGCTCTATAGGTAGCTTTGGCAATTGCTCCAAATCAAACGCTGGTGCCTCAGGTACCACATGTCCAAAGGCCTCCTTGGTGCTGATATGTACCTCTGGATGCACACACAACAATTTGTAATTTTCCCAGTCCACTGCCAAATTTAAAGGGCTAAGTAGCTCCCCTCTCCCTCTTGCTAACTGTGTGGTGTTTTGAATGAAAAAAGGACAGTCGCTACCGAGCCTTAAAGCATAAGCTGCAAGCTCTTGCTGAGAGATATTTAGCTTAAAGTAGGCTTTTAGTAAGCGCAGCATAAACGCGCCATTGGACGAACCGCCACCCAAGCCTGCCCCCATTGGTATCCCTTTCTTTAAGTGTATCGTGATGGCATGCATATGCTCTTTGAAATCTTGTTCCAACATTTCCCATGCTTTCCATACCAAGTTATGTTGCACGTCGCCAGCGATGGTATCACCGTAAAACTTTATTATTGTACTATTGGTGTCGCTTGGTACTATTTCTAAAATATCATAAATAGGTATAGGCAAAAAAACGGAGGCTATATCATGGTAGCCATCGGCTCTCTTATTAGTTACAAACAAGCCTAAATTGATCTTTGCATTGGGAAAACATAACATAAATGGTATATAATAATATCCGTTTTCAAAGATAGTAAAACTTAGCAGAAGCACCGATACAAAAAGCCGTCTAAAAAAATAGACGGCTTGTGTAATAAGTTATTTTATCAACCCGGCAAACGCGCTATGTGTTTTTTCACCTCTGCTATTTGCTCTACAATTTGTGCGTTTTTAGGCTTAGCTGCTTGGGCTTTTGAAAAATAGAATTTACTGCCTCTAAAATCTCGCCTCTGCATACATATTTGACACAGTATCATATAGGCCGACGCTTGGCTATCTGCATCTGGCAAGCCTGCCGCTACCGACCGCTTGGTATAATCAAATGCTTCTTTATTATTCCCTTTTTTTAGGGCTATGGAACCTAATTGAAGGAGCGTCATACCTTGGGCTGCTTTATCGGCTGTACCCATTTCCAAACTCTTCTTTAAATCGGCCTCTGCAGTATCAAAGTCTTCATCCATTGTAGAGAAGTTGGCTTTGAGCATAAAGAAAGCAGACCTAAGTGGCTTTAGTAATAAATTGGGGTATTTCACCATATTAATAAGTGCTCTGGCGCTATCTACATCGCCGTTTTCTACGTGGCGTTGCAGTAAAGTGATGGGGCCCAATAAAAAATGCGCTGTAATAGTAAGTAGACCAATAAAGATTGGTAACCAACCCACCCACCAGTTGTTTTCGATACCTATATAAATACCTAGGCCTATTAAAATTATACCTATTATTAATCTATACTTAACAAGAAAAGTTCTAAATGCAAACATGTAGTATTTATTTGATTCTTTTATGCCATTTTAGCGAGTGCAAAGGTACAAAACATAGCCTATATTCCATAAATGAAATTTTATTGCTGCTTCTTTCCTCGATTGATAGTGCTGGTTTGAAAAGGCAAATTGCCTAGTAGTAAAAAATGATTCTTTCTCTAATGCTATAGGAATAGCTGAAGTTTATTGCCCTGCCCATATAGTGATGCGCAACTAATATAGTATACGCATTCATAAATTTCTTCTGCTTCGCTAGGTTAAAAATGCAATTAGCATAATCGAAACATAGTGTTTTTATAGTCGCTTGAGGTGCAGTTGTAAAAGTAGCAGGCAGGCAACAACTAGTATATTGATTGTAGTTATACAAAATACTATATGCATTTCATTACAGTATTGGATGAAAATTAATTATAATAACTAATACTATGTAGGCCTCTTTTTCTAATAATAATTTGTATTTTCGCCCTATAAAATCAAAACTATGCTAAACATTATCTTGTTTGGCCCTCCAGGAAGCGGAAAGGGTACTCAATCTGAAAACATCATTAAGAAATATCAATTAAATCATATCTCTACAGGCGACTTATTAAGAGAGCAAATACAACAAGCTACACCATTAGGTATTGATGCCAAAAAGTATATGGATAATGGACAACTGGTTCCAGACGCGGTGGTAATTGGTATGATAAAAAGCAAAATAGAGGAAAACCCCGCGTCAAAAGGCTTTATTTTTGATGGCTTTCCTAGAACGGAAGCTCAAGCAGAGGCGCTTGATTCCCTATTAGCTAGCAAGAACTCAAGCATCGCAGTACTTATTTCATTAGAAGTACCAGAAGAGGAGCTCAAACGTAGACTTTTACAAAGAGGACAACTATCTGGACGTTCTGACGACAATGAAGAGGTTATATCAAAAAGAATTGTAGAATATAAAAATAAAACAGTAGCTGTGGCAGCCTACTATGCGAATAAAGGACTACATCAACCATTAAAAGGCGACGGAAGTATCGATGAAACCTTCCAACTAATAAGCCAAGTGATGGACAGGCTTTAAAATTTACCCTTAAAGTCTAAGAAAATATTTTCCAAGCATTCATTTCCAATGCTTGGTTTTTTTATGTTATAATTACTATATTTAATATCTAAAGATAGGATTATGTTAGTAAAGTTATACGGAAGTGCGGTATATGGAGTAGATGCTATTACGATCACGATAGAATCGGACATTACGGCCGGATTAGGCTTTGTAATAGTAGGCCTACCAGATAATGCCGTAAAAGAAAGCATCGAACGAGTGCTCACCGCAATGAAAAACAACGATTATGAACGTCCGCGTCAAAAAGTTGTGATTAATATGGCTCCAGCCGACCTAAAAAAGGCAGGATCGGCCTATGATCTTACGATTTTTATTGGTATCCTTGGTGCCACAGGGCAAATAGATGCTAGTTTGTTTGAAAACTTCATAGTGATGGGCGAATTGAGTCTTGACGGCTCATTAAAACCCATCAAGGGCGCTTTGCCTATGGCCATACAGGCCAAAAAAGACGGATTTAAAGGCATGATATTGCCTATCCAAAATGCCCGAGAAGCCGCCATGGTAAGCGATGTGGCTGTATATGGCGTAAGCCATGTCAAGGAGGTAATTGCACTGCTACAAGGCTCGTCCGAACTACAACCCATCAAAGTAGACACGCGCGAGGAGTTCTTTCATGCACAGTCTGTATTTGATATAGACTTCTCGGACGTAAAAGGACAAGAAAACATCAAACGCGCACTAGAGATAGCTGCCGCAGGTGGCCACAATGCCATCCTGATAGGCCCACCCGGAGCAGGTAAAACAATGCTTGCTAAGCGTATACCCACCATACTACCGCCACTTACGCTACACGAAGCCTTGGAAACAACTAAAATACACTCCGTTGCAGGCAAGCTACCCGAGCATGCGTCATTAATAGCCCAACGCCCTTTCAGAAGCCCTCACCATACCGTATCGGACGTGGCCTTAGTGGGAGGCGGCGGCTATCCGCAGCCTGGAGAAATTTCATTGGCACACAATGGCGTGCTATTTCTGGACGAATTGCCCGAATTTAAACGAACCGTATTGGAGGTGATGCGCCAGCCTATGGAAGAAAGAAAGGTAAGCATCTCAAGAGCGAAAATATCTATTGACTTCCCTGCAAGCTTTATGTTGATAGCCTCTATGAACCCCTGCCCATGCGGATATTACAACCACCCTACAAAAGAATGTACTTGCAATACGCAAATAGTACAACGATACCTTAATAAGATATCTGGACCTTTGTTAGACCGAATAGACCTTCATGTAGAAGTAACCCCAATAAGCTATGACGAGCTCGCAGAGACAAGAAAATCTGAAACAAGCGAGAACATTAGAGCAAGAGTGATGACCGCCCGGCAAATTCAAACCGAACGATACAAAAATTATCCCGGCATTCACTCTAATGCAATGATAACAAGCCCGATGATTTCTACATATTGTGTTTTGGACAATGTCAGTGCCAACCTATTGAAGCGTGCAATGGAGCGCCTCAACTTATCGGCCCGAGCCTACGACCGCATACTTAAAGTAGCCAGAACGATTGCAGACCTAGAAGGCAAAAGCAATATCAATCACGAACATATTGCAGAAGCCATTCAATACAGAAGTTTAGATAGAGAAAATTGGGCTGGTTAAGGAAGCGTATCAACAGCATGGCGCCATTAATGAAGTATCATTTGGGTATTTTTTGTTCGCTACCTAAGGTAAACTACCAATCTATCCTTAATTTTATCCGACACTATTGTGTAAATCACTAATAGTAGTAAACAGACAATAAGCTTTCTTAACTATTGAAAATATAAATTAAGTTATATACTATGAAAAAACTCGTACTTATAAGCTTGGCTAGCACCTTGGCCATTTCGCTATCGGCGCAACAACCCCTTACACCCGAAGCACTTTGGCAATTGGGAAGAGTGGGCGCTGTGGCTACCTCTCCAGAAGGCTTTCATACCCTTTATAGAGTGGCACACACCGATTTGAAAACAGAAAAAAACAACGTATCCTATTTTTTATTGAATAACCAAACAGGAATATCTACCCCTTGGGAAGGATTGAATAATAAATCATTTATTCAATGGGATGGCAACGGCATTTATGCAAAAGATAAGGATGGCGTTGTGTGGTTATCTCAAGACAAAGGAGCTACTTGGATATCGGTAGCTGGAGGGCTGTCGGATGCAGAAACTATAAGTATCAGCCCCGATGGTAAGCACATAGCATTTTCCAAACATATAGAGATGCATAAAGTACATGGTAAAACATTATACAACGATGTACCTAATGCTACTGCAAAAGTATATAACGACCTAAACTTCAGACATTGGGATACCTGGTATGATGGTAAAGTTTCGCACGTTTTTGTTGCAAAAATAAAAGACATAGCTAACGCAAAAGACATACTCGCTAATGAGCCATTTGATGTACCATCAAAACCATTTGGCGGCACAGACGACTACGTGTGGAGCCCCAACAGCGATGCATTGGTGTATGTATGCAAAAAGAAATTTGGCAAAGACTATGCACTAAGCACCAATACCGACATTTACTACTATCATTTGGCTACAGGCCAAACCACCAACCTTTCGGATGAAATGATGGGGTATGACCTACACCCACAATTTAGTCCAAATGGCAATCAATTGGCATGGTTAAGCATGGCTAGAGATGGGTATGAAGCAGACAAAAACGATATTATTGTTTATGATTTTAATTCAAAAACGAAAAGAAACCTAACGCAACATTGGGATGAAACCGTAGATGGGGGTTTTAAATGGTCGGTTAATGGTGCTAAAATATTTTTTAACGCTACTGTCAAAGCTACAATGCAATTATTTGAAGTTGGCACCTCAACCAATATAGATATACCAAGCGTGCGTGTTATTACCGAAGGGCAACATGATATAACAAGCATTGTTGGCCAATGGCAAAACAAACTTATTGTAACAAAAACCGACATGAATCGTGCTGCAGAGCTATACAGTGTGGATACTAAAACAGGCACAATCACTACACTTACACATGTCAATGACGCTGCCTATAGAGGTATTGCAAAAAGCGAGGTAAGAATGAGAACTGTAACGACTACCGATGGCAAAGAAATGGGCGTATGGGTAATTTACCCTCCCAATTTTGATAGTACCAAGAAATATCCTACGCTATTGTATTGTCAAGGTGGGCCACAGTCTGCGGTATCTCAATTTTATAGTGTTCGCTGGAATTTTCAATTAATGGCTGCTAATGGGTATATTGTAGTGGCTCCAAACAGACGAGGCTTACCCGGATATGGCGTAGCCTGGAATGAGGCTATTAGCGAAGACTGGGGCGGACAACCAATGGATGATTACCTGGCAGCAATAGACGATGTAGCGAAAGAAAAATATGTAGACGAAACCCGACTAGGGGCAGTAGGTGCTAGTTATGGTGGTTATTCGGTTTTCATGTTGGCTGGTATTCACGAAAACAGATTTAAATCCTTTATTGCCCATTGCGGTTTGTTTGACATGCGCAGCTGGTATGGCACTACCGAAGAAATGTGGTTTGCAAACTGGGATTTAGGTGGTAGCTATTGGGATCATCCTAACCATAAGTCTTACAACGAATATGACCCATCGAATCATGTTTATAAATGGAACACGCCTATTTTGATATACCAAGGAGGTTTAGACTTTAGGGTTCCTACCGAACAAGGCCTGCAAGCATTTAAGGCTGCAAAAATGAGGGGGTTAAAATCTAAGTTTATATATTTTGAAAACGAAAACCACTGGATACTCAATGCCCATAATGGCTTAGTATGGCAAAGAGAATTCTTTAAATGGCTACAAGAAACCTTGTAAGACATAAGGGCACTCCTTAGGATACACATAAGGCTTATACGTCAATATGATGTCTTGGTTGCTGTTTAGCAGTGTATAACATGCATTAAATGTGACCAAATATTCAAATACTAAGACGTTTGCCAAAAAGCACATAAACACTTACCTGCTACAGTAGCGACCAAATGGTTGCTACTGTTGTATTTTATAGCAGAGCATACCATAAAATAAGCCTAGTGGCTGCCTTGCATAGGCGGCCTCTAGGCTTTTATTATGAAACAGTGGCGTGCTTTAGATAGCTCTACTCATAAAGTAATCAATGTGGTTAAACTCATAGCCCTGAACCGACCATGTTTCGATGTACCAATTCACCATCCATATTCTTACTATCTCGAGCGGAACATCATAATGGCAGCATATTGCTAAAATAAGATAAGTATCATCAACCTTTAGGACATTATCCTTCAAAAAAACTACTTTTTTATGACTTCTATTATACACCACACCGTCTCTTGCTTGAAGCGAGTTGAAGAATAAGAGAATGTCTTTGTGAGCTTCTTGCAAATAATCAACATCCGATTCATTAGCCGAGATAAGCTCCAATATTCTTTTTTCGAATGAAGAAAAAACACCTCTATCTAATATTCTATTCAAAATTTTAATATTACTCATTGGCTACATATTTTTCAGGTTAAACAATAAGGGCTATAAGCTAACAAATATCATAGGGTAAATCTTGTGGTTAGTTGCATCCATCGTCCGGGTAGTGGTTGAGCCCCTGCTTCTACAACGGTAACATCTGCAGCGTTATGAATGTTGAGGTCTACCTGCCATTTGTCTTTAAAATATCCTACACTAGCATTTAGCATCCAATAATCTTTATACGACACTCGGCTATAAAAATTAGCACCCACTTGAAATTTAAATTTACCGTTTAAATACATAAAGGCATTACTTACTACTTGGTGCCTTAAAGCATTGATAGCATATCGAGATATAGTATTATCGGAAGTCAACTTCATCTCGGGATTCAAATAATTATAACCAAGCTTTCCGCCCATTGTCAAATGACTATTTATTATAAAAGTTTTATCTACCGACATGTGTAGCCCCAGTGTATTTAACTGATGATAATTGGTAGGTCGCCACACATCTGTCAAATCTTGTTTTGTCCAATCTATAAAATCTTCAATGCTTCGGTAAAATACGTAAGCAGCCATACTATAATTTTGCACTTTCTTTTGGTATCCCAATTCTATATTTATCGCTCTCTCGGCCTGCAATTGATCGTTGCCCTCTATGACACCTCTTTGCTTGTAATAAAGATCGGTAAAGGTAGGCAAGCGTTGACTCGTACTCACATTGGCAAAAAGCTTAGCTTGGTTATTGGTTAAAAATCCTATACTTACATTTGGATACACTTGAAACCCAAAAGCACTATTTTGGTTGGCATAGGCGCCGGCTTCCAACAGCCATCTGCTATCAAAGAGCTTGTGATAATTAAAAAGCATTCCAATATTAGAGCGCGCTCTACTACCCAAATTGGTGCTATTGAGATGTTCCTGCCTCCACTCAAGTCCAAGCTTCAAATTTCCAATTTTACTTTTATATTGAAGTGCTGTTGTAACATTTATAATATTTTGATAATGTATATTATGCCCCAAAACGGGTTCTTTAATATACTTATAGTCATCTGTTTTATAATTGTATACCACATCACTCATCCATCTTATGTTTTTACTCACAGGCAATTGATGCTTAATACCCACAAAGGCGTTCTGTACCGTTTCATGGCTATTGCTATCGCCAGGAGCAGCATAAAATCCGTTGGCACCAAAATCCAAATATCTGTATCCCGACATCAGTTGCACTTCGTGTTTTTTAATAAGACCGTTACTTTCGTAATAAAAGTTGGGGGAAGAGAAAGAAGTATTTTTTCTATAGCCGTTTCCGTTTTTCCATCCAGCCTGAAAAGTGTGATTAAATTTGCCAGAAACAAGGCCTCCCTGTAGCCAGCCACCAATATTGTAGTAAGGATTGCCATCCGAATGCTGCCTAAAAGAGCTACCTGAAGTAAGGCCTACCTGTAGATAATTTTTGGTAGGCTGCATTGTAACAATATTAATAGCACCTGTGAGGGCATTAACTCCATACATGCTTGAGGCCGCACCTTTTATTACTTGCATCTGCCGTACCATACTCAACTCAAATGGCAGCACCATCATATTGTGGCCGGTTTGCGGATCGGTTAGCTTAAGGCCATTAACCAAAAGGATAGATTGGTCGAACGTACCTCCATCGATACTTATATCCGTCTGGATACCCGCTGCACTTCGCTGCCTAACATCTACACCGGGCAGCTGCCTTAAAGCCTGATCAATCGTATTGGATGCGCTACTTGCTATTCCCAAACTATCTAACCATAGGGTTTGTTTGTTTTTGTACTGTGCCAATTTTACCTGTTCTGCGCCCTTGCTAAAGTGAATGGGCTCTAAAGAATCGACCACTTGGTTTTGTGCTTGCATACCCATAGCGGCACATATAAGGCAACTCGCAATAGCTAAATGTTTCAACATGCAATTCGTGTATTTTAGGCCGCAAATCTATACCTTTACTGGACTATACAAATAGTCCAGTTTATGAAAAATAGCAATAGTCCAGATAAAATTGCAGTTTTTGAACAATTCCAGTTTGACGCTGCTATTCCAAAATATCAAGCTATTATTGAAATGATTAAACAAAACATAATAGCAGGACGTCTAACTGGTATGTTGCCCTCCTCTAGGCAGTTAGCAAAGCTATGGTCGCTTCATCGCAATACCGTCGTAAAGGCCATGGAAGAATTAATTTGGGAAGGTTGGCTCCTCAATTATCCCAAAAAGGGATTGGTGGTAAATAGCGCTATGAAAACCATTGTAGCACAGCAATATACGAGCGACCAGAAACAGAGATTCTATTTACCTAAAACTCACTTACATAATTTTGAATCGTTTGAGCAAACAGATCATCAAACTATTTTAAAAGAGCCAAAATTCAAAACAACAAAAAACAAGACATCCATAAAAAATTGGGAAGAACAATTTTGTCTTTGGCTAAGCCTTAAGTTGCAACTTAAGCATCCGCTGTCGCAGATAGCAAGCGTAAACTCTATTTTTGAAAGTAATTATATCCTTTCGAGAATACTTTTAAGAACCGCCGACCAAATCGTAGTTAGCAAGGCTTGCAAAAGGCCTTTGTCGCAGCATTTACCCAACTTAGACGTGCATCTAATTAGCCTACCTACAAGCCATCAACATTTAGATATCCCCTCGCTCATAAAATTATTTGAACAACACAAGAGTATAAAATTCCTATACCTGCACTACCAGCTCGATAAGATAGTTTACCATGTATCAGACTGGATAAACCTTATGGAAATTTGCTACAGATATGGTGTTTTGATTATTGAAAACATCTGTATAGACCGCTCCAACTGGACCGAAAAACGACATTTTTCTTGTAAAAGTATAGATTATCGACACCAAGTTATTTCTGTAGTGCACTATCACCTAAAAGCCGCTACACCACTGACATTTATAGCCGCACACCCCGAGGTGCTAGAGGCAGTAAATCAATACAAAATCAATATGCATGTGCAATTGACAGATGAACGTATCGGCGAAGCCTTGCAGCCATTATGGAACTAACATTTAGCCTTCAAGAATCTTGGAAAGCGCCTCTGGTAGTGGCTGTGTTTTTCGGGCAGCATAATCAAAACTTATCATAACAGTTTTGGCTTGCGCTATTTGCACCTCCTTACCTTCTCTTTCGCAACTAATTTGATACATCAAATCAAACGAAACGCCACTGATATCTACAGCCCAAATAGATATTTTTAAAGAATCTCCGTAAAAACTTTCATTTTTATAAATAACTAAGGATTCGGCCATAATAAGCGAAGTACCGGCAGCTGCGAGCTCCGACATTTTATGCGCTGCCAAAAAACGCACCCTCGCCTCATGTATAATGCCCAACATTTTATCATTGCCCACATGGTTTCCGTAGTTCAAATCGGTAATGGCTACTTGTATCTCTGTGGTGAATAAAGCTGGTCTTGTAGGGAAAATTAATTTGGTTCTAGCCATGTTTTAAATAAGCAGGTTGGTAGCGAAGTTATAAAGATTACCGACAATTAAGTAACAAAAAAACAAACACCCTCATGGCTCCTTTTCAAAAGCGCTATGGAACGGACTCAAGCAATAAAGAACTCAAATGCCTACATTGACTTCAATAAAAAAAGGAAAGCCTAAAAAATGCTTTCCTCACAAATATGGTAGGTTTTCTTATTACCATTACAACTCTATATGATCGTTTGCCTGCGCTTGTCCTTTCCTTTTTGGCAATTCTATGGTTTTTTCGGGCAAGGTGAAGCTTACAAATTTGATGATTCGGCCATCTAACAAATGGTTCTTTTCATAAAAAGTTTGTATACCTAGCAAGCCTTCTGGCTGACCATTGCTATAAACATTAGGAATATTTTGCACTATTTCGCAACCCAATTCTGCTATTGTTTCTAGCGTAAATTCATATAATTCTGTAGAGTCTGTTTTTAAATTAATTACAGCACCTTTAGGCAATAATCTTTGATAGATAGCCAAAAATCTGGATGAAGTGAGTCTTTTTTGAGCTTTTGATGCTCTTAGGAAGGGGTCTGGAAAGGTTATCCAAATTTCACTTACTTCCAATGTTTCAAAGTATTTTTCTAAATCCAATATTTGAGTTCTAAGAAAAGCTACATTGGTTAAATTATCTTTGAGCGCTTTTTTTGCGCCCACATACATTCTATTTCCTTTAATATCTACGCCAATAAAATTTCTGTCTGGATAAAGTGCCGCCATTGCTACAGCATAATCGCCTTTACCACAGGCAAGCTCTAGCGTAATAGGATTATTATTATTAAAAAACAGATGCCAATTTCCTTTTTTATCTTCAGGAAATTGAAAAACGTTAGGAAAAGATTTGATAGCTTCAAACCTTACTAGCTTATTTTGACCCATGATAGTGTATTGATTTTTGGTAGTAGCGAGCGCAAAATTAAGACAATCTGAGTTGTTTTTAGGCGTTAAGAAAAAAATTAGTAATATCTACTACTTAGAATGGCTATTTTTGCAAAGGCACATACAGTTTAAGTTCATGGTTTTTCATTTTTCTGAGGAGCTGCCAGTTTTCAACAAGGCAGTAGTAACAATAGGTTCTTTCGACGGCGTACACCACGGCCATAAAACGATTTTGCGGACAGTAGCGGCTTCTGCGCGTTCTATTGGAGGCGAGAGTATTTTGGTAACATTTGATCCGCATCCCAGAAAGGTGATTAATCCAGAAGTATCGCTTGGCTTACTTTGTACTCCCGACGAGAAGTACAAGCTGGTGCTTAATGAAGGTATAGACCACATAGTGGTGGTACCATTTTCTAGAGATTTTTCAATGATGAGTGCCGAAGATTACATTCATAATTTTCTGTATAAAAACTTCAAACCGCACAAAATCGTTATTGGTTACGACCATAAGTTTGGCCACAGCAGAGAGGGCGATATTCATCTTCTGAAGCGTGCGCTTCCTCAGGTGCAAATAGAAGAGATAGCTCCGCAGTTGCTTGAAGATGCTGCTATTAGTTCTTCAAAAATTCGTAAAGCCTTACACAAAGGCGATATCGTGCATGCAGGCGAGATGCTTGAGCGATTTTATACCTTAACGGGTACCGTTATTCATGGCAAAAAACTAGGCCATACTATTGGGTTTCCTACTGCAAATATCCAGGTGAGTAACCCCGACGTTTTGGTACCTGCAGAAGGCGTATATGCTGTAGTAGTAGCTGTAGACAAAAACGCTTATGGAGGCATGCTCAATATCGGATACAATCCTACGGTAAGTAATGAGGGTTTATGGAGTTGCGAGGTAAATATTTTTGATTTTAATGAAAATATTTACGGCAAATCCATAACACTGTATTTTATAAGTAGGCTTCGAAATGAAGAAAAATTTGCGGGCATAAATGCTTTGATACACCAACTTAATGCAGATAAAGCAAATGCCTTACAGCAATTAGCGCATATCGATTTTACTAGTTTTCTAGCCAAAAACAATATATTTCTTTAGGTCCGTGAACACCCGTCACTAAAGTCTTTTCAATATCGGCGGTTCTACTTGGACCAGTAGCAAGATTTATCATAGAAGGCAGGTTTTGCTGGTATTTTTGCTTCATGATTTTAAGGCCATCCTGGATATCATATACTACTTGGTGTGGCTGCAAAACGATAATATGTACTGGATAATAGATGGCAGCAGTACGTCCGTAATTTTGTAGTGAACTAAAAATAAAGCTTCCTGTTCTGGCAATTGCTACTTCGCAATCTGTAATACATGCATCGTAAGAGTCGTTGTGGGGGTCGAGGTCTCTTACAAAATTCACCTTATTATTTATCAAATACGTAAACAGGTTTTTGTGTGCACAGGCTACTTGATTCCAGTTGTGCAGCGACGCTAAGGTGCTTAATTGGCTTACAAGCTCTTTAGCATCTGCACAGTAAATAAATTTACCGCCAGTTTTTTGAAACGCATCCGCAAATATCGGCGCCAAATCAGCCTCGGTAGCAGCTGGATACAGCGCGGCTGTATCTAGCTTTCCAAGCTCTGGGTAGGGCTTGGGCGCTTGATAGGTTTGCTTAGCAACTTTAATTCTATTAAGAATATTGTCTTTTGCTGCTTTGGTTTTGATATTAGCCATCTCTGCAAAGAATGAATAAAACTGCAAATTAATAAACTAATAGCTTACTGAATGAAAAACTTCCTAGAATAAATATAAATTTGTAGCATGCAGTTGACGTCTTTAAAAACCATCCACAAGCTGCTTGCAAAAATATTTTTTGTAGCGCTGCCTACTTTAGCAATGTTTTATTACTTGCTCAGGTACGGTAATGCTGCATTTGAAATACCCACTACAACACTTATTTGGCAAACGATATATTTTGGTGTAGGCTGCATTGGTGCCATACTTTTTTATGCATTGGGTTTTAGGTTCATACCTACTTTTTTGATTTTAGTAATAGGCTTGTACTCACTTTACAGAGGTATCGATGCTGCCGCCACCGGCGAGTTTGATGGTTTTTTCCTGACCATACAATTTGTAGTATTTGCGGTATTATTAGCTATTGGCTGGCTAATTGGCTGGGGTATATTGCGTGTCAGAAAGTTTGGCTTTATACTCGCTGTTATCTATTTGATATTTTACATATTTCTTTTGGGGCAAGACGATATTTGGCTACAGCCTTATTCCACAGAGCAAATAGCCATGCTGCTACTGAATGATTTTGCTCCTGTAATAGCGCTTAGTATCATTGTGATATATTTTTCTGAATTAATTCATCACCTCGAAACTACCGCACCAAGATTCTGGATAGCGCTCGCAAAAAGAAGTGTTGTTTTGCTTGTTTTGCTAGGTGCATTGTTATGGGGTGTTTCTAAAAACAAATATCTCAACTTTGAGTCGAAGCTTGCAAAGCTAAGCCAAGAACAAAGTGGGCAAGGAGAAAATAGCCTTCTACAAAAACAACCCGATACTACTGACGAAAATGGTGAGCCTCAGGAAGGAGGTTATGCGCTCAACAAAAAGCTATCCTTGTCTGGCACCAACACGAAGTTTAATATTCTGATGTTTGCTGCCCATATAGACAATTATTTTGAAGGAACTCAAGTGCCTAATCCACTGTATTTGGTAAGTTTTTATTATACAAAATACAATCCCGAAACCGAGGCGTTTGAAATAGATACGCTTACACCCGACAAAGACCATTTTAGCCCAGATATGGCAAGCATTCCTCTTTACCACATCCAAGAAGATACCAATGTTTTAAGGCACAGCAAGCACCACGATTATATAGAAGAAGTAAACTTTGAAGTTTACAATAAAAACCTAGACCCCAATTTTTTCGTCGGCCCCACTACATCATACTTTACGCAACCCATTTCAATAGAGCCCTCATTTAGAAAAGAATTTAGAAATGCCTATAGAGGTAAAAGTAAAAGCTCAAAACTCAACAGTGCTTACTTTGTGTACAATGCAGAAGACAAAGAAATTCAAGCCTTTCAGTCCATGCGCTCCAAAATACTGGCCAGCTATCAAGACTATTCGAAAATGGACACCGCATTTATGAATTATTACACAAATGTGCCGAATAATCAAATTTACAAAACCATAGATTCTTTAGCCAAACAAGTTACCAAAAATAGCACCACAACCATAGACAAAGTTGAGGCAATCAAAAATTTCTTTCTAAAAAGAGACAAAAACGGACAACGTATATTTCAATATTCCGACAATCCTGGCGAACCCAATCTGCCTGGAGCATCCAAGCTTGGATACTTTTTATTCGAATCCAAAAAAGGCTATTGTGCATACTATGCAGCCGCTACGTTGTACATGCTTCGTGCCTTAGGAATACCCTCAAGAGTGGTGGGTGGATTTTTGACAGAAGACAGATCGTCCAACAAAAACACGGGTTGGTATTGGTATTATTCAGATCAAGCGCATGCATGGGTGCAGGTGTACTTTCCGGGTGTAGGCTGGATAGACTTTGATACCACGGTGGGCAACGATGATGCCAGAGAAAGTCCTCAAGCAGACGGCACGCCTCCTTTGCAGCCCGCAAAAGCAAATTTTGCTTCATTTGGCTCTTTTGTAAGCATCGATACCTCACGCAAAACAGGGGTGTTTAAAATGACATCCATGATACTTTTTGATCGTCCGATAAACATTGCTCCTACAGAAGTAAAGGTAGCCCTATCGCTTACCAAAGTATATAAAGACACCGCTTCGTTAGCATTATCGGCTCTTGTGCCAGGTGCGCCTGTTACCCTGGTTTCTTATGCTGCTGTATTTCAAAAACTCAAAAACGTAGCTACGCAAAACATTATAAATGCGCTGCCACAACCCCTGCCTATAGACGAGGCACACCTAATGCCACAAGCTTCTGATAAAACAAGTACGACAACAAATCCTACTCCACCAAAATTTGATTATAAACGCGCGCTTGGTTTCATCCTTTTATTTGCAATACTTGGTCTATTGGCTTGGTGGAGTATACCCTACCTAAGCTACAAAATGGGTAAACGAGCTCTTAAGCGTGCAGATGGCACAAAAACAATATTACTGTCTTATAAAGTATTAAGGCGCGTGTTGGTGTTGTTTGCCGACAAAAAATATGCTACGGACGCCGCATTATTCGCGGCAGCAGATAATAGGTGGGGCACCAATACCCAAACGATTTTGAATGCTTTTCATGCCTATAAATATGGAGGAGTACGCCACCAAAACCCTTCTGAGCTAAAAGAGCTTGTACAAGGGAATGCCCAACAAATATTGAATTCTTTCTCCAACATTCAACGCTTTAAGCGTTGGATAAAAACAAGCAGTATATTTTAAATATAATTTTTTGTATATTTAACTAGCCAATTCACTCCGCACATGAAAATAAAATATTCTTATGAAGTGGCATCGAATTCCTATTTGGCCTTTGCTCCTAGGCATTTTGGCAGGTATCCTTAGCTATCAAGCGATACCTAAAATATATTGGAGCCCTATATCTGTGGTGCTAGCATTACTGCTGATTGCAGCATTATTCTTTTGTGCCATACTCCCTAAAAGCATTTCTGGTAGCCGACAAGTGCTTAGAAATATTAGCGTACTGCTCACTATGGTGATGGTAGGATACTTTAACGCCTATTATAGCGACATATGGAATGCTTCAAATTATTTTGGCAACCACATAGATAGTGCCTCTCATTTTGTAGTAAAAACACAAGACCATCCTATAGCCAAAAATAAGACGTACTTATTGCCCGTAACGGTTCAAGCAAGCGTTGTGGGCAATAAGTTAATACCAGCAACGGGCAATTTGCAATTATACATTTACAAAAGCGATGAGGTAACCACACTGCGTAAAGATCAATTATTAACCATTCCCAACACCTTAGTGCCCATTAGCAATAGCAATAATCCTTTTAGCTTTAACTATAAAGCATACGCAGCGCATCAACAGTTGCACTATCAAGCCTTTTACAACATAAATGCACTTATTAAAACAGATACTTCGAGCTCAGCGCCAAGCTTGATTGCAAAGCAAAGAGCTCGTGTCATTGAAAGCATAAGCAGCAATGTAAAAGATTCAACCACAGCATCTCTAATGCTTGCAATGCTCCTAAACGAGCGCACCATGCTGCACAAAGACATATGGGAAGCTTACAGCACTACAGGCATCGTGCATGTTATTTCAATTTCGGGAATGCATGTTCAAATTTTCTTATCAATACTATTAGCACTTTTATTTTGGATAAAAAACAAGAAGTATAAAGGACTTAAATACTTACTGGCGAACGTGGTAGTGTGGTACTATATTATACTTACAGAGCACCCAGCATCTGCTGTCAGAGCAGGACTCATGTTTTCTATTACCACCTTCGCCCTCCTTTTAGAAAAGGAAGAAAACCCTATAAATTCTTTAGGGGTGGCGGGTTTTATCATGCTTTTAATCAATCCCAATTGGCTTTACAACTTAGGCATGCAACTATCGTTTTTGTGCATGCTTTCTATCTTTATATTTTATAAACCTATTTACAGACTGTTATCTTTTGAAAAAAAATGGCTGCAACACTTATGGCAAGGCATAGCCCTGTCTATTGCGGTACAGGTGCTTGTTGCGCCCATAGCCGTCTATTATTTTCAACAGTTTCCGATCTTTGTGTTACTGGTAAATATACCGGCTGCCTTATATGCATACCTACTGATGGTAGGAGGCCTAGTAATAGCAGCCTTAGCGCCCCTTGTTTCTGTGGTTTGGCTTGGCGAAATTTTGACTGGTGTTACGGCGGTTTTTCATAAAATCGTTTTCTTTTTTGCCCAACACTCCCCTTCTTTTTTGTCGCAATTTGGATTGGATGCCGTCGACACTTTATTATTGCTGTCTACTACTACCCTGCTTACCTATGGTTTACTTGTATACAAAAGTAGGCGCTTAGCCATAATAGGAGGAGCTATTGGTATGATATTTTGCGTTAGTATCCTAATTCAAAAATGGCAAGCTAATACCCAAGAAAGGCTCGTAGTATACCAAGTAGCTAATGCTACTTGCGTGCAAGCTATAAAAGGGAAACAGAGCTATTTATACCGACAAAATATTGAAGAAAATAATGTAAAGCATTTACTACTCCCTCCTCAACTGCATTGGAATTTAAACAAAAAGCACCTGCCATTGCCAGCAAATGCAGTATTCAAACTAAAAAACAATAAGGTTATCTTGCTCAATGCTGCAACGACAAACAGTGCACCTGTAGACATCCTTATTTTAAGTGCCGAAGCACCTTTTCAACCAGAGGTGTGGAGCAGTGGTTTTGGGGCCAAAATGCTCGTGTTAGATAGCAGCTTCCCAAGATGGAAAGCTCAAAAATGGGTAAAAGACTTGAATAATCTTAATTTTGCGGTTTACAGCGTTACATTACAAGGCGCCTTGGTGCTGCCTGATATTCGCTAACGAAGCACGAACAATCATTAGGATACGCGCATTATGGCCAAAACATTTCAAGAAAAGCTGCAAGCAATAATAGATACTACTACCTGTAATCCCTTTGTGAACATAGCGCAAGAGGATCACTCGCAAATAATACCTAGCCACTTACAAGCCTTCCCTACCTCTATAAGGCTCAATCCACAAAAGCTAGTTCCAGAATTGGCTACTTCACAAAGCGTGTTATGGAGTCCTTTATCGTACTATTTAGCAGAGCGGCCCATCTTTACTTTAGACCCCCTGCTGCACGCAGGAGCCTACTATGTGCAAGAGGCATCCTCAATGTTTATTGGTGCTGCTTTTGGCTATTTAAAAAGTCTGCTCCCCCAGCACCCAATTAAAGTGCTAGACCTATGTGCTGCTCCTGGAGGGAAAAGCACCTTACTGGCATCTTATTTAGGAGAAGACGACCTTTTGGTGTCTAATGAAGTGATACAGGCAAGAAACAGCATATTGGTTGAAAACATTACAAAATGGGGCTACGCAAACACTTGGGTGACACAAAACGACCCCAAAGATATTGGCAAACTTGGCGCCAATTTCGATGTACTTCTTATAGATGCACCATGCACAGGGTCGGGGCTCTGGAGACGCTCCCAAGAGGCAATAGATGAATGGTCTGCGCAGCACGTGAAGCTATGTGCAGAACGACAAAAAAGAATCATTGCAGACAGTTTTGATGCCTTAAAAACAGATGGGTATTTGATGTATGCTACTTGCTCTTACTCACCTGAAGAAAATGAAGAGGTAATGGACTGGATACTCCAAAACCTAGACGTAGAACCCCTAGCCATACCCCTGCTTCCCGATTGGAACATCGTGAAAGGTTTTAGCCAAAATGGCCATGCAGAAGGTTATCATTTTTACCCTTGGAGGCTAGATGGCGAAGGATTTTTCTTAACCGTTTTTAAGAAAAAAAGCGAGGCAATAGTGGAAAAAAATAAAAAGGAAAAGAAAAAACAACCTACACCTAACCAATCTTTTCGAGCTTCTCCTTTATGGGAAACGTATGTAAAAGGTACATGGCAATATAGAAAAATACAGGATACGGTATTTGGCTTTTTACCACAACAGGCTGATTTTTTTGATTATTTAAAATCCAACTTATACATAAAGAAAGCAGGCTTAAAATTTGGCCAAGAAACCGCCAAAGAAGTGCTGCCCGATCACGAATTAGCCTTAAGTATTTATTTAAAAGACACGATTGCTGGGATAGATGTAGGCTTAGAAGATGCATTACAATACCTAAAAAAAGAAAGCATCTGCACCGACAAACAGCTAAAAGGATGGCAATTGGTAAGGTACAAAGGCTTGGGCCTAGGCTGGGGAAAATGGATGCCGAATAGAATGAATAATTATCTACCCAAGAACTGGAGAATTAGAATGGATGTAAAATAAACAGGGGCTTCCTTATGGCCTCTCCAACTGACAATGAAATCGGCGGTATAAACCTTTCGAAAACACTAAAACGCCTTCAATGTCGCCTGCATATATTAGCCATGCAACACCATAAGGCAAAATATATTCTGTGTAGTAGCAACATTTCAGCGAATAATGCCCAACCAAACATTGTTAGCTGGGCATTATTGCAAACTCATTTACTACGATTAATTACTCTTCCATGCTGGGCATTGCATCAAATACGTCTTTACCCTCTTTCTTTGCTTGATTAAATCTATAGGTGAATGTTAGCCTGATGCTTCTTGGCCTCCATTGCGTATTAGAAATAGCATAAATGGTTTCGGTATCGGTTATGCTTCTCCAGCGTCTGGAGTTCAGCACATCTCTCACATTGATACCAATGGTAGCATTATTTTTCCAAAAATCTTTAGTAGCTGCTATGTCGCCAAAGAATATAGCCAAGGTTTTTCCTTGAGGCCTTACTGAAGGCGCTTGATAGTTTGATGATACCTGCAAACGAATCTTTTTAGGAAGCGTAATATTTATAGAGGTTCTATTGGTCCATGTATAATTGCTAGCATCAAAACTTTGGCCGTTATAAGCGCCCGATATTACTTCTCTAAATAAGTTAAAACCAGTATTGAAGCGAAGCCAGCTAGTGAAGCTATAGTTACCATTGAACTCAAATCCCATGGCTTCTCTTTCTGCAACATTCATCGCTATTCTGTATATAATAGCGTCGGGACCGGCAATTGCTATACGTTCTATTTTATCGAGTGTTTTTCTGTAATAAACAGAAGACAATAGGCTACCGCCTTTAAAGTATTGCATCCACCCTGCGTCTATTGCATGCGTATACTCTGGGTTGATATCAGGGTTACCAATACGCATCTCTCTGTTGTCGCCAAACTTCATGAACGGCATCAAATCCCATTGTCCAGGACGACGTATGCGTTTACTGTAGCTTAGCTGTAGGTTTGTAGACTCTGAGAGTGCATAGGAAAAGGCTGCACTTGGGAAAAAATTGAGGTAATTTTTATTCTGCGTAATATTTTGAGACTGCTGTAGCGTGCTTATATCTGTATACTCTGCCCTTACGCCCATCTGAGCGCCAAACTTACCAAAAGTATTTGAGCCCATTAAATAGGCCGCTGTCACGTTTTCATTGTATTCAAATTCGTCATTGAATTGCGGCACTTCGCTCCAGGATGTACCAATTTGTCTTGAAAAACCAAAATCATTATGAAAGATTCGCCATTGCGAACGGACGCCGGTTTCTAGCTTTCCATTTTCAAATACTGGATAAATAAAATCGGATTGCATTAAATAAAACTTTTCGGTTACGTAGGCATGCGAACGTTCTAAATTCAAATCGTTGGTAATATCGTTGGTATTGGTATAATTAGATCGTTCAAAATCCTTATCTGTAAAATGCTTAAATTCGGTATTCCACTCTCCACCTTTCTTTGCCAATTTGTGTCTTATACCTAAAGTCGTTTCCAGCAAATCTTCAAATTCTGTATTTAACTCTTTTCTGAAATCGGCTTGAGTCAATATGTTTTGTTCATCCAGATTCTGGTATTCTCTATCATATACATTATTTCCTAAGCCCGACTTAAAGTTAGCCGAAGCACTTACAGTAGTTCGGTCTGTAAAATCGTACTCCAAGCCAATCATCCCATCATTTCTAAATTTTTTTCGGTTATGGCTATATAGTTGCCTATAGGTAAATGAAGTGTCATCATTGGCCAAGCGCTGAAAGGTAGTGCTGTTAGCAGGACTTTCATCTCTATTGATGTTGTACTGAAACTGCACATTAAGCTTATTTTTCCGATAGTTGAAATTAAAACCTCCCCCAACTTCTGGATAATACCCCGTCCTTAAATTTACTGCACCATTAAGCCCGCCTTTGTTGTTCTTTTTTAAAACAATATTTATAATACCTCCTTCGCCTTCTGCATCATATCTCGACGAAGCATTGGTGATAATTTCTACTTTTTCTATCCTATCCGACTGCAACGATTTTAATGCATCTCCCGATGATGCAAAGCCCGAGTACTTGCCGTCTATCAAAATCCTTACACCCTGACTCCCTCTTAAACTCACATTTCCTTCGGCGTCTACAGCCACCGATGGTATATTTTCAAGCATTTCGGATGCCGTTGTACCCTGTGCCGTCAAGTCGGTGCCTACATTATACACGCGTTTATCTATTTTTAATTCCATTTGCGATTTAGTCACTGTAAACTGAATCGCGTCTAGTTGGGTGGCTTCGGGGCGCAGCAAAACGCTGCCAATCGTTACAGGCTCGCCTTTTATTTCGGTTTCTAGAGAATCTGCGTAGAAGCCCGCAAAACTCATATGTATCGAGTATTTTCCATTTGGCAAATCAAACTGGAAACTTCCATCTTCCTGGGTGATACCGCCCACCTCCACATTACTTCCATCCGTACTTTTTATTTGAACATCGGCATAGGGCAAGGGAATAGTTGGAGTTTCCTTTATTTTTCCGCTTATAGAAAAACTGTCTTGCGCTATAGCAGCACTAGAAAGTAATATAGACAAGAGGAAGGAAACTGTTGTATTCATCATAAGATTTATTGCATGCGTTTTTGTCGGTAAAAGGAACAAATTTAACTCAATTTTATGACCTTGCCTAAGCAGTTACGATGCTTAACCTCCTATTATTTCTGATTCTACTTTAGCCATAAACGAGCGAAAATAACCCAAAATAGCCCCGAAAGGACAAGAAATGCATAAAGAATAGAGTTGTTTTAAGCCATTCATTAGTAAAAAAGAAGTATTTTAACACAGTAATAATATGAAACTCAATTTGGGATTATAAAAAGCATCACATAGCGTTTAAATATATTTACAGTGGCTTAGTAATTCAAGCCAAAAGATTCGGTTACTTTTGCAGCGATGAATGCTACAAAATATATAGCTGCGGGCATGTCTGCTTATTTTCTATGGGGGTTTTTCTCTTTTGGTTCAAGGCCAATCAATCATTATCCTGCCTTGGACATTATGTGTTATAGAATGTTTTTTTGTGTAGTTGTTTTGTCCTTGATTTCTGTGATATTTAGGAAAAAACATCTTATTGCCGACTATAATAAAATTAAAGCCTTGCCGCCTGTAGATAGAAAAAAAACCATTGGTTTTGTATTTCTTTCTGCATTTATCTTGTCTTTCAATTGGCTGGGATTTATTTATACTATTAATGAAGTAAATGTTCAAACAGCAGGACTTACGTATTTAATTTGCCCTATATTAACTACCTTTTTGGGCGTCATCATACTAAAAGAAAAGCTTAGTACCCCTAAATGGGTGGCTGTCGGATTGAGTTGCCTTGCTTGTTTGTTGCTAGCTATGGGGCATTTTAGGGAGTTGTATATGGCTTTGTTGGTGGCTTTGGCCTTTGCTATTTATTTGCTGCTACTCAGAAAAATCAATTTCTTAGATAGTTTTAATTTGCTAAATGCTCATACTATCATCATTTCTATTTTGATTTTGCCTTTATTCTTTTTATATGGTGGTGCACTTCCACAAGAACCCTCTTTTTATGGTTATGTTGGAATAATTGTGGTGTTTTTTACAATAATCCCTATGTTTCTAAACAATTTTGCACTTAAGGGCATACCGGCATCTACTGCCGGAATACTTATTTATATCAATCCTATTGTCAATTTCTTGCTTTCTATTTTTTATTATAAAGAGGCGGTTTCTGGCACACAATACTTTGCGTATCTAGTTATTCTTTTGGCAATCATTATCTTCAATGCACAATATTTGATTGGGAAAGCAAAAAACAGGAATGCAAGAGCCAAAGGCGCCATTACATAAATGGAGAAATCAATCGTATAAGTTTTTCAATGCCTACTCGCAATTTTGGGCGTATTTTCCATCGTTTTATCTCTAGTATTCGGGCATCTTGCAGGTCTTTATAAAATGTGTTGGCTAGTTCTGCTGCTGTGGCAGCATCGTAAATCATGGCATTTACTTCAAAATTCAAATCAAAGCTTCTGGTATCCATATTAGCGGTACCAACACAGCCCAGTGTTCTGTCGATAATAAACGTTTTGGCATGTATAAAGCCTTTTTTATATTGATAAATTTTTACGCCTGCTTGCAATAGCTCTTCAAAAAACGAATTTGACGCAATGGTCACCAATGCAGAATCGCCGCGCAAAGGAACCAACAATCTCACGTCCTTTCCGCTCAAGGCCGCCAATATTAGCGATTCTTGCAGTATAGCATCGGGTATGTAATAGGGAGTGCAGATGAGTATTTCTTCTTTTGCCGCGTTAATAGCATTTATAACGGAATAAAGTATATTGGGCCTATCATTATCGGGACCGCTTGCTACAATTTGCACAAAATTACTCAGAGGTTGCTTTATGGTATTTACTGGAAAAAATGCGTCATCTATTTCCAACTGCTGTCCACTACAAAAATTCCAGTCGTTAAGAAATACTTGCTGCAAGGCCAAAGTCGAATACCCCTCTATCATCAGGTGGGTATCCCTCCAATAAACGTTATTGTGCTTGTTGTTGTTATTGATGTATTTATCTGCCACGTTAATGCCTCCTACAAACGAAACCAAGCCGTCTATTACCACTATTTTCCGGTGATTTCTATAGTTGAGTCGGTTGGCAAGGAAAATCAATTTTATTTTATTAAAAGCATACGCCTCTATACCTGCTTTTCTAAGCTTCTTCACAAAGCCATTTCTTATACTCGAGCTTCCAAAATCATCGTAAATAAACCGCACTTCAACGCCTTCCTTTACTTTGGCAATAAGTGTATCTGCTATGGCATTACCTATGATATCATCTTCAAAAATGTAGTATTCTATATGTATGTGGTGTTGGGCTTTATCTAATTCCGCTAGCAGACATTCAAACTTATCTTCGCCGTTTTGTAGCACTTTCAATCTTGTATTTGGCATACAAAGGTCGCCCCCCAATGCAGCATTGCTAAGCAAGGTGTGTGTTTGTTTAAAATCTTGCAGTTCTTGGGGTGGATTCTCTAAAATATGCGCTTTCAATAATTTATGATAAGCAAGAAATTGTTGCTTTTTTAAGGTATTGGACTGAAGTTTTTTATTATAAATTTTGCGTATCCTATAATTTACACCAAAAGAAAAGTAAAAAATAACCCCAAATACTGGAAAAAAAATAATGAGCAATAAATAAGCCAGTGTTTTACTTACAGAGCGCGTGTCGAGAATAACCCTTATGCACACAAATGCAATGAGTAGCATATAGATGATTTGAATCACCGGCGTCCAAACGGGATTAACCTTAAAAGGCAAGTACGATAGCATACACAAAAGCTATTGATAGAAGGGTATTAATGGTATAAATATAAGGGTATTTTATGATTTTTAATTTTTGTATCTTTATGCCAAAACACCTGTAATGATAAAATCTGCATTTAACGTTGTTGTATTTATTTGCTTAACGGCACTAGCTAGCTGCTCCAGTGGTTATCAAGAATCACATAAAGAAATATTTAAAGATCAGATATGGACCAAGGGCGAAGAAATTGCTTATAAACCCTTAATACATGACAATTCTGTTAGCAAACAGATAAGTATAGACTTGCAACACATTTATGGCTACAATATGGATGGCTTCGATGTTGAAATGACCGTAACAGCGCCCTCTGGCAACGAAGAATATAGAAAGACCTACTATATAAAAATGAAGAATGCTGATGGTAGCTATATATCTGACTGTGGCGGCGACTATTGTGATTTAAAACAAGTATTGGAACAAAACTACCAATTTAAAGAAACTGGAGAGTACACCTTTACATTTACGCAAGCCACCAACGTAGAAAGCATAGCTGGATTCTTAAGCATGAAATTATTAATGCCCAAATAAGGGCTTTCTTCATCGCGTCAAAAGTATTTGCTCAATCATCGTAAGTCAATAGCGTTTATATAGGCTCATCGTTGTACTTGCCAGGAAGATGAATACTCCATAGCGCCCAACATTGGCGCTACTTAACTGCTCGTGCCATTTACTTTACTTATCACTTGTCCAAAATAGCCACTTAACTGCTCGGCAATTGTCTCCCAGGCGTAGCGTTCTTGAATTACTTTCTGCCCCCTCTTTCCACAAGCTATTCTCTCATCTGGGTGCTGAAGTAAATGTACACACCTATTGGCAAAATCTTGAGGTAGCATCTCTTTGTATACGCCTTCGCCTTGCTCAATATTCAATCCATCAAAGCCCACTTGCATACTTACTACTGCTATTCCCATACTCATGGCCTCTAAAACTTTATTTTGCGTACCGGCTCCAAAACGCAAGGGCGAGACCACCAAAGTTGCTTCTTTATAAATATCTGCAAGATTTGGAATAAATCCGGTTACTTGTATGGTGTCGTTGGCTAGCGCTTTTACTTTATCTACAGGGCGCTGTCCCGCAATGATAAGCTGTACATGAGGCACTTGTGCTTTTATTAAAGGCAATATCGCTTCTACAAAATAACAAACACCATCTACGTTGGGCGCATAATCCATATTCCCAGTAAAAAGTAGGGTGTGGTTGTTTGGGAAAATTTCCGGATTATTATGGAAGGTCTGTGTATCTACGCCATTTGGCAAAAGAGCAACATTGTTTATCCCTTGTACATCTTTTAAGTAGGCCATGTCTTCTTGCGAACACACAAGCGCCAATGGAAAATTCTTAATTACCTGCTCATAGGCCGCCAGGCGTTTGTACTCCAACTTTGCAAAAAGCTTGTGTAAGCCTGCTGTGTTCTCTATTCTGCGTTTCCAATATAGGGAAAAAGCATCAGGGAGATCTAAAATACGAGGCACATGCTGGTGTTTTTGCCAAAACTGTGCTAAACGAATGTGCTGTATATGCACGGCGTCATATTCTTGAGCGGCAATAAGCTTATCTACCTTTTGTTGCATCTCATCGCTCTCAAAATATCCCACCTGAATAGGCTTGTTCTTAAAAACAGTTTTGATACTATTCGTGTACACTTTCTTCTTTGAAAGGGGCACCAAATAAATAGCGGTAAATATGCTTTCTAATTCTTTCAAATATTGTAAATCGTTGGCATCTTCCAAAAATGTCAATAAATGCAACTCGTGCTTTTGTGAAAGCCGCTTTGCCAGATTGTATATCTTCAACTTATCGCCTCTAAACGGTGGATAAGGAAACCTATTGGCGTGAAATAATAGTTTCATATATAATCGCCTATTTGTGTAAGGCCAAAAAGAATATTTATTTAAAAATTTGGTGTATTGTAGTCAGCAATAAGTTGCTGAAAAACTTCAAATGTAAAGATTTTGTCTTCTTTATAGAAGGTGTTACTCATTATCATCAGTTCATTAATTGGATAGGTATCTAAGAATCTAAATAGTTGATCTTTAACACGCGCTGTATCGCCTATAATGGCATAATGTAACATTTGCATAATGTATGCCCTTTCCTCAGGAGTCCATATAGCATCCATCTCTTCTATGCTTATTGGCTCCTCCAGTGGCGAACGGGTGTCTTTTACAATATTCAAAAAGTTTCGGTAAATGCTCGTAGCTAATGAGGAGGCATGTGAAGGTGTTTTGCCTACCAATGCTTGGACACATGCTATTACATAGGGTTGCGCACACGATGCTGATGGCCTAAAGTGATGATGATATAACTGCACGGCATCATGAAAGTGTGTGGGCGCAAAATGAGCTGCAAATGCATAAGGCAGGCCCATTTGTGCGGCCAAAATAGCACTTTCTGTACTAGAGCCTAAAATATATAGGGGCACCGCTACGCCTTCGCCTGGTATCGCCCGTACCTTAGCATGCTCATTCGTACTACTGAAGTACTGCTGCAACTCTTCAATGCTAGCTTTAAAGTTATAAGGCGTATGCAGCGGTTGTCGTCTTATGGCCATTGCTGTGAGGCTATCGGTTCCTGGAGCTCGGCCTAATCCCAAATCTATTCTATTTGGAAATAAGGTGCCTAGTGTACCAAACTGCTCTGCTACCACCAATGGTGAATGATTGGGCAACATAATGCCCCCCGAGCCTATTCTAAGTTTGCTGGTATGCTCTGCTGTATGGCCTATTATTAGCGCTGTTGCGGAGCTAGCAACATTTGGCATATTATGATGTTCAGAAAACCAATAGCGCTCAAAACCCAAATCCTCGGCCTTTTTAGCAAAGAAAACACTTCGCGCTATAGCCTCGGCAATACGTTCTCCTTTGTTGACAACTACTAAATCTAGTGCTGATAGTTTTATGGTATTCATAAGGGCAAAAATACTAGTTTATTCCCAAGCTACATTTATATAGTTTGGTTACCCTCCAAGGGGTATGCATCAGCGCTTTTTAGGCGATAGAAAACTAACAAAAAATAGCCCCGAAAGGCGGCTGCGTGAATCATACGGAATTATTTAAGCCATCGAAAGCGGATAGAAGTGGGATTTTACCAAACAATACACAATCTTAGTTATAAACCATACAAGCCTCGCAATTTTGCAAATGCTAAAAACACAAACTTTTTTGAAAAAAGTCCAAAAAATAAAGCCAAGGTTTTTTCTTAGAGATAAGAAAGCCTTGGCTTTTAATGCTTGTTTGCTTGAAGATTATCTTACGAGTGTCACGTTGCCTCTATATTGCTCTGTTTGTCCACTAGTAAAGGCTACATCTATAGTGTAAACATATACACCAAAAGGCTGATCTACACCATTGAATTTACCATCCCAACCCTTAGCATCAATTCTTTCAGATTCAAATATTTTCTGACCGTACCTATTAAATATTTGCATTTTGAAGGTAGCAATATTTTGTTCTGATGAGTTTCTAGGCAAGAAGGTATCGTTTATGCCGTCATTATCAGGAGAGAATGCGTTAGGAATTATGATGTAGCAGTTTCTATCAACGGTCATTTCGTCCGAAGAGGAACAGCCATCAATTGTTACTGTAGCTGTATACGTACCAACATTCTTAATTCTTATCGATCTTGTGGTATCGCCTGTACTCCATCTGTAACGGGCATCAGCATTACCAACATTCTGCAAATCTTGCACATCAAAACCTTCTCCTAAATAGCAAAGGAAGGTATCGGCAGGCAGATTGATTTGTGGAATTGGGTTTACTTTGATAAATTTCGTCATCACACTATCCGGACAAACCCTATAGTCGGCAACAGCTGTAACGTTAAATACACCTGGTACATCAAACGATTTAGTAAAGTTTGTAGAGTTACTTATGCTAGGCGAGCCATCACCAAAATCCCAAGTAAGACTATTGAGACCTTCGGTTAGCACCTCTCCATCGAAAGTAATATCGTCGCCCTGACAGATTACGGTATCCAAACGGCTAAAATTTAACGATGGATAAGGATCTACCACTACTACCTTCGTGAAGCTATCTGTACAAGGCAAACCATTCGTAACTGTAAGCGTTATATTATATACTCCAGGGTTAAAATATACTTTACTTTGTGGGTCGCGGGTGATGACTGTATCCCAAGCGGCTGTACCAAAATCCCATTTCCAGTAAGTAGGAATACCGTTCTTTTCGGTAACAGCACTTGTATTCAATATGTCTATTGTACCATTTTGACAAATACTGTCTCTAGAAATTTCAAAAGATACATCAAATGGATTTTCTAATCGAATCATTCTGCTAGCAGAATCTGTACAGAAATCATTTTGGCCTCTCAACACAACATTATAATTGCCCTCAGACGCAAAAACGTGGTCGGTTTGGAACACAGAGGTATCTGTGCCATCATCAAAATCCCAGAAGAAAAGATCGGCAGTAGCTGTATTGGAAAGATTAACGAAAGAGATTGTATCAGCACCACAACCTTCAACTTTTGAATAATCGAAATCTACTATGGGTGCTTGGTGTACCACAACTACAATTTCTTGTTTGTCGCCGTAGCAAAACGCGTTATTTGAAAACTTTCTTTGTCCAAACCAATAAGAAAAAGTATCTGGCTGCACTACGTCCACCACGGGTGCCGTTAAGCTTGGTGTGTTGTCGTTATAATCATCATACCACACAGAGAAACCTCCCGATGGGTATATAAATGGTAGTACAAGCTGATCGGTACAATAGGTAGGAATAATAATTTCTGCTGGCAAAGGGAATGGCTTTACAGATACGTTCTTCATTGACAATTTGGATTGGTTAGCACCACTTGTAGCACTGAAACCAAAATCTACTGGTGTAGCTCCAATATTCAATGGACCCGGGCCTTGCCATCTTAAAATATCATTTACATAAATACTAAGCGTAGTCGTATTGATCGTTGCACTGTTAAATGTGTAGTACAACTTGACGTTGTGCCAAACACCAAATGGCATATTTACATTGGTACTATCGTTGGCTGTATTCACGCCTTCTGTGTAAGGTACTGCCGTATTATTTAAAGTTCTTGTTGTTATAATGGGGTTATTGGTATTAGCGTCGTTGTCAAAAAAATCAAATACAACCACATGGCCTGTAGAATTGATTGGAATACCCATGTACGGACTAGCAGCTTGCGTGCCACCCATAGTAGTCAACATCCAAAATGCAAAACCATCAGATGTGCCACTTGGATTAGGCTCCATTTTGAAATCAAACTCCACTAAGGTTGTATCGCAAAAGAACAATCTACGCTTTTCTCCATAATGAAACATACCTGTCTCATTCGGCGAATTTGTCATTATTATTTCATCATCGTTAAAGCCAACTACGGGTGCGGTGGTGATATTATTGGTAAAAACCCAGCCCTGAGAAAATATAGGAGAGCCTTTAAGGGTGTAACCGCCAGCAGGTATTTGTGCGCTAAGATTAGACACTACAAAAGTCAATAGTAGTAAAATTGGTAAGACTTTTTTCATATAAAAAAATTTATCATTTGAATACAACCGCAACAACTTGATAGACTGATTTTCCGTCTACAAGGTTGGTGAATTTCAAATTTTTTATTCCTTTTTCAAATATTAATGGTTAAAGATACTCAAAATATCAAATTTGACAATTAATGCTAAAAAAATATTTTAACTATTTAATAAAATCTTTGGTGATACTATCCTTTGCTGAGCTAATACCGTCTACCGGACCGGCATAAACTAGCTGTCCTCCATGAATACCTCCTTCGGGTCCGATATCAATCATCCAATGCGCATTTTTAATCACCGCGGTGTTGTGTTCTATTACAATTATGGAGTGTCCTTTCTCAATAAGTGCAAAAAAAGCGTTCAATAGTTTGCTGATATCATGGAAGTGAAGGCCGGTAGTAGGCTCATCAAAAATAAATAAGGTGCGCTCTTTCGTGGTGTTTTTTGTTAGAAACGACGCCAGCTTCACTCGTTGTGCCTCTCCGCCCGAAAGCGTGCTAGAACTTTGACCCATTTTTATGTATCCTAAGCCTACTTCTTGTAGTGGTAATAGTTTGGAAAGTATGTTTTTTTTGTCTGCAAAATGCACTATCGCTTCGTCTACGCTCATTTCCAGCGTTTCGTAAATGTTTTTATTTTTATAAGTTATTTCCAATACCTCTTCTTTAAACTTCTTGCCCTTACACTGATCGCACTCCAAATGCACATCCGCCAAAAACTGCATCGACACCACTACTTCGCCCTCTCCTTTACACTGATCGCACCTGCCGCCATCTGTATTAAAGCTAAAGTGTCTGCCTTCAAAGCCTCTCATTTTTGCCAGTTTTTGACTTGCAAATAGGGCTCTAATTTCGTCATATGCCTTCACATAAGTTACGGGGTTGCTTCGTGAAGATTTGCCTATTGGATTTTGGTCTATGAGCTCTACCATATCTATTCTCTGCAAATCGCCGCTGAGCGCGCTATGGCTTCCTGGCCTGTCGCTACCAAGCCCTAAATGGCGCATTAAAGCCGGATAAAGGGTGCCTTTCACTAAGGTAGTTTTGCCGCTGCCACTTACACCTGTTACCACACACAGGCTGTCTAACGGAAAAGTGACGTCAATATTCTTCAAATTGTGTTGTGTGCAGCCTTCTATGCTAATGGTAAAGGGATGTTTTGGACTTGGCAAGGAATGGTGGGGCTTTACATGCAAGGCGCCCGAAAGATATTGCCCGGTAAGCGATGCCGGATTATGAAGTAGCTCCTGATAGCTGCCTTTTGCTATTACTTCTCCGCCCAAATGTGCTGCCAAAGGCCCCATGTCTATGATATGATCTGCTTCTTCCATTACCATATCATCATGCTCTACCACTATAACGGTGTTATTGAGGTCTCTTAGCCTTTTGAGCACTTGTATCAATCGGTGGGTATCTCTAGGATGTAGGCCAATACTGGGCTCATCTAATATATAAAGTGAGTCGGTAAGGTTGCTACCTAAAAATTTTGTTAGCTGTATCCTTTGGCTTTCGCCTCCCGAGAGCGTATTTGCCAAACGGTCTAAGGTAAGGTAACCAAGCCCTACATCAAGCAATGTCATCAGGCGATAATTGATTTCTACTAGAATCCTTTTAGCAATAGCCTGTTGGTAGTTTGTAAGGCTTAGGGCATCTAGCCATACCTTTAGCTCGTCTGCTGGCATAGCAGATAGCTCGGCAATGTTTTTATCACCCACTTTTACATACAAGGCTTCTTTGCGTAAGCGGCTACCGTCGCAGGTGGGGCAAACGGTTTTGCCTCTGTACCTCGACTGTAATACACGATACTGAATCTTGTACAAATTGTCTTCTACCATCTGAAAGAAATCGGCTATCCATTTTTTCAATGTTTGGTAATCGGACGAAGCCAATTGGTTGATGGGTTTATGTATAGGAAAACCCTTTGCGCCCTCTTTGCTTATAAATGCTTGTCTCCATTCATTCATCTTATCGCCGTTCCAACAAGCTACTGCGCCCTCATAAACGCTTTTTGAGGCATTGGGTATTACAAGTTCTAAATCCACTCCCAATATTTTACCAAAGCCCTCACAAGTAGGGCAGGCTCCATAGGGGTTGTTGTAAGAAAACAAATTGGGGTTGGGTATTTCAAATACCATTCCATCTGCCTCAAACCTGTTATTGAAAGTGTATTTTTCAATAGTATCTTCTTGTTGTGTTAGTATGGTACAGTTTCCTTCGCTTTCAAGAAATGCCGATTGAATACTATCTGCCAATCGGTGCAATTCATCTTCTTCCCATGTGTCTTTCGCGACCATTCTGTCCACCAGCAAAAAAACGTGCTGTAAATCGCCTTCAAGGTCGGACTGCAAGCTAGGGTTCTCTAGTAAATCTTCGAGCGGTATAATGTGTAGTGCGTCGTCTGTGGCGCGCACTATTTTTGTAAATCCTTTTTGTAATAATATATCGGCTTCTTCTCTTATCGAGCGTTCGTACCAAATAGTAAAGGTGGTGGCAATGTAAACTCTTGTTTTATGTGGCAGTTGTTGAATAAAAGTCACCACATCGGTGGGGTCGTCTTTTTTTACAACCTTCCCCGATATAGGGCTGTATGTAGTGCCTATTCGGGCAAATAGCAATCGTAGGTAATCTTGAATCTCTGTCATCGAGCCTACCGTCGAGCGTGGTGTGCGGGTAGTTACTTTTTGTTCGATGGCTATCGCTGGGCAAATATTGTGTATAAAATCTACGTCGGGCTTATCCATTCTGCTCAGAAACTGCCTAGCATAAGCACTAAGGCTTTCGGCATACCTGCGTTGGCCTTCTGCAAAAAGTGTATCTAGTGTTAAAGACGACTTGCCAGAGCCAGATACGCCCGTTACAACTATGAATTTATTTTTGGGAAATACTACATCTATGTTTTTTAAATTGTGCATGCGGGCACCCTGCACTAGTATATCTTGGGTGGATGATGCTGCATATTTTTTCTTTGTCATGGTTTTTTGCCTACCTTTGTGTTAGCTCAAAAGTAAGCTTTAAAATTACGATTTAGAACGAATAGCATTGAAAAAAAGTATACATTTATACCACAATAGTGTACTTTGAAAAAATAATCATTTACGGTTATGCGCTATTGGTTGAAGGCAAAAATATAGCTGTGTTTTTATTAAAAATATCCGCAAATATGCCAACTATTGACTTATAATTTTGTTACTCCCTAACGCAAAGCAATAATTTTAAAACCATCGAAGGGATATAAAGCAGTATTTGGCAGCAATAAAGAAGCTCTAGTGCCTAACCTGGAATTATTTGAACACAAAAAATAGATACCTTATGAGACTCAATAAATTTTTTGCCGGTGTAACTGCAGGTGTAATTTTGGGCGTTTTGTTTGCGCCAGATAAGGGATGTAATACTAGAAGGCAACTCAAACGTACTTGCAATGATATTAAAGACCAAGTAGATGATTGGTTTGGTCTAGAAAAAGACGAAATAGACGAATTGTACGAAAAATTAGAAGATAAGGCTAGCGACATTACAGAAGATATGCGTGCCAAGCTGATTCAGCTTCTAGACAATGCTAAGCAAAACATAAAGCAGTTTTAACAAAAACAAACCCTTAATTGCTGTTTTAAAAAAATACCTGCTAGTAACTTAACGGGAAGTCAACATAGTTTTTAAAAATTAAGCTTCGGGTAGATAATTGTTGGTGTTACCCTCTATTTTGTTTTAGAAATTTTACCGAAAGAAAATAAAAAACCATTGCTTCTAAATAATTGGAGAAGCAAAGCGAGTATTGTCTTATATGAGCCTTTGATTGAAGGTCTATTTGTTTTAGATTGACAAGAACACTATTGTGTTTGATTGGTAATGAGCATTAGGGTGCCCTTGTATACCTCAGTCACGCCCGAAGGAAACTTCACTGCAATAATATAGCCATATTCTCCTTGTGGCTGCAATTTTCCTTTGTAGCTGCCATTCCATTGTGCTTGATTATCGGTGCTTTCGTACATGATGGTGCCCCATTTGTTGTATATTCTAAAATAAACAATAGACTCATTTTCTAAGTTTACTACTTTAAAAATATCATTTATCCCGTCGTTGTTGGGACTAAAAGCGTTAGGTATAAACAGGTTTCTGATAGTATCATTTGTATTTGCCCAAGTTGTAGCATTGCTTAAAAACAAAAACATTACTGCCAAATATGCACCAAGTAGGTGTTTGAATTTCATACTCCGTGTATTTTTTCTAAAGTAGACGTATAAAAAGCCTTTTGGGGTTGGGGCGGTATTATAATTTATTTCCTTGGCCTGGAAATATAACACTAGGAGCAAATGATTTGGCCGCCTCAAAATCCATTGTAGCATAGGAAATGATGATGATGATATCTCCAATAGCTACTTTTCGGGCAGCGGGGCCGTTAAGGCAAATTTGCCCACTCCCTCTTTTGCCTTTTATGATGTAGGTCTCTAATCTTTCGCCATTATTTACATTAACTATCTGTACTTTTTCATGCTCAATCATATTGGCAGCATCCATAAGGTCTTCATCTATCGTGATGCTACCTATGTAGTTTAAATCTGCCTCTGTAACGGAAACGCGGTGTATTTTTGACTTTAAAACTTGAATTTGCATTGTAGAATGTTAAAAAAAATAATTGCTAGTTTAGATAGCTAAAAAAATAAAAAAATTATTGAGAGGGTATTGGTTTTTCGTCATAACAAAAAGTGCCAGAAACTACTGTAGAATCTTGGTCGCCGGGTTTCAAAAACTTGCCCTCAAATGTACCAGAAGCCAAATCGAAGGCCTCAAATGTAGTAAGTAATGAAAGGTCGCTATCTTCTAATACATTAAAAACCAACTCCGAAATTACTAAAGGTATTTTGGCATTCCCCATTCCTATATAAGATTCCTTCAAATCTTTATGAGTATAAATCATGTTTTGAGTTTTTATGGAGTCAAGCCTAAAGACAATACTTCTGTTCTCACCATTTACCAACATGCCCAAGTCTACGATTGTCTGCAAATTTTGCCCGTTAAGTTGGCAATAAACCATCCCCGATGTGTAGTCGTCGGCATGCATTATGCTACCTCCATTAAACCTCATTGTAAGTGTTGCTTGCTTATTGGAGGGACATTCAAAACGATCTGTCTCTGTTTTCAAACAGCTTGTAAATCCACTTATTAAGATTATCGTGCTTATTACTAACAACATGTTTTTCATAAATCCGTATAATTAGTACTCAACCGCAAAGTTCCTATTATTTTTTTAAAAAGAAGGTTAACGCCAGCTAAACCGTCATAAGAAGAGAAAACTTATGATGGTAAAAAGGGCAAAAATAACACTAGCTATACCATTAACGTTGCCAAAAGCCACCCCAACGTTGCTCAAATCGCCGGGTTTTACGATGCTATGCTGATAAACCAATAAGCCAATAAACGCTGTGGCTCCTACCCAATAAGCCCAACCCAACTGTGCAATATAACCAAAAGCTATTATCAGTAGCGCTGTAACGACATGCAATAACGCACTCACTATAAGTGCTTTACGTGCTCCCAAGGCAGCGGGTATCGAATGCAATTTAAGACCTCTATCAAACTCTTCATCCTGTAAGGCATAGATGATGTCAAAACCGCCAGTCCAAGTCATTACCGCTACACCCAACATAATAGGTAATAGGTGAAAATAATCTGTTACCGCCAAAAACGCCCCAATAGGCGCCAAGCCCAGCCCTACTCCCAGTACCAAATGACACAAGGCCGTAAACCGCTTGGTATAGCTGTAAAACAGCACTACAAACAGGGCTACTGGCGCCAATATAAAGCAAATAAAATTGATAAAATAAGTGGTGATAATAAACAACAGACAATTGACTACAACAAACGTCAAGGCATTATTAGCTGCTATTTGTCCACTAGGTATTTCTCGAACAGCTGTTCGTGGATTTTTTGCATCGTAATGCCTATCTAAATACCTATTAAAGGCCATAGCTGCGCTTCTGGCAAAAACCATACACAAGACTACGCTAATGAGTTTTTGCCATGTAAAGTTTTGATTTTCGTAGAATATGGCAAGGCAAAAACCCACCATAGCAAATGGCAAGGCAAATATTGTGTGACTAAATTTGACGAGAGATAGATACTTTCTGAGGGTCTGCATAACTATTTCACTACCTCCGCTTTAAATCCAAGTTTTATTTGCTGTTTTGCATTGGATACTACATCTAAATATTTTTCATTGGGGCCAGGCTTATTAGCGGTGTTAAATTCTATTTCTACCGAGGCCAAGGCTCCTGGGGGTATAGGTTTTTTGGAGTAGGATGGTACCGTACAGCCACACGGCGACAACACGTTGGATATCATAAATGGCTGATCGCCAGTGTTCTTTAAAACGAAGGTATGCTTTACTTTCTCGCCTTCTTTTACTTTTCCAAAATCATGTATTTTTTGATCGACTTCTACAGTGGTTTCGGGCAGTGCTTTCACCGTAGCCTCTCTGTCCATGTGCTCAGCCAAATCTGTATTGGCCGCTTGCTCTTGGTCTGCGGTCAATTGTGGGGTGTTATTTCCCGAATCGTTATTACAGCTAGCTGCTGCAAATATTACTGCTAAAATGGCGATCGTAAAAAAGTTCTTTTTCATAAAATTTAGAGCTTTTGGCTAATAATAATGTTTTTGCTTTTTAAACGAATTGTTGTCGTTTGTCGACAAATTTAATTTGTTTTCTACTCATTTCTGGAAACTGCATAGCTTTTAATGCCTCGGCAGTAATAAAAACCATTTCTGGCACTATTTTTAGTTTGCCTCTCAAGTATTCTGATAGTGATGTTTTGAAGCCATTTTGGTCTGCTTCGGGCAATAGCAAATATAGCCTCACTTCGTCTTGCCCTAGGGCGTTAGAAGTCACTTCTACTACATAATTATTACAATCTAGAAATTGATGTAATGCATCAAAAATGGCTGCTGGATAAATGGTAGTTCCTTTTACCTTAAGCATTTGATTTTTTCTGCCTGCTATACCACTTAGCCTAGGTGCTGGGCGTCCACATGCACACGGCTTCGTATATAAAATTGCCAAATCGCCTGTTCTGTAGCGCCACAACGGCATGCCCTCTACACCCAAAGTAGTGACACACACTTCTCCTACGGTTCCTTCTGGCACTTGTTGTCCATACTCGTCTACGGTTTCTACTACCAACAATTCGGCATGCAAATGCCCTCCTTGCTGCATTTCGCACTCGGTAAATGCAGTTTGCATTTCTGTAGAGGCATAGGAGCTGTAAAGTGCTACATCCCAGTGGCTATTAATTTTTTTGTAAAGTTCATTAGTTTGTAAGTACTCATTTTTCAAACTTTCTCCAATGGCTAATACCTTTTTTACGCTACTTTTTTTATAGTCAATACCGTGCTGTTCGGCATATTGTATCATTTTTAACAGAAACGATGGTACTGCTACTAAGGTAGTGGGCTGGTACTTTAAAATAGCGTCCCATTGCAGTTGCGGCATGCCTGCTCCGGTGCGAAGGATGGCTGCTCCTCTTTGTTTGAGTCCGCCATAATAAGCCATTCCTGCCATAAACATTCTATCGAGCGTAAGCATCAGTTGCACGCGTTCGCCAGGTTCAATTTGTAGTTTATCGAAAGACAGGGCTTCATTATACGATAAGCGCACAATATCATTTTCCGACAATGCCACAGAAATGGGCGCACCCAAGGTGCCAGAAGTGGTATTGTATTCCCTTACTGCTTGTTGGGGTATGCATAAGAAGTCGTTTTCATGTTGTTGAATGTCTTCTTTGGTGGTGCAGGGGTATTGTTGCAAATCGGCAATCGTATTTATAGGACGATCGAGAAGCTGAAGTTTGCTCCAGCTTGCTTTATAATAGCGACTATGTTGCAGCAAATACTGCTTTAGTAGCTGTAATTGTTGTATTTGAAATGCTTCTTGCTCTGGCCAGGGTCTTCGTTCCAGACTCATGATCTTTATTTATTTATTGGGAGCATACATTTTGTTATTTAAAAAAACTGATGCTACCCTAAAAGTTTATGAAAAATATACAAGCCACAAGCTTTGTGAGCCTATATACGAAGCTACGAGTTTTGGATTGCTTCATCAAATGATTGCAACTTAAGGCAATGCTTACTTATAGCACATTTTACCAACAAACGCTATCAAAACTACAGTGTAGTGCTTGCGGCCTCCGCATTATTTTCTGCTTTCATACGTAAGCAGTGGTGGCTTCAAAATTCTTTCCAAGCCACTGTAGCACTTGCTACTGTACCTCCTAGCGGTGGAAGCTTTTTAGCGATACTAATATTTATAGCCACATTAGGGTAAGTACCTTTTATATTTTTGTAAATACCTTGCAATAAATCTTCAAGCAAGGGTGTGGGTTGTGCGCACACAGCTACGGCACCTTCGTAAATTAAACCATAGTCTATAAACGGCAAATCTGTTATAGATGCTGGCGCAAAGGCAAGTGCGATATCTATTTTTAATGCATTTTTAAGTAGTGCTTCCTGCTGGTAAACACCTACTGGGGCATACACTTCTATAGCGTCTAACTGTACAATAAGCATAGGCTAAGCCAATAAATCGGGGTTTTCTTTTTCTAATCTTTCATACACTTTTTTCACGTCCTGAGACAAATTTTTGGGCATTATGAGCACTGCATCATCTGTTTCTACGTACACCAAGTTTTCTAAGCCTACAAACTCTACGTGTTTATTGGAGCCAATTACAAGGTTCTTTGCGCTGTTTTGTCGTATATCTACTTTTTCTAAGTATTCCCATAAAGACTCAAAAGAGCCGAGGTCGCTCCAATCAAAAGAGAATGGAACAACTTTAATTATTTTGCTATGTTCCATAACGGCATAGTCAACGCTTTCGTTGGGTATGAGCTTCATAAGCGCTTCGTCCAAAAACCCGTCTTTTTGGTGTTCCCAAGCATTCTTGGCTGCCTTATAAATTGGCGAATTAAATTGCTGTAGTTCCCTTAGATAAACGTCTGCTCTAAAGCAAAACATTCCACTATTCCATAAGTACTTACCGCTATCCATGTACTCTTGGGCGGTATCTTTATTGGGTTTTTCTTTAAACGACAACACATCTAGGTTATCGTTATACTCAATGTATCCATAGCCGGTTTCTGGGCGCGAGGGAATACTGCCAAATGTAACGATAAAGGATTCTTTTGCTAATTGAATAGCTTTTTCTATGGCAATGCTATATTGTTCTTCTCCAGTTATGATATGGTCTGAAGGAGAGATAATTAAAATATCGTCTGGTGCGGCAGCGAAAGCGGCAAAGGCTATAGATGCTGCTGTATTTCTTGGCACCGCTTCTATAATTTCTATAAAATTCTTTACCCCAGCTTGCTGCATATCTTTTCTAGAAAGCTCAAAGTTGTCTACATTTCCTACTACTATCAGTTGCTCTGCTATATACTTATTCCTATCAATAGTCATTTTGAATAAGGTGTTGTTATCAAACAACGGAATGTATTGTTTAGGCCTAGATTTTCTAGACAATGGCCACAGTCTGCTACCCACGCCACCTGATAATATTACGTTGATTATTTTCATGCTGTGAAGTTATACTATAAAGTAGTTATAAACTCCTCCCACGACGGAGCCTTTTTATCTTTTTCAGAAAGTATCATTGCGTCGGGGTGGATGAGCCAATCTATATTAAGGGTAGTATCATTTACATGGACGCTTATTTCTGCATCTTTATTATAGTAATTATCGCATTTATACAAAAACAAGGTATTGGGCTCTAATACCACATAGCCATGCAAACATCCGCGTGGCACTAATAGTTGTTTTTTATTAGTTTCCGAAAGTACTACTGCTACATATTGCCCAAAGGTGGGAGAGTCTTTTCTGTAATCTACAGCCACGTCCAAAACGCTGCCTTTTACTACACGCACCAGCTTGGCTTGTGCGGCATCGCCTCTTTGCGCGTGCAATCCTCTTATTACACCTACACTTTGGCTGAAGGCTTCGTTATCCTGCACAAAATGCGGAAAGTCGGGTATGGCTTGTTCTAATCGTGCCGCCTGAAAGCTCTCAAAAAAATAACCTCTATCGTCTCCAAAAACTTGCGGTGTTAATTCGTAGCATCCTTTCAAGCTCGTTTCTACTATTTGCATCCTATCTATTTTGGTATTGGTTTGTATAATATTCTTGGTAATGTCCCGAAGTGACGTTTGCCAACCAGGCTTCGTTTTGGAGGTACCAATCTACTGTTTGCTCCAAGCCTTCTTCAAAGGTAACACTTGGCACCCAACCTAAATCTTTTTTGAGCTTGCTTGCATCTATTGCATAACGCCAATCGTGCCCTGCTCGGTCTTTTACGTAGGTGATAAGCTGTGCTGAGGTGCCTTCGGTCCTGCCTAGCTTTTTATCCATAATACTGCATAGCAAGTGTATCAAATCTATATTCTTCCATTCGTTATGGCCACCTATATTGTAGGTTTCGCCTTTTTTTGCATGATGAAAAATGGTATCTATAGCCCTTGCGTGGTCTACCACCCAAAGCCAATCTCTGATGTTTTCGCCTTTGCCGTAAACGGGTATGGGTTTATTGTTTTTTATATTGTGAATCGCTAATGGTATTAGCTTTTCGGGAAAATGATGCGACCCGTAGTTGTTAGAGCAATTAGATATGACAATATTCATTCCGTAGGTATCCATATAGGCTCTAACAAAATGGTCGGAGCTGGCTTTAGAGGCACTATAAGGGCTATGTGGATCGTAAGGAGTGGTTTCTGTAAACATACCTTGCTCGCCTAATGCACCATACACTTCGTCTGTACTTACATGATAAAATCTATGTTGGGCTAAATCATCCTTCCACAGCTCCTTAAATGCATTTAGTAAATTTACGGTACCTACTACATTGGTCATTACAAAATCTATAGGGTTTTCTATAGACCTATCTACGTGCGACTCTGCAGCTAGGTGTATCACTGCATCGGGTTGGTATTTATTAAAGGTATTTTTTAGTTGTTCATAATCTCTAATATCAACTTTCTCGAAAGCGTAGTTATGCAAGTCCTCTATGTCTTTTAGATTTTCTAAATTTCCGGCATAGGTAAGCGCATCTATATTGATAATTTGATACTGAGGGTAATTGGTAACGAATCTTCTAACAACGTGAGAGCCAATAAAGCCTGCGCCACCCGTTATTATGATTTTTTTTTCAAACTTCATTGAAAATTGATTGAAAGCGTGTGATAAAAAAGACTAAGCAAATCTATATACTTTTTCTTAATAACTAAAAGCAATAGAGTATTTTTGCAATTAGTTTTTGCAGTAATTAGTTTCAAATAGTATTACACCCTATTGAAAGTTGTTTTATATATATTAACCTTTCTGCTTTGTTGGATATCTAATTGGAGTTTTGCGCAGGATAGCAGCTCCACAGTAATGCAATACAATGCATTTAGCAACAAAAGATCCTTGGTTATCAACCCAGACAGCGTTCGGAGTGGCGACACTTTATTCATAGCACGCCAAAGCATCGATCCCGTTTCGTTTTTTATCGAAAATGTGGATACGAGCTTTTATACACTTTATGCCCTACAGGGTTTTATGGTTTGGAAAAAACCACCCAATACTGCTAGCACTACCATCAACTATAGATTATTGGGCCTCGACTTTGCCTCTGCTTATGCTCACAAAAAACTCGAATCTGTAGATAGCAATATCGCCTCGCCAATGTTTAGCCTTAGCGGAGCGCAATACCAATCTCTTAAGGGCTTTGTAGACTTCAATGCTATCGACTGTCATGGGGCATACTCAAGAAGTTTCTCGGTAGGTAACAGCCAAGATGTGGGCTTAAACTCCAACTTCAATCTACAACTGAACGGCTATATCATGGATAGTATTAGGATAGAGGCTGCTATAACAGACAATACCATTCCGTTTCAGCCAGAGGGCAATACCTATCAAGTACAGGAATTTGATAGGCTGTATATTACTTTTGAAAAAAACAAACACAAACTCACTGCCGGAGATTTTAATATTCTTACACCCGATAAAAGCTACTTTTTACAGTTCAATAAACGTGTACAAGGCTTATGGCTTCAAAGCGAACAGAAGCTTCATCCCAAAATCACCAATAAGCTGAGCTTTAATGGCTCTATTGCAAAAGGGCAATTTGCAAGAAATATTTTCAATGCATTGGAAGGCAATCAAGGACCTTATAAATTGACAGGCAACAATGGTGAGCAATTCTTTATTGTACTTGCCGGCACCGAAAGGGTTTTTATAGATGGTATTTTGATGGAAAGAGGGGAAGATAGAGACTACGTTATCAACTATAATACCGCCGAGGTGAAGTTTATGCCCCGACAAATGATTACTAAAGACAAACGTATACAAATAGAATTTGAATATCAAGATAGGAATTATTTAAACTCCTTGTTTCATCTGCATGATGAATTGCAAATAGGTAAAAAATGGAATGTACGGATAAATGCCTACTCTAACCAAGACGCTAAAAACCAGCCTTATATTGCTAGTTTTTCTGATGCCCAAAAACAATTCTTAGCCTCTATCGGCGATAATATTCAAGAAGCCTTTTATCGCTCCTTGGCTTTAGATACCGGAGGCGTCAATCAAATACGTTATCGCATTACACAACAAGTAGTAGACGGACTTGTGTACGATTCGGTATTCGTATTTTCCAACAATACCGATAGTGCATTGTATCAAGTCAATTTTTCATTTATTGGAGAAGGCAAAGGCAATTACATTATTTCTACGCTCAACACCAACGGCCGCTCCTACCAGTGGGTACCTCCAGTTAACGGTCAGCCACAAGGCCAGTACGAACCTGTCGTTTTACTTATTACCCCCAAAAAACATCAGCTCTTTTCTGTAGCTACCACCTATCAAATAGATAGCACGCAAACAATACTTATTGAAGGCGCTGCTAGCAATTACGACCCTAACCTATACGCTTCTATAAGGCAAACAGAGCATTGGGGCGGTGCCGCAAAACTATTATACACTGGCAAAAATTTTTTAGGAAAAAAAGACAGCTTAGGCACGCGCGCTTTTGTATGGAACAACATGGTCAATTATGAATACGTACATAAAGCATTTAAAGCAATTGCCCCCTACCGAAATATCGAGTTTAACAGAGACTGGAATGTAGATACCACCAGAAGCAGACAAGACGAACATTTAGTTAGCTTCGAAACGGGTATCAATTTTAAATCTAAATTGGGATTAAAATACAATTTAACTTATTACAAAAACGGCGATTACTTTAATGCTATCAGAAATATTGCAACCCTTGATGGCCAACACAAAGGCTTTAAAGCTAGCTTTACTTTTAATAATATGAACGCTGAAGGCGATGTAACGAAAACAGCATTTTTTAGACCCAAAATGGTGCTCGAAAAAAATTTTGAAAAACTACTGAAATTGACGCTTGGCACTAGCTACGAACTTGAAGAAAATACTGTAAGAAACATTGCAAACAATAGCCTTAGCGCCGCTGCTTTTAAGTTTGACGTGTGGTCTGTATACCTCAAAAACGAAGATGTGTCCAAAACCCGAATACAGCTGAGGTACTTCACCAGAACAGACTATTACAATAATATAGACCGATTTACGCTCGACAATCAATCTCAAAACATTGAAGCCAAAGTGGGATTCTATAACTGGGAACATCACCAAATTAACTTTACGGGCGGCTACAGAATGCTAAATATTTTCAACACCCAAAACACTACATTACAGCCCGAAGAATCTGTAGTGGGCAGACTCGAATACCAGGGTAATATGATAAAACGACTACTCACCACGAACGTCATGTATGAGATAGGTACCGGCCAAGAACAAAGACGCGAATATGTGTATGTAGAGGTAGATGCAGGAATGGGCATGTATATGTGGCAAGACTACAACGGTGACGGCATACAGCAGGCAAACGAATTTGAAATAGCACTCTTCCCCGACCAAAAGCGCTACATACGTACTTTAATGCTCACCAACGATTATATGAAAGTAGACTATGCTAATATGAGCTTTAGCCTAGCCATTCAGCCCGATAACTTGCTTGGGCCACAACAAAAGGGTTTTAAAAAATTCATAAATCGATTTTCAAATCAACTCAATATTCAAATAAACAACAGATACATGCAAGGCTTGGGCTTGCAATCGTTCAATGTGGCCTACAAAAACGTAGACAGCAACCAAATACTCTCTCAACAACAAAGCATTATCAATACCTTCTACTTTAATAGAGCAAGCACGGTTTTTGGCTTAGATTATATATACACACTCAATACCGGCAAATCCCTACTGACCTATGGCTTAGAGGGAAATACCAACACACAACATTTGGCAAAAGCAAGATGGGGCATTGGCAAGCGCTACACCTTAGGACTTAAAGGCATTTTGGGCAACAGATCCTACCAATCGGGCTTAGACGATAATAGAACCTTTGATATACAAATACTGGGCCTCGAACCCTCCATTACTGCCATGTTCAACAGTAGGCTACGCGTCACCGTCTCTTATAATAACGAATCACGAACCAACAATCCACAACTCGGCACAGAAAAAGCTCGCATTAATGCAGGCGTCGTAGACCTAAGGTGGTCTATGAAAAAAACAGGTGTATTACAGACAAAATTAACCTACGCAGACATTAGGTACAATGGCGAAGCGAATACTTCGATAGCATATAATATGCTAGATGCCTTAGCTAGAGGAAGCAACTTATTGTGGAATATAGGCTGGAATGCCAGAATCGCTAAAGGAATAGAATTGTCTTTAGAATATGAGGGCAGAAAACCCGGCGACAACCCAATAATTCATACAGGAAGAATGAGCGTAAGAGCGCTATTATAAATGCCGCTAATACAGCGAATGATTCAGGGTTTCTAACATACTCAAATAGCTTCCATAGCGCACTTCGCTCATCGCACGCGTGCCTAAAGCATCCTTGACCGCACACTGCGGCTCATTCAGGTGCATACAATTATTGAATTTACATTGATGCTGTAAGGCTCTCATCTCGGGAAAATACTCTTTCACCTCTGTTTGCGTCACATCTATTAAACCAAACTCCTTGATGCCTGGGGTGTCTATTATACTGCCTCCTCCCAAAAGGTCAAACATCTCGGCAAAAGTAGTGGTATGTTGCCCCTTGCCCGTCCAGTCGCTTATTTCGCCTACCCTCACATCTAGGGCAGGATCGAGTGTATTTACCAAAGTGCTTTTACCTACTCCAGAATGACCGGTTAACATCGTTGTTTTTTGAGCCAATCGCTCCTTTAAGGTGCCCAAGCCTTCGGCAGTGAGCGTAGAGGTATTTATTACCTCATAGCCTATATCCTCATATATCGACTGTACAAATGCAAGCTCTGCTTCCATCCCATAACGCGCTATCAAATCGGCTTTATTGAAAACAATAATGGCGGGAATGTGATACAATTCTGTAGTAAGCAAAAATCTATCTATAAATCCTAATGAAGTTCTTGGATCGGTTAGCGTTGCTATAATTATCGCCTGGTCGAGATTAGAAGCAATAATATGTTTTTGGTTTTTATTGTGCGGCGAAACCCTAACAATATAGTTTTCTCTGGCATTGATGCTTTTTATCACCCCTTTCAAAGTGGCCTCATCCTCTACTTCAAAAACCACATAATCTCCTACCGCAATTGGATTGGTTGATTGTATGCTTTGATCTATTCTCAATTTGCCCTTAATTCTACAAACCCAGAATTGGCCTTGTTCATCTTTCACACTGTAAAAACTACCTGTCGACTTATATACCCTTCCAATACCCATATCTATGACTTCGCTCTTTTATACTCTATACTGTAGTAGGTAAGAAAATGAAACAATACAATAACCGATAGAAAATAAACCATATCTCTGGTATCCAACAGGCCTTTACTCATACTAGTGTAATGATAATCCATTCCCAACAACTCAAGGAAATAATCACTATTACCCCTGAATGCCGGTATCCTACTCAATCCCTCAAAACCGCTATACAAAGCAGCACATAACACCAACGCTATCAAAAAACTCACTATCGGATTGTCTGTTAGACTCGAGGAAAAAACTCCTATAGCACAAAAACACGCTACCAGAAATATCAATGCAATATAGCTACCCACAATTCCACCTACATCTAAAGCACCGCCATCTATAGCCAACCAATTTATAGATATCAAGTAGATGACCGTAGGCAATAATGCTATTATGGCTATCGTTAACACCGCCCAAAACTTCCCCATCAATATCTGAGTAGTGCCAATAGGCTTAGTAAGCAACCATTCTATCGTGCCACTTTTATACTCTTCCGAAAAACTCTTCATGGTAATAGCCGGTATCAGAAACAATAAAACGATGGGCGCCACCGCAAAAAACTGCTCCATACTCGCATACCCATAATCTAATATATTGGCATTGTTTAGAATATTGGTATCAGACAATACCCACAGCAATAAACCCGTCACCACAATAAAAACCAATAATACAACATAGCCCGCAAGCGAACTGAAAAACGAATTTACTTCCTTGAGATAAATACTCTTCATAATACACTTTAATAGAATAGTCAACAAATTTATTAAAATAAAGAGATGTAAACAGAATTTTAATCAAATTTAAAAGTGAAAATTAATTAGTAGGTTTACCCAATCAATTCAAGAAATATCAATAATTTGCCATGTTTTTCAAAATAAATCCTTAAGCTATCATATCGTCATAAACATCATGCAGTACGCCAACAACTTACCCAAAAGCACGCTCATACAGCTTTACCAACAATTAGTAAAGCCCCGTATGATAGAAGAGAAAATGTTGATTCTTTTAAGACAAGGAAAAATATCTAAATGGTTTAGTGGTATAGGACAAGAAGCTATAGCGGTAGGCGCCACCCTGGCCCTCGACGCAGATGAATACATTATGCCTCTACACAGAAACTTGGGCGTTTTTACTGCACGAAACATGCCCTTTGAAAAACTTTTCCTACAATGGCAAGGCAAAAAAGAAGGCTTTTCGAAAGGAAGAGAGCGCTCTTTTCATTTTGGCGATAATGCCTACCATATCTGTGGTATGATTTCGCACCTAGGACCACAACTCGCTATTGCAGATGGTATAGCGCTAGCCCACAAATTAAATAAAGAAAATAAAGTAGCGCTTGCTTTTAGCGGAGACGGAGGCACAAGCGAAGGTGATTTTCACGAAGCCCTCAATACGGCAGCTGTTTGGCAATTGCCGGTAATTTTTTTGATAGAAAACAACGGATATGGACTAAGCACTCCCGTAAACGAACAATTTGTGTGCAAGCAACTTGCCGATAGAGCTATTGGCTACGGCATGAAAGGCATTACCATAGACGGAAATAATATTATAGAAGTATACAACACAATAAAAGAAGCCCGAAACTACTGTATACAAGAACAAAAACCCATTCTTATCGAGGCCATGACCTTCAGAATGAGAGGCCATGAAGAAGCTAGCGGCACCAAATACGTACCACAAGCACTATTTGATGAATGGGGCAAAAAAGACCCCGTTATAAATTTTGAAAATTATTTGTTGGCCGAAGGTATCATCTCTGCCGACGATATTGCTGCTTATAAAAATAGCATTAAAGAAGAAATAGACGCTGGAGTACAAGTAGGCTTTCAGGCTCCTATCATTACACCCAATACTGCCGAGGAGTTGGCAGATGTATATGCTCCCTTCCATTCGGTAAGCACCGATACGTCGGGCATGCCCGCTACAGAGAAAAAATTAATACAGGCGCTTAAAGAAGCACTAGACCAAGCTATGGAAAAACACCCAAAGCTCATACTTATGGGACAAGATATTGCCGAATATGGCGGTGCTTTTAAAGTAACGGAAGGCCTCGTAAATAAATACACTAAAGACCGCGTACGAAATACGCCACTTTGTGAAAGCGCCATCGTAGGTGCTGCCCTAGGGCTTTCTATCAAAGGCTTCAAGGCAATGATGGAAATGCAGTTTTCCGATTTCGTAACAGTGGGCTTCAACCAAATTGTAAATAACTTGGCTAAAATTCATTACCGCTGGGGACAAAATGCAGATGTAGTAGTTCGTATGCCAACTGGTGGTGGCGTAGGCGCCGGTCCGTTCCACTCTCAAAGCACCGAAGCTTGGTTTACCAAAACTCCTGGACTAAAAGTGGTGTACCCATCCAACCCATATGATGCTAAGGGCTTGCTATTGGCCGCTTTTGAAGACCCTAATCCTATCATGTTTTTTGAACACAAAGCCCTTTACCGTAGCGTTTCGGGACAAGTTCCTAACCCATACTATACCGTGGAAATAGGAAAGGCTCGTTTGGTGCAAGCCGGCGACGACATCGCTGTTATCACCTACGGCGCAGGCGTACATTGGGCACTCGAATACGCTCAACAACATCCTGAGGTATCGCTGCATATTTTAGACCTCCGAAGCTTACTTCCTTTAGATTATGAGGCGATTGCCGAAGCAGTAAAAGCGACCGGGAAAGTACTCGTGCTGCATGAAGATACGTTAATAAGTGGTATAGGTGGTGAAATAAGCGCATGGATTAATGAACACTGCTTTGAGTTCCTCGATGCTCCCATCGTAAGATGTGGAAGCCTAGATACCCCAGTGCCTTTTGCCATCGAATTGGAACAGAATTTTATGGCGAAATCAAGACTAGACGCTTGTATTCAAAAACTTCGCAACTACTAATATATTCCTTTTTTCCGAACAAGCTTCTATGCAAATGCTAGAAGCTTGTTCCAAAATAAGTATACCTTAAAGTACTAGAATCTGGACCAAAATTGCTCTTTACTCTAAAATGCAGGGTATCCTCCACCCTTCTGTACTCGTAAGTTTTTGATAGGGTGCGCTTTTCGTAATAATCTTCTTCATTCTTTTCAAAACCATTATTCGCTTCCCCAAATCCCGTTGATACAAAATTCACTTGTTGTTTATCAACATTCATAGCGATATCTACCAACTCTTGTCCTAGGGTATCACCATGATTCAGCTGTATTAATACACCTCTAAAATTGCGCCTATAGGTGTCTTGTGCGTCCTTATTGCACGAAGTAATACCTATCAAGGCTCCTATCAATAACACCGCAAAAGTGATTGGATATAGCTTAAATGTCATGTCTTTATTTTATATGGCAATTAAAAAAATAAAATTAACATTACTTATCCACTTTCTGCTGATGCCTACCATAATTTTTTGAGTATACCAGTTCGTACCTCGGCTTATGCGTATTTCATCAACATTCATGCAAGGCTTTGCTATAATGCCGATTTATTCGCCATAAAAAAAGCATACTTCGTGTGTAGAAGTATGCTTCGATAAAACCAATATTTTTTAAATGACCTTATCTAGAAAAAATTCTTGGACATCTTGTTTGGATATAATCTCTAATGTTTCCAAAAGCATCAAAATATATACCTACATTAACGCCTACGGTCCAAAACCAGTCATTTCTTCTCAAATCACCTCTTTGGAATCCGAAGTTAGGATAATTGCCGTCCCAATCGTATTGCGTATTGCCACGGTAAGCCATTTCTACGGCCTTGCTTCCGCGATACATCTTCAAAGTATCCATATTGGTGTAGCTACGGCTTACATCGTCTAAATAATCAGTAGACGTGTAGCGCAAACCTACTTCTGTAGATATCATCATGGTGTTGCCAATCATGGCTTTAAAACCAAAGCCTAAAGGAAACGATGCGTTAACTACCGGGTACAATTTTCTGTCTGGATATTGAGGCAATCCCTGACCCTCTGTGCCTAGGCTACGCAGCTTCGTTTTATTTTTGTCATTATCTTCGGCAAATGGGCTAGAATAAAAACCACCTATACCTGCAAAGATGTAGGGCGTAAACTTGAAGCGCTCCATATCTATAGGTAAGAAGTTAATTTCTATACCACCATGTATTTCAAAGATATCGTTGGTGAAGCTAAGGTTTCTTAATTGATTAGCTCGAATGTCGGAAAGGCTATCGGCAGCCGTTATTCTAGCATAGGTAGCGCCAAATCTGAAGCCTACATGAGGATTAACAAAATACTTATAAGTCAAGCCTATAGAGGGTTTATAAGTTTTTGCGTCATTCACGCCCCAAGGTATTTGCTTAGGTTGTAGGTCGCCAAAATAGTTGGCCATCCCCAATGAAAGCCCAATCTCGTGGTGCTTTTGTGCAATAGCATTTGTAAATGGTAATGCAATCAGTATGGATAATAAAAATTTTTTCAAAGCCTAATATTTTTTAAATTACTACCTAATCATTCTTCATTTACTCTAAAACAGTAAAACACTATTTTAGCTCTAAATGTACACAAATATAATTTTTGAAATCGAAAAATAAAATTTTCCTTGTGTTTTTTTTTAATATTTTGTTATTTAAGCATTATAGCATGAGCATGGTAATGATGTAATCTGCCAAGAGAATCATGATACACGTAACCACCACCGCAGTAGTAGAAGCCCTACCAATTTCGAGTGCCCCACCTTTTACATGATACCCATAATACGACGAAATGGAGGCTATCAAAAAGGCAAAAACAAACGCCTTTACCAAGGCCACCAAAATATTAAACGCGATAAAACCCTCTTCTAGCCCATAAATATACTCCTCTACCGACATGATGCCCGTAAAAATAACCGTTACATAGCCTCCTAAAAGGCTTAGAAAGATAGAAAGAACGATCAGCATAGGTATAACCACTAAGGCCGACACAATTTTTGGAAAAATCAAATACGACTTTGTGTTGATGCCCATAATCTCCAGCGCATCTATCTGCTCGCTCACTTTCATATTGCCCAATTCGGAGGCAATTTTAGAGCCAACTACTCCTGCCAGTACCACCGAAATAATGGTAGGCGACAACTCCAAAATCACAGAATCACGCACCACCTGAGCCATAATATATTTTTCAATCATTGGGCTCACCAATTGGTAGGCAGTCATTACCGTCATTACCGCACCTAAAAATACAGAAATGATGGAAACAATAGGCAAAGACCGGATGCCTATATCATTGCTCTGATCCATCAGCTCCTTCCAATACACTTTTTTGTTTTCTGGCTTGCCAATCATTTTAAAAAGCATAATGGCATACTCACCCACTTTTGCCAAAAATTTAAGCATAAATTTTGTTAACAGATTTTAATTGACAATAATATTATCAAATGTAAGCCTCCATCCCGCAATTGCGAAATTATTAAGGATTTATTTTCAAAATTAATACCCACCAAATACACGCAAATTAACCATATTTTAACTACCCAAAACCCCAACTTCATGAGCTAAAGCCCGCACTCCATTTGGCAAATAAGCACCAATTCTTATTATATAAAAAAATATGTTTCCGTCTACCCAACCAAAAAAATACATACCTTTTTTTTGAAATACATCAATTGTTGTTTAATTTAGTGTTATAATTACAAAAACTGAACGTAATTTAATCAAGGATTTCCATCTTTATTTTTTAGAAAATTTCTTTTATGCGTAAGAACTTTCACATTTACACTTTACTATTTGTATGTTTTTTTCTAAACATGCTTAATGTAAAGGCTCAATTATCGGCGTCACCAGACACCGTTAGGACTTGTCCGTTGCAGACAATTCAACTTACTGCAAACTTAATACCACCCAACTATATACCTCTTAGCGTAGATGATAATTTTGGTCCGGTGCAAAACCTGGGCTTCACCTTCAACTATTTTGGAACACCCTATACGCAATGTGTGGTTTCGGGCAACAACTTCCTGTCTTTCGATGTCGCTTTGGCCAATGGCTATAGCAGCTTCGTGTATGGTACGGCGCTCACTTCTGGAAACCTTAACAGGGCTATAATGTTCCCGTTTCAAGATACCAATCCAGGTGTAGGTGGAGGGCCTTTTAGGTCGGTATCATTTATGTTTGGTAACCCAGGCAATAGAGCTTATGTAGTGCAGTTTTGTCAAATGCCACTGTTTAGCTGTAACACGCTATTATCTTCTTCGCAAGCTGTGCTGTACGAAGGTTCAGACATTATCGACATTCACATCCTTAATAAGCCTGCTGGCTGTACTTGGCAAGGGGGTACGGGCATCATTGGTATCAAAAATATGGCTACCGAAGTGTTGGTTCCGGGCAGAAACCTACCAAATGTAAATTGGGGCGATGCATCCAAATCTTACCGCTTCACGCCTAACGGCACGGGTGGCTACGACTTAGATTCTTTTCCATACAATCCAATAAAAATAGTAGTAGAGCCAGACACTAACAGATTATTCTGGTATGCCGAAGGCGATACCGTTAACCCTATAGCAATTGGCCAAAACGTTTCTGTTGTGGCAAGTAAAGACGTCAACTATTTTGTAGTAAAATACGATGGCTCGGGCTTATGCGAAAACGCCGATACTGTTATTTTCTATGATACGGTATATGTTGACTTCTTAAACTATACCGGCAATACCGCTGTAGAAATATGCCAAGGCGCAACCTACAACTTTTATGGAGAGACTGTTTACCAATCTGGCGTCTATCAAAAAATGCTGCAAACTACTTTGGGTTGCGATAGCTTGTTATCGCTTAACCTCACGGTAAATCCATTGCCCGTTCCTGTAATCAACGAAGACAGACTGGTAGAAATATGCGAAGGCACCACTAAAAAATTAGAACTAGCCAATCCTTTACCTGGAGCAACTTATAGATGGTTTAAAGATGGCGTTTTAAGCACCGAAAGCAATACACCAGAAATTAATATCACACAAGATGGACGTTATTATATTGAGGTAACATCCGACAAAGGTTGTGTGGGTATTTCAAATATTGTAGAAGTAAGAATACGCCCCAACCCAATAGCTGAAATAGTGTCTGTTGGCGAAGGTGAGGTAGGCTGCACTTACGATACCGTACGAATTTCGGCATTGTTCAGCGCTGATTACGACTATAAATGGTGGCCCGAAACCGCTTTACGTCCCTACAATGACGTTATGTCGGGACACGAAGTGTACGGCGTGTTTAGAGACGAAAGAACACCCATGAAGTTGACTGTCCGTAATGAATTTGGTTGTTTTTCCGAAACAACATTCGAGGTAGTAGCCAAACCTTGTTGTGATGTATTCATACCAAATGCCTTTACGCCAAATGGCGACAATAACAACGATATCTTTACGCCAATACTAAAACCACTTCAGCTCATTGTAAGCTTTGAGGTATTCGACCGTTTTGGAGCATTAGTGTACAGAGGTGGACCAAATTCTAAAGGCTGGGATGGCAATTACCTTAATGGTAAAGAAGCACCTACTGGCGTATACATGTATCAAGTCATCTACTCTTGCGATGATGGCAAAAACTACACCAAAAAAGAATCTATTTCCTTACTAAGGTAACAAGGATTCTTGATAATATTGATCAAATTTTGAATAAAAAACCCACTATTGGCGCTTGGCTTATAGTGGGTTCTTTTTTTACAAAGAATAGCCGTTTTTAAGCTATCCCAATTGGTGAGGTACCGAGCGCTAAAACTAGGACTTTTTTAAGGCTATTTGACACCGAAACAAACAAGCTCAATTAAGCGCGCACCTATCAAGTTTCATAAACCCAAAAGAGTAGCTGCCTACAAATAGACAACTACTCTTTTCTTTTAAAGAAGGTATATTAAACCTACTAAAAACTATTTATTAGCTGTAATATCTAATTTCAATTCGATTTCTTTGTTGATCATTTTATCCTTTAAACTTGCGTCAGCACCATAAGAGATACCCCATTGTGTTCTGTCGAAGAATAATTCAGATTTTGTGTTGATGCTACCATCTGTCATAGTAACAATAGCAGGGAAAGAAATACCTTTCTCAACACCTCTTAAAGTTAGGTTACCATTCACGGTATGCGTTGCGCCTGCCAATTTAGACTCAGCTGGAGCGCCTTCCGTAACGGAAGTAATAACGAAATAACCTTCAGGGAAGCTATCTGCAGCTAAGAAGTCGGGAGCTAATAAGTGACCTCTTAATTTTTCAGCTTGCTCGCCTGTTAAGTCGGTAACGCTTAAGCTATTGAAGTCAAAAATAAATTTACCACCAGATATTTTACCACCTTCTACATGTACTTCAGAGCCATCTTTCAAGCTGATAGTACCTGTGTGGCTGTCGCCTATTGCTTTAGAACCTTTCCACTCTATCTTAGAAGCAGTATTGTCTACTTTAAAAGCAACCGCAGCAGCAGTTGTATTCTCGGTTTGTACGGCGTCTGTTGCCTCAACTTTATCTCCTTCTGCACTGTTTCCACAAGAAACTGCAAATGTGAGTGCTAGTGCACTAATGGCTAATTGTAATTTTTTCATGCTCTATGTAAATGATTGTTTTAAATAAACTACAAATATAGCAATTAAAGTATAAACAATAGTTAAAATATTTTTCTATATCTAGAATTTAATAAAAATTTTACAAAAAACACACCAGCTGTTTTTATTGCAGCATACTCGCCTGCTATATAGGCTTAGCTAAGCAATGGCTTTCGCGCTATCATAAGGACAAAAAGTAGGCTTCGCTGCATTATGGCGATACGCATTATTTACCCTAAGTTATATCCTAAAATAAAAATACGATATAAAACGGCTAAGATAACCAGGGTATTACTGCATCTTCTTCTGCCCAGCCTGCTCTTTTTGCAAACTCAAGCATTTTGGAAATGGCATTTTTTGCTTCCTCATCCAAAGCCTCAGATTGTGCATTCACATAAAGTTGTATGTGTTGGCGCATTACCTCCTCGCTCATTTCTTGGGCATTGTCGGTGACAAAAGCACTCAATTGAGGGTACTCAGCCCAGCTATACGCTATTGATTGGCTAATTAAGTGCTCTATCAATAAAGCATCCTCGTGGGGAATGGCGTTTTTTATAACAATACCGCCCAATGGGATGGGCAGCTGCGTGGTAGCTTCCCACCATTTACCCATATCCATCAAACAATGCAGCCCTTTTTCCTGATAAGTAAACCTGCTTTCATGTATAACTAAACCAAGCTCATACTTTTCTGAAATAATGCCTGCTTCAATATCACTAAACAGCACTACTTCTTTGTTTTTAGCATCAGGGAAGGCCGCGCTTAATAAAAAATTGGCGGTGGTATATTTTCCGGGAATAGCTATCATGGCATTGTTTATCAAGGAGGCCATTTCAGTATCCGACGATACAGCATTTTTGGCAAGCAATAGTGGGCCTACGCCTCTGCCCAATGCGCTTCCTGAGTTTAGCAACAGATACTTCTTCCATAAATATGGCAACGTAGCGTAGCTAATTTTAGAGATATCGTATTTTTCTTCAAGCGCCCATGCATTTAGCGTTTCTACATCATCCATTACATATTCGAAGCGCAGCCCTTTGGTGTCTATTTTTTGATGTACAAGTGCGTCAAAAATAAATGTATCATTGGGGCAAGGGCTAAAGGCGATTGTGTATGTTTTCATAAAAACGGTGGAATAAAAATGTTTTAAGCTTAAAATGCCTTTGCTAGCAATTCGGTTATTGATGCTTAAATGTCTTAGCTATAACCTATATTATTAATGCGGAAACATCACACAAAAATATGTTCTTTTTGCTAGGCTACACTTCATTTGGCATCTTGTTTGTTTTTTATAAAAAACACCTTATTCTTTATTACAAAAACAAGGTGTTGAATGGAGATACTTATTATTTATAACACAGCTTTAATGACTTCGGGTATTTGCTGTAAGTGTTCGATGTTTTGACCACCTGCCGTAGCCAATACTTTTTGGCCGCCACCGCCACCTTTTATTAAGCCAGCAATGTGCTTTTTGATAAGCCCATTAGCATCGAGGCCGTGTGTAGCTACTACACTATCGGCTATAGCTATCGCCACAGTGGGTTTGTCGTTGATTATGCTTGTTAGCACTACTACGCTATCTGCAAGCAAATTCTTGATATCATTGGCGAGTCGTTTAACGGCGTCGGGGTTGGCCATTTCAACGGCAGCAGCTATGTAGTTAATATTGAGTTTATCTTTGACAATTGTTTCGTAATTATTTACAAACTGTTGTGCCATTTGTGCTATGTTTTTAGACTCCATAGCTTCAATTTTCTTTTCCAAAGCATTTTTTTCTGCTATCAGTTTCTCTACAGACGTTAAGATGCTTTTTGCCTTCATTAATTCGGCTACTTGTTTGTTTTCCGCAACTTTTTCCTGTACAAAACCTAATGCTTGCTGACCCGTGAGCGCCTCTATTCTTCTGACACCAGCAGCAACTGCACTTTCTGCCACGAGCTTAAATAAGCCTATCTCGCCGGTAGCGCCAATATGCGTGCCGCCACAAAGCTCTATAGAATATTGCGGGTCTATAATCACCACACGCACTACGTCGCCGTATTTTTCTCCAAATAATGCCGTCGCGCCCATTTCTATGGCTTCCTCTTTAGACATTTCTTTAATGACAACTGGAATATTTTCCCGTATTTTTTCATTAACGAGTGTTTCAACTTGGGTGATTTCCTCATCTGTCATTTTAGCAAAATGAGAGAAGTCGAACCGAAGCATTTCATGGTTTACCAAAGAGCCTTTTTGAGCCACATGTGTGCCCAGCACTGCCCTGAGTGCACTATGCATCAGGTGTGTAGCACTATGGTTTAGCGAAGTAGCCAATCTGGTTTCCCAATGCACTTTCGCTACCGTAGGTGCAGCAATATCTTCTGGTAGGTTTTCGGTAAAAAGCACAATCAAATCGTTCTCTTTCTTGGTATCGATGACGTTTATGATATCTTCTCCAAAAACCAATACCCCTTTATCGCCTACTTGGCCGCCACTTTCTGCATAAAAGGGCGTATTTTCTATTACTATTTGAAACAAGGATTTCCCTTTAGCAGTAACCTTTCGGTATTTATGTACACGAGTGTCGACCGTAAGGTTATCGTAGCCCACAAAACGAATTTGATTGGCGGGGTGCACGATTACCCAGTCTTCTGTATCTATAGCGGTGGCAGCTCGCGAGCGGTTTTTTTGTGCTGCCATGGCCTTATCAAAGCCCTCTTGGTCTACCGTTTTATGCACCTCAGTGCCCATAAGCTGGGTAAGGTCGAGTGGGAAGCCGTAAGTGTCGTACAGTTCGAAAGCAAACTGGCCATCTATTACCTTGTTGGTATCGAGTGTTTTTAAATATTCTTCAAAGCGTTTTATGCCTTTTTCTAGGGTCTTCAAAAATGCATCTTCTTCTTCTTTTATTACTTTAGCAACAAATTCTGTTTGCGCCTGTAATTCGGGGAATACGTTTGCAAACTGTTGTGCCAATGTTGGAACCAGCTGAAACAGCAATGGTTGTTTGTAATCTAGGTAGGAGTAATAGTATCTGACTGCCCTTCTGAGTATTCTCCTAATAACGTATCCGCCGCCGGTATTGGAAGGTAATTGTCCATCGGCAATCGTGAAGGCTATAGCCCTTATATGATCTGATAATACCCTAAAGGCAACAGCTTCTTTGGTGTCGCTAAAGTCGTATTGCTTATTTACGATACCTTCTATTACTTGAATGGTGCCTGTAAAAACATCAGTTTCGTAATTGCTTTGTTTGCCTTGAATAACCCTAACCAGTCTTTCGAAGCCCATACCAGTATCTACGTGTTTGGCAGGCAGTGGTTGTAGGCTGCCGTCCTTGAGCCTATTAAACTCCATAAATACGTTGTTCCATATTTCAATTACTTGCGGATGGTCTGCATTTACCAATGTTTTACCATCTACGGCAGCACGTTCTTCGGGTGTGCGGCAGTCTACATGGATTTCGGAGCAAGGGCCACAGGGGCCGGTATCGCCCATTTCCCAGAAGTTATCTTTTTTATTGCCTTTTAAAATTCTATCTTCTGGAATCCATGTTTTCCATTCATTGAATGCTTCTTGGTCGTAGGGTAGGTTTTCTTTGTCATCGCCTTCAAAAACGGTCACATACAGTCGATCTTTATCTAGCTTATACACTTGTGTTAGCAGCTCCCAGGACCAGGCGATGGCCTCTTTTTTAAAGTAATCGCCAAAGCTCCAATTACCGAGCATTTCAAACATGGTATGGTGGTAGGTATCGACGCCTACTTCTTCCAAATCGTTGTGTTTGCCACTCACCCTTAAGCACTTTTGCGTATCAGCCACACGCGTGTATGTAGCGTTCTTATTGCCCAAAAAATAGTCTTTAAATTGATTCATACCTGCATTGGTAAACAGCAGCGTAGGGTCGTTTTTAATAACAATAGGTGCAGAAGGCACTATTTGGTGTTCTTTAGACTTAAAAAAATCTAGAAATTGTTGTCTGATATTTGCCGCTGTCATATGATGTGTAGCTATAAAGGCTATTTTATGGTTGTGGAATGAAATTTGTTTGCAAATATCTATAAATATTTAAAGATTTCCACATTTTGCATTAAGGAGCGCTGGGGCTTGAATAGCAAAAAAAGCCAGTTAAAGTAAAGAAATGCATATTGCATAAGGAGGATTAAGCAAAGCAGTTATTTCGTTTTAAAAATTTTTTGAAAAAAATATTTGGCAGTGTTATTCTTGAAACTTACTTTTGCATTCCACTTGCATTAGGGTATCCGAAGGGATTATTTTAAAAGCAAATTGGATCGGTAGTTCAGTTGGTTAGAATGCCGCCCTGTCACGGCGGAGGTCGCGG
>CAYSCJ010000012.1:0-61943 GCA_964429515.1 uncultured Taibaiella sp.
TCTGATTTCGTTTTGTAAAGCACTGATGTGTACGAAAATATCTTCAGAACCATCGTTTGGTGTGATAAATCCGAAACCTTTTGTTTCATTAAAGAATTTTACTTTTCCTTCTTGCATTTTGATTGTATTTGATATTAAAAAAATTATTTGATTTTTCTTACATTGGTAGCGGAATAACCTTTAGGGCCTTTCTTTTTGCCGAATGTAACAAAGTTTTTTTCTGTTATGGGTTCCATCATTTCGTTGCTATGCACAAACACGGTAGATTTTGTACCATCCTCTGTGATAAAACCGTAGCCTTTTTCTGTAAAAAACAACGAAAGAACTCCTGTGAATGTTTGATTTTCAATATTACTTTCCTCACTAAACGGAAGGTCTGTATTATCGGGTTTCCTTCTTTTTTGCTTTTCTGGTGGAATGTTGGTGAAGTTACCGAATTCATCTAGATAAACGGTCATTTCTTCTAAGCTTTTTCCTTTATCGTTGTTTGTCTTTCTTTCTTCTTTGCGTTCCAGCTTATCTTTTTTCTTCTTCGCTCGTTTTTGTTCTAATGCTTTTTTGTTAAAAGTATCCGCCATATTGGTATTTGTGTTTTTGATTTAAAGTTTTTGCATTTGTCTGCCATTTGCAATAGTTGCAATTACCGGCATATTAAAGCCAATGAGTTTCTGAATATCTTTCAATTCATCTTTTTGCTCCTCATCGCAGAACGAAATAGCAACGCCCTCTCTTCCTGCTCTTCCTGTACGACCTATTCTATGCACATACGTTTCGGGCACATTAGGCAATTCAAAATTGATTACATGTGGTAGCTCATCTATATCTATTCCTCTTGCTGCAATATCGGTAGCCACTAGTACTCTAATTTTGCTTTCTTTAAATTCGGTCAACGCACGTTGGCGGGCATTTTGCGACTTATCGCCATGTATTGCGGCAGCACCAATTCCGGTTCTACCCAAATACTTCACCAGCTTATCGGCACCATACTTGGTACGTGTAAAGACCAAAGAACGAGGTATCGTTTTATCTTGTAATATATGTACTAATAATTGTGCTTTTTCATTTTTCGAAACGAAATAAACCGATTGGTCTACCGTTTGAGCTACCGACGAAGCGGGTGTAACAGACACCTCTACGGCATTGTTTAAGATGCTGTTTGCAAATTTCCTGATGGCTTTAGGCATGGTAGCAGAGAAAAAGAGTGTTTGTCTTTTTTCTGGTATCCTTAGTAGTATCTTCTTAATATCATTGATGAATCCTATATCCAACATATGATCTGCTTCGTCAAGTACTAATATTTCTATCTTGGAAATGTCTACTATTTTTTGCTGCATAAGGTCCATCAAACGACCTGGAGTAGCTACAAGCACATCTACACCTTTTCTAAGTGCCGATACTTGCTTGCCTTGAGGCACTCCTCCAAATATAGCCAAAGTGTTGATAGCTACATGAGCTGCATAGGTATTGAAATTCTCTTCTATTTGTAATGCAAGTTCTCTTGTAGGGGTAAGCACGAGTGCTTTAATGCCGTTACGCTTGCCATTGTTGTGGAGTAGCTGTATTATGGGTATCGCAAAAGCTGCTGTTTTGCCTGTACCGGTTTGGGCACATCCAAGTAGGTCATTACCTTTAAGTATTGCTGGGATGGCTTTGTGCTGTATCTCTGTGGCGGAAGTATATCCAGTATCTTTCAATGCTTGCTGTATCGGAGATATTAAGCTAAGTTGGTTAAAATTCATAAGTGTTTCGCTGATCTATCAGCATTAAAATAGTACATTCAGTGTATTGCCATATTGCGCACTGGTTTACGTTCTTAAACAGAGAAACATGTAACAAACGCTTATAGAAGACTTTTTGGTAAATGTTGTAGCAAGTATTCATATCTTGTAATACAAGCCCCTGTTTTTGTTTTTTCTTTATTTAAAAAAATAGTGAAAAAATAACAGTATACGTGAGCATCAATTCAAATAATGTATTTTGTAAAAAATAGTGGCAACTGAAAAAGCGAAAACTGAGAGAGAAAAAAATGACTATTCTAAACTGTTACAGAAAATGCGAAGGCAGGCGCCTATCAAACTAATTGATAATGCAAATGTAAAACTAATATTTCGATATACAGCAACTTATTTTATAATTAACATATTAAATTGCTATTTTTTTAATATTATTAGCCTTGTGTAATGAGTTTTTATTTGCCGCTATGTGCTTCTGGCCAAAGCTTAGGCACTTTTATAAGTAATCCAATACGCTATAAAAAGAATTATTTATTTAGCTAAGAATTTAGCTTCGTTATTGTAATAACATACTTCTTTTTAGCCTATTCAATACCTCAAAGATCATAATACATTTAATTTTTTATCACCGTTTCACAGCTATTGTGCTTTGTTTTTTCTTTTTAATATGCCTTATAGACAATATAGACGTACTTATTTCAATTTGCCAATAAAGAAATCAAGGTCTTGATTTTTTATAAAAAAATAAAGCGTGTAAAAACACGCTTTCAACTTTAATAGAATGTATATGAAAAAAACTCGCTTAACGATTGTAAGCTATATCTTGTATAAACACCCACTTTCGAGTGTCTACATCAAATTTAGTGAATTTATTTGGAAACTCAATATATGTATCGGAATTAATATTTTCTGTGTAATAGGGCGAGAGGTCTTTTCCCTGCAACATTCCTTCAAAAAAAGTAGGCGTTCTTTGTGCAAGTAGGTCTTCTTTCATCTTCCAGGTTCGGTAAACCTCTTCATAATGCACAATTTCATTTTTGTCATTCAACACTAGTTTACCACCGGTTGCTGTATACTTCTTTTTTAAGCTAGGGGCTAACTTCACAATTTCAAAATAGAGCGTATCATCTCCTTTTTGATAATACTTAGATAATTTGGTTTTACTAGCGCGCTGCTGGTATGCATCATCAAATTTAGCATCAAATTTTGTGACTTCTGTAGCAAAATTAGGGAGCTTGCACACATATCTGGATACTAAATATTTAATATTGTCTACTTCTTCTTGACTTAGGTGCTTGCTTGGTTCATAATTGGGTTTACATGCCACCATTGTCATCAACAAAACAAAGCTTAATATACTTGATAATATTTTTTTCATAATAAATTATACAGTTTAAAAAATCTTCCTCGACAATGGCTTGCATTTGCCAAGGAAGATTTCTAAAAATTATGCCTACTAATAATCGGCATTAATAGGATCGAAGTTTGTCCAGCCTTGTGTCCAGTCTTGGGAACCAAATGCACCTTTAAAAGTTACAGTTTTATCGAAATGACTTGTTCTTGCTGCTTCGTTGAATGGCGCATAATTAAAATTAGCACCTGCAGATAATGTACCGCCGTTTACTGCAAAATTGGGACGCGCAGGGTATGCAGTATTCACTCTCTTAGCAAAGAATGCACTTGCATCTATACCTAATGCTGTATAAGCAGCAGTTGTTTGGTAGTCAGTTCCTGCTTCTAGTTCATTGCTATTTGCGTTCAAATAAGTTGCAATATCGTCTGCTGTAAAATCTCCATTACCCGACACCGTTTTGCTAGTTTTAGCGTAGAATACGTTATTAGCTATAAACGCTTCGCCACTTTGATAATTAGGCATTACGGTATTTTGATTCATTCTAACCGCAGTTGGAAAACCTACTACTACCGAGTTAAATAGATTGGCAGCTACTCTACGTCTTAAATCTATTCCGTACTTATAATTACCAGATAAGCTATTGCCATCAATTGAAGGACCTAAAATAGTGAAGTTTGAAACGGTAGCTGTTGTTGGACGATCGGTTGCTTCATTAGTACCGTTAGTATCCCACTCAAAACCATTAGAGTCTGATTGGTCGGCATACGAAGGGTAGCGAACAGATAAACCAAACTGAAGGTTACCTATAAAACCATTATCAATATCGAAGCAGTCATCCCAAGTACCAAAAGCTACAAGGTATTTGCCATTTACAGAGCCGCCAAACCACTCAAAGCCATCGTCGCCACCATAAGACACTTGAATGTTTTCAAATTTTGTACCGCTTCCTACAGCACCTAAAGTGATAGAATTTGTTTCGTTATTAGGTGTCAATTCTATACCTGCAAATTCTACGCGTACATATTGTAAAGAACCCGAATTATCGGCATCATCATTACCACCATAATACACTTGTGGCTCAATACCTTCAATTGAAGGGTTAGGTATATTAATTTTAGCATTTCCTAAAATAACCAATCCACCCCAATCGCCACGGTCTCTATCGCCAACTGCTTGATTAGAGGTAAATACAATTGGAGCAGTTGCTGTACCGTTAGCTATTATTTTTCCACCTCTATCTATTACCAAAGTGCCTTTAGAGCGTTTTTCGCCCATGATGATGGTACCTGGCTCTATCGTTAAGGTTTCGCCTGCTCTAACAAATACCTGCCCAACGATTAAATACTTTTTGTCGCTAGTTAATGTTTGCGTAGTAATTTCACCAGTTAATACGGCCAACTCATTATTGGTATCGGGTGTTGGATCCGATGTTTTTTTGTCGTCGCCACACGAAGCGATTAACATGACACTTGCTAATGCTGCGATAGTTAGAAATTGTTTTTTCATTTTAATGTTCGTTGTTAATTAAGTTAAAAGTTGTGATGTTGAATTGTATATTTAGAATTTATAGCTTACAGATAGATTATACAATGTGCCTCTTCTGAAATCGAAAATTGCATCATCAATGCCATTCATTTCTATTTTCGAATCTCTGTTGGTGTCTTGATAGAATCTGTTTCGGTAGTTTAGAAAATCTTGCACACCAAGTTTTACGTTCCAATGCTGACCAAAGGTTTTGCTCACTGTCAAGTCTAGCGAGTGCCTTGGCATTTCGTAAATAGTTGGAAATAATTTACTACCCACTGCATATATACGTTTGCCAAAGATGTTGTAGGAGCCTGTTACTTGAAACTTGTTGGTTTTATCTAAATAGCTAATTGTGGAGTTAATGATGTAGGGCGACTGTCCTTGTAAGGCTCTCTTTGCTTCCTGGCCTTCGTTAGCAGCTGCACCATAGTCTACCATCGACTGTATGTAAGCGGCATTAAGGTTTACACTCAATCTATCCAAGAATCTGGAAGCGAATAAGCCCTCTAAAGATTTTCTGAATTCAAATTCCAAACCTCTGCTATATGCACTTGCTGCATTTTGATAAGAAAAAGCCGGAGCCTCTGAGCGTATCAATATTTGTGTTTCGATAGGATTAGTGAATTGTTTATAGAAAGCACCCACACTGATAATTTCGCCTTTTCGAGGATAAAATTCATATCTTAAATCAAAGTTGTCGATATTAGCAATTTTTAGGTCGGGATTACCATATTTTTCTGCGTCAAACTGATAATCATAGAACAGAAACGGTGCCAATTCTCTAAATTCAGGTCGGTTTACAGATCTGTAATAAGCAAATCTCACTTTAGATCTTTCAGTAGTATTATAATCTGCATTAATGAAGCCCAATGGCGAGAGTATATTATTATTTACATCTATATCTCTACCTGCATCGTTGCTGGTGTTAAGGCTTTGCATATTGTACTCTAAACGCACACCACCCGATAAGGTTAAGTCGCCCATAGGAAGTACCAATCCAGAATAGCCAGCGGCCAACATATTACTAGCAGTATAATTATCCGATGCTCTGGTTCCTTCTTCCATCGAGAAGCCATCGTCTACTTTCATGTTTTCATGCGAAAAAATCCTATCCAAACTTTGACGTTCTAAATTTTGCAAAACCGCAAGTGAAGAGCTTCCTGGATACATATAAGAGAAATATCTGGTATTAAAGTTCCTTGTACGGTAGTCGAGCATGTACCCTATTTTAAACTGTATAGGATTTTCTTTTTGATTCAAATTCAAGATATAGTTTAAGCTATTACTGAAGCCTGTTTCATTGAGTTTGCTGAAGAATCTACCTGCATCGTACAAATTAGATGAGGGAGGTAAAATCATGCGCATTTCATCCGAATTAGGGTCTGCCTGAATGGTTCTGAACCTTCTTAAGTCGGGCTGATCTTCAAACAAGTAGTTCATACCAAGTACCCAGTTAAGTTTAGCTACTTTACCACGCAATTTATGGTCGTGAGTACCCTCCAACTGCCCACTATAGATAGTTCTGCTGCGGTATTGATACATATAGTTGGTTCGGTGAAGCCCCGACTGCTGTATAAAATCCTCGCCATTTCTCACAACGGTAATGTTCTCGCCTATTTGATTGAATAAATTTCTGAATTCAATTTTATTGTTATTATTAAATAAAACTCTCCAGTTACTAATAACACCTACTTTATTCTCTTTTTCGCCGTAGCTATCTGTAAAATTAAATCTTTTAGTAGCCTGGCTAGCTCCTGGTTGCAACTCTAAGTAGCGCGAAAACATTTTGTCGTAGCTTAGTGTAGACTGACCGTAGCTTAAAGCGGTAATGGTGTTTACTTGGGTATTACCAATCCAAAACTTCCTAGCAAAATTCACACCAGCACCTATATCTGGCATCGCAGTAGTTTGTTGAGGAGCAAAATTATTGGTAAGTGTTTTAGCCGCCTCTATACGTTTTGGCGATCTGTTGGGCAATTGTCTTAAATTCTCTGTTGGGAAGGCACTCGGCAACTGGCGATAACCATTATCAAAACCCAAGAAATCGGTAGCAGAACCTTTGGATTGTGTATAAGCCTCAAAAGTAGAGCCTTGGCGGTAACCTAAAGACAAACTCACGCTTGTGCTATTATCTTCAATAGCATTGGCAGTATATACCTTTATCAATCCGCCTGCAAAGTCGCCTGTATTTTCGGGTGCTCCCGACTTATAAATCACCATTCTATCCAATACATTACTCGGTATCAAATCGAAAGAGAAAGTTCTTTTATCTACCTCTGTACTTGGAGCAATTACATTATTCAACAATACTTGATTGTATCTTTCAGGTATACCTCTTACCATTACAAATCTGCCATCTACTACCGTTATACCCGGTATTCTGCTCATTACCTGTGCCGCATTTCTGTCTTGTGAATTTTTTATTTGTTCTTGCGAAATACCATTGGCTACTTGGTTGGCCAATCTTGTTTCTTCAATTACAGCATTCGAAGAATTGGTATTTCGAGCTGCTTTAAACACCATAGTTTCTAGCTCTTCCACTTCTTTAGTAGCAGCTACAGCCTCTGGTGCATTTTTAAGAATTACATTTAACTTAAAAGTATCTTCACCATTTAAGGTAATATTACTTTGTTCAAAAGCCTCGTAACCCTCTCCAGTTATACTTAGTGTATAATTTCCTTCCATCAAGTTGGTAATAACAAAATTACCCTCAGGGTCTGCCATTACAAACTGAGTTGCTGCCCCCTTAAGCTCAATATCCACATAAGCAGCAGTAGCAGTAACACTGTCAATAACGCTTCCTATAATGACACTCTTTTGCGCATGCACCTCATTTATTACCAATAAGGGCGGTAAGGCAAAAAACAAGATATTCTTAATTAAAGTTTTGGCAATTTTTTTCATGTACATACTTTTATTATCTAGTAATTTTTATACTGCAAATATCGCTAGGGTATATTACCTTAACATCATGCACATATTACCTAAATGTTATAAAATTATTTACATAGTATTACCTAAATCGACGCTATCATAATCCATGACCAGGTATTAGCTAATGTGTATTGCAAAAACATGCGGCTTAATATTTCCCGGCAAGGAATGTAAAACGCCGCACTTTCTTATGCATTTATCAAGCGTTTGGAGGCTATTGCTTATAATTTCATGATCGTTTAAAATTCTAAGCTACAATCGGGAGCTAAACAGCAATTTTGGTATTTAAATATGTAACTTTGCACTTTCATTTAATGATATTATGACTAAGCACGCTATTACAATTAATGTACACCTCGACAATCAGAACTTGCCTGAACATATAGACTGGAATGCAACAGGAAGTAACGAAAGTGAACCACAACAAGCAAAAGCTTTTATTGCATCGTTTTGGGACCCTAAAGACCGCACTGCATTAAGAATGGATTTGTGGACAAAAAAAATGATGGTTGACGAAATGAATGATTTCTTTTTCCAAACCATGATGACAATGGCAGACACATACGAACGCGCTACAAAGAATGCCGACCTGGCTAAGGAATTTAAAGAATTTGCTAGAGCTTTTAAAACCAAAGCCGAACAGAAATTGATTGCAGATAACGAACAGCAACCTGAAGAAAACAAATAATTTGGGGGTGCACGAAGCTATCGTTTTAGCCTGATGACTTTGTTCATTATTAAAAATTGCGCCTTTAACGAGGCTGCTGCCTAGAAAAGACTTAAATAGAAAAAGGGCTGACAATAAAGTAATTTATAGGTCAGCCCTTTTAAATGGAGGCTAGTGCCTTTAGCCGTTTTTTCTTATCTTAATAAATTGGATAAATGAACGCCATTTCATTAAGCCGTCTTTTTCTTTTTAGCCTTTTTTGCAGCATTGTCTGCATCTATTTTCATATTGCTCCTTACGGTTTTCCAATAATCTGGACCATAATCTACAAATATTTCACTACCCGCTGGGATGTCTTTAGTGGCCACAATATATACTTTGGTGCCATCTTCTTCAAACTCACTATTATTAGATAAGCCTCGCACCTTGGTTAAACCCCTAGCATCATTGGCATATTTTGCAATAGCATTTTTCATTTTAGAGCCATCTATCACGTAGTCATCGGTCACATAAAAAATGAAAGGATTATCGCCATCCATATGATCTGCATCTTTCCAAGACGTCACTTTGCCCGTATATTCAATTATTCTCTCTCCCTTGGCTATTGCAACTTTGGTATATAAGCCCTTGCCCGCATTGGGTATCTGAGATGTTTTTACTTCTAACGACTTTTTGTAGTATGACATATTGTATTAAAATTCCTTTTATCCTAATATTCTTAAACTTTTTTCTATAATAGCCACACATTCATCAATTTGCTCTTTATTTATTACCAATGGTGGCGCAAAACGAATCTTATCGCCGTGAGTGGGTTTTGCCAAAAGACCATTCTTCATCATTTCTTTGCATAAAATATAAGCTGCATTATCATCCTCATGTTTTACAACAATTGCATTTAAAAGGCCTTTGCCTCTGATAATACTAATTGCCGGATGTGCCAATGCTTGCAACTTAGACCTAAGATATGCACCCATTTTATCGGCATTCTCGGCCAAGTTTTCTTCTACCAATACTTTTAATGAAGCCAATGCAACCGCACTTGCTAGTGGATTACCACCATAGGTAGATCCATGCTCGCCGGGCTGTATACAAAGCATTATTTCGTTATTAGCCAAAACCGCCGAAATAGGCAATACACCACCACTTAGAGCCTTTCCTAAAATGAGTATATCGGCATGAACACCTTCATGATCGACCGCCAACATTTTTCCTGTTCTTGCCAAACCTGTTTGTATTTCGTCTGCAATAAACAACACGTGATTGGCTTTACATAACTCGTAAGCTTTTTTCAAATAACCTTCGTCGGGCACTACCACCCCAGCCTCACCCTGTATAGGCTCTACTAAGAATGCACACACATCTGTATCGGCAAGTGCTTTTTCGAGGGCAGCCAAATCGTTGTAAGGCACCGTAATGTAGGAAGGCACAAATGGACCAAAATCCTTTGTAGCCGTAGTATCTGTACTGAAAGAGATAATATTTATTGTTCTGCCATGGAAGTTATCGGTAACCGTAACAATTTTTGCTTTATTCTCTGCTATACCTTTTACTTTATAACCCCATTTCCTAGCTAGCTTTATAGCAGATTCTACTGCCTCAGCACCAGAGTTCATGGGTAATAACTTATCGTATCCAAACAGCTCGCAGGCATAGGCTTCCCACTCATAGAGTCTGTTATTATAAAAGGCCCTGGAGGTGAGCGTAAGCTCTTGTGCCTGCGCTACAAGTGCTTCAATTATTTTAGGATGACAATGTCCTTGATTTAAAGCAGAATAACCTGAAAGAAAATCATAATATTGCTTCCCTTCTACATCCCATACGTAAACACCTTTTCCTTTAGCCAATACTACTGGAAGCGGGCTATAATTATGTGCACCATAATGCAATTCTTTTTCGATTATCTGTTGTGTTAAACTCATATAAATATTTTTCCTTTGTTCATTCAAAGGTGCAATTTAACTACATTATTAATAAATTCCATTATTTTTTAACGAAAGCAAAGCATATAACAAGGTTATTTAAGGTGGTGATACAGTAACTCAAGACTGTAAATAGATTTTTTTTGAATGATGACGGTATCATTATTATCGCTATCTTTGCACACATTCTCATTTTTAAATAAATACTAAAATCACATATCCTGTAAGATATGAAGCTATCTCAATTCAAATTTGACCTCCCTCTTCAGCTTGTTAGCCAAGATCCTATCAAAAATAGAGACGAAAGTCGTCTAATGGTCGTACACCGTGATACCGGAAAAATAGAGCATCGCAAGTTTAAAGACATCCTAGAGTATTTTGATGAAGGAGATGTTATGGTAGTAAATAATACGAAGGTATTCCCTGCCAGACTGTACGGTAAAAAAGAAAAAACCGGCGCCAAAATAGAAGTTTTCCTTCTAAGAGAACTTAACAAACAAAACCGTTTATGGGACGTTATCGTAGACCCTGCCCGAAAAATACGTGTAGGCAATAAACTCTACTTTGGTGAAAATGACGAACTAGTAGCCGAAGTAATCGATAACACTACCTCAAGAGGTAGAACGATACGTTTCCTTCATGACGGAACAGAAGAAGACTTTAGAGCCATTTTAGAAAGCCTTGGTGAAACACCGCTTCCTAAATACATAAAAAGAAAACCCACCGAAGAAGATAAAGAAAGATATCAAACCGTTTACGCAAAATATGAAGGTGCCGTAGCCGCGCCTACCGCAGGCTTGCACTATAGCCGCGAGCTCATAAAAAGACTGGAAATAAAAGGTGTCAATTTTGCCGAAATCACCTTACACACAGGATTGGGTACTTTCAGACCCATAGAAGTGGAAGACCTTTCTAAACACAAAATGGACGCAGAATACTTCCGTGTTGATGAAGAAGCCTGCGAAATTGTAAATACTGGCATAGCCGAAAAAAGAAAAATCTGCGCAGTGGGTACCACCTCGCTACGATCTATTGAAAGCACCGTGACAGCTAAAGGCTTATTGAAACCAGATGAAGGATGGACCAACTTGTTTATTCATCCTCCCTACGACTTTTCAATTGTCAACGCTTTAGTGACCAATTTCCACTTGCCAAAAACATCATTACTAATTATGGTGTGCGCTTTCGCTGGATACGACCTCGCTATGAAAGCGTACGACGAAGCTATTAAAGAAAAATATGGTTTCTTCACCTATGGTGACGCAATGCTGGTGATATAGTTTAGTAACAATAACTAATTTTTAAGTTATTCGTTTTTGTTTTTTTAACAAAAAATTATACACTTAGTTTAAACAAAAAAATATCTATTTTTTCAAGGAAAAAACGATGCCGACTTCACAACAGTCAGCATCGTTTTTTCGTAGTAATACGCCCGTCAATTACTATTATAAATTACACATTTATAAACACATAAAGACATTGGTTACAAACAACAACATAATTAATTTCCCCATCATAAACGCTCGAAAACTGACACTTTTGTTGCGATTTTCACATTTCATTAAGAATATATTAAAGATAAAGTTAAATAAATACCTAAGATTAAGTATTTTTTATAATAAGCAATTGTCATAATTTTGTCACCTGAAATCACCCACCTTATCACCATGAACAGTTCATCACTAACCATGATGAAGATTAAAAAAGTCTACTAAGCAATTGGTAGACTTTTTTATAACCAAATTTAAGTCTAAATTGTGGTATAAAACCATAATTTATCCGATGAAAATACGCTCGCAATTAGAAATCCCTGTCATAGCCGCTCCAATGTTTTTAGTTTCTGGAACACAACTATTAATTGCTTGCAGTAAAAATGGCATTTTAGGTACCATGCCTGCGCTAAATGCACGAACGTCTGACTTGTTGGAAGCTACACTTTTAGAAATCACTACTGCTTTAACCAAAGAAGATGGCAGCCAATACCCCTATGGCATCAACCTAATAGTACATAAAACCAATACAAGACTTAAAGCAGACTTAGCCCTGTGCGTAAAATATAAAGTACCTGTAGTCATCACCTCATTGGGTGCCGTAAAAGACGTAGTAGATGCAGTGCATAGCTACGGCGGCATCGTGCTTCACGATGTTATTAAATTGGCACATGCCCAAAAAGCAATTGATGCTGGCGTAGATGGCTTAATAGCAGTATGCAATGGCGCTGGTGGCCATGCAGGCACCCTTAACCCCTTTGCTTTCTTAGACGCTCTTAGAAAAATATACAAAGGTTATATTTGCCTTGCAGGCTGTATAAATAAGGGCGCTCAAATAAAAGCCGCAGAACTCATGGGCGCTAATGCCGCATACATGGGCACTCGTTTTATAGCTACTCAAGAGTCGCTGGCAGACAATAACTACAAAAACCTGATTGTACAAGGCTCTGCCGAAGATATTATTTACACAGATGCTATTAGTGGCGTACACGCTAGCTTTTTAAAGACAAGTATAGAAAATGCAGGTGTAGACCTAAGTACGAAAGGAACGGAAGATTTTTCAAAACTTTCAGAGGAAGGACAAAAAGCTTGGAAAGATATATGGTCGGCCGGACAAGGCATTGCTGGCATAAATAATATACCCACCGTAGCAGAATTAGTAACAACGCTCAAGCAAGAATACTTGAACTGCTGATATAGATAACGGTAAATAATTTGCAGTCATAAATTTGGATTTTATACCAAAAAGATGTAAATTGTTAGTCAAACAAATTCAATTCGTATGAAACGCTACTTTTATATTACTTTCCAATACATAAGCAACAACAATACCGGATATTACGAATTAGCTTACATTGCTGATGACGACAATGCTTTTAACCTCGCTACCATAAAAAAAACAGCAATCAACCAAATATTCAAATTACGAAGCTACAAATTGCTACCTCGACAAATAATCATCAACTATATTCACGAATTTGAAACAGAGGCAGATTATCAGGCATTCTTTGCTAGCTAAACGCACTCAGAACTAAAATACTGCTATAAGAAATAGCGCATCTGCCCAAAGGAGGCCAACGCATAAACGCTCAGTATTGCTGCAATGCTTTACTTCAATATCTGGTACCCTGCTACAACATTTTGACATTGTATGCTTGTGTGTTGTTTATTACTAAAATGCAAGCCACAGCCTTGTCCACAATATTAATGATTTGATTGCCTCTCTATGCTTCGAGGCCCCCTAATCAATATTCCCGCGCAATTTATCCAAAAAATCAAAGTATTATTACTACTTATTAATGAATTAAATAGGCAAATTAGCACCTAGTTAAGGTCGTTTATATATCAATCAGTTGCAATAAACTATTTTTTTAAAAAAATAAGTATGTAATTTCGCACCGATTCAAAAACAAAAAATAAAATTCATATTCATGATATATAAAAAACTATCCATTCTTGCTGCTGCATGTGCTGCTGCATTTGCAATTTCATCTTGCGATACACCCGCCAAAACCAATCCTGCAGCCGACACAACAACAAATAATCCAAGTACAAGCACCAGAATTGCTTATATAAACTTAGACTCCCTAGATGCTAAATACCAATACATACTAGATGGTAAAGCAAAATTTGAGGCAGAGCAAAAAAATGCAGAAGGCGAACTAAAACGCTTACAACAAAACATACAAAACCAATATGCTTCACTTGAAAAAAGAATCAAGGATAAAAGCATTTCTGAAGTTGAATACCAAGAAGTAGGCAAACGCATACAAGGCATGGAGCAATCCTACCAACAAAAAGCGCAAGCCTTATCAGATCAGCTTATGGATAAAACAGACTCTTTCCAAAAAGAATATAGAAGAAAAGTAGATGAATTCTTAATTGCCTATAACGCTGATGGCAGATATGATTATATTTTAAGCTACCAATACAGTGCCAACCTCGTGCTATTTGCCAACAAAACCCTCGACATTACTAAAGACGTAGTAGAAGGACTAAACAAAAAGTACCTGGCAGATAAATCTACTTCTTCGGCTTCTGAAACCAAAGTTAAGTAAGCACATTTGTAAATTTTTTGGCCAAGCAATCGCTATTTTTTATTAATAACTAGCGGTCACTAGCAGCCAGAATTTGCTTCGATAAATCAAAAATATAATAATTGCCCAAAGGGTAGATACCTGTAAAATTTGATTAATTAGTTTTTTTTCATAAAATGAATTTTAAGACAAAGTGGGCTAATCGACATCAATCATGACGTATTACAACCGCTATGATTAAATTTTATAGCTGTAAATTTTAATACTTAAATTAAGAAAAATATTGGTATGGTAAAGGGCTGAATTTTTGCGACAAGTTAAAAATAGAGTTTTAACTTTAAAACAGCAAAGCAGTTATGCAAAAGTCAAAATTTACAGAAGCGCAGATTTTGAAAGTACATAAAATGGAAGAAGAAGGTAAAAAAGTTAGTAATTCCCTAGCCTTCCAAAAAATTATTTTCAAAATTTCCCACGCCTGAAAAGGAATAATTTCAAATGCGGCAAAGTAACATAACACAAACATTATTCGAAATCTATAATGCCTACAAAGATAATTTTGGCAATTCGTTTTTTATGTAAACCCATGTCACAACAAGTCGTTTCGGAGCTTGTATTGACTAAAGCTTTGCTAAGCTCAGCCGCACAGTCGCTTCAAACCAAGTACAAGCTGATAAGGGCTTATCTTTTTAAACGAAAGCCCATAATGCAAAGCATCTAATAAGACCCAACAAAAGCATCATGAATGTTTTTATGTGTCATTGAAGCTCATACAAAGCAGTCACTTATTTTTAGCAAGGAAGCTATTGCGTAATCTGTATAAATATGCAGGGGGATAAAAATATAGCCTTTGATTAGTTTTTTAGTAAAAACCGATTTATTTTCGCATTTGTAATAATACGTCTTTTAAATAAGGCGTTTTCAGACATTTCATTGATATTTTGTACTATGCAAATTATTATCCAACAAATACTTTTTGTAATATTATTGGCCGCATCAGGCATTCTTTTTTTTAGAAAAGCGCTAGAAATTTACAAAAACATTCAGCTCGGTAAAGCCGAGAATAGAAACGACCAGCCAAAGGTTCGTTTTAAAAACATGATGATACTTGCATTTGGGCAAAAGAAAATGTTTAAACGCATGGTGCCTGCAATTCTGCACCTATTTGTATATGTAGGGTTTGTCATCATCAATATCGAAATGCTTGAAATAGTGCTTGATGGTATCTTGGGCACTCACAGGCTTTTTGCACCTATGTTGGGCTCCCTCTACCCTGCTTTACTCGACATGTTTGAGTTACTGGCATTTACTGTTTTGGTTGCTTGCTTTGTGTTTTTAATTAGAAGAAATATTTTAAAAATAAAGCGTCTCGACCAAGCAGAGCTTAATGGCTGGCCCAAAAGCGATGCCAATGCTATTTTAATAACCGAAATAGTGTTAATGAGCCTTTTGCTTACCATGAATGCCGTAGACACCGAGCTTCAAAGACAAGGCAGCGAGCACTACACACAAACAGACCCTTTTTTGATTTCACAATTTATTGCACCTATCTTCAGAAACTGGAATGAGGCCAATCTCATCATTATTGAACGCCTTTGCTGGTGGCTACATATTATTGGTATTTTTGCCTTTCTCAACTATTTACCCTACTCCAAACATCTTCATATTTTGCTTGCCTTCCCTAACGCCTACTATGCTAGGCTTAAAAATGCGGGAGAAATGCAAAATATGCCTGCCATACAAAACGAAGTATTGTACATGATGGAGCCCGACAAAACGCCTACCGACCTAGCAGCCGCAGGCGAACCTCCTAGATTTGGTGCCAAAGATGTACAAGACCTCAGCTGGAAAAGCCTGCTTGACGCCTACTCTTGTACAGAGTGCGGAAGATGTACAGATATGTGCCCTGCCAATATCACAGGTAAAAAACTATCTCCCAGACTCATCATGATGAAAACAAGAGACAGGCTTGAGGAAGTAGGCAAAAACGTAAAAACAAATAAAGGCACCTTTGTAGACGACGGCAAATCACTATTGCACGACTACATCACTACCGAAGAACTAAGAGCTTGTACCTCTTGTAACGCCTGTGTTGAGGCATGTCCGGTAATGATTAATCCACTCGACATTATCCTTGAATTAAGAAGAAATCTTGTAATGGAAGAATCAAATGCACCGCAAGAGTGGAATATGATGTTCTCCAATATAGAAAACAATATGGCTCCTTGGAAATTCAGTCCAGACGAAAGAGATAAATGGGCTAAAGAATTGGCTGCGCAATAAGGGTATGTATTACACAAGTCTATTTGCAAAGCTATTAGGACGAATGAAAGTTCCTAAACAACAGGCCAAAACAAAATATATAAAACAAAAAAAGAAGCAATAATCATTTAGTATTATTGCTTCTTTTGTGTTTTAGCGATATTGCATTTCTTTATGAAATACTACACAGGGATGTATTAAAATCTTTCAAAAGCTGAAAAGTAAAAATTACCTTCAATTTCGGCGTTTTCATCACTATCAGAGCCATGCACTGCATTTTCGCCAATAGAAGTTGCATATAGCTTTCTAATAGTACCCTCTGCTGCTTCGGCAGGATTGGTAGCACCAATTAAAGTACGAAAATCTGCTACAGCATTATCTTTCTCTAAAATAGCAGCCACTATCGGACCAGAGCTCATAAACTCAACCAACTCACCGTAAAAAGGACGCTCTTTGTGTACTTCATAAAATTTACCAGCTTGATCGGCTGTCAAGTGTAAATACTTCATTGCAATAATTTTAAAGCCACCTTTAATGATGTGGTCTAAAATAGCTCCTGTGTGCCCTGCTGCTACCGCATCAGGTTTGATCATTGTGAATGTTCTATTAGACATTTAATATTTTTTTTTGCAAAACTAAATTAAAAAATAGAAATTTTGGTCAAACTCGTACATTAATATCGTTAAATAACCAAAAAATATAGAATAATTCATTACCTTTGCACTCTTATAATTTTTTAGGAAAAATAACTTTTTAAAACAACATAAAACTAAACAACAATGAGTATAGCAATTAGCGCTGCTGATGTAAACAAATTACGCCAAGCTACAGGTGCGGGTATGATGGATTGCCGTAAAGCTTTGGCTGAAAGCAATGGTGATTTTGAAGGTGCAATTGATTATTTAAGAAAAAAAGGCCAAAAAGTGGCTGCTAACCGTAGCGACAGAGAAGCAAAAGAAGGCGTAGCTATAGCGATGTCTACCCCCGATGGTAAAGTGGGTATTGCAATTCAAATCTCTGCTGAAACCGATTTCGTATCAAAAAACCAAGAGTTTATTGACTTTTCAAATGAAGTAGCTAAAATAGCATTAGAAAATTTACCTGCAGATATCGATGCTTTGAAAGCTTTGAAAATGGCAGATGCTACTATCGGTGATAAAGTACTAGAAATGGTAGCTAAAATAGGTGAGAAAATAGATATCGTAGCCTTAGAAATCGTTAAAGCTGATGCTGTTATTGCTTATATTCATGGCAATTACCGCTTAGGTGTATTAGTAGGCTTAAACCAAGCTTACAATGATGCTATCGCTGCTGCTGGTAAAGACGTTGCTATGCAAATTGCAGCTATGAACCCTATGGGTATCGATGCATCTAGCATTGCTCCTGAAGTTATCGAGCGTGAAAGAGCTATTGCTATCGAACAAATTGTAGCAGAAGGTAAACCTGCAGATATGGCTGAAAAAATTGCTGCTGGTAAACTAAACAAATTCTTTAAAGATAACACCTTATTGCCTCAACCTTTTGTAAAAGATGGCAATACCTCTGTAGGTGACTACTTAAACACTGTTTCTAAAGGCCTTAGCGTGACTGCCTTCAAGCGTCTAGCAATTGGTTAATTTAATAGATACTTTGTAAGCCTTTATGAGCCTACAAGGAATAAATATTTTTACGGCTAAACTAAATACTAGTTTAGCCGTATTTTATTTATTGAATTATTGCAGGAAAATACTTTTAAATACAATAATTTAGCAACAAAATCGTCCGTATAGTATCCAACTATTGTGCGATACACTTACAATAATTAGTGCATACAGCTATAAGCATACACCTTATGATAAAAGAAATCTACAGATTTTTAAACCCTAAAATTCAAAACCTTTTTTTAGAGTATAAAGTAAAAATGCAACCTCGGTATGGCCACGGTAAACCGCCACACCAAGCTCTATACCATATTATAAACGAAAACAGAAGTCAATATACCTATTTATTAAACCAAGCGCTTTCGTTCAAGGAAGCCATATGGACGATACAAGCTCAAGGGGCATCAACAGACAAACATACACCTAATTGGAACAATGGATTTCTGCCCGGTTTAGACATTATTGCCATCTATACCCTACTCGCTACCTACAAACCCCAAAAGTATGTAGAGATTGGCTCTGGAAACTCTACCAAGGTAGCCTACAAAGCTAAAATAGAACAGCAGTTAAGTACAGAAATTATTTCCATCGACCCAATGCCTCGATCCGAAATAGACACCTTGGCCGATACCGTAATAAGACAACCTTTTGAGAATATAGACTTTGATATTATTAGCACCTTAAAAGCCAATGATATCTTATTTGTAGACAATTCACACAGAATACTCCCCAACTCGGATGCTATGGTGTTCTTTATGGAAATACTTCCTCGTCTAGCAAAAGGCGTGATTGTGCATATACACGACATCTATTTACCTTACGACTATCCTCAATTTATGTGTGATAGGTTTTATTCAGAACAGTATGGCTTGGCAATGTATTTGATGGCAAACCCTACTAAATACCAAACCATTTTACCCAACTATTTTATTTCGGAAGATGCTGAACTGTCCCAACAAATAAGTCCAATATGGGAACACCCCAACCTTAAAGACGTGGAGCGTCACGGGGGCTCTTTTTGGTTGAAAATTGCTGAATAAATATAGTAGTATTAGTTTTTAGTAGCTCAAACTCTGGCTTACAATACTTTCAGTTGCGTAATGCTTACGCCATTGTCTTGCACCTGAAACTCATAATAGTCGCCTAATACCAAGGGATAATTGATGGTCTCGTGTCCTATCGGGATATCAAATGCCACGGGTATGTTCATATCTGCAACATGGTCAATTATGAGCTCGTAAAGCGTTTTGCCAAAAGGACGTGTAGTATCCTCCATGTCTGTAAAACTGCCACAAATCAGTCCTCGTATAAGCTTTAGTTGACCAGAGCGTTTGAGGTTGTACAGCATTCTATCTACTTTATACAAATGCTCTCCAATATCTTCAATAAACAAAATCGCATCGGTGGTATCTAATTGAGAAATAGAGCCCGATAAATGATCTAATATACAAAGGTTGCCACCCACAATTTTTCCCTCTACCGTACCCAAGATATTACTTTCGTGTGCTGGAAAACGGTATACGATAGCTTGGCCTTCTAATACAGCCTTTAGGGCATGCATATGTTGTTGTGTCAAATTTTCTTCGGCAAAAGCACTACACATAGGAGCATGTAGTGTAGGTATGTCGAAGTTTTTTTGAATATGTGAATGCAAAACGGTGACATCCGAAAATCCCCATATCCATTTAGGTTGCTGCGAAAATTTATCAAAGTTGATGTCATCAATGATTCTACTCAAGCCATAGCCTCCTCTTCCCAACAAGATGGCTTTTACATTAGGGTCGTCTAATGCTGCTTGCAGGTCGGAGCACCTTAGGGCATCGGGAGCAGAAAAATAATGATATTCCGTTTGGGTAGTAGCGCCCAATACAACATGGTATCCCCAGGCTGTAAGTACTTTTTGGGCTTGCAAGGTAGTCGCCAAGGGTAAGTATCCCGAAGCACAAATGATTGCAATAGTATCGCCTTTCTGGAGCGGATGGGGGTAAATCATAAAAAGTAGGATTTTTTACATTACATTACTGATGTATCGCTTTTCCGGTAAGTTGTATAAACACATCTTCTAGAGAAGCAGCCTTGGTGGCTTGTTTTCTTTTAAACCCTGAATTGATAAGAGCGTCTATAAGGTTATCTGGTGTATCCATGGCAAGCATTTTACCTCCTTCGATGATACCCACGGTATCGCAAAGGTACTCTGCTTCTTCTAAGTAATGTGTGGTGATCACGATAGTTGTACCTTTTTCTTTCAAGGAGCGTATTTGCTCCCACAATTGCCTTCTGGCTTGAGGGTCGAGCCCTGTTGAGGGCTCATCTAGAAATACAATTTTGGGCTGATGAATGATGGTAGTTGCTATAGAAAACCGTTGTTGTTGCCCACCTGAAAGCTGTTTGAACGTATTTTTTGCTTTTTCTTTCAAACCAATTTGCTCTAGTATTTCCATAGGCTGTACGTTTACGTTATACAAACCGGCAAAGAGTTGCAATAGATCGATTAAATTCAGATTTGGAAAATAACCCGCTGCCTGAAGCTGCACACCAATAAGTTTTTTGATGGCAAAGGCTTGGGTGTCTATATCTAGGTTATCGATAAATACTTTTCCACTATCTTTAGTTTTTAAGGTTTCGAGTATTTCCAATGTGGTGGTTTTACCTGCACCATTAGAGCCCAATAAGCCAAAGATAGTACCGCCTTCAACTTCAAAACTAAGATTGGAAACCGCCTCGAATTGGCCGTAGCGTTTTACCAGATTTTGTACAGAAATAATAGCCATTAATAGGTTTTTTTAAGCCAGTCTTGAGCGTTTTTATACAATAGTTGTTCTTTAATTGTGGTATCTGCAATCTGTTGTTCGATAAGCTTACCCGGGTGGTGCTCTCCTAAGGGGAAGGGGTAATCGCTACCTAAACATATTTTGTCTGCACCCATAACATCTATAATAAAATCCAAGGCTTTAGAATCGTGCACTAGGGAGTCTATCCAAAACTGACCAATATAATTGCTTGGTAAAACATCATTATCTATTGCACACAAATCGGGACGTACTTCAAAACCATGATTGATTCTGCCTATGGTAGCAGGAAAGCTTCCACCGCCATGTGCAAAGGCTACTCTAATCTTTGGATATTTTGCAAATACACCTCCAAATATCATTGAGCATATGGCTCGTGATGTTTCGGCTGGCATACCTACTAACCAAGGCAACCAATATTTGCTCATTAAGTCTTCGCCCATCATTTCCCAAGGATGCACAAAAATACACATATCAAGCACTTGTGCAGCTTCCCAAAAAGGATTAAAATAAGGGTCGCTAAGGTTTCTATTATTGATATTGCTACCTATCTCTACGCCTGGTAATTTAAGTTCTTCCTTGCATCGTATCAATTCGTTGATGGCTACATCTATGTCTTGCAGGGGTATGGTGCCTAAGCCTTCAAACCTGTGTGGATGCTCGTGCACTACTTGCGCTATATGGTCGTTAAAAAAACGTGATGTTTCTAAAGCATGGCTGGGCTTGGCCCAATAATTAAATAATACCGGAATGGTAGATAGCACTTGAATGTCTACTTCGGTACTATCCATTTCACTTATTCTGGTGGGGGCATCCCAACAGTTAGCCTCTATGGCTCTAAACATTTTATCGCCTTTAATCATATGGGCACAGCAGGGTTGCTGATGCTCCAATCGTATAAAGTCGCCATATCCAAACTTTTCATACCAATTAGGTATTTTCTCTGGCATTATATGTGTATGAATGTCTATTTTCATAATTAAGTAGTTTTACAAGGCAATGTTTTTTTATTAATAAAAAAGTCATTTCTTATTGGTTAGTAGAAATGACTTTCTTGTCCGTTTTCGCTGATAGGTGCTATTATGGCTCCCACAGACCGTTTTGGTAAGATGGGCACTTGTATGTTTTGAGCTGAAAAGTGAGTTTTAATTGTACCATTAAAAACTGATCGAAGGAAATCTGATCGCCTCGCTGCTGGTCTTTCAATCCTAGCTCTTTATTAATAGAACGATCTTGCAATTGATAGGAGCTACTATTTATTTGTGGGCCTCCAAAATTATCGCCACCAACATAAGTTCTACTTACGTCATCTAAATAGTCGGTAGCGGTAAACCTGTTCGCAATTTCAAATGCTAAGTTTAGTCCTGGACGTATCCATGTTTTTATACCTGCACCAATTGGGAAGGCTAAATTAAAATTACTATATTTCCGTCCTTTGTATTCCTCTGTATTTTGTCCCTCAGTACCTACGCTTCTAAGCGCATACCGCTTGCCATCGAGGAACGTGTAAGGGTTGGAGTAAAACGCCGAGATGCCAAGCGTAACATAAGGTGTATATCTGCGATTGCGATTGCCTGTCTCGAACCAAAAAAAATTAAATTCACCCATAGCTGCCAACTCCACGATGTACGACTTAAAGTTGAGGTTTCGAGTTCGCTCAAATATATTATCGCTCCAAGCATCGTCATAACCTACTTGCGTGCCCGCCAAATTTCCAGTGATGGAAATATAAGGGTTCAAATGCTGTTTGTAAACTACACCTATAGCTGGGCGTATATGCTTAAATCCATAATTGGTATTCAAGTCACCAAAGTATTGAGATGCACCTAAAGATACGCCATATTCTTGGGCAGAAAAGTACGTCTGCGCTACGGCCGTTTGAAGGCACAATATAGCAGCAGCGATGCAAAGACTATTTTTATTAAGGATCAAATTCATAAATCGTTTGTAGGTATAGCGCTTTCAACAAATTTAGGGTTATTACATTAATTTTTGGTAAAAAATCCTAAGACGATTTCATTAAACGCTTGCGGTTGTTCAATATTAACAACATGCCCACAGTTGGGTATTACTTGCAGTTGGCTATTGGCTTGCGAAACTGCTAGTGCTTGTATGGCTGGTAAAAATAAATAATCTTCATCGCCCATTACATAGAGTATCTCATGACGTGGATGAACACCCCTGAACACATTAAGCATTGGTGTGAGTTTTGTAAATAATATTATCCACTTCTTAAACTCTTTTTGGCATAATTTTCTTGCCTCATTCACAAACAAATTTCTGGACTCAGAGTGATTTTTTTTGGGCATAATAATAAATGCAAAAAACTTGTACAGATACATATAGGGTATCATCGACTTAAACATTCTTGCTATCATCATTAATGAGCGCGTCCTGAAATTCGTCTTCATCACGGCACCACCTAAAACCAACTTTTCACAGCGGCTTGGATATCTATCGGCCAATTCTCTTATTATTATCGTACCTAAGGAAATACCTACAAAATGACTTTTCTCTATTTGCTCATGATCGAGTACTTCTATAATATCGTCTCCTAATGCTTCAAAACTATAGGGAGCAGATGTTTTAGAAATAACATCTTTGGAGGTACCATGCCCTCTTAAATCTATAAGCAGAAGATTGAATGACTTAGAAAACTGTTTGAGTTGTTTGAACCATATAGTACTGCTACCTCCCGCGCCATGCACGAAAGTTATCCAAGGTGCAGTTTCGTTCTTTCGTATTACTTTATATTTAATCAAAATTGTAAGGATAAAAAATTGCAAATTTAAGATTTTCCTCCAAATCTTAGGGGCTAAATTGTAATAGAAAGCCTTCGTACATCATTGTGTACTACTACCTATTCTACTCACGCAACTTACAGCGTTTTCAACGAAAAATCTTAATTAATGATGCTGTATCATCTCGCCTCAACCCTAAGGTGTTTTGGCAATTAGCAGCAACTCGACTTACTAATACACATTTTTCTTATAGGCTTTGGGTGCCTTATACTTTTCGTTTACATTCGTGGGGCAGTTACAATCATTGCGTCTTGCTTTACAGCTCGAAAAACTCTGTAACATTATCGTTCCAAGCGCAAGCATACATACTATCTTTAAGTACTTCATAGTTTTCTTTCTGTGTAATTATGAAAGTGTCGGTTATTTTTTATTAATAAATCACATTAAGCCCCAATTGGCTGCTCTCTAAAAGCGCTTATTAGCCATAAATTGGACAAAAAATACACTTTGCTAAGTTAATAAAAAAATAGTGCTTGTGAACAATGCGCTCAGGGCTTAGCAATATATTAATATTTGGGCTACCAACTATTTGGCATAACACCCATGCTTCCTGTATCACCACCGTCTTCGGGTACGCGATGAAAGCTAGGCGTGTTTTAGTTAAAAATCACTTGCGTCGCACCCATACCATACTTTGGCATATAGTCATGTATATAGTAACAATAAGTGTCGTACTGGGTGTCCAATTTTTTGTGTATTTCCTTTTTTAGCTTTCCGTTGCCAACGCCATGTATTATGGTCAAATGGTCTTGGCCAGATAATATTGCTGCATTCATGGCTTCATCAAAAGCCGACAGCTGTATTTGCAATATTTCAAAAACATCTAAATATTTATACTTTTTGTTCAAAGCCTCAATATGTAGGTCTATCTCATACACGATTCGCGCCGGTGGGGCATCATTAAAATAGTTATAATCATCTTCCGCTACCTCCTCTTCCATTCCTAAAGGAAGCGGGTCGTCCTCTGCTACTTCTGCTATTTGTATCGAAAAGGTAGGCTCATTCAGCATTTGCATCTTCTGTATCAAATCAATGATTTTCTTTGATTTCAAACGCAAGCTATCCTGAAATTTCGGACCGTTTTCTTTTCTATTTGTATAAATATCCCATGCAAATTCGGGTTGTGATAAGAATATGCTGTAAGGTATCTCATGCAAATAAAAGGTTTGATAAGGCAATATCTCGGCAGGTAGGCTAAAATAATTGCCTAGTTTTATATTGCATTTATACAATAAGTGTAGGTGCTGTTGCGACTGATTAATGAAGTAAATTTTCACTTTTGTAATAAGGTCCTCAAATCCGTCGTGCTCGTATACGGGTAGGAATTGTAGCGAAAATCCTGGCTGATGCTGAGCTAAATCTCTTTTTTTCTTTTTTTTCTCATGGGGCAAATCTTCGGCTAATATCGTAGCACTTACTTTTTTTACCTTTTGTTTTTGCAAAAACCAATGTAGGTAGGGATGCTCAATTTCGTCTTCATACACCGGAAACAGCGTACCATTAATGGCAATCTCTACCATTCCTTCGTCTAATATGCTTACTACCTTGCCCTCTTCGCCTGTTTTCTTCACTCTTATAGGGTCGCCAATGGAAAATTTCATGCTATTTTATCTTCTATAGTGTTGGCGGGCGTGATACAGATAATCAGCACCTGCTTGTTTTACATACAAATAATATTCGTATTCGGTTCTGAATGATTTAATCATCTCGTAGCTAGGCCTGTAATGCTTTTTAAATTCGGGCAATGCATCTTTATTCAATTCTGTCACTTTAAGTATCAACTCGTCATTAAAAACGTAATCTATAAACTTTTCTTGCTCCCAATAATCAAAGGCTGCCTGAAATGCCCATATCTGCCTGTTCCTTTTACTCATAAACGCAAAAGCATCTGCTAAGGGATTCAAATCTTCTTTTCTGTAAAACTCGACAAAGCTTTTATATACTTCTGTCTTTTTCAAACTATCTCTTACGTGTTGAGGAGCATAACTAAAAAACTGTATTTCCTCAAGCTCTTCTACTTCCAAATTCATATCCAATATATAAAAACCCGGAAGTTTCCCCTTGGGTATACGAATTCTGATGGTCTCGTAGGTAAACTTTTGTATTTCTACCAAATCGCCCGATTTTACTTCCAACTCAAAGTTACCAAAGCTGTCTGTCATCACTGCGCGGTTGGAATTGAGGTTCTCGACGTATACGCCAAACATTGGTGCCTTTGTGCTATCTTCTTGTACTCTTCCACGCATTATTTCTTGACCCCAAGCCGTTGTAAGCAACAGGCTGCAGCACAGTACCCAAAGAGATTTGATTATAGACATCCTTTTCATTGCAGTAAAATTAAAGAATTAATACTCAATACTACGCTTTTTTTTGCCTTCTATAAAACCTTTTATTGCGCACTGGGTATTACAACTATTAGCTGTCCTTGCCAAATTACAACACGTAGCATAACACTACTGTCTTTACTTATTTCAAATACTGGCTTACTAGTATGCTCATATTTTCCTCACCCTCCGGTTTACTCCACAACTGCTTTATGTCGACGAAATACGACGCTATTTCCAACCTAAAGCTAGGCTTCAATATTTGCGTTCGTTATATTCCTATTGCGTATTTTGGTTTGAAGACGGCTGTTAGCACCAATATTTTTCGTAACTTGTGGCTTTGATTTTTTACTTAAACAACTAAATTACAGTAATGACGAAACATTTATTATTTGGTGGACTTTTAAGCATGAGTATCCTCACGGTTGCTACCCAACAAGGTCCTTTATATGCGCAGGTTACTCCCGCTCATGTAGCTCAAACAAAGTCTATTATAGCTTGCGACATCGCTACCGACGGACAATATGTAGCCTATACCCTTGCTGTTCCAGCCGACCCCAAAAAAGCTAATCTTCCTAGCAGCGTAGAGTTGCATGTATTAAATACTGCTACGAATCAAACACAAGTGTTTTATTCGAGCACTAGTGTTAGTCAGGTTACTTTCAGGCCGGGGAAAGGCACCATTACATTTATCACAAGAGGGAAAGACGAAAAAATAAATGGCCTATATGAAATGTCTTTGCACGGTGGTGAAGCTAAAAAAATATTTGCGCATACCTCCAACCTTTCTAGCTATACCTGGAGTAAAGACGGGAATAAACTTGCTTTTGTTTCGGCAGAAAAAAGCAATACACCCAAAACAAGCTTAACCTACGCTCCGCAGTTTTTTGAAGAAGAATACCCCGATAGAAATGTTTATATCGTCAACAACATCACCGAAGGTGCTCAAGCTACAAAACTAGCTATCAAAGGTGCTGCCTACCTTATGGACTGGACACCGGATGGTAAAAAAATAGCCGTATCTGTTGCTCCTACAGCCAGTGTAGACGACTCCTATATGGCGCAGAAAATAAAAATAGTAGATGTAGCTAGCCAAAAAATAACCGCAGAGGTAGACAATAAAGGCAAACTTTCACAAATAGCTTGGAGCCCCGATGGCAATACTTTAGCTATCTTGGGTGCTTACGATTTGAACGACCCTACAGATGGAACCATCTCGGTAGTGGGCATCAATGGTGGCAAACCGAACGTTGTGGCAGGCGATATTTTAGGCAAATTCGAATCCATCAAATGGCTCGAAAACGGTCATATTCATTATATCCTTAGTGAGGGCACCAAAACATCTATCGGAACCATACAGCCTAGCACCGGCAAAACCAATACCATATTCAAATCTGCGGTGCACCACATCACAGCTTTCGATAAGGCCTCCAATGGTACCTACTCTTTTGTGGCAAATAGCCCAGAGCATCCATCCGAATTATTCATCTTGCCTGCTAAAAAGAATAGCCAAGCTCAAAGAGTTACAAATAGCAATCCTTGGCTCAACGGACTTAAACTGGGCAAACAAGAGGTGATTACCTACAAGGCTAAAGATGGTAAATTTGATATTGAAGGTATGCTTATATACCCAATCGATTATCAAGAGGGCGATAAAGTACCACTTATTACCGTAGTGCACGGTGGCCCCGAAGCTCACTATTCTAACGGTTGGCTTACCAATTATTCGAGCCCCGGACAAATGAGCGCTGCAAAAGGTTATGCCGTATTTTACCCCAACTACCGCGGTAGCACAGGCAGAGGCACTACCTTCACTTATAGCAGCCAAGCCGATTTATCGGGCAGAGAATTTGACGATATCGTAGATGGTATAGACCATTTAATCAACAAAGGATTGGTAGATGAAAAACGCGTGGGTGTAACAGGCGGCTCTTATGGCGGTTACGCTTCTGCTTGGATGAGCACCTATTACTCTAATCGTTTTGCAGCTGCTGTAATGTTTGTAGGTATTAGCAATAACATCTCTAAATTCGGTACAAGTGATATCCCAACCGAAATGAAATTAGTGCATGAGCGTGGCAATGTTTGGGACAATTGGCAAAAACAACTTGAAATTAGCCCCATATATTACGCCGACAGAGCACAAACACCAATTCTTATCATGCACGGCTCGGAAGACCCAAGGGTACATCCCGCTCAAAGTATGGAACTATACAGACATTTAAAAGTGCGTAAACCAGAATTGCCAGTAAGGCTTATTTATTATCCTGGAGAAGGCCATGGTAATGCAAGAAGCGGTTCGAGATATGACTACAACCTTCGAATGCTACAGTGGTTTGATGTATACTTAAAATCGGGCGATGCTAAAGCTGCAATGCCAAACTTAGACCTTCCGGAATAAGCGAGTGCTATAAGGCATTTACCCATACCTTACACAAAAAAGAGGAGGCTTACTATCTATTTAGTAAGCCTCCTTCTATTATAGGTTATCTCAAATTCAGATTATGCATTAACTATCTTACTGCGACGAAATACTGCTTTAAGTTCCGTTTAAAATACTATACAATAACTATAGCTATTAAGCTATCGTGATGGTATCGTCTAAATAAACATCTTGTATGGTGTTTAATAATTCCACACCTACTTTCATGTCTTTTTGGAATGCCTTACGTCCAGAAATCAAGCCCATACCACCAGCACGCTTGTTGATAACTGCGGTAGTCACTGCCTCGGCTAAATCAGATGCACCTTTAGACTCACCACCAGAGTTGATTAAGCCTGCACGACCCATATAGCAGTTGGCTACTTGATAACGTGCCAAATCAATCGGGTTGTCGGAAGTCAATTTAGTATAAACATCTTTATGTGTCTTACCTACTTTTATAGCATTGTATCCACCATTATTAGTCGGTAATTTTTGTTTGATAATATCTGCCTGAATCGTAACACCCAAATGGTTTGCTTGCGCTGTCAAATCGGCTGCGGCATGATAATCTACGCCATCTACCTTAAAGGCACTGTTACGCAAATAGCACCACAATACCGTAGCCATTCCCAAAGAATGGGCATATTCGAAGGCTTTTGCTACTTCAACTATCTGACGATTAGACTCGGCCGAACCAAAATAAATTGTAGCTCCTACTGCTACTGCTCCCATTTCCCAAGCATTTTTAATAGAACCAAACATTATTTGGTCATAATTATCGGGATAAGAAAGGAACTCATTGTGGTTTATTTTTACAATAAATGGAATTTTGTGAGCATACTTACGTGCCACTGCTCCTAATACACCGTATGTAGAGGCTACTGCATTACAGCCACCTTCTATTGCAAGCTTCACGATATTTTCTGGATCAAAATAGATAGGATTCGGAGCAAATGAAGCACCACCACTGTGTTCGATGCCTTGATCTACTGGTAAAATAGATACATACCCTGTATTGGCCAAACGTCCTGTACCCAAAATAGTCTGTAAGCTTCTTAAGGTAGGAATATTCCTGTTAGAGCTAGCCCAAACTTCATCTATATGATTAGGATTTGGAAGGTGCAACATATCTTTTGAGATAGTTTTACACTCGTGCGCCAATAAAGTGTCCGCTTCAGAACCTAAAAGTTCTATAATTCTACTATTTGCCATAACGGAGGAACCTGATTTTAAAAAAGTTTATAAATTCAAAAATTTTGGCAAATGTAATACGAAAAATCCTAATTATAAAATTCCTGAAAATTTAACCCTTCTTAAGGCGCTTTCTATCACTTCCAAACATTGTCGTTTTTTTAATACAAACAGTTTGCGCAAGCAAAACTCTCACAAAAATGCTTGTTTATTAGCGAAAGAAATGCATAATAAAGGTTCGAAACGAAAGTACTAATATTACAAAGCAGCATAAAAACCTATATTTCAGACCAGCACTACGATAATAGAATTTAACTATACCAGCATAGTAAAGTAGTAAGCATAAATGTCGATAATAATTACGAAGTTTGCACAAGAAAAAAACAAAAACACCTTAAATATTATGAACAACAGAGTAATTTCCGTAGGAGAACAATTTCCAGCATTCAACAAAACAGCTTGTGTATCTTTAGATGCCGACGCACCAGGTAAAGAATTTGCTAAAATTTCTAACGAAACGATTGCAGGTAAATGGGCAGTGATGTTTTGGTGGCCTAAAGATTTCACCTTCGTTTGCCCTACAGAGATAGCGGCATTCAACAATGCTTGGGATGCATTTGATGATAGAGATACCGTATTGATTGGTGCTTCTACAGATTCGGAATACGTACACTTGGCTTGGAGAAAAGACCACGAAGATTTGAGAGGTTTGAAATTCCCAATGTTGGCAGATACTTCCAAATCATTAGCTGAAGATTTGGGTATTTTACAAGCGGAAGAAAAAGTTGCATACCGCGCTACATTCATTATCGATCCTCAAGGTATCGTTAGGTGGGTGCAAGTGAACGACTTGAGTGTAGGCAGAAACGTTGACGAAGTTATCAGAGTTTTAGATGCTTTACAAACAGATGAATTATGCCCATGTAACTGGAAAAAAGGTGAAGAAACCCTAACAGCACAATTGGCAAAATAATTTGCCGCTATTGGCATACACCACAAAGGCTAGCTTTTATACTCAAAAAGCTAGCCTTTATTTTTGCTATCACACAACTACAATTTTATTTTCTCTTCTCTTTATCTTTAATATGCAGTCTTTCAGTACACACAGTCCTTTAGGGCAGCTTGGTGATGATTTGCCTATGAATGGTCACATTACCTCTATTTAGTACCACAAGTGTGTAATTGCCCGCTAGCAATGCGCCCCCCGGTGCAATATATCCTTGCTTACCTGCAAAACGGGTATGGTATACCAACCTTCCTGCTACATCAAAAATATTGATTTGATAGTTATCGTCTTGGTCGGTGTTTATCCAAAAATGAGTATTTACAGGATTGGGATATAGGCTTACAGCCACGTCAACACTTGGGCTTATAACAGACATTGGTCCGGGTACTGTATCTACTTTAAAGTTGGCATCGCTGATATCGAAAAATATATTTTCATATCCTTTTATCTTCACCCTATAACTCGACAATAATGGCAAGGTATCGGGCACAAAATACCTATACGTACCCGTATTCGGTACCCTCCATGCAAGGGTGTCGGTGTAGTTATATCCTCCATCTCTCGATAAAAATATATTCACATCCTGGCAGTTAATGGGCATTACATCTGTTACACCTACATTCCACCTTATCGTAGTACTATCGTTTTGCACCCATACGGCATTGGCAGCATTTGGCACTGTTACTCTAAAGGGGGTACCACTCGCATCCAGTCGCACAACGACGCTATCTTTAGAGGAGGTGCTACTACCCCAGCTGCCATCCATATTCATTAAGTCAAGCTTAAAGTACAAGTTTCTGGATACCGTACTCATGCGCTCCCCTCTATACGACAGGTTGTTTACCAACAATGAATCTAATTGCGGAAAAATACGAGTACCTGAGGCCGTAGGATGAAACGAACGCAAATTGGGTCCGTGAACAAAACTAGCGGCACTAGCTTCGGGACTACGGAAGTTGCCCAAATTCCATTGCACCCAATTGTAGGTTTGTGCCACCAAGCCTGCTGGAGCATCCAACTCAAATGGTGTAAGTGCGGGAATATTGTAAATAGCATTAAAACTAAAGGTGTCTATCACTACGCTACTGCCCGAGGAGGTGCCACATAAGGCAAGACTAGGGCTGGTAAGCACTTCTAGTATTTCTTTTTTGGAGTTCAAATGAAAATAATCGTCCGAATTGTTTTGCAAATCGTTGGTACCACAAATTCCAGCATACCCCATGACTGTAGCACCGCTACCCGGCTCGTAGGCCGAAAATCGTTCCTCGTTCTCGCAGGCATTAAAGCTGTGCTCTGCACCCAATTGGTGCCCAATTTCGTGTGCTACATAGTCTACATCAAAGGGGTCGTTAAAGGGCTGGCTGGTGCCCGTTACCCCCTCGGCCTTGTATGCAGTGCATACACAACCCAAAGTAGCTAAACCTCCTGCTCCGGTACTGAATGCATGCCCAATATCGTAATTAGACAAGCCCACTCGTGCATTAATAAAACTCCTATTCTCCGAAAGCATGGCAAAGGAATTATTGTTGGTAAACACCGCATTGCTGTTTGAAGTAAAAATCAGTGTATCATTATTGGGAATCAGTTGTAGACTTATGCCCAAATCTCTTTCATAAATACCATTCACTCTGTTGATGGTGACGGCCATTGCTGCCAATACCTGCGCTTTGGTGGGTGCGGTATTACCCGTTACCGCGACAGCATACTGGTAAGTACAAGACAATGCCAATCGATATATTTTTCTGGTAGCGATATTCGTAATAGTACCAATCGTTTGCAGACCTTCTACCGTACCGAGGTGCTCTATTAGCTGCGATTCGCCTTTGTGTAGGCATCTGTGGGTATTTGGAGGTGTTTGGGTGTTTTTGTAAAACAATTCATAAGTATTATCATCTATTGGCTGCAATACATAACTTAGCTGCTTGTTGAATACATATACATTCAAGCGATCTTCAAAAATGGTCATCTTTGCTACGATATGTGGTGCTTTAGTAGCCACACCAGTATAGGTAGCCAAAGCTTGGTATTTTAACTTTAGGGCTTCGGGCAGTACCGTATTTTGCTCAAATACAAATTCATCCATCGAACCCTGAGGATTAGGTATGCTCAACACAAATTTCTCGGGACTTTGCTTCCACACCTTCTCCGCTCCTATCCATGTTGTGCTGTATTTTCCATTGGTTGTTTTTTGAAGCCCACTCCACACGGCAGGGCTGGCAAACATCACCTTAGCGCTAGCCATAAAGAATAACACAGCCCATATCATCCTTAATAATCCTCTCATAAAATTAAATATTAAAATGTAAATATAACTATTTTCATTCATTCAAAACTCCCCCAAAAAATGTCTTTTAAGAGGGCTGCTTTAATGGAAAAAATTGAAACACATATAACTACGACCTGCGTTTTTAATAAATTTTACAATTTCAGCACCCTGCCAAATTTAATAAAAACAATACCTTTGAATCCAATATAATGCGACCGGCAATGGAAAAACAAGCTTCTTTTAAAATATGTATAATTGGTCTGGGATACGTGGGCTTGCCACTTGCCGTCCTTTTTGCTCAAAAATACAGAGTAATAGGGATGGATATAGATGCGCAAAAAGTGCAATTGCTTCAGCAAGGTATCGATATTACCCAAAGTATACCAAAAGAAAGCTTATTGGCTACCCGCCCTACAAGCCTTACTAGCAATGGATTGACCTTTACATCGCAAGCGGATGACATTGGAGAAGCCAATATTTACATCATCACTGTACCAACGCCCATCGATAAGTTCAAAAGGCCCGACCTACAGCCTTTGCTTGATGCCTCGAGTATGGTGGGTAAGTATTTGAAGTCACAAGACATCGTTATTTACGAGTCTACCGTGTACCCCGGCGTTACAGAAGAAGCGTGTGTACCCAAACTCGAGAAACACTCGGGCTTGGTGTATAATCAAGACTTTTTTGTGGGCTACTCGCCCGAGCGCATCAATCCGGGCGACAAGAAACACACCGTCGAAAATATTGTAAAACTAACATCTGGCTCTACTCCCGAGGCTGCCAACACCATAGATGCCCTGTACCAAAGCGTACTACAAGGTGGCACCTTCAAAACGAGCAGTATACGCGTGGCCGAAGCAGCAAAGGTGATAGAAAATGCGCAACGTGATATCAATATTGCCTTCGTGAATGAATTGGCTAAAATTTTCAATATACTGGAAATAGACACCCAAGAAGTACTAGCTGCCGCCGCTACTAAATGGAATTTTTTGCCCTTTCAGCCCGGACTGGTGGGCGGCCACTGCATTGGTGTTGACCCATTTTACTTGGCCGAAAAGGCCAAAATACATGGCTACTACCCCGAATTGATTCTTGCAGGCAGACGCATGAACGATTCTATGCCGGGCTTCGTAGCCGAACAAGTGGTGAAAGCCATGATAAAAAACGACATTCGCGTAAAAGGCGCAAGGGTACTATTGCTGGGTATGGCCTTTAAGGAAAACTGCAACGACGTACGCAACTCCAAAGTGCTAGACGTATACAGCTGCCTTAAAGACTACGACTGCGAGGTAAGCATTTACGACCCGCTCGTAGATGCACAAGAGGCCCAAAAATCCTATGGCATCGCTATTCATACCCAATTGGATACCCTCACACAGTACGATGCTATTGTACTGGCTGTGGCGCATACCGACTTCCTACACCTCCCTTTAGATACACTCAAAAACAAAAACAGCATTGTATATGACGTAAAAGGCGTGCTGGGCAAAAAAGCGGATGGTAGATTGTAGGAGAAATGTCAGATATCAATAAAATGCCCTCTTTTTTATTCTTGTATACCTAAATTAAAAATGTAGCAATACGAAGAAGCCACATTAACAAACTGTTATCAATACCAAACAATTACATACTTTTTATAAATCAATAGCTAATAGCCCTACAAATCATTAACTATTAAATATAATATATTATCTTTACCGCATGAAAGGCATCATACTAGCAGGTGGCTCTGGCACCAGATTACATCCACTTACCATGGTGGTATCCAAGCAGTTATTACCTATTTACGACAAACCCATGATATACTACCCCTTGTCGGTACTTATGTTGGCTGGCATCAAGGAGGTATTAATCATTTCTACCCCACACGATTTACCCAATTTCCAAAAATTATTGGGAGATGGCTCCAACTTTGGTATACAACTTAGCTATGCTGAGCAGCCTAGTCCCGACGGTTTAGCGCAAGCTTTTATCATCGGTAAAGAGTTTATTGGCAATGATGATGTATGTTTGGTATTGGGCGATAATATTTTTTATGGTGCAGGCTTAAATGCCGTGCTTAAAGAAGCTCGCAGAAAAGTAGAAGTAGATAAACAAGCCGTTGTATTTGGTTATTATGTAGACGACCCCGAACGCTACGGCGTAGCGGAGTTTGATAAGGATGGCAAAGTACTGAGCATCGAAGAAAAACCCCAGCAGCCTAAATCGAACTTTGCAGTGGTGGGCTTATACTTTTATCCCAACTCCGTTGTAAAAATAGCCGAAAATGTGCAGCCTTCTGCTAGAGGCGAACTAGAAATCACCTCGGTCAATCAAGCCTATCTGGAGCAGGATATCCTGCAAGTGCAGCTATTGAGTCGTGGCTTTGCTTGGCTCGATACCGGCACCCACGAGTCTTTGTACGAAGCTTCCGAGTTTATAAAAGCTATAGAAAAACGTACTTCGCTAAAAGTAGCTTGCCTAGAAGAGATAGCACTGAGCAAAGGTTGGATACAAGCGGAAGCCCTACAAAACACCATCGCATCCTTAAAAGGGGTGTATTACGATTATTTAAGAAAATTGAAGTAAAAATAGTATATGGATACTACACAAAACAATGCGGAAGTATGGTCGAATGAGATACGTCCGGCATCTAGTTTGTTTGATTTAAAACTGAAAGACGTATGGAGGTACCGAGATTTACTAATCCTTTTAGTAAGGCGCGACTTTGTTACTACCTTTAAGCAAACCATCCTAGGCCCTTTATGGTTTTTTATCACCCCCATTTTCACGACCCTTATGTTCATGTTTGTGTTTGGAAATATTGCAAAAATACAAACGGGTAGTGTGCCTCAATTGGCCTTTTATTTAGGTGGTATTACCTTATGGAATTATTTTTCGAGCTGCCTAATGGGTACTTCGGCTGTATTTACTGCCAATGCAGGCATCTTTGGTAAGGTGTATTTCCCAAGGCTAATCATGCCACTTTCTATAGTGGCTTCAAAACTCATGCAGTTTGGGGTGCAGTTTTCATTGTTTTTGGCGGTCATTATCTATTATTGGATAGGCGGCAAAGTACAGCCCAATATGTGGGTGCTACTTACACCCTACCTCATCTTGTTGATGGCTATGTTTGCTATGGGCTCTGGAATGATTATCTCGAGCATGACTACGAAGTATAAAGACTTGAGCATGTTGTTGGCATTTGGCGTGCAACTGTATATGTACGTTACGCCTATCATTTACCCCATCAGCAATATGCCTCAAAAGTACCGATGGCTAATAGAGCTCAACCCGCTTACAGGTATTTTTGAAAGCTTCAAATATGCATGGCTGGGCGAAGGCGAGTTTACCATGGGTATGCTTGGGTATTCGAGTGCTTTTGTAGCAGCTTTGCTGTTTATAGGCATTGTCATTTTTAATAAAGTAGAAAAAAGCTTTATGGATACCGTTTAGTTGGCAAAAGCTTTTTTTTGAATAAATATATTTTTTTTTAGAAATAAAAAAACTGAATGAGTAATATAGCTTTAAGAGTAGAGAATGTATCTAAACAATACAGACTTGGACAGGTAGGTACAGGCTCTTTACAACACGATTTGAATAGGTTTTGGCATAAGATAAGAGGCAAAGAAGACCCCTACTTAAAAATAGGTGAAACCAACGACCGCACACGCAAGGGCAACTCCGATTATGTGTGGGCATTGAAAGACATTAGCTTCGATATACAACAAGGCGATGCTGTAGGCATTATAGGCCGTAATGGTGCAGGTAAGTCTACCTTGCTAAAGCTATTATCGCAGGTAACCAAGCCTACAACCGGCAGTATAAAGTACAAAGGCAGAATCGCCTCTTTGCTTGAGGTAGGTACAGGCTTTCATCCCGAGATGACGGGCCGAGAGAACATCTACCTAAATGGAGCCATTTTGGGCATGAACAGAAAAGAAATCACCCGTAAGTTTGACGAGATTGTAGACTTTTCGGGAGTTGAGCGATATATCGATACGCCCGTAAAGCGTTATTCTTCGGGTATGTATGTGCGTTTGGCATTTGCAGTGGCAGCTCACTTAGAGTCGGAAATACTGATAGTAGATGAGGTATTGGCAGTAGGCGATGCCGAGTTTCAGAAGAAGTGCTTGGGTAAAATGGGCGATGTGAGTAAAGGTGAAGGCAGAACGGTGCTGTTTGTAAGCCACAATATGACTTCCGTAAAAGACTTGTGTAGTGCTGGAATTCTTATGAGAAATGGACAGATTCAATATAACGGAAGTATCTTGGAAACCATTATTGAATATCAAAAAGACAATCAAAAAAAGTCGAGTTATAAGGCAGAAAACATTGAAACAGCATTTGGTAATGACCTGATAAAAGTGCTTGAATTTAATGTAATGCCTATCAACAGCATGTTGTTGGATATTGAAACAGATTTCTTAGTTAAACTTAAGTTTTTCAATGCCACTCCAAATATTAATCTCGATGCCACCTTTGAGTTAAGAACTACGGAGGAATTGGTGGTATTTCATACTGGAGCATTAGTTACCCAAAACAACGATTCAAAAGTAGGCATTTACGATATTGAGTTTAAAATTCCAGGAAACCTTCTAAATGCTGGTAACTATTATTTTAAATTATTCTTTGGCAAAAATCAAACGGTTTTGCTTTTAGGAGTGGATAACCTGATAGGTTTTGAAGTAGAGAATGTTAAACTCGGTATCAAAACCCATATATATCCAGGAATTATCCGACCAAAATTTGATTATAAAATAAATTTGATAGGATGAGTAAAATAGCCATTATTGACTTACCCAAAATAGCAGACCCTAGGGGCAATCTGTCTTTTTTTGAATACCCACGACAGTTGCCTTTCGAAATAAAACGCACCTATTGGATATACGATGTACCGGGAGGTGAAATAAGAGGTAGCCACGCTTTTAAAGAACAACAAGAATTTATCATTGCACTTTCGGGCTCATTCGATGTATTGCTGCACGATGGCACTAAGGAAGTAAAATACTCGCTCAACCGCTCGTATTACGGACTGTATGTGCCTAAAATGACCTGGAGAAGCATGCAAAATTTTTCTACCAACGCACTCGCACTCATCGTAAGCGACCAACACTATAATGCCGACGACTATATTAGAGATTTCGATACCTTTATTAAATGTAAACAGCAAGATGAAAACGGTATATGATTGTAGCTTAATGTATCTGAACAAAATTTCTGATAGAAGTGGCAATATAACCCCTATTGAAAATAACGCAGATATCCCCTTCGAGGTAAAAAGGGTGTTTTACCTCTACGACATTCCGGGTGGTGAAAGCCGCGGTGCACATGCCCATAAAGAGTGCCATCAGTTTTTGGTAGCAGCCTCGGGCGCTTTTGAGGTAGTACTCGATGACGGAAAAGTAAAACGCCAAGTACAGCTCAACAGACCCGATATAGGCTTGCATATTCCGCCGGGTATTTGGGCATCCGAAATCAATTTTTCTTCGGGCTCTATATGCTTGGTTTTGGCATCGCATGCCTACAGCGAGGCAGACTATATCAGAAATTACGAGGAATATTTAAACTACCGAAAGCATGATTAAGATTCATCCGCTCTCCGACGTTCAAAGCCAACAAATAGGTGATGATACCCAAATATGGCAATATTGCGTTGTGCTTAGCGGCGCTACTATTGGTAAAAAATGCAATATCAATTGCCATGTTTTTATAGAAAATGACGTAACAATAGGTGATAATGTTACCATCAAACCCGGTGTGCAAATATGGGACGGCATTACCCTAGAGGATGATGTGTTTATTGGTCCTAACGTCACTTTTACCAACGATTTGGTACCGAGGTCGAAACAATACCCCGAACAATTTGCCAAAACTAAGGTAGAAAAAGGAGCCTCCATAGGCGCCAACGCCACCATTGTAGCAGGCAATGTGATAGGGGCTTATGCACTTATAGGCGCTGGCAGCGTAGTTACCAAAAATGTACCTGCCTACACCGTATGGTTTGGCAACCCCGCAGTGCAAAGAGGCACGATTAATGAAAAAGGCGAAATAACATATACTACATGATTAAGTTTTTAGATCTTCAAAAGATCAACCTGCTTCATCAAGAAGCCATAGAAAAAAGATTAATAGATGTATTCCGGTCGGGCTGGTATTTACTGGGAAATGAAGTAAAAACATTCGAACAGCACTTGGCACAATACATCGGTGCACAATACGCCATTGGTGTAGCCAATGGACTTGATGCCCTGCGCCTCATTTACCGTGCTTATATCGAAATGGGCATTATGAAAGCCGGCGACGAAGTAATCGTGCCCGCCAATACCTATATTGCTTCTATCTTGGCACTATCGGTTAATGGATTGGTGCCCATATTGGTAGAGCCCAACGAACACACGTTTAATATAGATATCGATAAAATAGCGCAAGCCATTAGCCCCAAAACCAAAAGTTTGCTAATCGTGCATCTGCAAGGAAGAGTGGTGTTTAACGAAGCCTTGCAAGCATTGGCTCAACAGCACCAACTTAAGATAGTAGAAGATAATGCACAAGCCATAGGTGCAAGCTGGAAAGGCATAAGGGCGGGCAACCTAGGCGATGCTGCTGGCTTTAGCTTCTACCCGGGCAAAAACCTAGGCGCACTAGGCGATGGTGGTGCCGTTACTACCAATGACGACGCATTAGCTGCTACCATCAGAGCCATTGCCAACTATGGCTCCAACCAAAAATATGTAAACATCTATAAAGGCCTAAATTCACGTTTAGACGAAATACAAGCTGCGGTATTAGATGTAAAACTTCCGTATATAGACGCGGAAAATGACATCAGACGCAGCATTGCCAAAAGATACCTGCAAGAAATTAATAACGATAAATTGCAACTGCCTCAAATGCCAGCCGACGAGCAAGAGCATGTGTGGCATGTGTTTGTAGTAAGATGTGCAACAAGAGATGCCTTGCAACAGTATTTGGCCGATAAGGGTATCCAAACCCTCATACACTACCCTATACCGCCACATAAGCAAGAAGCCTATAAAGAATTAAATAGCTTATCTTTCCCAATTACTGAGCAAATGCATAAAGAAGTATTGAGCTTACCTATTAGTCCGGTGATGACGGAGGAAGAAATAGACAGCGTAATTGAAATTTGTAACAGCTACTAGCGAAGATTATGGAAAACATAAAGGATAATAGGCCACTGATAAGCGTTATTATTATTACCTACAATCAAGAAAAGTATATCGAGCAAGCTGTCAAAAGCGTCTTGATGCAAGAGGGTGATTTTGATTTAGAATTGATAATAGGCGAAGATTGTAGTACCGACGCCACACGTGCTATATGCCAACAACTGCAAGCACAATACCCCGATAAAGTGCGACTGCTATTGCAAAGCACCAATCAAGGACTGCTTAAAAATTACCTCTCTACCTTACAATTGGCTAAAGGTAGCTATATAGCCCAACTTGCTGGCGACGACTACTGGACAGATACCCAAAAACTTGCCAAACAGTTGGCCGTTTTCCAACAAGACCCTCAAATAGGCTTAGTGTATACAGATGCCGACTTCTTGATGGAAGACGGTAGAACCAAGCCCAATATATTTAAAAACAAACACGTTGTTAGGTACGATAATTTTATAGACCATTTAGAAAACGGAGGGTTTATTGCACCCTCTACATGGATGTACAAAAGCGAATTTAACCCCGCTACTATGCAGTACGACCAACACCAATATGTAGATGAGTCGTATGTATTTGTGCTAGATATGTACCAAATTTCAAAGATTCATTTCTTAAACGAAAGCACCACCGTGTATCGAGTGTTGGGCAATAGTGCCAGCAAACCTCAAGATATTAAAAAACGATTTAAGTATTACAAAGGCTTATTTGCTATACAAAAACAGTATTTAGATAAATACCATATTGCAGCCGAACATACAAATAGAATTTTAAACAGGCAATATCTCAACTTGGTGCATATGGCTGTAGATGCCGAAGACGAAGATTTTTTGCAAGAAGCCATTGCCTATTTTAATGAGCGCAACATAAAATTTGAACAGACGATACAAAAACTCAAAACTTTTAGGATTTGGAACAACAAACTAGAAAAAGCCAAACGTACCTTTCCTATCAACTACTTACTGAGGCTATTTGCTGTTAAATAAACGCCCTCAATAATGCAGTAATCGTCAACAATAGTGTTTAGTTTTGTAAGTCTTGTACTACTACTATTCATTTTTTTAAAATAAGAAATGCCAGCTACGACCCAAAAAAAATTTCTACTTATCACCTACGGAGACGCCAACAACGCCTCTGCATGGTCTAATATACCCTACCTTTTCAAAAAAACATTAGAAAGCAAAGAAATAGAAGTACACAACCTCAATATCAACCCAAATAAAAAATTACAATATTACTGGAATCGTTATTTTTTCGGATTAATTAATAGGCTGTATCCAGGACACCAATATGCCTACATACGTACCTATTTGAATAAATTATTGACAAGCCGAAAAATAAAAAAATTTGTCACCGCACATGCAGATGCCGATTACTGCATTTTCCTAAATTACGATTACTATAATAAATATACAGCCACGCCAACACTACTTTTTGGCGACTGGACTTACGATATCGTGATACTAGAAAGGCTACAAAGAAAACCCTACTTTTTTGAAAAATGGTTTTCGGGCTATCAAAAGAAAGCTATAGAAAACGCTCAGGTAGTGGTAACTTTATTTAAAGACTGCGCCCAAAGCATGAAGGAAACATATTCAACGCCTCATATTTACCACTTGGGTAGCAACGTTATTAATGACTTAGCTTATAAAACCTTTGAGAAAGAAGAGCTATTACAACTTAAAAAAAACAGTCAGCAACTACTTTTCATAGGCACCACCAAATACTTAAAAGGTGCTCAGTTACTAATAGATGCGGTACAACTGCTACAGAATAAACATCCCCAACTCAGCTTACATATTATAGGCATTGAAGCTAAAGACTTAAATATACAAGCCCAAAACATCTATTGCTACGGATATTTGAAAAAAGATAACGTAGAACAAAATAAACTGTACTACGATTTGCTCGCACAAGCAAAATGTTTGGTTAACCCTTCTGAGGTATGGGCAGGCTACTCGTCTACTATCGAAGCTATGTACTATTACACTCCGATTGTTACTACACCTTATAAGGCTTTTGTAATGGATTTTGGTGACCAAAACGACTTTGGTTATTTCTTACATGAAAACAATACCCCTGCCGTGGCAAGTGCTATCAATAGCATTCTAGAACACCCAGACTATGAGCAAATATGCATAAATGCACACAATAAAGTAGCCGACTATACCTGGAGCAATTATATAGAAAAACTTTTAAAAGTAATGGAAGACAATAAATAATATGGAACTAGCTATCGTAATACCCTTTTATAAAAAAACCTTTTTTGAACAAACCTTACAGTCCTTAGCCGCCCAAACGGATAAGCGCTTTAGGGTGTATATTGGTAACGACGCTAGCCCTGAGCCTATTGATGACCTATTGGCTACCTACCAACAGGTGTTGCCTATTAGCTACAAAAAGTTTGACAATAACCTAGGTGGCACCGACTTAGTAGCGCAATGGGAGCGCTGCCTACAACTGATGCATAATGACGAAAAATGGGTAATGATACTCGGCGACGACGACTACCTTAGCCCCAATGCAGTAGCAACTTTTTACCAACACCAAGCCGGCATTGTACAGGCAGCTAGCTATGTGGTGCGCCTTAAATCGGTAGTAGTAGACGAGCATAACCATGTACTGAGCACCAAAAACGAGGTACCTACCCTATACTCGGCTATCGATGCATTTTTCGATAAATTTCAAAAAGAAGGCAGAAGTAGCCTTTCCGAACATATATTCAATGTAGCACAACTGCGGGCTACGGGCTTTAGGCACTATCCTTTAGCTTGGCACAGCGATGATATGGCAATACTAGAAGTAGCTGCATGGAAGCATATTTACTACCTTCCGCAAGCATCTTGCTACGTGCGCATAAGTGCACAAAGCCTTAGCGGCAGCACCAATAACCTAGCTAAAAAACATCAAGCGACTGCCTTGTTTTTTAAAGACATACTGCAACATATAAAGCATTTTAATGGAGCTCATTTTACCAAATGTATCGACTTGCTACGATGGGTAGAGAAAGACAAAAACATCAATCTATTAAAAGGCAAAAGATTATCGTATTACCTAAAAGCATATGGCATTAAAGGCCTAAAGTATTATATTCATGAGCAAATAACAAATTAAAAAAACAAACTCCAAAAACCAAACTAAAAGCTACTATGACAATGCCCGTACCACGCAAGGCAATTACAAGCATTTACCTAAAAAACGGTAAAGTTTAGGAGAATAGTAGCATATAGCTAAGAAATGATATAATTATTAATTATAAACAAATATCTTTGGCACTGTGTAATAATGAGGGCGATTTTAGCAAATATCCTCAATACATACATACCCCTAAATAAGAAAACAAGCAAGCAGACATGAATCTTTTTTGGCATAAGAGTGACAACTATCCTAATTTTGGCGACGAACTAAGTCCTTGGATTATAGCGCAGCTTAGTGGAGAGCAGCCTAGGCATGTGCCTATACCCTTACTCGACCGCTCTGCATTCACCTCCCTTAAAGCGGTAGTCAAATACTTTTTGTCGCACAAATGCTCATTTTCCAAATTGGCAAACAGTAACGAATGGAGAGAATTCAGACGCCAACCTGTGGTGCTGTCTATTGGTAGTATATTAAGTTTTCATAAATACCCCAATACCATTGTGTGGGGAAGCGGCATTATCAGTAAAGACGCCGCTATTGTAAATGCCGAATTCAGGGCCGTACGAGGCTACCATACAATAAAACGCATACAAGAATTGGGCTACAAGGCACCTCATATAGTAGGCGACCCTGCCTTATTACTCAATTTGATGTATCAGCCCAAAGTACAAAAACAATACAAGCTAGGCATCATTCCACACGTGTTTCAATTCGCCACTATACTTGACCAATATCAAGATGCAGAAATAGTAGTAATTGACCTAAAAAAACCCATACTTGAAGTACTCGATATCATCAACAGTTGCGAAATGACCATCTCTACCTCCTTGCATGGCCTTATTGTATCGCACACCTTCAACATCCCTTCTTTGTGGGTTCAATTCAATAATTTAGGACTTAAAGAGCTTAATGGTGATGACATAAAATTTGCAGATTATTTTTCGTCGGTGCAGCTACCCGAATACAAAGCCGTAGCCATCAATAACAGGGATACCCTGGCAGCTGTACACGATTTTTGCAACAATATTACGCAACAATACACGCTTTACCTTTTGCCCCAACAAGGCATTATTCAACAAATACAAGCCAATTTATTATCGGTAGCTCCGTTTAAAATTTTGGATAAATACAAGCATAAATAAGGTATTATTAATGATGAATATAATACAAAAACTGTACTTCCATTTATGGGTATGGCGCACCAAAAAAGAAAGAAAATTTATAGACAATTTGAAAGTAATGTCTATTACCCAAACCATTGATGTAATCGTTAAGGAAGGAAAATCCATATCCAGATTTGGAGACGGCGAGTTGTTACTGATGATGAATGCCCGCGATATCTATTTTCAAAAATCGTCCAAAGCACTTGCCGAAAAATTAACTACCGTTATCAATTCAAATTTGCCCAACCACTTGGTGTGTATCAACGCAGCATTGGTGAGCCAAAAAGGACTGAAACAACAATCGAAAGCACACTGGATAGACTTTGCCAATAAATACTCGCAAACCCTCCAAAAGCTTATACAAGGCAGAAATTATGTATTTGGCAACGCACTTATATCCAGATTTTACTTGCATAAAACCGATAAAACAGACGTGCCATATATTGTAGGACAATTGAAAAAAATATGGCACGAAAAGGATATTTTGATTGTAGAAGGTGCATACTCTCGCTTAGGAATAGGCAACGACTTATTTAGCAACTCAAAATCGCTCAGCAGAATTATCTGCCCTACCGAAAACGCATTTGACAACTATGACGCTATATTGGAAAAAACATTAGCATTTGGCAAAGATAAATTGGTCATATTGGCACTGGGGCCTACTGCAACTATTTTGGCATACGACTTGTGTGCCCATCAAATACAAGCACTCGACCTAGGACATATAGATATAGAATACTCTTGGTACCTTAGTGGGGCTACAGAGAGAATAGCAATTAAAGGCAAAAAAGGTGGTGAAGTGGCCGAATATGATTTAACATTAAGTGCCGAAGACAGCAAGACCTACCATGATAGTATTTTGTATACGTTTTAATTTTTAATATTGTTTTAGTTAAGATGAGTTGTATTTTAAGTATCATTATTCCTAGTTATAATTGCGAGCCTTATTTAAAAAATGCCCTAGCATCATTGCAGCATCAAGCGGCTAGCAATGTAGAAATTATCGTGGTGAACGATGGCTCTACAGATGGCACTAAAGCATGGCTAGATACTTATGCTAAAAAATACACTTTTATTAAAATAATCCACACAGAAAACAACGGTGTTTCGGCAGCTAGAAATCGAGGACTTCGTATGGCTGCTGGAAAATATATCACCTTCTTAGATAGTGACGACCAGCTTTACCCTAATTCGTTAAAGGAAGTTATAGCATATGTAACCGATAACGATTTAGACATCTGTTACTTAAAATTTGATTTGGTGTATCCAAATGGAGAATTATTAAAGAATGTAAAAAATATTGGCGAGGAAGGCATCGTAAAAAAAGGAGTTTTGCACAAACGAAGGACTTTACCGCCCACTGTATATTTAAGGAGAATAATCGTTGAACATAATATTACATTTCCTGAAAACATGACTTTTGGCGAAGACTCGGTATTCAACTTTAAAGCTCAATATTTTGCTCAAAAAGTTAGTAGCTTTAACCTTCCCTATTATAAGTATACGCAATTACCAAATTCTTTATCCAAGCAAGGCTTTTCAAATAAATCTTATAAAAGTTTGATTTCGGGTATTATGCATATACATAATTTTGAACAAACTGTGAAGCCTACCGCCAACGAATACATCCTTTATTTTAATAATATTTATGAAAATATTGTTACTCGAATATTGGAATTGAACATACTACCTACCTTAGATGCTCATAATTATAAACAACTAAAAAGTACTTTAACGCAAATAGATAAGATTGGCCTCATGCAGCTGCAAGATGCAAAATATCCTTACTTTAGCAAGAGCTTTGGAAGATTTTCACGTTACCAAAAATTATTACGTCTAAAAAGCACTTTATATAAAATAATTAAACAATTAGTATCAAAATTATATATATTGAAAATAAATAATACAATTTATCTATACTGGTTTAATGAAAAAAAATTACCAAATTTTGGTGATGTATTGAACCCTTGGCTAATTGAAAGAATTACCGATAATCCGATAAAGTTTGCACCATTGGATAAAATGGGGAATAAAAAATGGATGGCAATTAAAGTATTATTTAAAAAAATGATTGAGGGTAAATTAAATTTAAAAAACATACACGATCAACCCGAAATATTTGACTTATTGAATAGGCCAATTACAATAGCAATTGGCAGCATAATTGGATGGTATTCTTACAAAAATGTTACTGTTTGGGGCTCTGGTATCATGTATAGTAATGATAATATAAAGCCAGCAAATTTTTTAGCAGTGAGGGGCGAAAAAACCAAAAAACGACTTTTGGAGTTGGGGTATAATCAACCACTCGCTCTTGGCGATCCTGCACTTTTACTTAACTTAGTTTATAAACCCCAATCCCTAAATTCCAAAAAATATAAGATTGGCATAATACCGCATTATCATCATTACAACTTACTTCAAAAATACAATAACGAAGAAATTTTGGTGATTAATTTATCAGATCCTATTGAAACGGTATTGGAGCAAATTGCTTCCTGTTCTCTAGTATTATCTACCTCACTTCATGGAATTATAGTTTCGCATGTATATGAAGTTCCATCTTTATGGGCAACCTTTGAAGAAACCGCATCCATAAAAATAAGTGGCGATAATATCAAATTTTTCGATTATTTCTCATCCGTTGGCATAGAAGAATATAACTGTGCAAGTATTCTTAAAACGAACCTGGAAAATATTGATACGCTCCTGCAAGAAATAAAAGTTAAATATGATAAGGTATTGACAATAGATAGTATCGTTTTACAAAAATTACAAAAAAACTTATTGGAGGTTGCTCCTTTTCCAATAAAAAAAGAAATATACGATAAAGTTACTACAACTTAATCTTTAATTATCAAATTATACCATGCAGCTATCTATCATCATACCTATTTATAACGCCGCTACTTATTTAAGAGCATGTATAGAAAGTACATATAAACAAAACTTGCCCTTAAATGAATGGGAATTAATATTGGTTAATGATGGTTCAACAGATAATTCGGTCGACATCATTAAAAAATTTCAGTCGCTTTATTCAAATATTGTTTTTATCAATCAAACAAATAGTGGTGTAACTGTAGCAAGAAATAAGGGAATTGAAGCCGCAAAAGGTCAATATATTCTTTTTTTAGATGCGGATGATTACTTAGAGCATGATTGTTTAAATAAGTTATTAGAGACTGCCGAAAATCGAGATTTAGATTTATTATACTTTATTATAAATAGAGTAAATCAAGCTGGACAAAAAATAGCAGAATACAAAGTTGATAATCCAAATAGTTTGATATTAAATGGTTGGGATCATCCTAGAGGTGGTTTTATACCTGCCTTATATAAAAAAGCTGTAGTTAATAATATCCGATTTACTAAAGGTATCTATATAGCAGAAGATGCTTTATTTAATTTACAAATTCATGTATTAGCTAATAGAGTATCATTTATTGAAATGCCAGTCTATAATTATAGAGAACATAATACTTCTGCTGTAGGAAACGAAACAAAAAATCTAACACTTAATGTTTTTAATAGCCATTTGCTTTATTGCCAAACACTGAATCAATTTATAGAAAAAAATAAGCGCATAATTCCTTCTGATAAAATTAATTATTTTGATAGACCTTTTTATTTGGTCATAAAAATGGCATTTGAATCTAATGTATTACCTCAATTAGATAATGATAGAAGAAATAGATTATTGGCGCTATTAATGAAAATAAACAGATTACATGTTATAGAACAATTACAACAAGAAATTCCTCAATTGTTCTATTCTAATTTTTCTTTTAAAATATACACCATTAAAAGAAAGTTTGTTTCATTAGTAAAATCAATAATAAAAAAATAATGCTTATCAAACTATCCATCATCATACCGGTATACAATGCAGCGCCATTTCTTGCAGCCTGCCTCGACGCAGTGCTCGGCCATAAAAGCAGCGCTATCGAAATTATTTGTATAAATGACGGTAGCTCCGATAACTCATTAGATATTTTAAATTCCTATGCTCAACAAGACAGCAGACTGACCGTAATCAGCCAACACAACCAAGGCGTTTCGGCTGCCAGAAACAGAGGTATACAACAAGCCACCGGACAATACATCACTTTTATAGATGCAGATGATACCATTACCCCAAATTCGCTTTGCTTTATAGATACACTTAGCACCAATCCAGACATCATATTAGGTGATAGCTTTCTTGACAAAAACCTTTTTGATAATAACACAAATACCTACGATAGAACATTTATTGTAAATAAACTAATACCCGCTTATCTGCAAACAGAACACAATAACTCCGTATGCGATAAATACTATAAAAGAAGCATCATTACCCAATACAACTTAAGCTTCCCCGAAGGTAAAGCACTAGGCGAAGATGGTGTTTTCAACGTTCGGTTTCTGCTGCATGCACACTCATTGCTACTATTACCGAATGCATCGTATATATACAGACAGAATGAAGATAGTGCCACCAACTCCTTAAATAAACACGATTTTTTAAACAATTTTATAGAAGACTGCGATAGGTATGCTGCCTATTATCACCTAATGCCTTACAGCGCAAGCGACATTGCACAATGGACCTCCCTAAAAATGCTCAAGAATATACTATCTGTATTATCTTTGTACTTTCGGTCGTCTAGCAAAGTAGCGGCAAAAGAAAGACGTAATAGCGTTTTAAAAATGTTGCATCACGAAAAGGTAAATGTTGCAATGAACATGCACTATTCAAGCCTACAAGCCAATGCTTCGATGTTTGATAAAATGATAATTTGGGCTATTAAACATCAATCGTATACATTGCTTAAAATGCTATTCGCTTACAGCCATTACAGAAATGGCATAAAATAAATAATACGATGAAGATATTAATGTTTTTTCACGGAGGTAGCGAAAATAGAGGCTGCGAAGCCATTGTGCGCTCGGCCATCAAAGTTATTAAAGCCCAATATCCACAGGCTTATATAGCTTTAGCCTCCACCAAGCCCGATACCGATAAAGAATTAGCGCTCGACGAACTGATTGCTCATTACCAAAACCGCCCATTGAAAAGGGGCTCATTAGCCTACTTCCAAAATATATGGCAGACAAAAGTCAATCATTCGCCTGTAATTTCATACAGGTTAATGCATCAAGATATCATTAAACGCATAGATGATTTTGATGTATTTCTATCCATAGGTGGCGATAACTACTGCTATGGCGATATCCCCGATTATTACGAGCTGCATCGTCTGATTAAAGCTAAAGGCAAAAAGCTTGTTTTATGGGGCGCATCGCTAGGTAAAAAAGACATCACTACCCCCCAAAAACTTAAAGACCTACATGGCTTTGATGCCCTACTCATACGCGAGCCGCTGTCGGAAAAAGAGCTCAAAGAACTGGGCCTGCAAAACGTAAAAAGAGTAGCAGACGGTGCCTTTGTATTAGATAAAACCTTCTTGCCCCTGCCAGCAGAATGGGAAGATGGCAACACCATTGGCTTTAACTACTCGCCTTTGGTATACAAAAAACATCCCGAAAGCAGAGCCGCCGCTTTGGCGCTATTGCGACATATACTTGCTACGACTACTTATAAAATAGCACTCACACCACACGTGATACAGGCTGGCAATGACGACTATGATTGTATGCAATCGATACTGCAAGACCTACAAGCCGAGCCTGCTTACCATCGGGTGTTTTTACTACCCAATACACTCAATGCTTGTGCCTACAAAGGCTATATAGCCCGCATGGAATTGTTTATTGGAGCACGCACACATGCTACCATTGCAGCTTATTCCTCGGCAGTCCCTACCATGGTGTTGGGCTATAGCATCAAGTCCTTGGGTATAGCTCAAGATTTGTTTGGCTATGAAAGATTGGTGTTGAAGGATGACCAAATAAACAATAGCCAATTATTGATCGAAAAATTTGACGAACTAGAAAAAGATAAAAGCCAAATCAGAAAAATATTAAGCGAAAAAATTCCTGAAGTCCAGCAAATGTCTATGTCGGCAGCCAATTATCTTTAATGATACCAGAAAAGAAAAAAATACTATTTGTTATACCCAGCCTCGATGCAGGTGGTGCTGAAAAAGCCCTGGTGAATTTATTAAATATACTTCCACAAGAGGCATATAGTATAGAGGTATTGCTGTTTAGCCGAGGTGGTATTTTCGAAAGCCAAATTCCAAAAAGCATACGCATACTCCAGCCACAAGGCTACTACTTCTTATTTAGTCAACATATTAGCAAAGCGCTGCCCAGCTTGCTTAAAAAAGGACAAGTAAAACTAGCAGCACAACGCTTGCTATACTTTTTTTCGTTGCGCAAACATGCACAGGCAGCACAGGCCGAACAAGCTTCGTGGAAATACTGGAGCGCAAGCTTTCCTCAACTCGACACACACTACGACGTAGCCATATCTTTTTTAGAAAAATCGGGCGTTTACTACATCGTAGATAAAGTAAAAGCCACTAAAAAAATAGCTTGGATACATACCCAATACGATAAAAGCGGACTCGATGCTCGTTTCGATTACCATTATTTTAAAAAACTAGATAGTTTAGTAACGATATCTGAAGAATGCAAACACGTTCTCGACCAGCTTTTTAAAGAAGTAGTACCTACCATAGTTATAGAAAATGTTTCGTCAAAAAAACTCATCGAACAACTAGCTACCGAACCGCTAAGCTTGCCAGCCAGCAATATTGTGATAGCTACTATAGGACGACTCAGTAAAGAGAAAGGGCAAGATTTGGCACTTGAAGCAGCAAAGCTGCTACACCAAAAAGGCATCAACTTTTTATGGGTGTTTATTGGCGACGGCGCCATGAAGCAAGAGCTAATAGCCACCGCAACACAACTCGGCATAGCGCAAAACATACTTTGGGCAGGCAACCAAAGCAACCCTTACAAATACCTTAAAAAAGCAAACATCTATTGCCAACCATCCAGATATGAAGGAAAATCTATAGCCATAGACGAAGCCAAACTATTGGCCAAACCCATTGTAGTGACAAACTACAGCACCGTTGGCGACCAAATACAACATTTAGAAACGGGCTTTATTGTGGAGCAAACACCCGAAAGCATTGCCGAAGGATTGTTTAAATTAATTACGGATATTGATTTAAGAAATCAACTATCCCAAAACCTGAAAGATTATACGATTGATGAAGCTGATATATTGTTGAAATTTAGAAATTTGATTTATGAATCCTAAAAAGAAAATAGCATTTTATATAGAATCTATGGTGGTGGGTGGTGCAGAAAAAGTACTGATCGATTTAGTCAATAATCTAGATAAAGATAAGTTTGATATTACGGTAATAGCTATCTTTAAAAAAAGTGTTTATAGCGATTATGAATTTCAATTTGAAGATGGATGCTTGCCACATATTCATTACCGTTATTTGATAGACAATACCCAAACCTGGAAATATCAATTGTTCAATAGAGCTTATAATAGACTGCCTAAAAGTTGGCTGTATCGGTTTTTAGTGAAAGAAACATTTGATGTAGAAGTGGCATTCTATGAGGGAATGCCTACAGATTTTGTAGCTCATGCCCCTTCCAAAAGCAAGAAAATAGCGTGGCTGCATACCCACCAAGCACGATTATACGAAAACAAAGATACAGATACAATTACCTATTCAAGAGATTTATATAGAAGGTTTGATAAAATAATAGGTGTATCAGAAGCAGTAGTCCAATCTTTTGTTAATATAATGGGATCAATGCCCATACAATGTATTTATAATTATTTGGATATTGATAATATAGTTAAAAAAGCTGATGAAAAGGTTACAATGCCTTTTTACGGAACTTATTGGATTACCGTAGGCAGATTGATTCCTATAAAAGGCTATGATAGGTTAATAAGAGTTTTAAGTCGGTTGAAAGCCGAAGGATACGTCTTTAATTTACTCATGCTTGGAGATGGAAAAGAAAAAATAAAACTACAAGAGCTTGTTGTAAAATTAGATCTAAATAATCAAGTCATTTTTGCTGGAAACTGTGAAAATCCATATCCTTTTATAAAACATGCTGATTGTTTGATAATGTCATCTATTCAAGAAGGCTTGAGCACAGTAGTTATGGAATCATTATTAATAGGCACTCCTGTGGTCTCAACGGATTGTAGTGGTATGAGGGAATTGATTGAAGATGGAATTACAGGACTAATTGTAGACAATAACGAAGAGAGTTTGTATGAAATAATTAAAAAAATTCTAAATAACCCTAGTATTATTAATACTTTTAAAGAACATTTAAAATCATCAAAAAACATAATTTCAATGATTAATTCTATAAAAAAAGTAGAAAAACTTATGATAAAATAGTTGAATGTGGTAATATATATCCAATAAATATAAATATTAAAAAAAATATGAAATAATCAACAAAATTGGTTTACCAATTTAATAGATTATTAAATAAACTATTTAAACTAAAAATACTAGATACCCAAAGTAGTATCCAACATTTATTAAACACGAATGACTCTATTTCAAGATTTGGCGATGGTGAAATGAATATATTAATGGGTGGGTCAATTCATTTTCAAGAATATAATTATGACTTATCAAAACGGTTGAAAGAAGTATTAACAAGTCCTAATAAGAAAGGATTTAAGATTGGAATACCTTTAGCAATAAATAATGTTAAAGGCTATAAAAAAGCAAGTGCTGATTTTTGGAATATGAATATGGATACAGGAAGAATGCATTGGTTCAGATTTTGCTCCTTGAATAGAACTTATCTAAACGCAAGTTTGACAAGATGTTTTTATGACTATGAAGATAAAACAAATTCCAAATTGTGGTTTGAACAAATAATAAAGATTTGGAACCAGAAGAAAATATTGATAGTAGAAGGCAGAAACAGTAAGTTAGGAGTAAATAATAGCTTATTTTCAAATGCTCAAACTATAGAAAGAATAATAGCACCAAGTGAGAATGCTTGGTCTATTTACCATTCTTTACTAGCTAAAATTAAAACAGTTGCAAATAATTATGATATAATCCTAGTCTCACTTGGTCCAACGGCCTCAATTTTATCATATGATATGGTAGGATATTGTAACCAGATTATCGATATTGGGCACTTGAATGTAGAATACAAAAGCTATTTAGCTCATGGCGGTTTGGAATTCAATAAAACAATCATTGACGAATCCGATTATGAGAAACAAATCATAGTTCAATTTTAATGCTATTTCATAATGATAACAATTTTTACCCCCACCTACAATAGAGCGCATTTGCTAGAGCGAGCTTACCAGTCGATACTTCGGCAGGAGGCATCTGATTGTGAATGGCTCATTGTAGATGATGGTAGTACGGATGAAACCGAACAATTGGTACAATCATGGATCACTCAAAATCCCATTATTCCAATTAGATACATCAAAAAAACTAACGGTGGTAAACATACTGCAATCAATACGGGAGTGAAATTAGCAGCAGGGGAATTGTTTGTTATTTTGGATAGCGATGACCAATTATTGCCCGACGCATTAAAGTTGATTTGGTCTGCATATCAAAAATATAAAGACCAAAACATTGGCGGCATTATAGGATTAACTAGCTATCCTGATGGTAAAATCATTGGAACTAATTTTCCAGAAAATGAAATGATTGCTGCTTTTGCAGATTTGTATTACAAAATGGGCGTTCAAGGAGATAAATCTGTTGCCTTTGTTACAGATAAATTGAAACAATTTCCATTTCCAGAACCTACAGGCATTAGATTTGTATCCGAACTAACGGTTTGGCATCCCTTGACAACACAATATCCAGTCATTGCGCTCAATCAAGTTATAGAAGTAAAAGAATATATGCAAGGCGGCTTATCTAATAGTTCTTACCAATTGTGGTATTGGCAAAGTTTAGCATTCACCAAATTTTACTTAATACAACAAAATATTCATCCATGGGAAAAATACCCCCAACAACGTAAAGCAACTTACAGGCAATTAGCCATTTACAGCATTTTGGCTCGGGTAAACTATGGTAAACAATTGCCAACATTTAAAGATAAATTGTATTATTGTATGGCTTGGCCTAAAGCTTTGGCTAATGCCTTAAATATTAAACGTTATGCTCGGAAAAATCATCAATAAAATAAAAATAAAACTATCCGGTAAGTCCAATGAGCAATTAACTATAGAGGCTTGTATAGCTGCAGGCATGAAAGTTGGTTCCAATGTTTATGGTCTAGATAATTGCACGATTGATTATGGTCATTGCTGGCTGATAGAAATTGGTAATGATGTGGTGTTTGCTCCTCAAGTATATCTTTTGGCACACGATACCAGCACCAAAAAAATGTGTGGTTATACCAGAATTGGAAAACTAAAAATAGGTCATAATGTATTTATTGGTGCGCGGGTAATGGTGATGCCTAATGTTAGCATTGGCGACAATTCCATAATAGGATCATGTAGCGTTGTCACCAAAAATATACCTCCCAACGTTGTTGCAGCGGGCAACCCGGCTAAAGTCATTTGTACTTTGGAAGAATATAAAGAAAAAGTCATGCAAGACTTCGATCAAAGTCCGAAATACGACTGGAGCTACACACTTGGAGGCGGCATCAGCGAAGCCAAAAAAGAACAAATGATACAAGAGATTATTAAAAACGGATACGTTAAATAATGGAAATAATAACCATCATAGCCTGCTTGATAGCACTTATAGCCTTCGTGTTTATAGGTGTCGACTCGTATGTAAATTTTCATACCTGGCAAGCAAGAATCAGAATGGGAAGGATTAAAAATACCGATACCTATACCCAAAAAGTCATGCAACGCTCACAGCAATGGCTCACAAAAACACCCACCGTAAAACTAACAGACAATAATAGGCTGGTGCTAATCGACATCTTAAAAGGAAACTACAAACGCACCGCCATACAACATTGGCAAAAAGCGGGCTTAATACTTGGTTTAAAACCGAATAATACCATGCCCTCCAGTGTTAATATTTCCCAACTATTACAAGCCACCCATCCTCAAAACATTCCCGAAGAGTCCGACTATGTGATATATGCATATGCGCTACTCAATGGAGCATCTCCGTCCGAACGCATCCATTACCGACCCTACTTCGATGCCGTGTACCATATGCTTTTGCGCCTAAAAGGAAGACACCAAGTAATAGCATATAAAAAGTTTACCGGTAGCCAAATGTATGTAGATACGATTGGTTTTGTATGCCCTTTTTTAGCACTATATGCCAAAACATACCAAGACCAGTTAGCACTCGATTTGGCCATCAATCAGATAAGACAATTCAACAAATGGGGGATGTTTCCTGGCACCTCCCTACCCTGTCATACTTATAACGAAGAAAACCAATTACATGCAGGCCTCTTTGGCTGGGGACGCGGTATGGGCTGGTATGCCATTGGCCTTATAGACGTATGGCAACTACTCAAACCCGAAGACCCTGAGTATGCAGAAGTGACCGTGTGGGTACTTTCCTTTGCGCAAACCATCATGCAGTTTCAACGAGATAAGGGTAGCTTCGGCTGGCACGTACTTTCTGAAAGCGCTATAGCCGATAGTTCTACGGTGGTAATGCTTACATGGTTTTTAACGCTAGCATCAAGTATTCCTGAAATTCACGCTCAATGCACAGTTGCTATCGAAAAAAGCATAAACTATTTGCAAAGTGTTACTAGAAGAGACGGAACCTTAGATTTCTGTCAAGGCGATACAAAAGGTATAGGTATTTATTCACAAACATTCGATAGATTACCTTTTGCACAAGGATATTTGCTTAGAATATTACAACACAAAAGCGCTCTATCTTAAACAAGTAGAGCGCTTTATTAATGCTATAAACTAGATGATTAATTATACAATCTGCTAAAACTATAACTGTACTTTAAGCTAATAGTATTGAGCTTAAATCTCAAACTCTCATTCTGGAATTCTTGCGTCCAATACGTATTTTGGTAATTAATGTTTACACCTCCCGACCTAGGACTGTTGAAAGGCAAAAACATTTGTACACCAAGCGTAGAGCGATTTAAGAACTCACTCGTGGTGTTTCTCCAACGCATGCCCAAGTATAAAGAACCAAATGTACTTCCCCAGTTGTTGCCACCTCCAATATTGATGTCTTCGAGGTAATAATACAAAGTAGATGCAGTACCATTGCTTACTCCAAAGGCATCGCCAGTGTTAATATCGGTGCTATTCAAATAAATAGCGGCACCAAGGCCCGCCCTGAAATCTATAAAAGTAGTCTGCCTAATTGCATTGGACGTTAAGTTCAATTCAAATTGAGGCATCAACATCCAAGTACCCAAACTTCTTTTGATAGTTGCTCCCGGGCCATCGGGGTGAAAACCTACCACTACATCATCTTGTTTCACCTCTTTAAGGGTATTGTACTCGCCCGTAAACGAATAGTTAAAGGTATTATAACCAATACCACCACTAAAAATCATAGACATGTTTTTATCAATAGCCAGCTCATAAAAACCACCCAATACCGGCATGATAGAAGCATTGCCCTTCAAAGACTGCATAATGTTGGTCTTCGACTCGACGGTTCCATTAATATTATTCATACCCACACTTACAAAAAGACCCGCCCTGTCGTGGCTGTCGTATTGTTGAGCACTAGACGAGCCACTAATAAAAAGTCCCGTTATAGCAATACCAAATATTATAAATTTTCTCATTTTATAAAAAAAGTTTAAAAAACTCCCAAATATAACCTAAGAAAGCAATTTAATTAACAATTTAATTAAAAAAATTTTAGTCACTTTTTGCGGGAAGCAATATAAAGAATTATTATATTTGTAAAAATTGCGGCATTTTAAAATATTTATTTGAGAATTAATACAGAAACATCCAAAAATTCTTTATTTTAAATTAAATTTGCAGCAAGTTAGACAGTCTAACACTTAAACTACTATATGAGATACATCTACCTTTTAATATTCGTATTGCTTAGCAGTATCGCCAATGCCCAAACGCCCGACAAAAGCAGCGTTTTGAGCAATGAGACGATACAAGTGTATACCTATCCCAATCCTGTTACTACAAGGCTCGTTGTGAGAATATCTAATAACTTCAAACAACAAGTACACAAAGTAGAAATTGTAAACATAATAGGTAAAAAAATCAAAGAACAACAATTATTAGATAAAAATACCACCGAAATTTACTTTAATGATTTAGCAGAGGTGCCACAAGGTATTTACTTAGTTATAGCAAGAGACGAAAACGGCAAGGTACTACACTCTAATAAGTTTTTGATAGAAAAATAATAGTTTACCACAACTTAGTTCATAAATAAAACGGAAATCTTTTAGGTTTCCGTTTTTTTGGACATTGTCATATTATTCCCTAGCTTAGACGTAATATTATAATATTTTTATACTATATGGCAAAATTTGAGTACCATCCAAATATTGATGAAGAACAAGAAAAGAAACTCATTTTAAGAGAATACAGAGGCCTGTTAAGATCGCTGAAAAACCGCTTGAAAAAAGGCGATAAAAAAACGATACGCCGAGCTTTCGAAATAGCCTCAGAAGCGCACAAAGATATGCGCAGAAAATCGGGTGAACCCTATATTTTCCACCCAATAGCCGTAGCAAGAATTGCGGTAGAAGAAATAGGACTAGGCGTCACCTCCGCTTGCTGCGCACTGCTACACGACGTGGTAGAAGATACCGAAATAACACTCAACGATATTGAAACAGAATTTGGCACCTCCTACGCTGTAATCATTGACGGACTTACCAAAATATCAAACATCGTAGATACTGCCCGCACCGGGACAGAATCAATGCAGGCAGAAAATTTTCGTAAAATACTCCTCACACTGGCAGAAGACCCTAGGGTGATACTCATTAAAATGGCAGACAGACTGCACAATATGAGAACCCTTGTGAGCATGGCGCGCCAAAAACAACTCAAAATTGCCTCCGAAACTTCTTATATATACGCCCCACTAGCACACAGGCTGGGTTTGTATGAAATTAAAACCGAATTTGAAGACCTCTGCCTTAAATATACACAACCAGAGGTATACAACGATATCGTCCTCAAACTGCAAGAAAGTAAAAAAGAACGTACCCGATATATCAATGAATTTATTAAACCAATTAAAGAAGAACTAGAAAAAAACAACCTCCAATTCAAAATCTTTGGCAGACCAAAATCTATCTACTCTATTCACAACAAAATAAAAAAGAAAAAAGTAGACTTCTCGGAGGTGTACGACCTATTCGCTATCAGAATAATCGTTGATACCATCAAAGAAAAAGAAAAAGCCGAATGCTGGAAGGTGTACTCCCTCATCACCAACCACTACCCACCCAACCCCGATAGAATGCGCGATTGGATTAGCTTCCCGAAAAGTAATGGCTACGAATCGTTGCACACTACCGTAATGGGACCCGGAGGTAGATGGGTAGAAGTGCAAATACGCACCGAACGAATGAACGAAATAGCCGAAAAAGGCTTGGCCGCACACTGGAAATATAAAGAAGGAAATACGCAAGACTCTAAACTAGACCTCTGGCTGAAACATATTGCAGAGGTACTTAACAACCCCGATACCGATACCGTAGACTTTGTGCAAGACTTTAAATTGGACTTGTTTACCGAAGAAATATACGTGTACACCCCCAAAGGCGAAATGAAAGTATTGCCCCAAGGCGCTACCGCCCTCGACCTAGCTTTTGATATCCACTCAGAGCTGGGTGCGAGATGCATTGGCACTAAAATAAACTACAAATTGGCTCCCATAAGCCAAGTACTTAAAAATGGAGATCAAATAGAGGTTATAACATCCTCAAAACAAAAACCTTCTGAAGATTGGCTAAACTTCGTAGTTACCGCCAAAGCAAAGTCGAGAATCAAATATTACCTAAAAGAAGAAAAACGCAAAAAAGCTGAGGATGGCAAAGAAATTTTCTTGCGCAAACTCAAAAACCTTCATATTCCGCCTTCACAACAGAATATCAATGAAATGGTGGAGCACTTTAAAATGCTATCACCGCTAGATTTATACTACGCTATAGCCGTAGGCGCTATTGAGGCAAAAGAATTAGCCGAATTTCAATTACAGGGCGATAAAATCGTTCATAAATCGAAACTCGAAGCCGCGTCACAGTCCAACAACACTTTCAACAACAACACCAAAGATGCTGATTTTAAACCATCTAAGGAGGAGTTGGTTATCTTTGGCGAATCGTCAGATAAAATACTCTACAAACTCGCACAATGTTGCCAACCTATACCCGGCGATGACGTGTTTGGATTTATTTCTACTGGAAAGGGAATGATTATTCACAGAACGGACTGTCCTAATGCCGCCAGACTTATGGCTAATTATGCACACCGAGTAGTGAAAACTAAATGGGCTAAAAATAAAGAAATTTCATTCCTCACGGGCGTTAAATTAACGGGTCTGGACGATGTTGGTATCATTAGTGGTATCACCAATATTATTACCGGCGACATGAAGCTTAATATGCGCTCTATCAGTATCGACTCTACAGACGGTGTGTTTGAAGGAACCATCATGGTGTTTGTGCACGATAAAGAAGAATTCGACCTACTTTGCACGAAACTGGGAGGCATTCCGGGCATCAATAAAGTAGAACGAATAGATACCGAAGAGTCTAAAAAAATACTGTAAAAACCCTAATAAAACCCAATAATTGCATTAACGCTGCATGTTGTTGTTGATGTGGTTTTGTTTCGTAAAGCTTTTGTATTTTGCAAAACCTTTGTCAACCTAGCTTATTATTTTTTCGCTGTCCTTCCGTGATGCTTATTAGAACGTTAATTCCTCCAAAGCAGACCTTAACTCGCTATAAGCGTGCTGGTCGTTTACTTCACGAGCTATTTGCATTCCTTGAGTATAAGCAGCTATGGCATCTTCATCCATGCCTTGTTTTTCAAATAGTTTACCCAAATGATAATACGAGGCCACATATTGCGGACTTAAACGGATATTCGTTTCGTAATAATGCTTAGCGGTATCAAAATCACCCTTTTTCGCATATTCCAAAGCTAAAGCATGTATTAAAAAATTATCGTTTGGACTGTTTTCTAAAAAAGCCAGCAGTTTTTGTATCCTTTCACTCATATTCTTATGCATTTAATGCGGCAATAGTCTCGGTAAGTTTTGAATGATATGTTTTTACCCATTCTTCTATTTTTGCTAGATACGCACCATCTTCAAGCAATTCAAAAAAATCGCCGTTTGCCATGATTTGCCCTAATAGCACATCTTGTGCTTGTGTAGATGCTACTGCTACCGCATAGGGTGTTTGGCTAAACGATACCATTTCATATACCGAGTTAAAGTATTCTGGGAATCGTTTTCCAAGTTCTTTCTCTATCTTCTTTCTTTCTAAAAATTTAGGATCTGCAACTTTATCGCGCATTTCAATAAAATTATCCAAGGCCAAATCTGCCACGGCTTTACCATTTATCGGTCTTATCTCATTAAACTTCTCAAATATTTTAGCCCAGTCTTCTTGATAGGTTTCCATCAATTGAAATAAGATTGTACAATCTTCAAACCCTGCATTCATACCTTGTCCGTAAAAAGGAACAATCGCATGTGCGGCGTCTCCAATCAAGCAACTTTTATCTTTGTAGGCATACTTATCTATTCTGGTAGTAATAAGCGAGCCTATTGGATTTTTTTGATAATCCTCAATCAGCGTAGGCATTAAAGGCACTGCATCTTTAAAGTTGGCATCGAAAAAGGCCCTAATTTCTTCCTCTGTTTGCACGCTCTCGAAAGAAGGATTCCCTTCGTGTTGAAAAAATAAGGTACACGTAAAGCTACCATCAAAATTAGCCAGGGCAATCATCATAAATTGGTTTCGAGGCCATATGTGCAGCGCGTTTTTCTCGAGTAAAAAACCTCCATCCTTAGCGGCTGGTATGAACAATTCTTTGTACCCACAATCTATATAGCTTCTACTGCTATTCACCCTATCAATAAGGGTATAAGCTTGCCTCAAACTGGAGTGAGCGCCATCAGCACCAAATAACAGCGGCGTTTTCACCATCGTTTTGTGGCCATTGGCATCCTCTAAGGTCAAGGTGTTGTGCTGTATATCTACCTCCAAGCATTTATGACTAAAATGAATAGACACACCATGTGCCTCAGCCAAATCCATCAATTTCATATTCAACTCGCCCCTACTAACGCTGTAAATGGCCTCACCATTTTTACCATAAGGCTGAAAAGCAGTACTACCATCTTTTTGATGCAGGTAGCGCCCCGTCATGGGTATGGCTATTTCCTCAATAGCTGCTCTCAAACCTGCCAACTCTATGGCCTTCCAGCCTCTATTACTCATTGCCAAGTTGATAGATTTACCAGCGCCAATATTAGCTTTACGCATATCCGGCCTTCTTTCATATATAGTTACGGCATATCCTTTTTTGGCCATAATAACAGCCCACAATGACCCTACTAATCCTGCTCCTAAAATGGTAACTGACTTGCTCATAGATTGCTTCTTTTAATTTTTCATTTTTTTGATGTGCTAAATTAACTAATTGGACTTAATCTTAAAGACTTAACAAGCATAAAAATATTTTGCACTATATTTACGCTCTATTTTA
>CAYSCJ010000013.1:0-60117 GCA_964429515.1 uncultured Taibaiella sp.
TCTAGTATCACGCCCTTTGTGCTTGAGCAATTAGCGCTGTACAATGCTAAAGCTAGTTTTTTCTGTATAGGCAAAAATGTAGCTGCTCACCCTAATGTTTTCGAGAAAATAATAGCACAAGGACACACGATTGGCAATCACACCTACCACCACATAAATGGCTGGAAAAGCAGTATTAAATCATACGTTTACAACGTATACCGAGCACAACAAATCATACCCTCAAAGCTATTTAGGCCCCCTTACGGTCGTATCAGGCCTAGGCAAGCTAAGTATTTATTAAAGAGAGGCTATAAAATTGTAATGTGGAGCTTGCTAACAGGCGATTTTGACACCCATTTAAAGCCCGAAGATTGTATGCATCAGATACTTGCAAATATCAAACCCGGAGATATTATTGTATTTCATGACAGCGAAAAAGCTTGGGAACGGCTTTCTTATTGCCTGCCCAAAATCCTGGCCTACTGCAAAGAAAAAAACTGGAAAATGGCCGCCTTACCTTTCCAATAAAAACACGCTCCAATACTTTAGGTAATTGTGGAGAACAATAACCTTTTCTACATTTTTTTCGGTTAAATATTTTACCGCCATAGCCAAGCCTGCTGCCGATACAGTAGGATAATCGGAGGTATAGGGCTTAAAGCTCCATGTATTTACCACCCCTAAAGAAGCTATCGTATCTTTATAAAATGCGTCGTAAATCGTAGTATTTATATCACCTAATATCCAGTGGATATCTGCCGCATCTGCAATCTGTTGTCTTTCTAAAAAAGCATTAACGTTTTTGTAAACAGCTTGTCCATCTTTAGCTTTAAATACTTCATAAGCGCTAAGGGTACACTTTGTTGTAGCTTTTCTTTCTTTAGAAAGCCTAAAGAATGTAGCTCCTTCGCCTAGCAACACTTGGCCGTTATGGTATTTATCGTATTTTTCTAAGAGCCTTTTCATAATGTCGTAGAAGTGCGGTGTCATCTCATCTACGCCGCCCAAAATAAAATCGTCAGCAGGAGCATCTTCTAATAAAGTTATATCCATTAATGCATGCTCGAAAGAATGACCTCTTTGCACAAAGGTCATATTATGTGCAGGGCATTGTAGCAATAAAGCTATCTGGCCGCCAATGGTATTTTGGGTAGATTGAATAAAAGCAGTAGGTGTGAGCATTTCTTCATCTTGCTGCACCAACTGACTCAAAAACTGCTCAGAATCTGCCAACAAGCCATAGGCTGTGCCCACATTTATAGCGCCCAATATGGCGGGCGAGGCTTCGGTAATCATATGTTTTACCGCAGCAATACTCAAACGTATGGGCTTAGACATTCGTCTTAATTGCATAGGAGGAATGACGTTTTTATATTCTGGTTCTTTGGCATACTCCATAGCGTGCTGCATAGGTACTAAATCTGCCAAAGAAGAGGTAGCCGTTACCATTCCGCCTACGTTATAGCTACAAAAATCATTTATATATATCATCCAATGCAATATTACGAAGTGTCAAAAATAGAATTATAAGGCCGAAACATCAAATATTATAAAGATTAAATCTGTAAATCAGTACCTTTGGAAAGAAGGATTTTTTTTGACCTATGAATCTTAAAAAACGCATCATATATTTTGAGCCTTTGACAGAAGCAGAAAAAGCGTATCTATCAGCAAGCGCCCATTCCAGCAAGAAAGGCTTTATGAAAACCGTTCATTACATGTTTTTGGTGTTGGCAATTATTATGATTTTTGTGTACACCATTGCCAATTTTACGTACGATCCTCATAATATCGACCCCAACACGACCACACCTTTAACGCCTGAGTTTGTGTTATTATTAGCGGGTATAATGTTTCTGACATTTGGAGTGCTACTAAGTATAGCATATGTTGTAACGATTCATAAGTATTTCAGAGAAATAAAAAAGGGACAAAAAATAGTAGAGTCAACTACTGTGAAAGAGAAAAGATATATGCCACAAAATAATAAGTATTATTTGTATCTTAATAGCCCCACGAAAGGCAGCATTGAAGTAGAACCTAAAATGTATGCTTATATACAAGTTAACGACGAAATAAATATAGAGTATACGCCCTTTAGCAAAAGCTTTTTGGGGTATTACTAGCCTATTAGTATATAATACTAATAATATAACAAAACGCACTTAGGCATCTATCATTAATTTATTGCATATTTTTGACTTTCTTGTTGTACAACAAACTTAACAAATATGACCCAAAAGAGCTCAAATATAGAACACCTCATTAGAGATATCAGTTGGCTATCATTCAATGCCAGAGTGCTTCAAGAAGCTCAAGACCCCCTAAACCATGTGCTCGACAAACTAAATTTTCTTGGCATTTTCTCTAACAACCTAGATGAGTTTTTTAGAGTAAGGGTAGCTACATTGAAAAGAATGGCACAATTGGGTGCCAAATCGAATGTGCACTTAGAAGACAATCCAAAGGAAATTCTGGCGAAAATTAATATCATCGTTGAGCAACAGCAAATAACATTTAGGCGTACCTACGCTCGCGTAATAAAAGAGCTTAATCAATATAAAATTTTTATCAAAAACGAACGTCAACTAAATAAAGACCAACGCCATTTTGTAAAAAAGTTTTTTTATGAAAAAGTATATAATCGAATAGTACCGCTCATGCTAGAGTCGTTGCCTACATTACCATTACTAAAAGATAAATCTATATACCTAGCTTGCACTCTTGCACAAACAGATCACCCAGAAAAAAAGAGATTTGCCCTTATAGAAATACCAACGAACCACATCAACAGATTTGTAATATTACCCTCCCTTGAAGGAGAACACGACATTATACTGCTTGAAGACATTATACGGTATAACCTTCCCAATATATTTGCTCCATTTGGTTATGACGATTGTAGCGGACATATTATTAAGGTTACCCGAGATGCAGAACTGGATATAGACAATGATATAAATTATAACATCATTGCTTCGATAGAAAAGGGCTTAAAGAATAGAAAAAAAGGGAAAACCACGCGCTTTGTTTGCGATAGAAGTATTGACGATGATTTGCTAAAATATTTGCTAAAAAGATTAGGACTTAGCACTCAAGACTATGTCAATAAAGGCGGACGCATACACAACTTCAAGGATTTCATGAAGTTTCCGTCAGAAGTATTCGACGACTTGGAAGAACGTCCCAAACCATTCCTTCACCCAAAATTGATACAGCCTTGTAGAATACTAAATGTACTAGACCAACAGGACATATTGCTGCATTTTCCGTTTCATAGCTTCGATGCTATTATAGACCTATTGAGGGAGGCTGCCATAGACCCTGAGGTGCGTAGTATAAAAATTACCGCTTACCGTCTAGCGCAAGACTCGAGTATAGCTAATGCACTTATTAATGCTGCCAAGAACGGTAAAAAGGTTTTGGTATATCTAGAGTTGCGAGCACGATTTGACGAGGAAAATAACCTCAAGTGGAAAAACAAACTGGAGGAAGAAGGTGTACTCGTTTATGTGGGTGTACCCAACAAGAAAGTACATGCTAAACTTTGCGTTATTGAAAAGGTACAAAAAAACAAAACGAGCTATTATGGATTTTTAAGCACGGGCAATTTCAATGAGAATACGGCAAAAATATATACAGACACTTGCTTGCTCACCGCTAATAAAAGAATAATGGAGGACGCAAATAGGGTATTCAGCTACTTAACACAACCGGAGCTCAACTTTAAACAATTGCTCAAATGTACAGAGCTGATACTTGCACCTACAAGAATGAGGAGCGAATTTATTAAACTCATTGATAATGAAATAAAAAATGCCAAGCGTAAACGTAATGCCGAAATCATTCTGAAACTAAATAGCTTGGTAGACAAAGAGCTTATCAACAAATTATATGAAGCAGCAGAGAGTGGCGTAAGAGTGCATATGGTCGTACGTGGTATATGCTGCGCAGTCACCAAAAACAAACGATTCAAAACACCCATAAGAGCAATTAGTATTGTAGATAATTATTTAGAGCATTCCAGAGTATTTTACTTCTTCAACAATCAACAACCTAGAGTGTTTGTATCTTCGGCCGACTGGATGGTAAGAAATCTAGACCACAGAATAGAATGCGCATTTGAAATACACGATCAAGGCCTTAAAGAAGAAATAATAGAAATGTTGGCGATAGAGTTGAGTGAAAATGTAAAAGCTAGAGAGCTAGACAACAAACAAAGTAATAAATATGTTGAAACAGAAGAAGAAACAGAACCCTTCTTATCTCAACAAGAACGCTATTTTTATCTCTTATCGAAATAAAAAAATGAGGCAGTGATACGTTTCTTGGTACACTGCCTCATTTTCTATTTAGTTCTGGTATTTATATACACCTTCCACACAAAGTTAGATATCGCTCATATCTTGGCTATCTGTTTCTTGGGTAAAACCTTCTTCCATTTCTGTTTGGCCCAAATCATATTTTTCTTCTATTTCCATCATTCGCTCTACGGCCAGCCCTTTGATACCAGATTGTGCAGGCGCTATACCTTCTTTTCTAAAACAATGAGGGTAGGTAACCTTATAGCTTTCTTCTTTTTCCAAACCTATCAGCTCTATCAAGAATGTCCACATTTTTACCCTATCGTACACATACACAAACTTTTTATTTGGATGATCTACTAGGGCAGAAACGGGTGTTTTTACCATTGCTAAAGCAGGAGCATCTTTTTTATTGGTGAGCACCTCAGAGGATATTTCTCTAAAACGCATCCATTTATCATTACTTTCAAAAAATGAAGCTGCATGTTTATTATCAAAATCAAAAGCTTTTAAAATTGCATCATTGAACGCTGCAAAAGTTTGCCCGGCCAATAATGCAATGTCTCTATATATTGCATCTTCTTCTTCCCAATATACTCTGAATTTAAGCACTGGCATAATAATACTATTTACGATTGTATAGAAATGTATGTTATAAAAATAGTCGTTTTATTGTACACCATAAAACGCTTTTGCAATCTTATCTAAAGTTGTATAAAACTCCTCTCCGTACTTTCTAATAAGAGGCTCCCTCAAAAACTGATATACCGGCACTTTCAGCTGCTTACCTAATTTGCAGGCTGGCTTACAAAGTGTCTCTCGGGGCTCGTAATTAACAGCCTCAAAGGTGGCGTATTTTTGTGTTCGTATTGGAAACAAATGACAACTAATGGGTTTTCTAAAAGGTATGTTGCCAGCATTGTATTCTTGTTCGAATGCGCACTTTACAATGCCTGACTCGTCAAAAAAACCGTAAACACAAATACCACTATCTATAGTTGGCGTCACCAAATCAAATTCGTCGTCGGTAGTGTGTGTACCCTCTAGTGCTACCTGCTGAATAGCTCTATCTGTCATCAAATGCTTGACCTTATCATAATACTGCTCTATGGCTTTTGCCTCCTCCTCTGTAATGGGCGCACCAGCATCTCCTTCTACACAACAGCCACCTTTGCATTTGTTTAAATCACAAACAAACTGCTTACTTACAACATAGTCACTTATCAATTTATCTTCTATCTCTATCACAATACATGCTGTTTTGGGTTATTTGAATTCATATCCTATATCTGTTCTATAATAATGCTGATCGAAACTTACTTTAGCAATATTTTGATAAGATGTTTGTAAGGCTTCCTGTATATTGGCACCATAAGAAGTTATTGCCAGCACTCTACCACCATTTGTAACTACGTTCCCATCCTCTGCTATTTTGGTGCCTGCATGAAAAACAATACTGCCCGACACCGCTTCCAAACCCCTAATGATTTTATTATTTTCATAGGCTTCTGGATAGCCACCCGATACCATCATAACGGTACATGCAGCCCTAGAATCTATTGTACCTTCTGGAGTATACGCATTTTTAAAGGTATCGGCCTCCATATCTTGTATCATTGTTATCAAATCTCCTTGTAGCCTAGGCATTACTACTTCGGTTTCGGGGTCTCCCATTCTACAATTATACTCTATCACATACGGTTCACCCCCGACATTTATTAATCCAAAAAACACAAAACCTTTATAGGTGATTTGCTCTTGCTGCAGGCCGTTTATGGTAGGCTTTATAATACGTTCTTCTACTTTGGCTGCAAATGCTTCATCATAAAATGGCACTGGCGAAATGGCTCCCATGCCCCCTGTATTAAGCCCTTTATCGCCTTCTCCAATTCTTTTGTAGTCTTTAGCCTCAGGAAACTTAATATAGGATTTGCCATTTGTCATTACAAAAACAGATACCTCTACACCATCCAAAAACTGTTCTATCACCACCTTACTGCTAGCATCACCAAATTGTTTATCTTTTATCATTGAGGTGAAAACTTGTATAGCTTCGTCATTTGTGGCAGCTATCACTACACCTTTACCAGCCGCCAATCCGTCTGCTTTCAATACTATGGGCGTGGCCTGAGCCGACAAATAAGCTAGTCCTTCCTCAAAATTATGAATATCAAATTCGCGATAGGCAGCAGTAGGAATATGGTACTTGGCCATGAATTGTTTGGCAAACGCCTTGCTACCTTCGAGCTGCGCACCATGTTTGGACGGGCCAACTACTATTATATGTTTTAATAATGGATCTGCTTTTACAAAATCGTATATACCCGCTACAAGTGCGTCTTCACCACCAGGTATAATGATTGTAATATGCTCTTTCAAGCAGAATGCTTTGATGGCTTCAAAATCGGTAACCTTAAGCGCTATATTGGTACCATATTTTGCTGTGCCTGCATTTCCTGGAGCTATATATAATTTACCTAGCTGCGTACTTTGTTGCAACTTCCACGCAATAGCATTTTCTCTCCCTCCCGATCCTAACAATAAAATATTCATTATATATATTTATTCTTTTATGTTTTAATAATAAATTGTGTTTATAATAATACTCCTGTGAGCACAATTGATGCTATTGTCAAATACAATAATAATCCAGTAACGTCTACTAGCGTTGATACAAAAGGAGCAGAGGAGCTAGCCGGGTCGGCACCCAATCTTTTCAATATAAACGGCAACATGGCTCCTACTATTGACCCCCATAGTACTACCCCTAAAATGGAAAAGCTTACGGTAAGCCCTACTAAAAACCAGTGTTCGCCATAGTCCTGCCCTATTACCTGAAAGCCATAAATCCGAAGCATACCCATAATACCAAGTATCAAACCCAACAATGCTCCGGCAATAATTTCGCGCCGCATTACGCGCCACCAGTCTATCAGCTTCACTTCGCCCATTGCCATAGCCTGTATAATAAGCGTAGATGCTTGTGATCCGCTATTACCGCCACTAGACATTATAAGAGGTATAAATAATACTAGCATTGTGGCTTTTGCCAAATTTCCTTCAAAATGTTCTATTACCGTGGCAGTAAATAACTGGCCCACAAATAAAACCATCAACCAACCTGCGCGCTTTTTTACCAACTCCCATATGGAAACATCCAAATAGGGCTCGTCGAGAGCTTCTGTACCACCCATTTTCTGCATATCTTCAGAAAACTCTTCATTGGCTACCCAAAGGATATCATCTACCGTAACAATACCCAAAAGCACCTTGTTGTCGTCTGTTACGGGTAAAGCTACTCTGTTGTTAAGCCGAAATATTTGTACCGCCTCTTCTTGGTGGGCATTAGCTTTCAAATAAATGAGCCTATCATCTGTAAGCTCACTAATTTTAGTGTCAGGATCGGCCAATAGTATTTTCCTTATTCGTAAATCGTCTAGTAAAATACCATTATCATCTATTACATAAATTACATCAATTGTTTCGGAGTTGACGCCATACCTTCGTATATGTTCCAATACTCTAGATACTTTCCAGTCTTTTTTTACGGCCACATAATCTGGCGTCATCAACCTACCAATGGAGTCTTCTTTATAGCCCAAAAGCGACAGCGCCTCTTTCCTATCTTCCGATGGAAGTAGGATAATAAGTTTCTTTACAACATCGCTATTTAATTCACTAAAAAAAGAGGTACGGTCATCGGGTGGTAGTTCATTAATAAGTTCGGCTATTTTATTGCCTGGCAATCTTTTAATGATGCGTTCTTGGACCGGAAAATCCAATATTCTAAAAACGTGTACAGCCCTCGACATGGGCAACATAGCCAAAAACTTTGTACCCTCATCTGGAAACTCATCCACAAGCTCCTTCACTTCCGAAATATTCAAATCTTCCAGAAGCAAATTCAAAGCATCATAGTTGCCTTCTTCTATGAGCATCTCCGTCTGTTCTATCAGCCAGTTTAGGTCTACCATAAACTATGTATCTATGTACACTTTTTTAATACTACCTTGTTTAAATAAAGTAGGCTTGTGCAGAGCAATTAGAAATAAACAACAAAATTCGTTTTTTTTCAGCGTTATAAAAAATATCTGTTCCTTAATTTATATTAGATTGGAGAAATACGACTGCTGCTCTTTGTTGAAAAACGCTCGGGAGGTTTTGCCTTTTTATAAAAACACAACGAAGGCGTGGTGTCTGTGTAGACTAGTAATGCATCGTGCTAGTAAATGCCATGTTTCCATCAGAGATTGCGCGTAAAGAAATTTGAACGAGTGCGCACAAAATGCGAAAGTGCTTCACGAGCCTGAGAAAGTTATGATGAATGATGGTTGTTGCACCATTTAAGTGGATATAAAGGAGAAGTATATCGGCATAAAGAAGCGAATGTATTATCTGGACATTTTTTTTATAAATAAAAAAAGACCATAATAGTTATGGTCTAAAAATATTAATAAAAATAGAATTTAAATAAACATACCGTCATCGATATGGCCTGGCATAGGTGCATTTTTTTTACGCACAGGCAGTCGGAGCTTAACATATTTATTGAATAAAAATGCAAATAAAACGCCTATTGCACTACCGTAAATAGCACCAGCTATGACATCAAAAGGGTAATGTACACCAACATACACTTGCGCATAAGCTACCGATGCGGCCCAAAACAAGGTCAATATTATAGCAAAAGGGTTGCTTTTGCTTATCGTAAGGATGATAAATATTGCCATCGCAAAATGGTTGGTAGCGTGATTGGAGGGGAAAGATAGGCCACTCCCGCAGTTTACTAAACCCCGCACGATATCTGAAAACAACTCATCATTACAGGGCCTTATCCTTGCAAAATAATTTTTCAAAATTTTTGCAGCAGTGAAATCCGAGAAGCTCACCGTAGCTATATAAAACAGACACCAGTATATGCCTCTTTTGCCAAAGTTGATTATAGCAAAAAAAGCCAAAAACAAGTAAAGGGGTGCCCAAAACAAAGGATTTCTGACAAAAGGTGCCAAGGCATCCAACACCGGATGTATCCATTCAAAATGAACAGTATAAAACCAAAGGTAGTCTGTTTCTAAAATACGTTCCTTCATATTATTTTCTAAAGATCATAATTAATCTATCTGAATTTACAGCATCAAATGGCTGTAATTGATAATCGCCATATGTGGCCTCAAGCGATAGGCCTACCTTTTCAAAAAGTGCCACAAAGTCGGCTAAGCACACGTCAGATACTCTTTCTTCAAAATGGAACTGCTCATTCAATTGTTGATCGTGTACGTGTATTTCTTTTACAATTTTTCCATCTGCCACATATCTTTTTATATCAAAAGCCACCTCATCCCTAACGATATGGGCATTAGCTACTAAATGTGCTTTAACTTTATGGGCGTTAAAATAATCTATCACCAAAACACCCTTTTTCTTTAGGCCATTGGCAAGTGATTTTGCAGCATTAAGATGGTCGCGATGCGTGTTGAAATAGCCAAAGCTGGTAAAAAAATTGAATATTGCATCAAAATAATTGACGTGCATAGGTGCTCTCATATCATGCTCAAAGAAATGCACTTTGGGAGAAGCAAAATCCTGAATGGCTTTATTTATTCGAGCAGCAGACAAATCGAAGCCAATTACCTGTGCCACATACTTTGATAACTGAAAAGCATATCTTCCCTCTCCGCAGGCCATATCGGCCACTACGGCGTTTTTTTCCAAATGCAAATGCTGCATTAGGTTATCTACAAATTGAGCTGCTTCTTGTTCATCTCTATGATGGTATAATATTGGATAATATTTACTATCAAACCAGTTGGCAAACCATTCTTTTTGCACGTTCATATAGGCTTATTAATCGCTTTATAAATTATAAATATTACTTACGGTTATTTTCCTTCCAGATAATGATGTAAGTATTTCATCACCTCTTCGCTGGCTTCTTTTTTTCTTTTCAAATAATCTTGAACCTGCGTATCATCTATCTTACCGACTCCAAAATATTTACTTTGAGGATGACTAAAGTACCACCCACATATTGAAGATGCCGGATACATGGCCAAATTCTCGGTCAAATTTATACCTATATTTTCAGTTACTCTCAATAAATTAAACAATTTTCTCTTTTCTGTATGGTCTGGGCAGGCTGGATACCCCGGAGCCGGCCTTATGCCTTGGTACGTCTCTGCTATCAGTGCCTGATTATCTAGCGCTTCGTGTTGGGCATAGCCCCAATATTCTTTCCTTACATTGAAATGCAACAATTCGGCGCTTGCTTCTACTAGTCTATCGGCCAGTGCTTGCAGCAGTATTTTGTTGTAATCGTCCAAATCGTCTTGATATTTTTTAACCAAAGGCTCGAGTCCATGTACCGTTACTGCAAAAGCCCCCATAAAGTCACCACCTTCGCCTTTTTTGGTAGCAGGTGCAACAAAATCGGCTAGTGAGTGATATGGCAGGCCCTTCGCTTTTTTCACTTGCTGTCGCAGCATTTCCAGTTGCATCAGCTCTTGTCCATCTGCTGTTTGTAGTGTAATGGTATCCATACCATTAGTGTGCGCATGCCAGAAGTCAAATACGCCTTTTACATCCAAGGCTTTACTTTCTTCCAAAGCGTCAAGCATGGCTAATGCATCATTAAAAAGTTTAGTGGCTTCTTTACCTACAATCTCGTCCTTTAAGATATCGGGATACTTACCTTTTAGCTCCCAAGAAATAAAGAAAGGTGTCCAATCGATAAACGGTTTAAGTTCTGATATCGAAAAATGCACCACTTGCGCATTATTTACGAATTGAGGAACCGTGGGCGTATAAGAAGCCCAGTCTATCACCATTTTCTGAGCAACAGTTTCGTGATAAGGCACGAGTTTCTTGATGTGTTGCTTTTTCAGATAATCTTGTTGTAGTTTAATATATTCTTGTTCTATATCTGCAAGAAACAATGGTCTGGATGCATTATTAAGTAACTGTGAAGCAGTAGTTACAGATTTAGAGGCATCCAAAACGTGTACCACATTGTAGCCGTAAACTGGTGCTATCTTTAGGGCTGTATGTAGTCTAGAGGTAGTAGCGCCACCTATCAGCAAGGGTTGCTGCATGCCTTCTTCTTTGAGGGCTTGCGCCACTGTTACCATTTCGTCCAAGGAGGGCGTAATGAGGCCACTTAAGCCAATAATATCCACTTCATGCAGCTTTGCTTGTTTAATGATTTCTTGATACGGCACCATGACACCTAAGTCAATAATTTCGTAACCATTGCAGGCCAATACGACCCCCACAATATTTTTTCCTATATCATGAACATCTCCTTTTACGGTAGCCAATAATATTTTCCCATTACTATTCGTGATGTTGTTGGCGGCTTTTTCGGCCTCGATGTAAGGGAGCAGGTAGGCTACGCTTTTCTTCATAACGCGTGCACTCTTAACTACTTGTGGCAAAAACATCTTTCCACTTCCAAACAAGTCGCCTACTACATTCATGCCATCCATTAAAGGGCCTTCTATTACCTCTAAGGGTTTGGAGTATTGTTGTCGAGCCTCTTCAGTATCCTCATCTATATAGTCGGCAATACCATTTACCAAGGCGTATCTCAATCGTTCCTGAACGGTGGCCTGCCTCCACTCTTGGGTCTTTTCCTCTGTTTTTTCTGTTTGTTTTACGTTTTCGGCAAAACTTATGAGTGCTTCCGTAGCTTCGTTATTCTCGTTATTTCTATTCAGCACTACATCTTCGCAACGCTTTTTTAATTCTGGTTCAATATCGTCATATACTACTAGCTGTCCAGCATTTACAATGCCCATATCCAAGCCTTCTTTTATAGCATGGTACAAAAAAACGCTATGAATCGCTTCTCTTACGGCTTCATTACCTCTAAATGAAAAAGACACATTGCTGATACCTCCACTTACGCTAGCATAAGGCAGGTTATTTTTTATCCATTTTGTAGCTGCAATAAAATCTAAAGCATAATTATTGTGTTCTTCTATACCGGTAGCAATAGCAAACACGTTAGGATCGAAAATGATGTCTTGAGGGGGGAATCCTACTTGTTCTACCAATATCTTGTATGCTCGTGCACAGATCGTTGTTTTACGTTCTAGGGTATCTGCTTGTCCGAGTTCGTCAAAAGCCATTACTACAACTGCGGCGCCATATTTTCTGCATGTTTGTGCTTGGCTGATAAAGGTAGCTTCACCTTCTTTTAGCGAAATGGAATTAACGATGCATTTTCCTTGAATACACTTTAGGCCTGCTTCGATAATAGAAAATTTAGAAGAGTCGAGCATAATGGGCACCCTAGCAATATCTGGTTCGCTCTGAATCAGGTTGACAAAAGTGGTCATTGCTTTTACGCCATCAAGCAGGGCGTCGTCCATATTGATATCAATGATTTGGGCGCCATTTTCAATTTGTTGACGCGCTATACTAATAGCTTCTTCGTATTTTTCTTCACGTATGAGGCGTGCAAATTTTTTAGATCCTGTAACATTGGTACGTTCGCCAATATTGATAAAATTAGTATCGGGGCGCACTACTAGCGGTTCTAAGCCGCTGAGCTTTAAGGTAGGTGTTTGTAAACGAGCGGTCATTGCTTAAAAAAAATGGTTGTAAAGTATGGTATGTTACTTCATACCGGTTAAGTTATAATAAACAGTTGTTGGTGCATGAGTTTGCGCCAACGCGGGCTAAAATTAGCGTATTTTTAGATATTAGACTTTTAAACGGGCGATAAAAAAGTAAGCTAGAGAGTTTTCTTTTGTAGTACATAGAGTAGTACCTTTGCGGTTTGAAACTCAGAGACCCGCTGTTGGGGAAGAAATTTAAGATACCTAATGAAACTATTGTTACGCTACTTTAATACTGCCCCGGTGCTACTTCCGCTATTGGGGGTATTTCTTATTTTTCTGGCAGCGGTAGAAATCAATAACTTTTGGCTAGATGGCGCAGTATATGCTAGTGCTTATATGTTGCGACCTATCTTGGCTATTGTGTATTTGGTTTTTTGGATGGCTGCTTGTTTTTTAAGAAAATGGGGCATGTTTGGCTTTATCGGCACAACTGTCATATCTTGGCTAATTACCTTTTTTTACTCAGATACGGCCTATGCTAGCCATTTATTTAGTTTGTGGCTAAGCCCCATCCCATTAAATTTTCTACTAGCTAGTTTGTTATTGTTATTTTATAAAAAATTCAACACGACGAAAACGGAAGTAGCAAAAAAGTAAAAAATTTAACAAATAGCATAAAAAAAATATTTTTTGATATACAAATAAAGTCTACCTTTGCAGACTTAAACTAATGCATGCTTAGAACCATGCGTAAAATTATTTTAAATTATGAAAAAAGGAATTCACCCAGAAAATTACCGTTATGTAGTTTTTAAAGACATGTCTAACGAACACATGTTTTTAACAAAATCTACAGCTTCAAGTAAAGAAACCATCCAATGGGAAGACGGCAACGAGTACCCATTAATTAAAGTTGAGATTTCAAACACCTCTCACCCATTCTACACTGGTAAGTCAGTATTTGTGGATACAGCGGGTCGTATTGAGAAATTCAAAAAGCGTTACGCAAAAAAATAAGCTTGTTACAGAATTCCACCCCGATGCACCATCCAACACTTTGGTAGTAAGCAGAAAGGGTCCGCAACAAGTCGTAGTTGTATTTACAACACATTATTCATTAACAACAGGCCATAAAGGTCTAAAAAAAAGAAAGTGTTATGCCTAAATTAAAAACGCATTCAAGGGCTAAAAAAACGTTTAAAGTAACTGGAACTGGCAAAATCCGTAGATTCCAAGCTTTCAAAAGCCACTTATTAACAAAGAAGTCTACCAAACGCAAACGTAATTTACGTGGAAGTGTAGAAATACACTCAGCTAATTTACCATTAGTAAAACGCATGCTTAATTTAAGATAATATCTTAATAAACAACGCGTTGGAGATAAAAATGCTCCATTATTCAAAACATTTAATAACATATTAATTCAATATAAAATATGCCACGTTCAGTAAATGCCGTTGCATCACGTGCAAGAAGGAAAAAAGTACTTGATCAAACTAAAGGTTTCTACGGTAAGCGTAAAAACGTTTATACAGTAGCTAAAAACGTTTTAGAAAAAGGTTTAGGCTACAAATACGTTGGTCGTAAGTTGAAAAAACGCGACTATCGTACCTTGTGGATTGCTCGTATCAATGCAGCAGTACGAGAAGAAGGACTAAGCTATTCTGTTTTCATGAACAAATTGAGCCAAAATGGTATCGATATCAACAGAAAAGTATTAGCAGATTTAGCAATGAATGAGCCCGAAAGCTTCAAACAATTAGTTGCACAAGTAAAATAATTTTATTAAATCCGCGCTGTGACTGAACATATCATTTGCAGCCTTTAAAAATATATTACAATGGAAGCAGTTGCTTTTATACAAGAACAATTCAACGGCGTAAAACAAGTACCTAGCTTTAAAGCTGGTGACAATGTTACGGTAAATTACAAAATCGTTGAAGGTGCTAAAGAGCGTATTCAATCGTTCAAAGGTGACGTTATAAAACGTCAAGGTCAGGGTGCCACCCAAACGTTTACCGTTCGTAAAATATCTGACGGTGTAGGCGTAGAAAGAGTATTTCCTCTACATTCTCCACACATTGAGTCTATCGTTATCAACAAACGTGGCTTAGTACGTCGTGCTAAATTATACTACCAACGCGAGCGTTTTGGTAAATCTGCACGTATCAGAGAGAAAAAACAAGCCTCTACTAAATAAAAACATACGTTTTTTATATCAACACATAAGCCGCAGTTACTACTAACTGCGGCTTATGTATTTGTACCCATTCAATAAGCATAAAATATTAGCTAATAATGCTTGACAACAATTAAAATATTTTCATAAAAAAGCACACATTTCCATTCGACAAGCTCAATGATATACAAGAAAAGTTTGTAATTTTATACTTATGCACAAACAAGCTTTACCACTTAGCGCTGTGGCATTAGCCGTATCTGAAGCCATTGATATGTATTTCGATGGACAAATTATTACAATTAAAGCCGAAATAACAGACGTAAAAAAGTATCCACAAAAAAAATGGTGCTTCCTTAAGTTTTTGGAAAAAAATGGCCAACAAATTCAAACCGAAATGAAAGGCGTCTTTTGGAATCAAGGGTATGGTAGCATCGCTAAATTTGAGCATCAAACCGGACAAAAATTTCAAGACGGGCTTGAGGTAATATGTGACGTTATCGTAAAATTTCATCCAAAATTTGGCCTCAGCCTCGAGGTTTTAGATATTGATACCGCGCATACTATCGGTAATCTAGAACTGGAACGCCAAAAAACCATCAATGAGCTAGTTGCCAAATGCCCAAATGTCGTTGAAGAAGATGGTATTTTACGAACTACAAATCAATCTTTACGACTACCTACGGTAGTGCAACACATAGGCCTAATAGCGCCACCAAACTCAGATGGTTTAAGAGATTTTGTAAAGGAACTCAAAGAAAACAGATATGGCTACTTTTACCATCTAGAAATATTTGAAACTCAAGTGCAAGGAGATACCGCAGCCAAGCAGCTACACCATACACTTTGCCACATTTTGCAGAACTACCCTCACTTACAAGCTATAGCAATAGTGCGGGGTGGTGGCTCTAATACCGACTTTAAACCCTTTGATGACTACCAAGTGTGTGCTACCATAGCGGGAGCTGCAATACCTATCTTTACGGGTATTGGCCACGACAGAAATACAAGTATTGCCGACTTGATGGCGCACCAATTAAAAACGCCCACAAAAGTTGCAAACCATTTCGTTGAGCATAACCTGAATTTTGAAACCCAATTAGACCAACTTTTCCAACGCCTTCAAAAAACCGTACATGGCAAGCTGAGCGGGCTGAAAGCGCAGCTTCTATATCTCGATAAAACACTCGAGCACTTTCACCCACAAAAAATACTACAAAAAGGCTATGCTATCTTAAAAGATACGCATGATGATATCATAGAAGATGCAAGGAGCCTAAATAATGGAGATACCCTCATTATTCAAACGCAAAAACACCTGATTACTACGACTATCAACAATATTAAAGAAATATGAAAAAACAACCATCACCCATATCATTTGATGATGCATATGACCAACTGCTGCAAATGGTAAAACAAATTGAAAATGACAATGTTTCCTTAAAGGATTTGGCTTCAAAAATTCAAGAAGCAAAGTCTTTAGTTAAAACCTGTGAAAACCAATTGCGACAAATTGAACAGGACTTGAACGAAGACGCTGAGCATAAACAGTAGTTGCTATATACCTTACTAGTAAACCGTGTTTTGATTTGCATTATACAAGCTCTATTAGGGTAGTAAATGAAATGCAATAGAATTGGCCAAAGTCGCGGCGGTTAAGAACGCTACTTATACTACAAATAGAAGCTGCCCTTTTAAGGAGCAGCTTCTATTTTATGATTCAAATGAAAAACGGGATTATTAATTATTTCCCCTTCACTAATTCTTTTGCGTATTCTGTTGTAATAGACTTTGGACGTTCAATAGGGAAGTTTAATGCTCGATCCCAACACAAACTTGCTAATACACCTAAGGCACGGCTAACGCCAAACAATACAGTGTAAAAATCTTCTTCTACCAAACCAAAGTATTTTAATAAAGCACCTGAGTGCGCATCAACATTTGGCCAAGGGTTTTTGATTTTGCCAGTGGCGCCTAAAATATCGGGAGCTACAGCATAAACATTCCAAACACATTGCACTAATGGAGACTCTGGACAATGGGTTTTAGCAAATTCCATTTGTGCTGTGAAACGAGGATCTGTCTGACGTAAAACCGCATGACCATAACCTGGAACAACTTTTCCGGCAGCTAAGGTATCTTTTATGTATTGTTCTATTTGTTCTTTACTTGGTATTTCGGTATTCAGTTCTTGTTGCATTTCTTCTATCCAACGGATAACTTCTTGGTTGGCTAAGCCATGCAATGGGCCTGCTAAACCATTCATACCGGCAGCGAACGCTAGATACGGATCTGAAAGTGCTGAACCTACTAGATGTGTAGTATGTGCCGAAACGTTGCCACCTTCATGATCGGCATGGATAGTCATATACAAGCGCATCAATGCGTAAAAACGCTTATCGTCGAATCCAAGCATATGAGCAAAGTTACCTGCCCAATCGAGCATGCCATTAGGCTGAATATGATCGCCACCTTTGTACTTACGACGATAGATATATGCAGCTACTCTAGGCAATCTAGCTATAAGATTCATAGAGTCTTCGTATATATAATCCCAATAATCTTTTTTGCTAATTCCTCCAGCATAGGCTTTTGCAAACAATGATTCCTTTTGCAACGCCATTACAGCAACGCTAAATTGGGTCATTGGATGCGTAGAAATGGGTAATGCCTCAATAACATCAAAAACGTAGTTAGGTACGTGTGAACGACGTGCCCAGGTAGCAGACAAGTGATCTACTTCGTCTTTGGTGGGAATTTCTCCTAACAACATTAGATGAAACAAACCTTCTGGCAAGGGTTCGATACCACCCTCTGCTTTCGGTAATTTCTCTCTCAATTCTGGAATAGAAAACCCTCTAAATCTTATACCTTCATTTGCATCTAACAGCGAAGTTTCGGTAACCAATCCAATCATACCTCTCATGCCTTGGTACACTTGGGCTAAAGTGATTTCTCCAATTTTCGTGTCGCCATGTTCAGCAAGTAGTTGCTTTATTTCTGTTGCTAAAGTATCTGCCTTTAGTTTGAAGGTATCTTTTATTACTCCCATAAAATAAAAAAATAAGATTTAGAAATTTTTTGTAGTCTAGCAAAGTTAATCAAATGCACTTAGAATTTGAAACATCTGGAATAATAATTTTACTAATAAAAAAAGAAATTATACAAGTGCTTACTAAGCCAAGCGGACGGCTTTTGTAGCGTTTAAGCAAGGCTACAAAAGCCCAAAAAGCCACCCTTAAAGTAAAGTATACTTTTTAGGGTGGCCCTATTTATAAGCTATAATTATAGCTACTTAGCTGATTTGCTAATCAGCATTTCTGTCGTTATTGAGTGCATCTGCGGCAGTCAAGCTCGTCACCATGGTTTGCAATAATTCATTTGCGTGCGTTGGAGAATTAGGAAGCAATATTAATTTGGAGCCATTTTTTTCTCCTATTGATTGCAAAGTATCATAGTGTTGTGTCACAACAATGAGTGCCGATGCTTCATGCGAGGATATACCTACTTTATTCAACACATCTACCGATTCTACCAATCCCTTGGCTATCTCTCTTCTCTGGTCGGCTATACCCTGTCCTTGTAAGCGTTTGCTTTCTGCTTCGGCTCTAGCTTTCTCTACAATTAGTATCCTTTGTGCATCTCCTTCATATTGTGCTGCTATTTTTTCTCTTTCTGAAGCATTAATTCTATTCATGGCATGCTTTACTTGATCATCTGGATCGATATCTGTAACGAGCGCCTTAACGATATAATAGCCGTATGCGTTCATGGCTTCCATAAGCTCCGATTTAACAGCAATGGCAATGTCGTCTTTTTTCTCAAATACATCATCTAATCTTAATTTTGGAACCTCTGCTCTAACGACGTCGAAAACATAAGAGGTTATTTGAGAATTGGGGTTTTCTAAGCGATAAAACGCATCATAAACTTGCTCTTTGATAACCTGAAATTGCACCGATACTTTCAATCTAACAAAAACATCGTCTTTGGTTTTGGTTTCTACTACAACGTCCAATTGATGAATTTTCAAAGATAATTTTCCAGAAATTTTATCTACCAATGGTATTTTTATTTGTAAACCTGCAGAACGAACACTGTGAAATTTCCCAAATCGTTCAACGATTACTGCTGTCTGTTGCTTTACCGTAAATACGCCTAAAAGGATAATAACCAATACAATGGCGACAAAAATGCCTAAAAATGGACTCATAAACTATATATTTTTGGTTTAAATATACATGAATTTTTGTAGATTACAAAAAAGTTGGTGCATCTTTAGATGCACCAACTTCAATTTGATATTGTATCGTGTTTAATTTTTATTAAAAAACTATTCGCTCTTCATGACTTTGAAAGATGCTTTAGCTTGAGTAGCAGCATCTTCTACTACCAAGTAGTACATGCCGGTAGACAAAGTAGACATATCTACCTGCTTGCTATTACTCATAGATAGGAGCGTCTTACCATCTATACTGTACAATACAAAATTCACGTCCAAATCTGTCTCGATAAACAGCGTATTTTTAGTAGGATTGGGGTATATCTTCACTTTATCAATTCCTAAATCATTCACACTCAATCCATCACTTATATTTATTTCATTTGAAGTGATTACACAGCCATTTTCATCTGTAACTACTAAGGAATAAACGCCATCTGTTTTGGCATTATATTGATTGAAAATTGCCGCTGGTACTACCGGCTGACCGTTAAGATACCATCTGTAACTTGAAAAGCCTGTAGGCCCCGTTAAGATTCTTCCGTTTCTTGTAATATTTACATTAGCTGGATTAAACACCTGAATTGTAACCGGATTTTCTCTTACACATCCCATAGAGTCTGTAGCGACAATGATATAGTTGGTAGTTGCATTAGGCTTAGCCATAGTAGAACTTCCTGTGGGGTTTGCAATGCCGGTAGTAGGCTGCCAAGCGTAAGATGCCGCTCCAGACAAATTGATGCTTATTGAATCATCACAAATGCCTAAATTCATCGGATTCGTTGCAACGTAAGGACCAGGATTGATGGCTACATGCGTAGAGCCAATTCCTTTACAACCATAAATATCTTCGACAGAGAGGGTATAGCTATGGCTGTTTTGTGGACTAGCCCATGTCGCTCTGTTTGTTAGGCTGCTTAAGCCCGTAGGAGGCTCCCAACGATAACTGCTGAAACCCGGAGGGCCTTCTAAGAATACAGAATCTCCTATACAAACAACAGGATTATTTACATTCAAACTAATATTGAAAATTGAATCTACCTGAATAAATCGCGATGCCAATTGACTCTCACCATAATAGTTAACCGCCTTTACGGTTAGAAAGCCCGATGTGGCTGAACTGGAAACACTTATAGTCACATTCGTACCTGTACCATTGATAGAGATACCACCACCTGTGTATGCCCAAACGTAGCTGGAAGCATGCGTAACTGGCGCGATAGCATATTCTACACCTGTAGCGCCCGCACATATTGTATCTTTAAACTGAGTAAATACAGGCGTATCTGGTAGTGAAAAGAACTCTGCATTTGCTTCTATATCTAAGCCAATATCGGGGCAGCCGATTGGCGCAAATTGCGGATTTAAGGTAGCATATATACTGGTAAAATTAGTAACAGCGCACAATGGAGCGTCGAAATAAGAACTTTGCTTCGATTCAGATCTTAAGCCAAAATAAGGTATCACCCAGATATTGCTGCCGAAAAAATCGGGATGCGTCACCTCGATAGCGATGGTATCGTGCCCGCCTACTCTTTGATTAAAGGTGGCTGTGAACTGTTGATACACCTGCTGTGCAAAACCCGTAAATGTACCATTGCCCGCCGGAATAGTATGAGAGTTGGAATTAGCAGTGGCGATAAGCGTGCGGTTTGCAGCACTGTATCCAGCCCCAGTTACTTTATACAATCTGACGGTATAGTTAAACGTTTGAGGCGTTACCTCAAAATTTCTTAATATCGTAACAGAAAAACGCACGTTCTTAATTAAAGCCGAATCGTGATTATTGGTATTAAAATCATTGAGATCCAACAACCTATTTAGATTTTGAACCGCTGAAGTAACATAATACACCGTGGCACCTGAGGTTACAGTACCAGCACAGAAATTCGTTGCTGTAGGGCACGCTGCCGACGTACTATAGGTAAGCAACTGATTTGGATTCTGCCCATGAGATACAACTGATCCAAAAATCAAGGCTACAAAGCCGAAGAGCAGTTTTGTAAAATATCTGAACATATTTCTTAATTTTATAAATTATAACAAAAACAAAGTTTAATAATTCCCTAAAGTAACAAAAAATTAATTGTTAAAACAAATATTTTTTCAGGTATATTTATTCAACAATTTTAAGTTACTACTAAAACGAGTATTCTAGTTTTATCTTACTTTTGACTAAATTGCACTCCAGAAAGAATTTATTGTTGAATTTAGCATTTTACCTATGTCCATTTTTTCAAAAATAATCGACGGCGAAATCCCGTCTTATAAGATAGCAGAAAATCAAGATTTTTTGGCTTTCCTGGATGTATTTCCCTTAGCCGAGGGACATGTGTTGGTAATACCTAAAGTACCTGTAGACAAATTTTATGACTTAGATACCGAGCTAATAGGATCTTGGATGCAATTTGCAAAGCCTATAGCTGCTGCAATAGAAAAAGCTTTTCCATGCAAACGTGTAGGAATGACCGTAATTGGCCTAGAAGTACCACATGCGCACATGCATTTATTGCCCATCAATAAAGTGGATGACATGAATTTTGGCAAGCCCAAATTGAAGTTGCAGCCCGAAGAATTTATTGCCATTCAAAACAAAATATTAGCGTGTTTGTAAGACGCCTTCGTATCTAAAAGACCATTAATAGCGATATCGTACCTTTTGAAATGAAAAAAATAGAACTCGACATTTTAGCATTATCTAGTAGCGCAGAGAAAGAAAAATCGCAGACATATGCCATCATACTAGGAGAGAAGCATGGGAGCAGAAAAATCCCTATAATAATTGGGGCCTTTGAAGCCCAAGCTATAGTAGTGTCTTTAGAAAACATTAAGCCTGGACGCCCCCTTACGCACGATTTGTTTCATAATTTCTTAGAAATTTTCCAAATAAACATTCTTGAGGTCATCATTTATAAATTTGAAGAAAGCGTCTTTTATGCAAAGCTAGTATGTATGAAGGACGATGAAATTGTAGAGATAGACGCCCGAACATCGGATAGCATTGCACTAGCGGTGCGCGTAGGCTGCCCCATATTTACCTTTGAAAATATTATGCAAGCAGCAGGCTCGATGATGGATGGCAGCAGTATACACCTAGAGGCTTTGGAAGCCGCTAGCGAACAAGATGACGAAAGTGAAGGAACTGATGCAACTAGTTTAAGCAGCCTTAGCTTGGGAGAATTAGATACTCTACTTAACGAAGCACTTGCCAATGAGGATTACCAGCTAGCCATTACCATTAGAGATGAAATAAATAAGCGTAAAAAATAACTGAATTGCTATGGATGCAAGCGTCACAAACCGAGAAAAAACGAAAGCAATAATTATTACTGTTGGCATTCACATTGTGGTAATATTATTATTTCTGTTGATAAAATATACCATTCCAGCACAGCAGCATACGGAAGACTATGGCATGGAAGTAAACCTTGGCAATAGCGAAGATGGCTTTGGAACCGACCAGCCCGAAGACCCTAACCCTCCATCTGCTGCTGACGGCGCCTCTGGCATGACGCTAGTCAACAGCGAGTCGGACGACACTAAAGACGTCTATACCGATGATGAAGCTGATGACGATAGGCCCGAAGTATACAAGCCCAAACAAAAACCCACCAATACTACTGCTCAAATAAACAAACAAGAAAAACAAAAAAACAACAAACAACTAACGACCCCTCAAAACAGCCCTAATAATAATGCTAGCACCCAACGCACGAGTAGGTTTGGCGTTCAAGATGCCTTAAATGCCAGTGGAAATGCTGCTAGTAACACAAAAGCAGGTGGATCGCAGGGCGATGGCACTGGAGCTGGAGACAAGGGTGTGCCTGGTGGCGACCCTAATGCTACCAATTATGTAGGCAGAGGCGGCAGCGGCACATCATCATTCAATCATTCATTTTCTAATAGGCATGTGGTGAGCCCTCCTTCAAAAGTAGCTGAGTTTGGTAGAGGCGGAACGGTAAATGTAAACGTAAGGGTAGATAGAGAAGGACGCGTAACCGTAACGGGTATATCGGGTACTACAGACCCAACACTTAATGCTTTAGCTCGACAAAAAGCAGCGTCCATTAGGTTTAACAAGGCCGGACCAAATGACCCTATAGAACAAAAAGGAACCATTGTATTTAATTTCAAAGTAGGCAAATAAATATCAATACCCAAAAACGCAGCACTATATTAAGGCTGCGTTTTTGTGTTGATACATGTGAACTTTAGTAGCTGTTTAGACGTGGTTTGTACCTTAAATCGTTCATCTTGCCTAATGCCCAATACCCACACGATTTTTTGTTGGCTTTCCAATACCCACACTTGTTCTTTTTCATGCAAAGCATATTTCATGTCTTTAAGAAGCTTGCTTATTTTCTTCTTTTTCATTTGCATCCCAAGAGGATAAAAATAATCACCTGTTTTATAGGGCCTTAATAGCAAAGGCCACTGTAGCTTTTGTGCATCTATAAGTATCTCATGATTACCCAAACTTGTGACTCCTTCATGCGGTAGGGCATTTAGGTTTTGTATTTTAAAAATGCCATTCTGAAATACGATATCCTGGTAGTCTTCACTTCTCTCAATAAGGATGTGTTCGCTTTCTACCGATGCTATGGGTGTAAGCACCAAGAAGTCTCTGTGTTTAATAACCCTATGCGAATCACTCATTAGATATTTCCCAGTCATTCCGTCTAGCAATAAAAGCACATCTGCCACCTGCCTCGACTGAAATCCAAAAGGTTTGAGTATTTCAAACAACAAAGTGGCTGTAGCTGGCATTTTTTTTAGCAAGCCTATGCTCATATAAATATCGGCACCTCGTTGCTCCATTACTTTTGCTTTCAGCTTCTGTATTTGCACTTTAGTGAGCGCTTCTACATCTTGCATACGCAGGCTTGTATGATAAATATTCTCTGTAGCATTCTGTACTATTTCATTCATTTGCGGTAGTAGCGTATGTCTGATTTTATTTCTCAAATAATCGTCCTTCTTATTGCTGCTATCCTCTCGCCAACTAGCGCCATTAGCTTCCAAAACCATAAGCAAATCTTTTTTGGTTAAAGGCAACAAAGGCCTTACAAGCTTACCTTGCTGTGGAAGAATACCATGCAGACCCGCTATTCCCGTGCCTTTCATAAGATTCATTAATAAGGTCTCTACCACATCATCCTGATGGTGCGCTGTAGCTATCAGGTCGGCATTAATAGATGCTCGAAGCTGCTCAAACCAATTATATCTTAAATTGCGACAAGTATCTTGCAAATTCCCACCTTCATCTGCTAATATGTTCCTCGTATCAAATCTTTTTATATAACAAGGCACATTGTGGTCTTTTGCCCAAGCAGATACAAAAGCTTCATCGTCCATACTTTCGTTGCCACGCAACTGAAAATTGCAGTGTGCTATCACGAAGTCGATACCCAAATCTTGGAGTATATAGCACAATGCCATACTATCGCTACCACCGCTTACTGCTGCTATCAACGTTTTTGAGTGCCATTGATGCAAGTTTACATTTCGCTTTACTGTTTGAAATATATGACTGGGTACCATGATACAAATGCTTAAAATTTGAGACTAGAATTGAATTTTCTTTTCTTTTTAAAAAAAACTAAGACGAACGTTTATTGCTTCCTCCATTACTTCATAATTGAAGATTGTGCTATCTACCTTAGGCTACATTGTGAGGCATACAAAATTTGAGTTGTACAGGTATAAAGAATTTGCAATCATCTACATCCGATACCTACTTTTTCCAATACTTGCGATGCCTACTAAGGAATAGTTTCATTAAAAAAACTTCACTATAGATTGCCTTAATTAAGGATAGACAAAACCTTTTTATAGGTTATTTTACAATTTTCCAGCACCAATGAATATACTTATTTCTAAAATCTTCAGGAATAGTAGCTTCACGAATATCTTCGATATGACTGGCTTGGAGTCTACTAAAATCGGGCTTAAACGTGCGTAGATTGTTGGAGAAATAAACAATACCGCCTGGAGCCATTCTTTCCAATATTTGATGCAACATAAACGCATGATCTCTTTGGGTATCCCAAGTACATTTTTTGAGTTTTGAGCTATTACTAAAAACCGGAGGGTCTACAAAAACCAAATCGAAAAGTGGCGCTACTGGCAAAGCCTTAAGGTACTCCATCGTGTCCATCACAAAAAACTCATGAGGTTCGATTGGTAATTGGTTAAGCTCAAAGTTATCTTTTGCCCAGTTGATATAGGTAGTAGACAAATCGACTGTTGTGACCTTTGCTGCACCACCCGCTGCAGCATAAACGCTAAATGCTCCAGTGTAAGAAAAGAGGTTGAGTACTCTTTTGTTTTTTGCTTCCTGCTTAAATACTTGTCTGAGTGGCCTATGATCTAAAAACAAACCAGTATCAAGATAGTCGCTTAGATTGACCATAAACGACAAGCCTGATTCTTGAACAATCATTTTCTTCTGCTCTGTAGCTACCTTTTCATACTGTTCATTTCTTCTGTCTAGCTTTCTGCGTTGCTTGACATAAATGGCCTGTAAGGGAGTATCTAAGGCATCTGCAATAGTTTGGGTGGCTAGTGTTATAAAATCTTGGTGTTCTGTTTCTGTAAACTTATGGTTAGATGCATACTCTGCCACATGCAAATTACCATCGTATCTATCTACACAAAACGGAAACTCGGGTATATCCCAATCGTATATCCTATAACACGTGATATTATTTCTTTTAGCCCACTTACTTATGTGCTTATTTACTTTTTTTAGTCTATTATAAAAGGCCTCCATATATAAAAAAATAAAGCGCTAAATATTATAGCGCTTTTAAATAGGGCTGAAATGCAGTTGCCAACGCTGTAGTTGCGGCTACTAGTGGCAGTCGTAAATTATTTTCAATAATACCTTTTTGGCTCAAAACATACTTTACACCAGTAGGATTGCCTTCTGCAAAAAGCAATTTTATAGCGGGCAACAACTCATATAAATATGTTTGTGCAGCCTTTGTATCATTTTGTAAAGCATGGTTGACCATTTTGGTAAAGGTTTGCGGATAGCTATTTGCTGCTACAGAAATAACGCCTTTCATACCTATCGCTATTTGGGCTACAACCAAGTCGTCGTCGCCGCTAAGCACCGTAAAATGGCTAGGCGCGCCTTGAACCAACTCCATACATTGTGGGATACTACCACACGCTTCTTTTATAGCTACGATGTTTTTGAATTCGTTTGCCAAACGCAGCGTTGTTGTGGGCAACATATTTGTTACGGTTCGGCCAGGAACATTGTAAAGTATTATGGCTTTTTCGGTAGCGGATGCAATGGCTTTAAAATGCTGATAGATTCCTTCTTGGGAGGGCTTATTGTAAAACGGAACGACTGTAAGTATACCATCTATTTCATCCATCGGATAGGCCGCTATCGTGTCAATAACCTCTGCTGTATTGTATCCGCCTATACCTACTACTAATGGTTTTCTTTTAGCATTTTCTGCTATTATACAGTTCAGTACCGCCATTTTTTCTTCTGCACTTAGTGTAGGAGTTTCGGCGGTGGTGCCCAATGCCACTAAAAAGTCTACACCTCCATCAATTACGTAATTTACGAGTTTTTTGAGTGCCCCAAAATCCACGCTACCGTCTTGCATAAATGGCGTAACGAGTGCTACGCCTGTACCTTGAAAATTCATAGTTTATAATCGTTTTATTGGGGTAGCTTATACTTCGTCGTAAAAGCCCATTTTTGAAAATTTCTCTATTCTTTGCGCTATTCTTACTTCGGGGTCGATAGCCGAAAGGGTTTTCACCGTATCAATAATATAGCGTTTAAGGGTGGCCGCCATTTCGTCGGGCTTATAGTGTGCACCTCCAAGTGGTTCTCTTAATACATCGTCTACTAATCCAAAAGAAGACATATCTTCCGAGGTGAGTTTTAGTTGTTCGGCCGCTTGTATTTTATAATCCCAACTTCTCCATAATATGCTCGAGCAACTTTCTGGAGAGATTACGGTGTACCATGTATTTTCTAGCATAACTACTTTATCGCCGACACCAATACCTAAAGCACCACCCGATGCCCCTTCACCTATAATGATACAAATAACCGGCACTTTCAAATCTATCATTTCATAGATATTGCGGGCTATGGCTTCACCTTGTCCTCTTTCTTCTGCTTCTAGGCCAGGATAAGCACCCGGAGTATCTATTAGTGTAACAACAGGACGATTGAATTTTTCTGCGAGCTTCATTAATCTTAAAGCTTTTCTATAGCCTTCGGGATTAGCCATTCCAAAATTCCTTACCTGACGCTCTTTAGTATTGTGGCCTTTTTGATGACCAATTAACATTATTTGCTCTCCTTCTATTTCAGCAAACCCACCCACAATCGCTTTATCGTCACCTACGTTTCTGTCGCCATGCAACTCTTCAAACTTATAACATATTTTACCGATATAATCTATGGTATAAGGGCGCTCTGGATGTCGACTTAATTGCACGCGCTGCCAAGGTGTAAGATTCTTGTAGATCTCTGCCCTAGTTTCTTCTATAGTTTGCTCTAGCTGTGCTATCGATGCCGTCATATCTACTTTATTTTTCTCGGCAATAGCATTCAGCTTTTCTAACTGAGCTACTAGGTCTTCCAGTGGTTTTTCAAAATCTAAGAATTGCATATATTTTCAAATTAATATTATTAAATATTTCTTACCTTAAAAAGGTATCAAAAAAAGAATGCCACAAAGGTAGAAATAATTTCCTTTATTGCATTTAATATCGTTCTTAAAATGCACAATACTGATGTTTCTTTCGCTCAGCTATTGTAGGTAAATTACAGATTATTGCACTTTTTTGTGTTTTATTGTAAATTATCATTAAATAGATAACAATTATTAATTTACTTTGCATACATTTTTGTAAAAACTATATAACGCAAATTTTCAATACATCATGATAGTTTTAGGAGGCCAGTTATTAACATTAGAGCAATTAGAACAAATAGTACTACAAGGGGCATCGGTATCCTTAGAGGCGAGTAGCAAACAGGAAGTTTCGGATTGTCATCAGTTTTTAGTAGATTTTTCTAAAGATAAATTGATATATGGCATCAATACCGGCTTTGGTCCAATGGCACAATACCGCATCGAAGCGAAAGATAGCATACAGCTACAATTAAACCTTATTCGCTCGCATTGTAGTGGCATGGGGAAATTGTTGTCGCCCATCCAATCCAGAGCGGTTTTGTTGGCCCGATTGAATACGATGATGCGTGCGCACTCTGGCATACACCCCGAGGTGGTAGAATTAATGAAAGACCTTATGAATGCTGATGCCTACCCTTGTATTTATCATCATGGTGGTGTAGGTGCTAGCGGCGACTTGGTGCAATTAGCACATTTAGCACTAGGGCTTATTGGAGAAGGTAATTTTTGGTACAAAGACGAGGTGGTAAGTGCAGCAGAAGTGTATGCAAAAACAGGCCTAAAACCTATGAAAATACATATAAGAGAGGGCTTAGGAATGCTGAATGGCACTTCTTCGATGACGGGTATTGGGGCTATCAATGTACTACATGCTCGTAAGTTGATGACGGGGCAAATACTCTTTTCCTTGATGGTAAATGAAATCATGGAAGCTTACGACGATCACTTCTCGGAAGAGTTAAATGCAGTAAAGCTGCACAAAGGTCAACAAATTGTAGCAAAGGCAATGCGCGCTATCTCTAGTAAAAGCCAGCTATTAAGAAAACGCCACGAGCATTTGTACGATAAAAAAGTGACAGAAACCGTATTGCAAGATAAAGTACAAGAATACTATTCATTAAGATGTGTGCCCCAAATATTAGGTCCGATATATGACACGATAGAAAATGCAGCGCAAATTATTGAACAAGAAATCAATTCGGTAAATGACAATCCTGTAATTGATCACAAAAAAGAAATGATTTACCATGGTGGTAACTTTCATGGAGACTATGTGAGTTTGGAAATGGACAAGCTTAAAATTGCCATCACCAAATTATCGATGCTTGCAGAGCGTCAATTAAATTTCTTGCTTAATCACCATCTCAATCAGAAACTGCCGCCATTCATCAATGCAGGAATATTAGGGTTGAATTTTGGAGTTCAAGGTATGCAATATCCAGCTACCAGCAACGTAGCAGAAAACCAGACCCTGAGTAACCCTATGTATATACACAGCATCCCGAATAATAACGACAACCAAGATATCGTGAGTATGGGTACTAATAGTGCTAATATGTGCGCTCACGTTATCGAGAATGCATTTGAAGTACTTGCTGTGCATGCTTTGGCTATTATTCAAGCAATCGATTTAAAAGATTATAAAAACAGACTTTCTCCTGCCACTAGGTGGATGTATGATGAACTAAGTGTTTTGGCGCCTTCTTTTTCGGAAGACAACACTTCGTATGAAAGGCTTGCCAACATAAAAGCATGGCTAATGAAAACAGAAGTAGGAACAAAAATGAAAGCCTTATTAAAATTCTAAAACAAACACTCGTATTAGCTGCGATTTTGACTTTATGAAAATTCGCTCATTAAGGAGAAAGCAAAGCTTGCATTATACTGCTACTAAAGCGACAAAAGGGGCATTTGCACCTACTGCTGTAGCACAAGCACTATGTAGTATTTTTTTCCTTTTGTCTATTAAATCATATTATGTCTATAGCAACACCTCAACTTAGCATATGCGTCATAAGCTTTAACAGGCCCGACAATATACTAGCTTTAATGAAAAGCATTTTAAAGCAAAATGACTTTGAGCACTGCATTGTTGAGTTTTTGATTCTTAACAATGGATCTACGGTTGATTATACAGAGGTTGTAACGTTTATCAACAATCACCCACAGCTAAAGATTCAGTACTTATTATCAGATGAAAACCTAGGTGTACCAAGGGGCAGAAACAAAATGATGCAGCTTGCTACAGCGCCCTATATTTTAATAATAGATGATGACATTGAATTCAAACATCCTGGAGATTTAATAAGATTAAACACTTTAATGGATGAGCCCTTCTTTATAGAAAACAATGTGGCTGTAACTACCTTGAATGTGCATTACTTCGATACAGATACACCGCAAATTTCTGCATTTCCGCACAAACAATACCATGCGTACAAAGATATCCCTCGATTCATTACAGGTCATTTTATAGGCGCTGCCAACCTAAATAAGAAAGATGCTGTAGCAGCAGTGGATTATTACGGAGACGGTATATTTTATGGAATGGAAGAATATGAACTAAGTTTTAAACTCATAGAAAAAGGCTACACCCTCGCCTACGATAACAGTGTGACTATACTGCATAAAGAATCGCCTCATGGCAGGATGCACAGCAACCAAAAGCATGCCATGATGTGGTATAATAAGGTATTTGTTTTTTGGAGATTCTTGCCCTTTAAATATGTATGCACTGCCGATTTCTTGTGGGGCTTACGCTACCTAAAACTTTCAAAATTTGATTGGAAAGGCTTTTGGGCAAACAGAAAAAAAATTGCCGCCATGAAGCGTTCAACTCCCCGAACGCCTTTACAACAAAGGAGTTTGGATTACTTAAAACGAGTAGGCGCTAGGCTTTGGTATTAATAAATAGCCTTACCGATACACTTGATATACTTTCTCTATAACAAAAAATAGCGTTGGGAGCTAAACTTCCCAACGCTATTTTTATATTTATTGACACGATAAATTAATCGGGCTTATTGCCTTCTAAAAACGTGTTAATGGTATTTAAATTAGTAGACGAACCATTATCATTTGCATCTATAGAAACGCCCGAAATGGAAGTGCTAGATTTATTTCCAGACAATTCATTCAATTCGATATTACGACGCTGGTATGCAGGAATTTGCTCTATTTCGCTCATGTCGTTCTTCATGTTGAAGCTCATTTGGCGTAGTCTAGCTGCTCTATCTTCAAATGCTTTCTTTTGCTCTTCAAATCTTCTTTTTTCTTCTTGCTCTCTATCAGAAAGTATTGAGTTAGTAGTGTTCGCTGCTTCGGGACTTACTTCTTCTTTTCTCTCTACTAGCTCGAAGGCATATCCATTCGTGTTATCTTGCTTTGAAGGTATGTGCTTTGGCGCTTCTTGAGCGTCAATTTGCAATTCAAAATAATTAACGCTTGCACTCTTTGGCTTTGCTTCTTCGGGCGTTGTATTGGAGAAGAAAGGCTTGGCATCTATAATGCTGTTGTTTTGAGTTGTCAACGGTTGGTTCAAAACGAGCTTGGGTGCCATTGTATCCTCAGCAATAGTAGTAGGAGTCGTTACAGGTGCTTTTTGTGCGTCCAAGCTTAAGTCGTATACAATTTTATCTTGGGTTGGTTCTTCTTCTTTAAGCGGTTGTGGGTTGATTTCATTATGATTAAAACCAGTAGCAATAACGGTTACCGCTATTTTGTCTTCTAGGTTTGCGTCGTGGCCCATACCTAAAATAATATCACAATTGTTGCCTGCTTCTTTTTGTACAAAACCTTGGATGATTTCAAGTTCATCTAAAGTATGCTCGTGGTCGCCAATGGCAGAAGTGATATTCAACAGAATCCATTTAGCGCCTTTAATTTCGCTGTCATTCAACAATGGAGAACTCAATGCTTCTTCTACTGCTTTCACGGCTCTGTTTTCGCCACTAGCTTGTGCGCTTCCTAAGATAGCTACACCACCATTCTTCATAACTGTTTGAACATCGTTAAAGTCAAGATTAACTCTACCATCTACAGTTATCAAATCTGTTATACATTTTGCGGCAGTAGCCAAAACGTTATCTGCTTTTGCAAAGGCTTGAGTAAAAGGAAGATTACCATATTGCTGTCTAAGTTTATCATTAGAAATGATAAGGATGGTATCTACGTGTTTTTTCATTTGTTCAATACCTTCCTGCGCTTGTTTCATTCTTTTATTTCCTTCATACGCAAAAGGAGTAGTTACGATACCTACAGTGAGGATACCTAAGGAGCGACATACAGAAGATATAATTGGAGCAGCACCTGTACCAGTGCCTCCACCCATACCAGCTGTTACAAAAGCCATTTTGGTATTTACTTCAAGCAATCTTGTGATATCTTCTATCGACTCTTCACCAGCTTGTCTGCCGATATCGGGGTTAGCGCCGGCACCAAGCCCTTGAGTAAGATGAGGGCCTAATTGTATCTTATTTGGAATTTTACTTTGCTGTAGTGCTTGTGAATCAGTATTACAAACTATAAAGTCTACGCCATCAATACCCAAACTATACATATAATTGACAGCATTACCTCCGCCGCCACCTACACCTATCACTTTGATAATAGATGAATGATTTTTAGGAATTTCAAAATGTATCATAATTGTTGCTTTTAGAAGGGGTTTAAAATTTTGTTTTAGGGGTTGAGTAAATTTTTAAAAAGGTGTAACAAATTTAGAAAAGGTTTATAATATATTGTTCATTATGTTTACAATTTTTCATCACTTCCGCTATCAAAGAAACCTTCAAATGAGTTTTTAAGATTACTAAAAATCCTATTGAATTTATCCTTGATGGGCGAGCCAATTTTGGCAGCATTTTCTTTTTTGTTTACGGCCACTTCTTTTTCGTCTTCAGATGAAAATAAAGTATCCAATTTTGATGCTGTATTGGCAACAGTAGTGCTATGTTGATTGTGTGCGACCTGCTGTTTTACATCACCCTCAATTGTGATACTACCATTACTCGGCATAACATTTTCGATGCTAGATGCGTCTGGTTTACTTGCCACAGTATTGCCTTCTAGCTCTGTGCGGAATTTCCCGCCTTCAAAATCAGCATAACCACGTAGTATCAAACCTATTGCAGTTGCAAACATAGGATGACCCAACTCATCAGATTGCCCACCTGCCAAATTGATGTTTGGCCTTCCAATTCTGGCATTTAATCCAGTTTTAAGTTCTGTAAGCTGAATGATATGTTGTAGCATACTTCCACCACCTGTGAGTATAATACCTCCATGTAAACGATGATGCAGATTGTTTTGCTTTAACTGAAACTGCACATACTCTATTATTTCTGCTACTCTTGCTTCAATTATTGCAGCTAAGTTTTGCACTTTTATTTCCTTTGCCGGCAAACCTCTTATTCCGGGAATAGTAATGTATGCATCTGGATTTGCTTCAGAAGGTATAACGGTACCAAACTGCACCTTCATAGCCTCTGCCTGATTTCTTAGTACACCCAAGCCCTTTTTTATATCTTCAGTAACGTTACAACCTGCAAAAGGTATCACAGCTGTATGCATTAAAATTCCATCATGAAAAACTGCGATATCTGTTGTACCGCCACCGATATCTACAATAGCCACACCTGCCTCCAAGTCTTCGTCTGTGATAACAGCAGCAGCAGATGCAATAGGCTGTAACACTAAATCTAAAGTATTGAGCGCAGCGGCGTCTACGCATCTTCTAATATTCTTGATGGCATTTACATTCCCTGTCACCACATGAAAGTTCGCACCAATCTTTACTCCCGGCATTCCTACTGGGTTTCTTACATCAGGAATATTATCGATAGTATATTCCTGAGGTATGATATCAATAATTTGATCTCCTGCGGCTACACAGGTAGTGTATTGATCTTTGATAAGTTGTTCGATATCTTTTTGGGTAATAATCACATCCTCATCGCTAGAGGTAGACAAAATCCTATCACCTCTTGTTTGTAAGCTCTTGATATGGTGCCCGGCTATACCTACGTATACGTCTTTTACCTCCAAATTTGGAAACGAAAGCATAAGGTCTGTCATGGCCAAATTGATAGATTTTACACACTGCTGTATGTTCAATACGACACCGTGTTGTACACCATTAGATTCGGATTTTCCATAGCCTAATATTTCTAGCTTCCCGAATTCGTTTTTCCGTCCTGCAATAGCTACTACTTTGGTGGTACCTATATCCAGACCTACAATGATGGGTTGTTGTTGTGGTTGTTTACTCATGATACTGAAGAATTAAATATTTTGATGGAATGTATTTTGTATTGTTTATATGTTTTTTGCACTATCGTTTCTTGGTATTTCCAGATTCTTCGGTGCCTCTACTTCATTACTTATTGGCGTCTGCTTAATATCTTTTATATCCTTTTTTATCATCGTTGCTTCTTCCATTGGTTGTTCTGGAAGGCTCTCTAACAAATCATCCTTTTCTATAACCGTGGGCACTACCACTAGGGTGTCGGTGGGTTTTGGTGGCACCCAGCCCAAGGACGGATATGCTACTACCTGATTGGTATAACTCAAGTTGATGTGCGTGTATTTTTCCCAGCCAATCGTGTTGTTTACTTGTTTATAAAATGTATAAAGATTTTCGAACTTCGTTGCCAAGTGGCTTGTATCTCCAATAGTTACAATTTGGTTGCCGACCAGCGTAGCAAAAGAAAACTGATGCTTTTCGTTCATTTGCACCTGTACTATTTGCTTTGACCAGAAGGTGTCGCGCGCTATGAAATTTGCCAAATAAAGAATTTTGCGCTGCATTGCAAGAATACTTAGGGTGTCTTTAATAGCGGGAACGCCCGTAAATACTACCACTGGATAAGCATAGCCTACTGCTGGGGGCATTACATTTAAAGTGCTGTCTATATAATAATTCAAGCCATCTTCTTCATACACTCTAGCTACGGGTACTCTTTGTACTACTTCAATATTCAAGTACCTACCATTATCAATGTACAAGCTAGTGGCTGCTATCCAGGGGTGAGATAGTGCTACTTGCTCTAGTGCTTCAAGATTGGCATTTTTGATACTCATTTGCGTAATATCTATTCTTTTATTTTCTATCAACAAGCGATTTATATCATCTTTCTGCAAATAGGAATACACTTCATCATCATTCAAATGTATTTTCACTCCTTTAAGTGGCGCATTAATATGGTAAGTATAAGACACTGCCAGTAGTGATATTATAACCACTACGAGCAAACTTGCCAACCATATTTTTGAGCGCTTAATGTTCATTTTGTTTTTACATTATAAATTTATACTACTGTAAAGTAGAGCCGTACTTTGCAAGCAATTTTTCTTTTATGGGCATTACTAGGGTGTCTATATCTCCAGCACCACAAGTAATAAACAATTCTAAAGGCGTATTAGCGGCATATGCTACTACTCCTTCCTTACTCATGATCGTTGTGTTGGGATTGCCCATATAGTCTTTAATCATCTGTGCACTTACACCTTCAATGGGCAACTCTCGTGCTGGATAAATATCTAATAACAACACCTCATCTGCTTGATCTAAACTACGAGCAAAACCTTCGGCAAAATCTCTAGTTCTGGTAAACAAGTGTGGCTGAAATGCAACAACACACTTCTTTTTCGGAAATAGCGTTTTGGCACTTTTTATAAGCATAGCTAACTCTTCGGGATGATGTGCATAATCGTCTATGTACACTACATCTTTATTCTTCACTACATATTCAAATCTTCTTTTTACGCCACTAAAAGCACCTACTGCTTCTTTCACGGCCTCATCTGGTATGTCTAATGATTTGGCAACTGCAATTGCAACGACCATATTTTCTACATTATGCATACCACCTATATTTAAATTTACATCATGCAGCTGCCATCCATTGCCTTTGACATCAAATTGGTAGGTACCATTCTTCATCGTTATGTTATTGGCATAGGCCGAAGCGGCATTATTCTGTAAACTATAGGAGTGTTTATGCGTACCGCCAAACTCGGTGACATGCTTTAAACCATGTTTATACCAAAGTGTGCCATCTTGCTCAATTTGGCTGGTATATTTAATGAATGCCTGTACTACGGCTTCTTCATTGCCGTATATATCCAAATGATCGGCATCCATAGCCGTTAGCACTGCAATATTGGGTTTTAATTTCAAAAAGCTTCTATCGTATTCATCTGCCTCAATAACCGCTACTGCTGCTTCACTGCTCCAGTAATTGCTATTATAATTCACCGAAATACCTCCTAAAAAAGCGTTGCAGCCATATTGCGTATGTCTTAAAATATGCGCTATCATAGTAGAAACTGTGGTTTTGCCATGAGTTCCCGCTACTGTTATAGCAAACATAGTATTAGAGATTATTTGCAAAACATCAGATCTTTTAAGAACCGGAATTCCACTGTTTTTAAACCAGATTAATTCGGTATGGGTGCTAGGTATTGCAGGTGTATAAACCACCAGTTCTGCATTTGTATCTGCCAAAGCAATATTATCTTGGTAGTGTATTGCTATTCCCTCTGCCTCAAGCTGCTGGGTAAGGTGAGTTTGCGTTTTGTCGTAACCAGACACCTTCATACCCTTTTCACAAAAGTATCTAGCCAAGGCACTCATACCAATGCCTCCGATACCAACGAAATACACGCGTTCTATTCTGGTTAAATCGATATTATACATTTCAAATTATTTTAGGGCAATACTTTTTATTTCACTTACTATTCTTGCATCTGCATCTCTTATAGCTAAACCATTCAAGGCAGACGTCATTGTTGTTGCCAAGTTGGCGTTACTTGCCAGTTGTAATATTTTTTCCAGCAATGCTGTTTTTACCAAATCATCTTTTACCATCCATGCTGCATTCTTATTCACTAAGGCCATCGCATTGCTTGTTTGGTGGTCTTCTGCTGCAAATGGGTATGGTACAAATATGGTGGGCTTGGCCACAATACATATTTCTGCAATTGCCAAAGCACCTGCTCTAGAGACAATCAAATCTGCGGCACTATATGCAAACTCCATTTTGTATATAAACTCATGTGCAAATACATGTGTTGGATACAATTGCATGAGCGCCTGCGCTTCCTTTATGAAGTTCTTACCCGTTTGCCAAAGCACTTGGATATCTTGTGCTATCAAATCGGGTAAAGAAGCAGCAATAGCCTCATTAATCGATTTTGCGCCCAAGCTACCACCTACTACCAACAGCACTTTCTTAGATGCATCTAATCCGAAGAAGGCTCTAGATTCAGCGCTATTTGCCACCGAAGCTGCTATTGTTTTCCTAACAGGATTTCCAGTTATCACAATTTTATTGGCCGGGAAAAATTTGTCCATTTGCTCATATGCAACACATATAGCTTCGGCTTTTTTACCCAATATCTTATTTGATTTTCCTGCAAAGGAATTTTGCTCTTGAATTAAAGTTGGAATTCCTTTTGATTGGGCAGCATTGAGGATTGGAAAACTTGCAAATCCGCCAACGCCTACTACAACATCTGGTTTAAAACTTTCAAGAATCTGCATCGCTTTTTGTCTGCTTTTCCAGAGTTTAAATGGCAGCCATATATTCTTAAAGATATTGCTTCTGTTAAATCCAACAATGTCTAATCCAATTATTTCATAACCTTCCTTTGGCACTTTTTCCATCTCCATCTTTCCGTTGGCGCCAACAAACAATATTTGGGTGCTAGCATCCTGCTCTTTCAAAGCATTTGCTATCGCTACGGCCGGAAAAATATGTCCGCCTGTTCCGCCACCTGCAATTATTACTCTCATACTTTGGCCACTTCTAATTGATGAATTTTTTCTTCTACAGTTGCTTTTTTATTTTTTAAATCCAATTCTTGTGCTTCTTCTACATATCTACTTACGCTTAAGATAATACCTATTGCAACGCAATTAAACCATATTGAGGATCCGCCCATACTCATCAGAGGCAGTGTTAAGCCCGTAACTGGGAGCAGGTTTACCGCAACACCCATATTTACAAATGCCTGAAAAGCCATTGTGACACTAAGAGCTATCACTAGAAATGCACCAAATGCGTAAGGTATCTTTCTAAATATTTGTATACTTCGCCACAAGAAAGTGAGGTATATCAATATTAAAACAGCTCCACCAATGGCGCCATACTCTTCTATCAGCATTGCATATATCATATCGGAATAGGGATGGGGTAGATAATCTCTTGCCCAACTATTCCCGGGGCCCTTTCCGGTAAGCATACCATTTGCAATAGCAATTTTGGCTTGCGTTACTTGAAAGTTATCGTCTGCGTCACCCTTTCCTATATAAGTTTGTATCCGTTTTTCCCAGGTTTCGGCTCTTCCTATACCCGTAGCTTTAGATACACCGTAAATAGCAGCTACAGCAGACAAACCAAAAATGCCTAAAATTATGATATGTTTGATGCTTACTCTGCCAATGAAAAACATAATACAACAAGTAAGCAATAGTAACAAAGCTGTCGACAAGTTGGCAATGCCTATTAATGCAGCTATTAGCACAACTGGTATTAAGATAGGCCAGAAAAAACCCTTCCAAAAGTTCTTAATGTTATCTTGACGCAAACTCAACATTTTGGCCAAATACATAAATATTGCAAGCTTAGCAAAGTCGGATGTTTGGAAGGTAATATTCACCACCGGAATTGTAAGCCATCTAGAGCCTTCGTTCAGCGAAGTACCATAGCCACTGAGTGTTATAACTAATAGAGGGATGCTTGCTAAAAACATATAGGTTGCCCATTTCTTAAATTTAACGTAGTTGATTTTATGAAAAATAAAAATGATAAAAAAGCCAAATAAATATTTAAATCCGTGGCTTAAAAAGTAATGGTGGTCTGCCATTTCCTTTCTCCATGCCAACGAACCCGTTGCACTGTAGATAACTACAGAGCTCCATAGGAAGAGTACAAAGACTACTGCCCATATCATTTTATCCCCTTTGATATTTCTTTTTATAAAATCTACTACTTGCATTTTTACTTTTTAAAGCTCTTTTACTGCTTTTTTAAACTGGGCTCCTCTATCTTCAAAGTTTTCAAACAAATCGAAACTTGCACATCCTGGCGACAGGAGCACTACCTCGCCTTCATTAGCCAAGCTGTATGCTGCCTTCACAGCGTCGGTAGCCGACTGTGTTTCTACAATATGTGGCACTACATTTTGGAATGCTTTTACTATTGGCTCGTTGTTTAGGCCCAAGCACACAATTGCTCTAACTTTCTCTTGCACTAAATCCATTATCTCATTGTAGTCATTCCCTTTGTCTTGTCCTCCCAAAATCAATACCACATTCTTCGTCATACTTTCTAAAGCATACCAAACAGAATTTAAGTTAGTGCCTTTGCTATCATTTATAAATTCAACGCCTCTTACAGATGCTACAAATTCGAGCCTGTGTTCTAATCCATTGAATGTTGCAAAGCTTTCTCTTAAAAATTCGTTTCTTATCCCTGCAGCTCTTGCTGAGATTCCTGCTGCCATTGTGTTATAAATATTATGCTTTCCTTTTATCATCAAATCGTTTATAGACTGGGTAAATTCTTCTTTATCGTCTAGTTTGATTTGAATTTTATCATTCTTAAATAATGCACCATCATTTTGGTCAAAAAGGTTCTCGTTCATAGAAAAGGTCAAAAATTGTGAATGTAATTTTGTTTGGGTTAGTTGATTCTGTATGTTAGGGTCATCAATATTTACTATGCTATAATCTGTTGGTAATTGGTTTTGAAAAATTTTAAATTTGGATTGTTTGTATTGTTCAAAATCGTTGTTGTATCTATCTAAATGGTCGGGTGTAATATTTAGCAGGATAGCGATATCTGGCCTAAAAGTTTTTATATCATCTAGCTGAAAACTACTTACCTCTATTATATACCAATCTGCTGGTTTTTCTGCTACTCGCTTTGCAAAACTGATACCAATATTTCCTACCAATGCTGCATCTAGTTTTGCTTTCTCAAATATGTGATGCGTTAGCGTCGTACAAGTGCTTTTCCCATTACTGCCTGTTATGGCAACTATCTTACTTTCACCTTTAAATTTGAACGCCCACTCTATCTCGCTAATGATGGGTATATCTGCTGCAATTATTTGCTGTACTATTGTTGCTTTATGCGGTATACCTGGGCTTTTTATTACCAAACCGGCTTCTAGTATTTTATCCAAGGAATGCCCACCTTGCTCATAAGGTATTTGATACAATTGAAGCTCTTTTTCATACTGCGGTTTAATGCTTCCAAAATCTGACACAAATACTTCAAAACCCTTTACTTTGGCAAGGATAGCTGCCCCATTACCACTCTCCCCTGCACCCAAAACAACAATCTTTTCTTTCATCTATTACTGAATTTTTAGGGTCACAACACTTAGTACTGCAAGAATAATAGCCATAATCCAAAATCGTGAAACTATTTTACTTTCATGATATCCTTTCATTTGGTAATGATGGTGTAACGGCGACATTAAAAATATTCTCTTTCCTTCTCCGTACTTCTTCTTCGTATATTTAAAATAGGATACCTGTATCATTACCGATAAGTTTTCAACCAGAAATATGCCGCAAATAATAGGAATTAATAGCTCTTTTCGAACGATGATCGCCAAGGATGCAATAATGCCTCCAAGTGCCAAACTTCCGGTGTCTCCCATAAACACTTGCGCGGGGTAAGCGTTGTACCACAAAAAACCAATGCATGCCCCCACAAAAGCACCTACAAAGATGGATAGCTCTCCCAAATGTGGTATATGCATAATATTGAGGTATTCGGCAAATATGTAGTTGCCAGACAAGTAGGCAAAAATACCAAACGTAAGTCCGCTAATAGCACTCACACCAGTAGCCAAACCATCTATGCCATCTGTAATGTTAGCGCCATTGGATACCGCTGTAATCAAGAAAGTAACAAAGATGATATATAGTGTTGGGGTAAGCCAACTTGTTGCTTTTTCGCCAAAAATGGATGCAATTTTACTGTAACTCAATTCATGTTCCTTCACAAATGGCACTGTGGTAACGGGCGCTTTTACCTGTACATAAGTTCTGCTTTCCCCTTTGTCGTCCATGCGTGTATAGGGGTCTGATACAATTTGTTCTGTGTTGTTGAATAACAATTTGGCACCTTCTTTTACTTCTCTTGTGGTAACAATACCATCGTGATAATACATTGTAAAACCAATAATGATACCCAAGCCTACCTGACCCACTATTTTAAATCTACCCTGTAAGCCATCTTTATTTTTTCTAAACACTTTAATATAATCATCCAAGAAGCCTATCAAGCCCAACCAAATGGTGGATAGTAACATCATGAGGATATAAATATTATTTAAATTGGCAAATAATAATGTGGGCAAAACAATGCCACCAATAATTATAAGCCCTCCCATAGTAGGTGTGCCGCTCTTCTGTTTTTCGCCCTGCAAGCCCAAGTCTCTAACGGTTTCGCCTATCTGTCTTTTTCTTAAGTAATTAATAAGGCGCTTGCCGAAAACAAGTGTTATGATTAATGACAAGATCACAGCCATAGCAGCCCGGAAGGTGATGAAGTGAAACACCCCTGCACCAGCCAATGTAAAATGCTCTCTTAAATAAGTGAATAAATGATATAGCATAGTGAAATTATCTTTCTAGTATATTGAATAAATTTATAAGATGTTCTTTGTCGTCAAAATGGTGCCGTACTCCTTGTATTTCCTGATAAGTTTCGTGCCCTTTTCCTGCCAAAAGTATTATACTATCTTTATCAGAGATGCTCACTGCTGTTCTTATAGCCTCATATCTATTCACAATGCGTAGTACCTTTTTACGCATTGCAATGGGTATACCTTTTTCCATATCGTCTAATATCACTTCAGGGTCTTCTGTTCTGGGATTATCTGAAGTAAGTATTAGTTTATGACTGTGCACTGCAGCTACCTCTGCCATTTCTGCTCGCTTCGTTTTATCCCTATCTCCGCCGCAACCCACTACCGTAATAATTTGTTTGTCGTCACTAAATTGCTTTATGGTAGTAAGTACATTTAGCAATGCATCGGGTGTGTGAGCATAGTCTACTATACCCAAAATATTATCTATACGTGACCTTATAGTTTCAAATCTTCCTGCTGCTCCTTTTAATTCACTTAGTATTCTTAAAACCTTTCCTGCATCCTCGCCAAGCGACAAGGCTGCTCCGTATACCGCAAGTAGGTTGTAGGCATTAAATAATCCATGCAATCTAAAATGTACCTCCTTTTGGTCTATCAACATCAGTAAACCATCCAACTCATTTTCCAACACTTTTCCTTTATAAGTTGCGGGCACTTTTAAAGCATAGGTTTTCTTTGTTGCCTTTGTATTTTGAAGCATTACCATTCCTCGCTTATCGTCGGCATTTACGATGGCAAATGCCTCTTGCTTCAAATCATCAAAAAACTGCTTTTTAGCTTTTATGTAGGCGTCAAATGTTTTGTGATAATCTAAATGATCTTTTGACATATTGGTAAACAATGCCCCGTCAAAATCGACGCCTACGATACGCCTTTGGTCGACGGCGTGCGAGCTTACTTCCATAAACACATGCGTGCACCCTTGTTCAAACATTTCATTAAATAATGCTTGAAGAGAAATAGCATCGGGTGTAGTATGGGTAGCTGGTACCACTGTTTCGCCAATATAATTGGCGACTGTAGACACTAAGCCTACTTTGTATCCTAATTGTGTGAATAATTGATACAACAGAGTTGCGATGGTTGTCTTACCGTTTGTGCCAGTTACGCCTACAACTTTCATATCGCGTGAGGGCGCATCGTAAAAGGCTGCCGCTACCTCGCCAACCACTTCACTTACATTAGCTACTTTTATATAGCACACTTTTGGCTGTATAACAGCTGGCAATGTATCGCAGATAATAGCAAGCGCCCCCTTAGATATGGCAACATCAATAAATTCATGTCCGTTTACCGTGCTACCTCTGACAGCAAAAAACAAGGCGCCTGCATCCACCCTTCTGGAGTCTAATGCCAATTGCTGCACGAGCACCTGGGTGTCACCCTCTATTTGAAGAGGCTGCAAAACAGAAATTATGGACGCAAGGCTTTTCACTGTATCGTATTAATTTAATTGAATTGTAATTATTTCTCCCTTTTTTATGAGCGTTTTTGGCGCTATTGATTGGTTGATTACCTTTCCTACTCCTTTCACTCGTACATCCAATCCCGACGTTTCAAGAATATATAGTGCATCTTTCAATCCCATGCCCATTACATTGGGCACCTTGCCTCGATGTATATCCTCGCTCACCCATTTAGTAGTAGTGTTTGCCTCTACTTGTCTTACAAAAGAACCGCCATCAGCATTTGGAGCGCCCTTTAGACCTAAAGTTTGAAGCACATTTTTTATATCATCAACACTACCATCTTTCAGTACTACTTTCTTGTCTTTACCAAAGGCTTCTACTGGAGGCGCCCATCCGCCTATATGCGAGGCATAAAGCTTATCGGCAATAGTTTTAAAAACAGGCGCTGCTACTACCGCTCCATAATACGCACCACGTGGCACCGACCTCACCAAAACCATTATCGTGTATTGAGGATTCTCTGCTGGAAAATAACCCACAAAAGACCCTTGTTTTACACCGTCGGCATAAGTGATTTTATGATCTGCTACTTGTGCCGTTCCTGTCTTACCCCCCGATCTATAAAGATTTGATTTTATAGACTTGCCCGTTCCTTCTTCTACTACTGCTTCCATTACCTTTCTTAGCTGCTTTATCGTGGCATCTTTGCCTATCTTTTCTACCAATACAGTAGGAGGTATTGTCTCCACTACTTTTCCATATTCCCGAATCTCACTCACTAAATATGGCTTCATCATTTTCCCATTATTAGCTACAGCATTATACACCATTAAGATGTGCAAGGGAGATATTAAGCTTTCATACCCATATGCTATCCAAGGTAGAGAAGTGACATTGTTCCACGACTTAGACTTTGTAGTCTTTATAACGGGTGTGGTCTCTCCCACTAGGTCTATACCTGTCTTTTTATCAAGTTGCAATGCTTGCAGGTGCTTAATGAACTTCATTGGGTTTTTTGAATAATGCTGACTTACCAATTTTGCAAAAGCGACATTGGATGATGCAGCAAAAGCCTTCTCTATCGTAATAGTTCCCATTCCCGTATGGTCGTCTCTTACTCTTTGCTTACCAAAACGCTTTATACCACCTTCTACATTTACATTATCAGTTATAGAAACGTATCCATCTTCCAAAAGTGCAAATAAAGACATCAGCTTGAATGTAGAGCCTGGTTCAGACAATACCATGGAATAGTTATAGTCTTCAAAATAACTCCCATCTTCTCTTTTGCCTAAGTTTGCCATTGCTTTTATCTTACCCGTAGCAGTCTCCATAACTATTGCTGTACCAAACTGGCAACCATGCTTTTCAAGGCTCTCCATTAACGCATGCTCTGTTACATCCTGAATATTAATGTCAATTGTGGTGACAATATCCTTACCATTCACTGGCTCTACGATCAATTCTTCAATAGGTATCCAAACGTTGCCGGTCGACTTTTTAAGCACCCTACTCCCTTCTGTACCCTCTAGAATGGTATTGTATGTATGCTCAAGGCCCACATTAGAGGCATTTTCTCTCCACAATCCAAGCGTGCGCAAAGCAAGCATTTTATAAGGATTGTCGCGTTGCGACTTGTTCTCTACAATAAAACCACCCCTATTTCGACCCTTTTTCAAGATGGGCAAATCTCTTAGCTTCTGGTATTCGTAGTATTTTACATTTTTCGCAATTAAAAAATACCTGTCTTTCTTCTTGTGCGCTTTTAATATTTTTGTTTTATAATAATCTTTAGAGTGATTCTGCAACGTAGCAGCAAGCTCTGTAGCTATTTGATCGATATACACTCTCAGCGTATCTGACGACACCACCTTTAAGTCCCACCTCAAATCAAATCTGGGTGTACTAGACACCAAAAGTGTACCATCTTCCGAATAAATATTTCCTCTCTCAGATAATAAACGTTCTTCTTTTATGTGTGTCTTTAAAGACATTTTTCGCAGCGCTTCACCCTCTTTGTATTGAATGTTGAGTATTTTCCACACAATAGCCACTGCAAATATTGCAATACCTAGGAAAACCACATACACCCTAATACTTATCTCCCGCTTTCTATCCATTATGGAGCGCTACTATTTATTTTTATTTACTTAACTATTTCAAATGCTGGCTTATCTTGTGGCTTCAGACCCAAATAAGCTGATTTTTCTTGTATCATTCTTTCAGAAGTTTGATACATCAATCGCGATTGTAGATCTCTATAGCGCCATCTGCTTTCCTTCAACTCTGCTGTCTTTATACTCTGCTCCCTTACCAAAGAATTTGCTTTATTTGAATTACTGATGTATACTACAATCAACACGAATGCTAAAACGATATACGAAATATTCTTTATCAGACTAAAAGGCGAAAGTATTTCTGTCACCTTCATCATGCTTATTCTGTTTTGCTTGTTGCTGCTATCCATACTACAATATTTCAGCGATTCTTAACCTTGCACTTCTCGATCTAGGATTATTTTTTTGCTCTGTTTCAGATGGTAAAACATCCTTAAGTACTTTAAATGGTTTTGAATTAATGCCTCTTCCAAAAATATCTGTTGCCGCTTCTAGTTCAAAGGTTCCATTTTTCATAAATTGCTTTACCAGTCTATCCTCTAAAGAATGAAAGGTAATAACAGCCAATCTTCCTCCCGTTTTCAAACACGCGGGTGTCTGTATCAAAAACTCCTTTAAAGCCTCTAACTCTTCGTTAACCTCTATCCTCAATGCCTGAAAAACCTGTGCTAGATACTTCGCTGAATTGCCAATGATACAAGGAGCTATCAATGCCTTAAAATCATCTATAGATTCCAATTTCCTATTACGCCTGCCTTCTACTATTGTTTTTGCAAGGGTTCTAGCATTCCTAACTTCGCCATTCTTCTCAAATATCACATGCAGTTCTTTTTCTGTTTTATTAGCTAAAAGCAAGGCCGCAGTTGTTGTTGCCCTATTATCCATGCGCATATCCAAAGCAGCATCGAAGCGCGTAGAAAAACCTCTGTCTGCTTTATCAAACTGATAAGAACTCACACCAATATCTGCCAAAATACCATCTACTTGTCCTATGCCGTAGTAATGCAAAAAATGATGCAAATACCTAAAGTTTTCTTTTACCAATATCACTCTTGCATCTTTTGGGGTATTAGGCCATGCATCGCTGTCCTGGTCGAAGCAAACCAAAATACCCTTGGGCCCAAGCTCCTCAAGTATGCGCCTCGAATGACCTGCACCTCCCATTGTACAATCTACATAAACGCCATCAGGCTTTACAGACAAAGCTTGTACACTTTCATCCAACAATACGCTTTGATGTTGATAATGCTGCTCCATCTTCATTAAAACTCTAGATTGTTACCAAATATCTGATTAGCCAAATCGGCCAAATCTCCACTATGTGCCGCCAAGTATGCATCATAATGCTGCTTGCCCCAAATTTCCATTTTATTAATTTGCGCCTGAATTATAACTTCTTTCTCAATACTCGCTCCTTCAATCAATTTTTTAGGCAACAATAAACGACCTGCACTATCCAACTCAATTTTCGCCGAACCCGCCATCAATAAACGTTTCATTTTTTCGATATTTGGATTAAACGAATTAAGTCCAGAAAGCTTGGATACAATTTTATCCCACTCTCCTTTTGTGTACAAATTAATACAGTGCTGTTCAAAGCTCCTATTGGCAATAAAGTACGCATCCTCGCCTTCGGGCAGCTGCTTGCGCAAGCCAGAAGGAAAAGAAATGCGACCTTTCGCATCCATGGTAACCTCAAAATCGCCTATTAAATTCAACACGGGTAGACAAATTGTATTATTTAACACAAAATAACACAATTCCCCACAATTTCCCACAATAAAACACTATAAATATTCGTAATATTTTATCCACAAAAAGAGATAATATTGGGATTAAGCTGTGGATAAAAAAATAAAAATGTGAATAACCTGGCAAAACATTGTGAATACAAGATCACAAAGCCTATCAAATAGACCTATTGGCTGTTAATAACGTCTACTCCATCATCCAGTTTGAAATCCTGAGTAGCTATCAAATTATTCATGCGCCATTGCACAAACATGGCATCATACGTGGTCGAAGTGGCTTTTACATGACTTAATATCTTTGCAAACTTCTTAATCCCGTGTAACTTCACTGCCTCAATTATACTTTGGTCGAAATAATCTAGATCATACAAGTCGATTTTCTTACCCGTCTTTAATATCCTCACTTGCAAAGGGTGCTGCTGGAAGTATTTCCACTCATCGGCGTCTGCTTCAAACTCCGAAGCCGTAATGACCCTAGATAGTTTTAAAGCTTTCTGAATACCCCTAAAATTAATATCTTCAAGCTTTTGGGGATAGAACAACTGTAAGTTATCGTTAAGAAAAGGAAGCCCGTTAATATTGATAATATGAACACTACCCATTATGGGTTTTAAGTAATGTAATAAAAAGAAATAAGCAAGCAAATCGCGACTTGTACCGCCAATCCATATGTGCACCAGATGCATATCTGCTTGTTCTTTCACAAGCCTTAATAAGTCTAAAATACGCTCTAAATCTTGTAGTAATCCAGTGTCAGAAAAACCCGACTTAATGCTATTCCAATAATCGTTTCGCAAAACAGAAAAAGGAACTTCTGGACTACGCAATGGACCATAAGAAAAATCGTCTATAACCGGCAATACAACATGCTCTTGAAGCTCGTAATGCTTAAAAACATTTTCGATATGTGTGGCGCTCTCTTGCCCTACTACTATGTGGTGGTGTTTCATGACAGAAATGTACAAATTATGCCGCAATATAAAATAAAAATAGCTCGGTATAAAAAATACCGAGCTAAATAATATACTTTAATAACTAATGAGATTCTTCACCAGGCTTTAAAGGTACGTTTTGTGGAATGAAGTCATTACCATTTCCGTCATCTTTAAAGTCGTATGCCCATCTGTGAACTTCAGGGATAGCTCCAGGCCAGTTACCGTGTCCAGGTTTAATTGGAGTTGTCCACTCTAATGTAGTAGATTTCCAAGGGTTTGGATCCGTAACTTTTTTACCTTTAAAAATACTCATAAAGAAGTTGAATACAAACAACAACTGTGCAAAGAAGGTAATAACTACCACTACAGATATAAAGGCATTTAAGTCTTGGAATTGATTGAAACTTTGCCAAGCCGAATAATCGTAATATCTACGTGGCATACCCGCCAAACCTTCATAGTGCATTGGCCAGAATATAAGATAAGCACCAATTATAGTTATAAAGAAGTGGATGTAACCAAGCGTATTATTCATAAATCGTCCGAACATCTTAGGGAACCAGTGGTAAATACCCGCAAACATACCGAAGAAGGCTGACACACCCATTACAAGGTGAAAGTGAGCGATAACAAAATACGTATCATGCAAATGTATATCTAGTGCAGAGTTTCCTAACCAAATACCCGTCAAACCACCAGAGATAAACAAAGATACAAAGCCCAAAGAGAACATCATCGGTACGGTAAACTTGATACTACCTCTCCAAATAGTTGCTATCCAGTTAAACACCTTAATGGCGGACGGAATAGCTATGAGCAGCGTTAGCAGTACAAATATACTTCCCAAGAATGGCGACATACCCGTTACAAACATATGGTGTGCCCAAACTATGAAGGCAAGTGTAGTAATACCAGCTAGAGATATTATCATTGCGATATAACCAAAGATTGGTTTTCTAGAGTGCGTTGCTAAAATTTCTGAAGCCATACCCATACCTGGCAACATTACGATATATACCTCGGGGTGACCTAAGAACCAGAAAAGATGTTGATATAAAATAGCCGAACCACCGATATGTGACAATGCTTTACCACCAATAAATATTTCAGAAAGGTAGAAAGATGTACCAGCGTGTCTATCAAACAATAATAATATAAAACCAGATGTCAATACAGGGAAAGACAATAAGCCTAATAAAGCGGTAAACATGAACGCCCACATTGTAAGAGGCATACGTGTCATTTTCATACCCTTAGCTCTCATGTTTAAGATTGTGCTCACATAGTTAAGACCACCTAACAACTGAGATACTACAAACAATACCATCGATACTAACCAAAGATCCATCCCAATACCCGAACCAATAGAGGCTTCTTTCAATGCAGATAAAGGAGGATAGGTTGTCCAACCACCAGCAGCTGGTCCTGTTTGAACAAACAAAGAACCGAACATTAATATACTAGATACAAAGAAGAACCAATAGGAAAGCATATTCATGAATGGCGATGCCATATCTCTAGCGCCTATTTGTAAGGGTATAAGGAAATTACTAAAAGTACCAGATAAGCCGGCAGTCAAAACGAAAAACACCAAGATCGTACCGTGCATCGTTACTAATGCATAGTAGAATTCAGGAGACAATTTGCCGCCCTTTGCCCATTCGCCCAAGAACTGCTCCATAATTGGAAAAGTTTCTTCAGGGAACCCTAATTGCAAACGGAAAAATACGGAAAACAATGCACCAATAATCGCCCAAATAATACCGGAAATCAAGTATTGCTTGCCAATAATCTTATGGTCTTGACTAAATACATACTTCCATATAAAATGTTGCTCATGATGATCATGACTGTGGTCATGTCCGTGTGCATCATGATGTACTTGATCGTGTCCAAGTGTAGCTGTACTCATCTTTTATTGTATTTAAGACTTCTGAATTACGAAGTAATTTATTATTGTGTAAAAATTAAATCTTTTTGAATAAATAATCATCTACATAGCTGCTGCAACAGCTGCTGTACTATCACTTGCGCTTGGCGCAGCCTCTGGAGTAGCTTCTGCTTCTTTAGGGCCATTTACTACGTTATAGTAAGACTTCTGCTCTTTATACCATGCATCAAATTCTTCTTGAGTTTGAACAACCACGGTACCCTTCATAGAGTAGTGGCCTTTACCACACATTTCCGAACAGGCTATTTCATACACAAAGTCATTATTGCCTGTGATTACTTTCATCTCTTCAGTTGTGATAGACGGAGTGAACCAAATAGTAGTGGTGATACCTGGTACGCAGTCCATCTTCATACGAAAATGATTCAAGCCCACATTGTGTATAACATCTCTAGAGCCTAATACCAATTTTACAGGTAAATCTTTAATGATATGCAACTCGCCCGCTTCAATAATAATATCGTCTAAAGACGCAGGGTCGTTCCAATCTAAACCTAATGGATTTGTCGCGTCATTTATTAATCTGAAATTTTTTGTACCAAATACTTTATCCGGACCAGGATATCTAACAATGAAGTTAAATTGTTTACCAACCACTTCTACTACTAGGGAGTTTGCAGGCGCTGGAGACGTAATAGCCATCCAATTTCTCAATCCAAACACAACCAATACCAATAATACTAAGGCAGGAATGGTTGTCCATAATATTTCTAATTTATTATTGTGTGGATAGAAATAGGCTTTTCTGCCTTGTTTCTCTTGATATTTGAAGGAAAAGTAAAACAACAAAATGTGCGTAGCAAAAAAAACTGCTCCAGTAATATAAAGCGTAACCAAAAGCATTTGGTCATAACTTCTACCTTCTACAGACGCAGATTCTGGCAACATCATTGGCACCAAGTATTCATGGCACTTATAGATACCTACCAAGCCGAGCAGGAAGAAGCCAACCCACAACCAAGCCATTAACTTGTTGGTAGAAGTTGCTACTTTTTCTTCATCTTTTAAAATTGTTGCCATCTCACTGGCTCTCGTAATTTGATAGATTACGATAAAAACCAAAACAACTAGAGCTGTAATTATTAACGCTGACATTGTATATTTCTGTTTATATTATTCTAAAAGCCTAAGGCTATTATTTCAAAATTAAGGTAAAATAAAAACTCCTCTTTACAATTAACTTACGTGTACGAAAGTTTCTTTTAATAGCGGGTGATTTTCTGTTACTAAACTTGCTTTAGATAAGGTTTTAGAAACAGTTAAAATTAGCAAACCCACAAAGAACAATGGTACTCCTAATTCAAACAAACCTAAGTGCCAATTCTCTTGCATTGGTGAAGGCATAATCATAATGTAAAAATCTAACCAGTGACCAAATATGATAATGATAGCCATGAACACTAATGTAAAATAATTTCTTTTACTAGGACGAGACATCAATACAAATATAGGGAGTACAAAGTTCAATACTAAGTTTGCAAAGAAGAAAAAGCTGTATGGCCCCTGCATCCTAATTTTGAAATACGTAGTCTCCTCTGGAATATTACCGTACCATATCAACATGAATTGTGAGAACCATAAGTAAGTCCAGAAAATAGAGAATGCAAACATAAACTTACCTATGTCATGTATATGCTCTTTAGATACCAACTTAAGGAAGTTGTTATTTTTCAAATATACGACCCAAAGTAATACAAGAGAAACGCCACTCACAAAAGCAGATGCAAATACATACCAAGAAAACAAGGTAGAGAACCAGTGAGCGTCAATACTCATTATCCAAAACCAAGGTATAGTACTCATCATAGATAATGCATAAACGAATAAGAAAGCACCACTCATAGCTATTACACCCCAGTACAATTTTGTACTGTTCTTAGGCGTACTTTCCATTGCTATAGATTTTTTACGAAACTGTATGCCGAAATATGCCCACAATAAGACAGACACTACCGAAAAACCGACAAACATGCCTGAATTTAAAAACGGGGATTTTCCTTGTAATATCACATCGTCTCCAGGATGTGTCCAATGATAGATGGGATTATGACCGTGAGAATCGTCTGCTGCACCAAATACGATAGCAAGCAATACGGTTAAGGCCAAAACTCCAAAAATCCACACATTGGCTCCAATAGCTTCTGGTACTCTTTTGTAAGAGAGTATCCAGCTACCTTGAGCTAGTGTTACAGCGGCCTGGATAAAAATAGACGCTACACAAATAAATAGGAAGAAAACACTGTTGTGCAACAAAGAAACCCAAAAGCGAGTACGATCTAAATCAACCCCACTACCTAAATAGGTAACGCCGCCAATTATCAACGTTAACAACCCAATGACTAATAATGCAAAACCGGTGGTCTTTAATTTTGCCGGCACTGTAAAATGTTCCGTAATCATAATATATAACCGTTTAAACGGTAAATTAAAAATTAATAAACTATAAATTCTTTAATAAGCGTCGGCCTATTTATTTGTTGCTATTGTGCTGTCTGCAATCGCTTGCGCTGTAGCCGCTACTTGAGGAGCGTCACCACTTGCTAACAATGTAAACGGATCACCGCCATTCTCGCTCTGTACTTGCTTGATATAAGCTATCACCGCCCATCTTTCATGATCTTTCAACTGGCTTGCATAGGAGCCCATCATATTCTTACCGAACATGATAGCGTAATACATTTTACCTTCAGACATCTTAATGTAGTTCTCACCTTTAAGATTAGCTGGCATCGCTGCAAACTTTCCGCTAGTAAACAAAGGGCCTTGACCATCGAGATTAGAACCATGACATATACCACAATGGATATTATAATACACTTTACCAGCTGCTAATTCCTGCTCCGTAAACTTATAAGGAGATTTCATAGCGTAGTATTGCGTAGTATCTTCTTTGGTAAGATGTACAGGCAATGCATGACCACGTGCTATTGTACCCTTTACAGGTTTCAAACTCGCCCCATCGCCTAATTCCTCAGGCCCTTGCGTGTATGCATCATAAGCGCGTGAATATACCATGTCGGGCACATACGTCTTACCTGGATTTCTACGAATATCACCACTATTACATGCTACCGCCATTAATGACCCTGCCGCAATGATTGATAAAATATGCTTCTTATTCATTGTTTTATTAAATATTAAATTTCAGTTGCGCTGAAATAAGTATTTATGCAAAATTTTTTGAGTAATCTTCTTCTTTGTCCCATCTGCCAAACCACCATCCATCTTCAGCTACTTGTACATTGCTTTCAAGAGGATTAGTTGTGCCTAAAAATTCCATAATCTCACCTTCCTGCTCATCTTCTGGAATCTCTACAACTACTACAAAATAGTCATCTGTTTGTCTTGGATGAAATATGTGCTTCTTTACACCAGGCATTATCTGATTTAAGTAACAATAAGTTAGCACCATTCCTACAGCCGCAAACAATACTGTCAACTCAAAAGTAATAGGTATAAATGCAGGTAGTGCGAAAAATGGCTTACCACCAAAATTTATAGGCCAATCTGAGGTAAATATCCAACTCATAAACCCAAGCGCTGTAGCAGTTCCCGTCAATCCGAAACAAAATCCAGCAATGTGCAAATCAGTCTCTTTCAAACCCATAGCTACATCTAAACCATGCACCGGAAATGGCGTATACACATCGTGTAACTTATAACCACTATTTCTTATTTTATCAACAGCAGCAAATAATGGAGCTTCATCATCAAAACATGCTACTGCAAACTTTTTTATAGCCATTGTATTAATATATTCTTTAAGTGAATGATGTTGTTATTTATTCTAGTATGCTGCTATTAGTGCGCATGGCTAGCTTTTTCCATGAATTCCTTAGTTGACAACTCATCTAACGGCTTCATCTCACGCTTATAATTATCTCCCGAAGTTTTTAAGGTAAACTTAATCTCAGCAATCGCTATCACTGGGAAGTACTTAGAGAATAAGAAGAAGCATGTGAAGAACAAGCCAAAAGTACCTAAATAAAAGCCTAATTCTGCCCAAGTAGGTGAATAATACAACCAACTAGAAGGTAAGAAATCGTTAGCTAAGGTAGTCACGATAATTACAAAACGCTCAAACCACATACCAATATTTACTACGATAGATAATATAAAGGTAAATACGATGTTTCTACGTAATTTTTTGAACCAGAAGAACTGAGGTGACACCACGTTACAAGTCATCATCGCGAAGTAAGCCCACCAATATGGTCCGAATACACGATACTTAAACGCTTCTTGCTCAAAATGCACTTGCGAATACCAAGCCATGAACAACTCTGTTAAGTATGCCACACCCACTATCGAACCAGTAAGTACAATTACTTTATTCATTGCCTCTATATGTCCTAAAGTGATGTAGTCTTCCATCTTGTATATCTTACGAACCAATATCAAGAGCGTTTGCACCATTGCGAAACCAGAGAATACAGCTCCTGCCACGAAATAAGGAGGGAATATGGTAGCGTGCCATCCAGGTATTACAGATGTAGCAAAGTCAAAAGATACTATCGTATGTACAGATAATACAAGTGGTGTAGATAAACCAGCCAATACCAAACATAAAGACTCAAATCTTTGCCAGTTTTTCGCAGTTCCCGTCCAACCAAATGAGGCTAAACCATACAAGCGTTTACGAAGCTTCGTTTTTGCCCTATCACGGATTGTTGCAAAATCAGGAACTAAACCTGAGTACCAGAACAACAATGACACTGTGAAATAAGTGGATATCGCAAATACGTCCCACAAAAGCGCCGAGTTAAAGTTGGGCCATAACGGACCACGAGTATTAGGTAAAGGCAAAACGTAAAAGGCATTCCATACACGACCCATGTGAAATATCGGGAACTGTCCCGCACACATTACAGCGAATATAGTCATAGCCTCTGCAGCGCGGTTAACACCTGTTCTCCAACCTTGACGAAACAACAACAAGATGGCCGATATAAGTGTACCTGCGTGACCGATACCTACCCACCATACGAAGTTGGTGATATCCCATCCCCAACCTGCTGTACGGTTAGTACCCCAAGTACCAAGACCCCAATAAACCTCCCAGAATACAGAAAATACCCCAAATCCTAAGAAAAGTAAAGAAATAATGAACCCTACATACCACAAAGTTGATGGTTTATCTTCAATAGGTTTACAGATGTCTTCTGTAACTTGTTTGTAAGTTTTATCGCCTGTAATTAAGGGCTCCCGAACAAATGATTCGTATTTTAAGTGCATAACTCTGGAAATTCTTCCCTACTAATGGGATGTTTATATTCTTAAATAAAGTTATTAAAGTTCTACTTCAAAAATGAAGGTGTTAGCAGTTTCAATTATACTAGATATTCTTCAATTGGAAAATATCTTTTGTTTTGTCTTTAGCTACTACTGCATCCGTATTTCTAATTTTAGAAAGATAACTTACGTTTGGTAAAATATGCAAATATTCTAACACATAGAATAAACGCTCACTATTTTCTTCGTAACGCTCTTTGTAAATTTTACTCTCTTTATCGTTAACGTTACCAAATGTAATACAATCACCTGCACAAGCACGCTGACAAGCTGTAGAAACATCGCTATCCTTTAACGGACGACCTTCTATTTTTGCTTGCAATTTGCCTTCTTGCAAACGCTGAACACAGAAAGAACATTTTTCCATTACACCTCTACTACGAACTGTAACATCTGGATTCAACACCATACGTGTCAAGTCATCATTCATGTCATCTGTACGGCCATCATAGTACAAGTTGTCTGCAAAACTATCGGCACCATTCCAGTCAAACCAGTTAAAGCGACGCACTTTATAAGGACAGTTATTTGCACAATATTTAGTACCAATACAACGATTATATGCCATTTGATTCATGCCCTCATCTGAGTGATTTGTAGCCGATACCGGACAAACATTTTCACATGGCGCATTATCACAATGCTGACAAATCATTGGTTGATATACCGTTTGTATTGAATCAGAATCTTCTGGATTTCCAGAAAAATATCTGTCGATACGAATCCAACTCATGTCGTGAGCCATCATCACCTGATCCTTACCTACTACAGATACGTTATTTTCTGCCTGACAAGCTACTACACACGCTGCACAACCAGTACAAGTATTCAAATCTATACTCATACCCCATTTAATGCCATGCTTCTCGTGCACAGGATACATCGTACCGTTCTTCTCAAAATCTTTATCGTGCTTATAAGCCATCTCGCCCGCAGTCATTTCCTTCTCTTCATGCCCTTCGTCATGATGACCTTCCCAATGCAAGGTAGTGTAATGACCTAAATCTTTTCTTCTTTTATTCAACAAGAATTTTGGATCTTTCTTAAACTCTTCTAATGTAAACTCTTGTATAATTTCACGACCCTCATAAGAGTGGTGAGATTGCGTTATAGCTACGGGATACCACTCTGATGTACCTTCCACTTTAGCAATATTATAATTCAATATACTATCGCCGGTGTACTGACCAAATGGATATACATTGGCACCCAAATTAGCTGCTGCTTTACCTACTGTTTCTGCACGACCATAACCAACAGCTATTGCTATTACTTCGTTGTGCATACCTGGAAGCACTACTAGTGGCAGGGATACCGTTGTGTTACCAACAGTTACTTTTACTACTTTCTTGTCGTGTACTACTTGATTGTGTAAGGTCAATTCATAACCAAATTTTTCCTTGGCTGTCTTGTACGACATACAAACATAGTTGTCCCATGTTGCACGCGTTACGGGATCGGGCATTTCTAACAACCATGGATTATTAGAAGCACTTCCACCATGACCTATAGCTACCGACTCATAAATGAGTACTTCGTATTGTCCCTCTGGATTAGATTTATAAACGTTTACAGCAGATATCGCTGCATCAACATTTGCAGAAGAAAATGCTGCTCCTGAGATTGTAAATGTTTCGGGCTGTTTTACGCCGTCTTGTAATGCTTTATCAAAGGCAGTTTGTCCAAGGGCACCTACCCAATATTTATTAAAGATCGTATAATAATCTTCAGTGCTATCTGCCCATTTTAATAGAGAATCTTGAAACGCTCTTGTTTTAAATAAAGGCGCGATAGTAGGCTGCATAAAGGAATAGTAGCCAGTTTTGGGCTCTGCATCTCCCCAGCTTTCCAACCAATGATGATCTGGAACTACAAATTTACACTTCGCTGCAGTTTCATCTAAGCGCTCTGAGAATGATACCGTAGTAGCTACTTTTGCTAAACCTGCATTAAACTTCTCAGATTCGAAATAATCATACGATGGGTTAACTCCGTGTATCAATACTGCTCCTACCTGTCCTGCATTCATCGCTGTTACAAATTCAGCAAAGGCTTTATCGTCACCTTGTTTGTAGTTAGACTGAGTAGCCCAGCTTATAGTATTGCCGTAGGCCCCTATTGCGTTGTTTATAGCGTTTACAATTATTTGTACATTGGTATCATTACTACCACAAAGTACTAAACCGTTATTTTTTAAGTCCTTAGCTGCAGCTGCTATTAGGGCATTCAACTTATCTGAGCCTACTTTAGGGCTAGCTCCTGTAGTGATTGCTTGATACAAGGCTGCTGCTACCTTCCCATATTCAGATGGCCTGCAAGTAGCACGCTCATCTGCATTTGAACCCGTCATACTCATCATCGCCTCTACTTGGTAGTGCTTAGACATAGTTGGATTTTTTGCAGAAATTTTTCTGTTTACATTATATCCATGACTGAATTCATTTGGAGACAACCAAGATCCTAAGAAATCGGCACCCAAGGAGAAGATGGTATGTGCTTTCTCTATATGATAAGAAGGTATTGCTTTTTTGCCAAATGTAGCTTCGTTAGCAAGCGCTAAACCGCTGTAGGAAATAGGATCGTATTGTATGTGTTTGGCACTAGGATATTTCGCTTTAAATTGTTCTACAACCACTTTAGTTGTAGGGCTCAATACAGAACCAGTAACAATATAAATAGCACCATTCGCTGCGCTTAAGCCTTGCTTAATAGGAGTATCCACAGCGTCAAAAGTATCTACAGCTTTACCTTCTGCCAATGGCTGACGAAGCCTTGCTTTGTCGTACAAGCTTAAGGTAGATGCAATTACTCTTGCAGAAACAGCACCGTTAGTAACCAAAGACGAGGTATTACCTTCAATCATGATAGGTCTACCCTCTCTAGTTTTCACTATTACAGAACAGTACTCACCATTATCTACGTATGAAGATGCATAGTAGTTGGCTATACCAGGTGTAATATCCTCAGGCTTTATCGCATAAGGAATTGCTTTTCTTACTGGCATTTCACAACTCGCAGCTACAGTAGCCGCTAAAGTACTAAATCCAAGGAATTTAAGAAAATCGCGACGAGGTGTCTCTGCATTCAAAAGCTTATCGCTAACATTACCCATAACCGGCAATTCTTGCGGAAACTCATTCTCAACGATTTGCTGGTGTTCTGGAGTATTCTCCAGTTCTTCTAAACCCTTCCAATATTGTTTTTGAGCCATAACTTAAAGTGATGTTGTGTGCTTTTTTGGAGCGCCACTTTATTTATTTTATAATCTGTGTACTAAGATAGCACAAGAATAATTGTAATAGTTAATGTTATTGTTCTTTTTATTTCTAGTAAATTCTAGTAGTGACATTTCTGACAATCGGTACCACCTAATTCTGCTGCTGTAACACCTGTACGTTTACCTTCTTTTATTTCTTGGTGATACTTTTCGAAAATTTCGTAGTAAGCATTATCTTGGAATTTCACTTCCGTAGTTCTATGACAATTCACACACCATCCCATAGATAAAGGTGAGAATTGGAATACCTCATCCATATCTTGTACCGGACCATGACATGACTGACAAGCCACTTCACCTACGCTTACGTGCTGAGCATGATTAAAATAAACGTGATCTGGTAAGTTGTGTATTTTCACCCACTCTATTGGCTTAGCATCTATCTCACCATTCTCTTTAAGCTTGTAGGTTTTCTTAACTGGATCCCAACCTGCATACTCATATAATTTATGAATTTCTGCTGTACCATCTACAGGCTTTCCTTCATAAGTATAAAGTTGGTCACCCGTGTATTCGTTTATTTGCATGTGACAGTTCATACATACATTGGTAGAAGGTATCATCGCCTGACGACTCTCATCTGCCGAACTGTGACAATACTGACAATTGATTTGATTAATACCGGCATGTACTTTGTGCGAATAGAAAATAGGCTGCTCTGGCATATAGTTTTGCTGACGACCCATTTCTATAGAGCCATTAGCTATCCAAAAGCCAGCCAAGGCCAATAATACCACAGAAATAACTGCAATGTATACTTTATTTCTATACCAAGGAGCATCTTTCTTATTGGCAATACCACGCTTCTCGTTGGTTAATTTTTCTAATGTACGATTCACTCTAGATAGAATAAACACAAGCAACGCCAATACTGCAGTAGCAATGGCATATATCCAAGTGTTGTCCTTACCCGAGTCAGCATCCACCGCAGGACCTTCTGCCGCTTTAGGCTCTTCTACTGAATTTACATACGCGAAAATGTTATCGATATCCTCATTTGTCAAATCAGGAAAAGAGGTCATTGCCGTTTTATTCCACTTAGTAAAAATCTCATTTGCATACTTATCGCCAGAGGCAACCATAGCAGATGAATTTCTTACCCAAGAATACAACCATTCTTTAGAGGGCACAGTCTGATCTGAGCCTTTGAGTTTGGGGCCAGTTGCATCCTTCAAAGGATGGTGACAGCTGGCACATTTGTTTTGAAATAAAGTTTTACCTCCAGCAACATCTTGGGCTGAGGCATAGTTACCGAACGAAAGCAATGTTAGAATTGCCGCCAGAAAAAACATTCCTGATCGCTTAACCATGAATTGAGACCTTAATTGTACAAACACGAGTGAATTATTTTTGGTTATACTCTTAATGATTCCTAAAAAGGATAATATTGGGAGCAAAAGTACAACACGAAATCGAAAGTTTTGCCATAAATTTAATTTTTTTTTTTTCAATACTGGCGCGGCTTTCAGCCATTTTCTTTGTATATACGAAATATTTTTGTCATATAAATGTCAGCAAAAATTCAATTAATCCAAAACCTAATCGGCTCATTTTCTAATAACATATTGTTATAAAATCGTACAAATTTGCTTGAGTTTGGGTGCTTGTAATTTTAACTTATATCGTCTTTTCTCAAAAGCGTTTTAAAATAGATTTTGATAAAATAAAAAATATGATTATTAAAACAATGAAAATAGAAGTAATGTCAAAAATGTTATTGGTATCTTGAAAGATAAATGGAACAATGTATGTTGATATATAGCTAATACTTTCGCTATTTTT
>CAYSCJ010000014.1:0-54861 GCA_964429515.1 uncultured Taibaiella sp.
GGTATATATGAAAATACAGGACTTCAGTTTTGTGGCCTCATAATGGGCGACCATAGTAAGTGTGGCATCAATACTATGTTCAACACAGGTACAGTGGTGGGTGTAAGTGCCAATGTGTTTGGTGCCAATTTTCCCGATAAATATATACCTTCTTTTACATGGGGTGGTGTAGAATCACATGCCAAATACCAGTTTGATAAAGCAGTGGCTACGGCCAATAGAATGATGGAACGTAGAGGTAAACGCCTTACTCCTCAAGAAGAAAAAGTACTCCATCATATTTTTGAAGAGAATTTATAAATGTTGAAAAAACTACAACACGTAATAATATTATAATAAATACGAACAGTTATGGCTAGAAAAAAAATTATAGCAGGCAATTGGAAAATGAACATGCTTCCGCAAGAGGGCGAAGCTTTAGTAAAAGCGATTTTAGACAATAATACCACCTTAACACCGCAAACAGAAGTGGTGATAGCGCCACCTTTCATACATTTGAGCGCTATAAGTGCTTTATTACAACATAAAGATGGCTACAAATTATCTGCCCAAGATTGTCATCATAAAGTATCGGGTGCCTATACCGGAGACGTAAGCGCCAAAATGGTAAAAAGCATAGGAGCAGATTATGTAATCATCGGTCATAGCGAGCGCAGAGAATATCACGGAGAGACAGATAGCTTACTAGCACAAAAAGTAGACGCCGCTTTGGCCGAAGGCTTGGGTGTGTTGTTTTGCTGTGGAGAGCCCCTAGATGTAAGAGAAGCCGATGCGCAGAATACATACGTGAAGGCACAAATAGAAAACAGCTTATTTCACTTAAGCACCGAAGCTTTTGCGAATATTGTAATAGCATATGAGCCAATTTGGGCTATTGGTACCGGTAAGACAGCTTCTTCTCAACAAGCTCAAGATATGCATGCTTATATTAGAAGCACAATAGCTGCCAAATTTGGCACAGAAGCTGCCAATCAAACCTCTATTCTTTATGGTGGTAGCTGTAACCCCAAAAATGCTGAGGAGTTGTTTAGCCAAGCAGATATTGATGGTGGCTTGATAGGGGGTGCCTCACTTAAAGTAGAAGACTTTTTACAAGTGATTTCAGCAATGAAATAACAAAAACGCAAAACTTATAACCAAGTTGTTTTAATTATTTTTTTAAAAGTCATTTAGCCTCCCCAATCCCCTTTGGAGAGGCTAAATGGCTTATGTTCCGTATAGGTGAGTGGTGCCCAAGTGTAGAATGATGGCTTGTTTTCTTCCTTCTAATAATGCCAAATTGATGGTAGCTTTTAGGTATATTTCACTCCATAAAATGGATTTTAAAAACTGTTTTTGTAGATGGGTGTTAATATTTGATTTGAAAAAAAAATGCCGCACGAGAAGTGTCGTGCGGCATGCATATTAGCTAAAAAGCAAGCTTTAATATACGGTGCTTATTTTACGATATTGCCGTTGGCATCTAATAATATCACTTTAAAGCCTTTCTTTTCTACTGCAGGTTGTATTTTAGCTTTATCTCCTACCAAAAGGATGATAAAGTCGTCTGTAGCAGGAATCATTAGATTGGCTGTTTTATTGATTTCTTCTGCCTTAATGTTATCTAGAATTTTTTGTTGTTGATCTTTGAAATTCGCAGGTAGGTTGTAGGTTTGAATCAAAGATAAGAAACCCGCTTTTTGGAATCCAGTTTCGTACTTCAGTGCTTCATTATTTGTAAGGGCACTCTTCGTAAAGTTTAGCTCTTCGGGAGTAATACCTTTAGCTTTGTAATTACTAATAATATTCAAAATATCCACTAAAGCAGAGTCCGTAGGTTCTACTTTTATTCCACCCGAGAAGTTGTAGCTACCTGTATATTTATCGCCCGAGAAGAAAGATCTAGCTCCATACGTCCAGCCTTTTTCTTCTCTTAGATAGATGTTAAGACGGCTATTAAATGCACCACCCAAAGGATAGTTGGCTAATACAGATTTATAGTAGTTTCCGTTATGGTCGTAGGTGGTACCCGTTACTTTACCAATTCTAAATTCGGTTTGCGCAGCGTTAGGAACATCTACCATATACACAATACCTTTAGTGCTAATGGTATTCGTTTTTGCAATAGTTTCTTTGCTAGGTAATACTACTTTAGTCGATTTTAGTTTATCCAAGAAATTGAAATGCTGCAACACATCTTTTTCTGTTACATCACCTACTACTATAAGTTCGGCATCTACTTTTGATAAGCTGTTGTTGTATAAATTTTGTAAATCTTGAAGTGTGATATTGCTTACACTTTTTTCGGTAGCCGATACACCCAATGGAGAGTTAGCACTATATTGCAGTTGCTTGTACACCACTGAGGCTATGTATGCCGGACGAACCATGGCGTTTTTGATATTTTGCACCATGCGTTTTTGATTTCTATCAAAATCATCTGCATTAAATACCGAATTATTGAGGCGTTCTTCAAGCAAACGTAGGGTAGGTTGTAGGTTTTTTGTAAGTGATCTTACCTGAATAGAGATGTTTTCACCGTCTGCATTTACGCTGATACTCGAACCAAGTTTTTCTAATTCATTGCTAAATTCCTCTGCCGTATAGTTCTTGGTGTCTTCATTTAGCATAGCAGCAAACAAACTTGCTTGTCCTTCTTTGCCTTTAGGGTCTGTATAGCTGCCGCCTTTTAATTTTAAAATAGCATTTACTACGGGTATTTCGGTAGTTTGCACGCCTATCAATGATATTGCCGATCCTACTTTACCTGTGTAGAATTTAGGTGTTTTTATAACAGGTTTGGCGCCTTCTTTAGGCACAACAGAGCGGTCAAAATTGTCTTTAGCTTTTACGTAGCTCAGCCCTTCGTAGCCATAGTCGAGGTTTAGGTAGCCTTTAGTAGTATCTACGGTATAGTTGGGTGTTTGTACCTCATTGTTGGGGTCGTTGGCAGTTACTACACTCAGTACAAGTTTGTTTTTATTGTATATAAAATCGTTAAAAATACGCATAGTAGTAGCCGCATCTACACTTCTGTATGCTTCCAATTCTTTGGCCAAATAGTTAGCATCTTTCGTAAAGGTATAATAAGCGGCAAGAGCACTTACTTTACCCGATACGCTTTCCAAGGAATAGATAAGCTGGCTTTCCATAGAATTTACAAATTTCACAAGGTCTTCTTGTGTTACTTGGCGCTGCACCAATTCATCCAAGGATGTTTCTATTATTTTATAAATATCTTGAAGGTTTTTGCCAGGGAAGGGCGTTACATCTATTGTAAACTCTCCCGAAAGCTCGGCAGCATAGTTGTAAACACTAACGCTGGAAGCATAGCCAGTTTTTACCAAATTTTTATAAAGAATAGATGATTTACCTTGTCCGAGTATTTGGGCTATTAAATCTAAGTAGGGCTCTTCTTTACTAAAGCGTTTTGCTACCGGATATACGATCCTTAATCTGTTTACCTTGGCATAATCATCTTTCATCGTTACAAAACGGGTATTTTCCAATACCGGTAATGGGAATGAAGCAGGAGTAACTTCGGCTCCTCTAGGTATGCTTCCAAAGTATTTTTCTACCCATTGTAATGTTTGTTTTTTATCGATATTACCACCAATAGTAAGTACCGCATTGTTGGGGCCATACCATCTCAAAAAGAAGTTTTTGAGGTCATTTACATCTACTCGATTCAAGTCTTCTATATAGCCGATGGTAAGCCAAGAATAAGGGTGTCCATAGGGGTATAAATGTTTAGATGATACTTCGCTCATCAAGCCATAGGGCTGGTTATCATAACGTTGCCCTCTTTCATTTTTTACAGTAGCTCTTTGTATTTCAAATTTTTCTTGCGTTACAGCATCCAACAAGAAGCCCATTCTATCCGCTTCTAGCCAAAGCATTTTTTCTATTTGGTTAGAAGGTACAGTTTCAAAATAATTGGTTCTGTCTCTATTAGTAGTACCGTTGAGTGTTCCACCGGCAGCTGTAATGATTTTAAAATGCTGCTCATCGTCTACATTGTCGGAGCCCTGAAACATCATATGTTCAAAAAAGTGCGCAAAACCCGATTTGCCCAGTTCTTCTCTAGCTGAGCCGACATGATACGTGACATCAACGTGTGCCACAGGGTCACTTTTGTCTTCGTGCAAAATAACGGTGAGTCCGTTCGGAAGTACATATTTCTCAAATGGAATAATGGTCTCGTCTCCTTTCTTCTCTACTTTTTCTATCATTTTTGCTTGCGCAAAACTCATTGTAGGATTGAATAAACATAGGCCAATGCCTAGTATTAAAATGGTTTTTTTCATTTTCTTAAGTTGTTTCTAAATGCATGCAATTTTGCTAAAATAGTAAAAAAAAGTCTAGCAAATCTATTAATTATGTAATGGTTTTTTATAAAAAAATTAACGTTTTGGATATAACTTGCTTAAAATGATTAGAGAATGGCTGTTTGTAGGGGTGATTTTGGTTAAACAATGCTCAATGCCCATGCAAAATCGGGCTCGATTGCACCTTTAAACTCTTGTGGATAGGCAATTGTGGCTTTTTGAAAATTGATGATGGCCGTACAGGCTGTATCTGCAATATCTATATACGAAATGGGCATGTTTCTTTTAAAATCAATACCACCCAATCCGTATTTTTTATACATAGCCTCCTTACAACACCAGGCAAAAGTGATAGCCTTAATGTCATTTTTACACAAAGACATTTCATGAGCGTCTAAGAATTTTGTTTGTAGCCGCAGTATTTTCTCTTGGATCGTTTGAATATCTACACCGATGCTGTGCCTAGGGCTCACGGCCACCGCTACGTAAGGGTAGGAGTGAGAAATGCTAAAATGCATGTTGGTGTTTGGAAGATAAGGCTTGCCTTCAGCATCTTTAACAATATCGGAGAAGCTAAGGGTAGGTATTAGCGTTTTCAAGCACCATCTACTTGCCAAAAACTCCATACGTTTTTTCAAGCGTTGGCTGTTGCCTTGAAGCCCCAATGACGCTGTAAAAAAAGATTCTTCCTCTATTATATGCCATATAATTAGCTTAGTGTCACTATATTCGGTTTCAAAGTAAATGGGCATTGGTAAAAAAAACTAAACTAAATGAAATGTGGAAATACGCGAATCTTATCGTTTGTAGGTAAAATACGAAAATAATTGATTTTTTGCATTACCAAATTGTTATTTAGTATTTTATGGTTAAAAAAGTTTTTCCTAAAATTGTTACCTTTACGTCTTTATTATCTTTTATCGGTAAAATCGCAACATGTTCAAAAGCATCCTATACACACTAGCAGTATTATCTTCTATATTTGCCTTGTCGGCTTGTGTAGATGATAGTAAACCCAAGGTTGCCTATAACGACAATCTTACCTCAGGTACGATATCCGTAGCAATAGACGAAAACTATGCACCTATAATGGCGCAACAAATAAAGGTTTTTGACTCATCTTTTCCCGATGCAAAATTGCATGTAGCATATTTGCCTCAAGAAAGTTGTTTTGAAGAATTGTTAAAAGATAGTGTTCGGCTGATAGTAGCTGCCAGAGACCTTTCGGAAGTGGAAAAAAAATACTTTGAGGATAATAATATTTATATACGTTCTTTGTCTCTTGCTATTGATGCAGTGGCGGTGATTATGCATCCTAGCTCACAAGATTCTATGTTGAATATAGAGCAACTTAAGAATATAATTGAAGGTAAATTTGCGCGCTCTTACAATGTCGTTTTCGATAATAGAAAATCCGGAATTGTTAAATTTATTCAAGAGCAATTAATCTCTGGCAACGAATCACTGTCTAATACTTATGCGTTACAAACTACAGATTCTGTAATAAAATACGTGGCAGCTAATAAAAATGCTATTGGTTTTGTGGCAGTAAGCCATTTATACGACCCCGAGGATAGAAGTGGACAAGGACACTTTAAATCGGATGTTAGGGTGGTAGCCCTTCAAAACGATAGTGCTACTGGTTTTTACGAACCCTATCAGGCAAATTTAGTTGACAACCACTATCCCTTAAGAAGAAAATTATTTTTTCATTTAAGAGAATCACACAGAGGTTTGGGTACAGGCTTTGTAAATTTCTTGAGCCAACAACGCGGTCAGACAATCTTTTATAGAGAGCGCATGCTACCCTTAAGAGTGCCATTGACCATTAGAGAAACAGCCATAACGCAATAATTATTTTTGTTGATATTTTTTTGAAAAAAAACAAAACGCATATAAAAAGAAACTTTACTTCATTAATAATAAAAATACATGATGAAACATTTGATTGGACTAACAATAGCGTCTGCTATGGTAGTAAATGTAAATGCACAAAGTGCAGCAGACGGTTACAAATTAATCCACTATAGAAAGTTTGAAAGTGCCATTACGGCCATGAAGCCCATAGCACAAAAGTACCCCGAAGCAGCCTTAGCCCTTGGTATTGCGCATTTGGAAATGGGACAAATAAATGAAGCAAAATCAGCTTTTAGTATGCATGCACAAGATTGGACAGCCAAAATAGGGCAGGCATATATCGCTATGGAAGATAATAATGTAACGCAAGCCGAAACATTATTAAGAAGCGTAGTGGATGGTGCTAAAAAGAAAGAATGGGAAAAATATAAATATGCTGCAGACGTTATTACTTTTAGCGGAAAAGGAAACGGAAAAGATGCTATCGAATGGTATGAAAAGGCACTCAGCATTAAACCCGATGCCGCAACTCATTTAGCACTAGGCAACTTATATTTGAATAGATTTAACCAAGGAGGCGAAGCCTATAATCAGTACAACGCTGCCGCAAAAATGGGTGATGTAATTATACAATCTTTAGCCTACAGTCAGCTTGGAAGTATAGGCCTGCGCTCTAGAGATGCAGAATTGGCAATCACCAACTTTGATAAAGCTAAGGCTACCGACCCCAACAATCCTTTGCCGTATATTCAGCTTGCTAAACAATACGATAAAGTAGGTAAAAGCCAATTAGCCTTAGAAAATATCGAAGCATTCTTTGCAAAGTCAGATAAGCGTTATGTAGATAAAATAGACTACGTAAATGTATTGATTGGCGCTAAACAATATGCAAAAGCCGAAGGTGTTTTAAATGAATTATTGAAAAACTACCCAGATAAACCTTCTTTGTATAGAGCTATGGCCTATTCTCAATACGAAAATGGGCACTATAAAGATGCTTTAGGCAGTATCAATACCTATTTTAATAAAACAACCGACAAGAAAACACTCGAACTCAGCGACTATAGCTATGCAGGTAAAATATACGCAAAGCTGGCGAAGGAAGATGAAACAATGAAGGCAGAATACCTAACTAAAGCAGATGAGTTTTTTAGTAAAGCAATAGCTGCAGATACCTCGAAAGACAAAAGAAATACGTATTTTGAAATTGGTAATATCTTTAAAGAGGTTGATAATTTTGATGCAGCCGCTCGATATTACACCAGAATATTGACCGATAATCCAAAAGCTTCTACCTTTGATTATTACAATGCCGGTATATACACTTACTATGCCGAAAAGCCCGAAGAAGCACTAAAAATCTTCACTAAAATGGCCGAAGTGTATCCTGATGAGCCTGTGGCAGTATATTGGCAAGCCAGAACTGCGGCTGCTACCGACACCAAAGCAGAGACAGGTGCAGCAGCAGCATATTATACTAAATGGTTGGCAATAGAAAAAGAGGGCTACAACCCCGATGTTAAAGAGAAAGTGAGAGGATACTCCTACTTGATGTGGTATAATATGAATAAAAAAGATTTTAAAGAAGCAGAACGTGCAGCAGATGCTATCTTAAGCCTAGATAACACAAATGAAGATGCTCAGAAAATTAAAGCATATGTCTCTAAATTGTAATTGAATTTAAATAGTTTTGTAGGAAGTAATATAAGTCATATTACTTCCTTTTTTTATAGCCTATGAATATGCATGCTAATAACGAATTGATACCGGTACAACTATGGATAGCAGGTAGGAGCTATAGAATACGTATACGGAGGGAAGACGAAGAAAAAGTACGTTTTGCAGTCAAGATTGCCGAAGAAAGAATCTCTGATTTAAGAGTGAATTATGCAGGCAGAGACGACCAAGACTTCATAGCCATGTGTTTATTAATGTATGCTACCGACCAAGCTATTGAGCTTGATGCGCTTACCACCGTACAGCAAGATTATATAAATACGATGATCGCCAAAATAGATAAGCATTTGGATATGTGAAATACCAGATTGAAGAAAATTAATTAAACAATAATAAATATCTTCAAGCTCACATTTATACTAAACAGATTGTACAGCCTTTAATTTACCCGCCGGCATTAAAACGCCATACGCGATGCGCCTATGAACGTGGCTGGAGATATGGAGCTTGGGGTAGTATAAATACACTCATCAATATAGCGAAGCGCCGTTTGTATTGCTTATTCTACATAAAAACAAAGAAGCTGTCCAGCAATGGACAGCTTCTTTGTTTGAAATTATTGTAATCGAATTACGATATTGAGTAATTAGAGGTTTTGAGCATCTTTTAAAAACTGCGCTAATCCTAAATCTGTTAATGGGTGTTTGAGCAAACCCGTAATAGAGTTTAAAGGACAAGTAACGATGTCGGCACCTACCTCAGCACATTTTACAATGTGTAATGGCGTACGTATAGAAGCGGCCAATACTTCGGTCATATAACCTTGAGCGTTATAAATGTCTACTATTTGTTTGATAAGCGCTACACCATCCCAGTTGGCATCATCAATTCGGCCAATAAATGGCGAAACCATTGTAGCACCTGCTTTAGCAGCTAGTATAGCTTGCCCGGCAGAAAAAACTAGCGTACAGTTTGTTTGGATATTATTGTCGCTAAACCATTTGATGGCTTTAATACCGTCTTTAATCATCGGTATTTTCACCACTATATTCTCATGTAAGGCGGCTAGTTTTTTACCTTCAGCAACCATGCCTTCAAAGTCTGTAGAGAGTACTTCAGCGCTCACAGGGCCGTCTACTATATTGCAGATGTCTACATAGTGTTGTAGTATTGCCTCTGTGCCTTTGATGCCTTCTTTGGCCATTAAGGATGGGTTGGTTGTTACACCATCAAGAATACCTAACTCGTTGGCCTCTTTAATTTGATCAAGGTTGGCTGTGTCTATGAAAAATCTCATAAAAATTATTTACCGTATGTGTGTTTAAATAGAAAAAATACCTAGCAAAGATATGAAAAGAGATGCGTCTAAAAAAATGGGACAATCATGAAAGGCAAAAAAAAGTGGCAAGTTACTCACATCGCACCGCTACAACCAAATATCCTTGCTGCATTCCTGCCCTGGGGAGGTTCTTCAGGAGCTGGTCGTATGAGACTTGCCGTTGCAAAGGTACGGCAAGCCAAATTTATTGACAAATTATTTTTGATTATTTTTTTCCAAATCGTCTATGATTACATTGGGTACAAAGTGGGCAATGCTGTGTTTGTATTTTATGAGGTCTCTTACCAAAGTAGAGCTTACGGTAGCAAATTCTGCACTACAAGTAAGGAAGAAAGTTTCTATTTCGGGGGCTATTACTTTATTCATGTCGGCAATGGCTCTTTCATAGTCTAAGTCGGCCATAGTTCTAAGTCCTCTGAGTATTGTTTTTGCACCAATTTTCTGGGCAAAATTTATCGTAAGCCCTTCGTAAGACGCCACTTTTATATGTGGTTGGTCTTTGAATATTTCACGAATATGAGCTTCTCTTTGCTCAATCGAAAACATAGTTGTCTTACTTGTATTTACGCCTATGCCTATATAAAGCTCATCAAAAAGATAAGCGGCCCTTTGAATAATATTTACGTGTCCGTTGGTAATTGGGTCGAATGTGCCGGGAAATAAGCAAATGCTACGCTGCATAATTTTTTATAATAATATTTGAGTACAAATATACAAGAATTGCTAAGTAATTGGACGGCCTGTTTAATAACATGCTTACCTAGCTGTATCTAAAGTAATTTGATAAATTATTATATAAATATTTGTATTCTCTTTGAATTTTAATTTATTTTGAATTAAATTTAACCTTTGTAATAAACGGATTAATAGACGAAACAAACAATTCTTCAAAACAAAATATATGAAAAAATTTTCTATTATTGCAATAGCCACAGTTTTGGCTTCACAAGTTTCTGCTCAAGAGATTTCTATTAGTCCAGAATTGGGGCTTACTTACAATGGTATAAGTCAAAAAATCAATGCAGAATCCAGAAATGCTACTTATCAGTTTGGCGCGCGAGTGGGTGCTATGGTAGATTTTCAATTTGGAAATTATTTTTCTATAAATCCTGGTTTGTTGTTTAATATCAATAACGGCGGCCAAACATACGGAGAAGGGTTTTATTACACGGGTTCGAATATCCCTGCTAGTTTTCATGACGAAAGAACCTATAGGTTTCATTATTTATCGCTGCCTTTGTTTTTTGTATTAAAAACAAAAAATGATTATAACGATCCGCATGCTTTCTTTGGTATTGGTCCTTCGGCAAATTTTGCTATTGCCGGGCAGTATAAACAAGAATACAGAGACGTGGTAAATGGCAGAACAAGTGTTCAGAATAATTCATACAGCATGCCTTATGGCAACAATGTACGTTTTGATAGAGCAAGGCCTTTCGATTTGTGGGCGAATGCTTTTGTAGGTTATCAAACGTCATTTGGATTGTATTTTAAAGCACAGTACGGTATGGGTTTGCTAAATTTAGCACCTCAGGGCGATGCTAATAATTATATTAGAAATTCAAATTTTGGTGTCTCTGTAGGTTATAAAATTGTAGCCAGAAAACAATATTCTTGGATGTAATATCTACATTTATCAGATAACCAAAAAGCAACTATTTTTTTGATAGTTGCTTTTTTTTATGCTTCATTTTGAGGAGGATCTAAGGTGTTGTCTTTGGGTTTTTCTGCATCCTCTGTTTCGGAGCTTTGCAGCTTGTCAATATTATCCTCGTATTTACCTTTTAGCTCGTCCATAATCGTGTTAGACCATAGCTTAACGCCTGTGAAATATGCAGCCCTACCAATGATGTGACCCGCAATAGGAGCAGTAAGAATGAGGAAGAAAATGATGGCAAAAAGCTTGCTTGATACAGCAAAGTCATTAAAGAATATTGCAGAACTGAGCAGAATAGAGCCCATGCCTAGCGTTACGCCTTTGATAGTTACAGAGAGGCGGGTGTAGAAATCGGGCATTTTGATGATGCCAACCGCTGCTACAAGGGCAAATAATGCGCCAATAGTGGCAAAGATAGCTATGAGTATATTGGTCATTTTTTTTTGTTTTTATGTTCTTGTATCAAATAATAGGAAAAAGCTATAGTGCCCAAAAAGGCTATAAGTGCCAATATCATAGCTACATCCAGAAATGCAGGGTGGTTGTATATAATACTAAACAGCCCTATTATACCTACACCCGAGGTGATAATAAAGTCGAGCGCAATAACGCGGTCTGCTATGCCTGGCCCTTGAATAAACCTTATAACCGATAGTATCACCGCCAAACAGAGTATGGGCATTACCACAAAAAGTAAGTAGGAGTTTAAATCCATTTGATTAATTATCTTAAAATTTCTAACAATCTGTTTTCTATATTTTTTCTGATATGCTCTATAAATTTGTCTTTATCCGTTAGGTACATGGTATGTATATAGAGTGCTTGTTTGTCTTCACTAACGTCAATAATCAGCGTTCCGGGCGTCAGAGAAATAACATTTGAAAGCATCGTTATTTCAAAATCGTTTTCTGTTCGCAATGGGTATGCCACTATGCCCGGCGACATAAAGTATTTTGGTGTTATAACATCGTAGGCTATTTTAAAGTTTGCTTTAAGCAAGTCGTAAATAAAGTAAAGCACAAACCCTATGATTTTAGGCACCCTGTAAAAGTACTTTTTTTTCTTTTTACCGTTTTTTCGTTCTATTAGCCATAAAATTGCAAAGCCAAGTATATAGCCAAATAGGAAGTTGATAAAATCAAGGGTTCCGGTAATAGCTACCCACACAAAGGTGAGCATCAAATTCATTAATAGGTGTTGTATCATAATAAACGCTAATTAGGGGTATTATTATTACTGTGTTATTTCATTTACCATAAAAATTGCCTCTATATATTGCTTTGGATTTTTTAGTTCCGTGGCTATTTTATCTGCTGCTCTTACAAATGCCGAAGGTTTGAATGCCATGCAAGCCGATACAAAAGCCAAGGTTAATATCGGCAATACTATGGTGGTTTTTTTAAACGTTGTTAGTATTGCAAAGGTGTTATCTTGCTCTGGATTGTCTTTGGGTGTGGGTTTTAGAAAAACTTCTGTCCATATTTTTGCTATCATCGCTAAGGTAACGAAGCTTGAAATGATAATGGCAAACACCAGCATATAGTTTTCTGTTCTAAGCGATTCTGTAATGATATTCAGCTTTGGCCAAAAACCCGAAAGTGGTGGTACTCCCGATATCGATAACAACACAAATAGCATAATCAAGGAGAGCTTTGGATATTCTTTATATAAGCCTCCAAGTCGTCTCATGTCTGTGCTGCTTCGTATTTTATAAATCAATCCGCATATTAAAAACAGATTTGATTTGGCTATAATATCGTGTATTAAATACAATAGGGTGCCCGATAGGGCTTTTTCCGATGCCAAGCCAATGCCTGCCATCAAATATCCTATATGGCAAATTATCATGTAGGAAAAGACTTTTCTGATGCTATTTTTATTTAGCATGCCCAGTGCACCCGTGAGCATTGTCATAATAGCTACAATGATAAACAGGTTGTTTATGAATATGTCTGGTGTGAAAATGAGGGTGAAGAAACGAATGATTGCATAGATGCCCAGCTTGGTAAGTAGGCCGCCAAAAATAGCAGCAATAGCCGAAGGCGGCGTATGATAAGATGATGGTAGCCAAAAATACAATGGAAACACTGCAGCTTTGATACCAAAGCCAATAAAGAATAATAATGCAGTTACATTCACAATGCCTTTATTGGCAATTAGGGGTACTTTTTGAGATAAGTCGGCCATATTCAAACTGCCCGTTAAGCCATAAAGTAGACCTATAGCTGTAAGAAATATGGTAGAAGCAAGCATATTGAGGGCTACATACTTGATGGCACTTTCCATTTGCATTTTTTTGCCGCCCAATGTAAGTAAAACAAAGGAAGAGATAATGACGATTTCAAACCAAACGTATAGGTTGAAAATGTCGCCAGTAAGGAAGGCTCCCATCAAGCCCATTAGCAGAAAGTGGAAGATAGGGAAAAATCCGTATTTGATTCTATTGGTGCTTATGCCGACCGTGGAAAAAAGCCCCACCGAAAGCCCTACTATGGCCGTGAGTAATACCAGGGTAACGCTCAGCGTATCTGCAATAAATGATATACCAAACGGTGGCCGCCAGTTTCCAGAGTGCAGTGTATGGAATCCAAAATCCCAAACATTTACAAAAAGTATTAAGCTGGTAAAAACAGTAAGGCAGTTGCCTACCGTACTGATAATACGATGTAAGGTTACTTTCTGCCACAAAAACATAAGAATGATGGCAGTGATAAGTTGTATGAGTATTGGAAAAATTAAATAGTTGGAGGTCATATATCGCCGTCGTTAGTATTTAAAGAGTCAAGGTCGTCCGAACCCGTCATTTGGTAAACTCGTTTGAGCAGGATAATTGCAAACGCTTGCAAGGCAAAGCTGATAACAATTGCTGTGAGTATTAAAGATTGGGGTACGGGGTCTGCATACGCATCTATAAAAATAGAGCTGTTAGCATCTATAATTGGGGGCTTGCCTTTGGCAATATCACCCATCAAGAAAATTAAGATATTAGTGCCATTGCCCAGCAATAACAATCCAATAAGTAGCTTAACCATACTTCTTCTTAGCATCATATAAATGCCAGCCGCATACAATAAGCCTACTAGAATGACTAGTAATAGTTCCATTATTTTACGTTTTCAGAAATGGTAAATAAAATAGTAAGTGTAACGCCTACAACGATCGTATATACGCCAATATCAAAGAATAGGGGTGTACCTACCGAACCGATAACGGCAATTGGTTTTTTGAGCCACATGCTCGTCATATAAGGTTTTCCAAAAAACATGGGTAAAATAGCACTCAATAAAGAAATGCTTAAGCCTACAGGCACTAATGAAGCGGTGCTGTATTTAAAAAGAGCTCGTGCGCTTTCTAGCCCATGGGCAAAAAAATGTAAAACAAAGGCAATAGAGGCAATTAGCCCTCCCACAAAGCCTCCTCCCGACTCATAGTGTCCTCTAAGTAATACAAAAATCGAAAACAATAGCAACAAGGGTAAAAGATAATTGGATGCTACTCTAAATATTGTAGATTTCATAATGTTATTCTTTGTCTGATGAATTTACCTGTAATTTTAATAAACTATATACGCCTAGCGCAGCAATAGTAAGTACAATGCTTTCTACCATAGTGTCAAATCCTCTAAAGTCTACAAGAATTACATTGACAACGTTTTTGCCTTTTGCCATGAGGTACGCGTTCTCTGCGTAGTATTTGCTTATTTCTTTTTCTGCAGGGTACACCAAGGCTTGTAAGGTAATAATGGAAATAAGTGCGCCAAAAGATAGTGATATGATAGCGTCTCGGATTATGATTTGGGGTTTGGCATATTTCATAAAGGTTGGTAGCCTAAATAACACCAATACAAAAAGGACTAAGGTGAGTGTATCTATTGTAAATTGGGTCATTGCCAAATCGGGTGCTCCATAAAAAACAAACAAAAGACAGATACTGTATCCTACAACCGACATAGATGCAATGGATGTAAGCCTGGATTGTGTGATGATGGTAGCAAAAATGGCCACTATAATAATGGCAAATACTGCCAATTCGTATAGTCGGAAACTTGATAATGTTTGCGTATTTATGCGTAAAGGTACTTCCGAGAATAATTTATAACCCACGATCATCACTATAAATAAAATGATGGTCATGATGTAAATTCTCAAGTAACCACTATGCATGGTTTTCGTATATACTTTCGCGGCTTTTTTGGTAATATCTTTAAATTTGTAGTATAAATTTTCTGGCTTTATGGCATCAAAAGTTAGCAAGTAGGCTTCTTTTTGTTTGGACGGTGGCCTTAAAAAATACAACAGTAATCCTAATAATATCGTTATAACACTCAATAGGAGCGTGAGGTTAAAACCATGCCATATTTTTAAAGGCTGATACACATCATAGCCAATCACGCTTTGTGTTGCCGATTTTAAAAGGATTTCGTCTGCAATTTTCGGAAAAATACCATAGAATATACCCGCAATAGAAAGCAATAAGGGAGGGAGTAATAAGAAAATAGATATTGGCTTAATGCGTGCAAACTTCTCGGGCATAACGCCTACAAAGGGTCTTAAGCCTACCTGATAGCCAGCATATCCAATACAAATGTTAGCAATAACGGTTAAGGTGACTAGTATCCAAATTAGCGTGGGCGCTCCGTCAAAATGCAGTAGCGATTCATAAATCATTTCTTTACCGATAAAACCAAAGCTGAAGGGGATGCCCGCATTGGAAAGTATCGTAAGTATGCCGGCTATAAATACCAATGGCAGTACTTTTCGTAGTCCGCTTAATAGTGTGATGTCGCGGGTGTGTGCTTCATGGTCAATAATGCCGGTAATAAGAAATAATGAAGCTTTATATAAGGCATGTGCCACTAAAAACACCACCATTGCCTTGAGTGCTAATGGAGTGCCTATACCTATTAGCATTACCAGCATGCCTAAAACGGCTATGGTAGAGTAGGCTAGCACGCCCTTCAAATCGGTTCTGTATATTGCATTAATAGCAGTGTAGGCCATCGTGATTGTACCTACTATTATTAAGGTATTGTGCCAAAATGGGTGACCGGAAAATAGTGGCGATACTCTTGCTAAAAGGTAAATACCGGCCTTTACCATGGTTGCGCTGTGTAAATAGGCCGATACCGGGGTGGGCGCTTTCATGGCATTCGGTAGCCAAAAATGAAATGGAAATTGTGCCGATTTGGTAAATGCTCCAATGAAAAGCAAGCATAATATAGGTACAATACTGCTATGTTGCAATAGTTCGTCTTTTTTGGCTATTAACTCAGTTATCGAAAACGTACCGCCTATAGTGCCTAGCCACAAAAAGCCTGCTAACAAAAAGAAGCCGCCGATACCAGTAATAGATAAGGCAAGATTGGCGTTTTTTCGAGAGGTCTCGTCGTCGGAATTAAAGCCTATTAGGAAGAAGGAGCTAATGCTGGTTAATTCCCAAAATACCAACAATGTAATAATATTGTCCGAAAGCACGACTCCAAGCATCGAAGCCATGAACATGCTCAGATAGGCATAAAATTTATCCAAATTTTTATTGCCATATAGATACTTGTGTGTATATGTAAATATCAGTGCTCCAATACCCGAAATGAGCAGACTGAACATTAATGCAAGTCCGTCTAACTTAAAATCGAAGCCTATGTTTAATTGGGGTACCCACGCCGTTTTAAAAAGAATAGATTTACCTACAGTAAGTGTAGGAACATATTGTGCAAAAAATATAAAAACTGCAAGAGGATATAAAGTAAAAAAATAAAAATATTTGGATTTTACGTACTTACCTAGAAAAAAAAATAGTAATCCTACCCAAAAACCTAAAAGTATTGCTCCTAGCATATCCAAATTGTTTAATTAGCTTACAAATTATTGCTCCCTGACGCTTCGGGTAAAATTAAGGATTTTAATTTAAATTTTTATTGCTTTATTAGGGTTGGCAAACGTTATGTGCTAAATTTTATATGTATAGTTTTAAGAGCTTATTGGGATGGGCTAATATTTTTATAAAAACAGCACCCTCATTTATCGCCGCAAGTAACTTATTAATCACCCATGTGGGCTATCGCAAATTTTTGTGGCTGGCATACTTAGGCCGATGGTGCTGCTGTCGATTATTTTTTTGTTAAGAATTGTCTTTTACACTAGTAATATGCGCGCTTCCTTGTTGTTTGCGCTATTTCCTTAAGGCATCTACTCCCATTTGAATGTTTTTACTGCAATACCTATAGCTACGATACCCCAAATAGAAAGCACCAGCAAAGAGCCTCTAATGTCCCAAAGTGTGGCACCGTCAAATGCTAAAGCTCTTACGCCAGCATTAAAATAGGTAAGCGGCATTATATTAGATATATGTTGCAGCCATTCTGGAAATCGGTCGATACTCAAAAAGGTATCAGCTAGTATAAATTGTGGTAAGGTGACGATATTGGCTAATGGTGGAATAATGGATTCGCTTTTAGCTATGCTTGCAATTATGAATCCGTATCCTAAGAATGTGAGTAGCGTAAATATGCACAAAGCAATAATTTGAAAAAAAGTAAACCAACCGTCTATCCAGGTATAATCAAGGAAGTAGCGTCCTACTAGCAAGATGAAAACGGCCGAGGCTATTTGTATCTTAATTTTTGCGACGCAATGTGCTAGTATAATGGTAATGGGTCTGATTGGCGTGGCTATAAATCGTTTTAATACCAATTGGTTTCTTAAATTATACATCAAAAAGGCGGTGCCAAAAACAGATGCTGCCAAAAGTGCAAAACCCAGCTGTCCGGGTAGTATATAGTCTATTTTTTTAAAGGATTTTATTTGCAGTGTCTTATGTGCTTCGGCCGAAATGTATTGGCCTTCTATACTTTGTAAAAGTATGGCATTTAGGATATTAGTTTGGTCTTTGTCTAAGGATGTTTGAATAATTTTAAATTCTGGTTTTTCTGAGATTTTTGGAGCAACGATAGCGTCTAATAATTGGTGCTTAAACTGATATAGGAGGGCTGCACTGTCAAAAGTACTGATGTCTTTAATTTGCAAAAGCTGCTGGTTTTTTAAAGCATTGGTAATGTTTGAAGGAATGCCTTGGGTGTCGACCAAGCCAATTTTGTATACTCTAGCTTGCGAGGAAGGGTCGAGTTGGGTAAAGGCCAAGATGAATATTAGTGGAAATGCAAAAGAGAAAATAATGGAAGTAGGGCTCTTAAGCATTGATTTAAGTGATGCAATTAAGAGTGCTTTAAACCCAGATAGCGATGTTGTGGTTGAATTTTTCAAAGTAAAACGCCGTTGTATTTAAAAGAGTTGTAGGTGTTGCTTATTTGTTTTTTATTTGTTTCAATCGAGCATAATAGAAGTAGCTTAGGTAGCCAAAAATAAAAGGCATTAATGGCAATACCAATGTTCTAATGCCTGTGAATGCATGAAAGCGTACTATTACATACCAAATGCTGAATAAGCAAAAAATAATGCTCATTATAAGTAGTATTTTGTAACTTTTTTCTTGTTTTTTAAGGTCAAAAAAACTCATGTGATTTTAGTTTTTAGTTTTGGAATGTTGCGCAATAATGTCTCGTATATCTTGCAATAAGGTGTTGGGCTCATCTAGGAATGCTACAGCGATTTCTTGTACCGCTATTTGTCTGTCTTGAAGCAGGTGCGCAAATGTTTTCCATTTCACAGCATCTTTGCTTGTTATTACTATTTGGTACTCCGATGCCGGATAGGCGTGCAACAACTCTTTTATCAGGGCTTCTGTATATTCTTGGTGGTCATTAAGCGACTTTAAAACAACTGGTGTTGGTAGTTGTTTTAGGTGCTGCATGAGGGCACTATTGTTGGCAATGCCTGTTATGGCTACTATTTTTTTGTCGGAAATTGTTATTGTTTCGTTGGTGAAAATATCTTTTAATGGTAAATACTCGAAGGTAGAGAAGCGTACTTTTTGTGTATTTAATGGTTGAATTTTACGAATAATAGTTTGCTTTTCTGCTGCAGTTAATGTGGGTGGGCATTTTGTTACAATGATATAATTGGCTCTTTTTTTGCCGCATTTGGGTTCTCGCAAATTACCGCTCGGTAGTATATGGTCTTTGTAAAATGGTTGCTGATATGTAGTAAGCAATATCGTCAGGTGTGCATTTATGGCTCTGTGTTGGTAGGCGTCATCTAGCAGAATTAAAGCGGTATTGGGCAAAGATGCTAATATTTTTTGTACAGCAGGTACGCGTTTTTCTCCTACAGTTACGTGTATGTTTTGAAAACGTTCTAAAAACTCCATCGGTTCATCGCCTATTTGGGCAGCATTGCTTTGGTTTTTATCTGCAATGATAAAACCGCGTGTTTGGCGTTTATAGCCTCTGCTGAGCGTAGTGATGGCATATTCCTCGGTTAGTTGACTGATTAGCCATGCTATATGCGGACTTTTACCAGTGCCTCCCGTAGAGAGGTTTCCTACAATTACGGTAGCTTTTGGTGGGAGGTAAGTTGCGCATATCTTTTTGTCATATAGCCAATTCCTGACGAGCATTATAGCACCATACAGCAGCGAAAATGGATACAGTAAAATAGTAGCAAGTAGGGAGTGTTGCATGGCCTCAAAGATACATCTTTGCCTTGTATTTTATTTGTGTCTGCAAATGCCTTTTTGTTAGCACTTATCAATTTTATCCAATCTTAACTATCAGGCTGGCTTGGGTGAATGAAATCGTTGTCATGCTTTGTGTTGTTGCTACTGTATAAGGGTTACATTGCCTTTTCTTGATATTTGTTGCTTGTCTCTAAATGTTACATCTAGGGTATAGCCATACGCTTCCATTTCTTGCTTTACGCCATTATAGGTGCCGTCCCAACCGATATTTTGATCTTTTGTTTCGAAAACAAGATTGCCAAATCTGTTGAATATCTTTAAATGCATCGTTTCTATATTGTAGCCCCTTACGTACAGCACATCGTTGGTGCCGTCACCATTAGGGCTAAAACCAGTAGGGATATCTGCTACATTATGCACTATCGAAATGATATTTTTACAGGTAACATCTTCACAGCCGGCTTCATTTTTTACAGTCAAACACACTTTAAAAGTGCCCGAGCTATAAAATTCATGATAAGGGTTCTTTTCGGTAGATGTTCGTCCGTCACCAAAATCCCAAAAATATAGGTCACCTTTTTCACTTAGATTGTTAAATTGTGTACCCGTATTGGTTTGTGGTTCCATGGGCGAATAGTTGAATAATGCAATAGGTATATCCCATGCAGTAACATTTACGATCACGGTGTCAAATCTGTTACAGGTATTTGGATTGCCAACTATAAGCCTTATTTCATAATCGCCAGGTGTGCTGTAGCTATGTGAAGGATTGGCCAAATTGCTGGTATTGCCATCTCCAAAATCCCAGGAATAGGTAAGTCCGTTTCTATATACAGGGTTAAGTGTGAATGGTTGGTTGATACACACTAATGAAGGCGGATCCAGTTCGGCACTTACCAGGTTGTCATTAAATACAATGGTTTTAGAAATTACCGCAGGATTATTACAGCCATTTGGATGGGTGACAGTAAGTGTCGCGGTAAAGGTGCCATAATTAGGATAAGTATGTCTTGGAGGGTTTCGGCCAGTGAAGTTAGTGCCATCTCCAAAGTCCCACACATAGGTTGCCAAATTTGGGTTCAAGGCTGATGTCATGGTTGTAGTATTGGAGAAGTCTACGTCGAAAGAGTAGCAAGTGTCTATGGGTGTATAGGTGAAGTTTGGAGAAACGCTATCATTTCTTACGAATATATTGATATAGGTGGTATCATATTCCTTACACGAATTGGGATTGTATGCTACAAGTCTGACGGTATAGTTTCCGGGCGTATTGTAGGTATAGCTAGGCGCAAAGGCGCTAGAGCTAGCACCTGGAGGTCCAAACTCCCAAAAATACTGTGTTGCATTTGTGGAATTGTTACTAAAGTTGACCGTGAATGGTGCACAGCCAGATGTATTGGGAGCAGCAGATGCTACTGCGTCTACCACACCCATATTGAAGGCTAATTTTATTAATCCGATATTACAGTTAGGGCCACCTTTTACGGCAGAGTAGGCTCCAGGTGTGGCAGGGAATGCAGTGCCCGCGCCACAACTAGCGCACATGGCCTGATAAATAATGCCGCTAGGGTCAAATCTGCTAGTGCCACCATCAACGTGTTCACTTTTTCCTACAGCTCCAAAGAATGAAGCGTATAACAGGTTTACTGCATTTTTTGCCAAAACAAAAAAGTAAAAATCGGCGCCATCTGTGGTGTTTTGCAGGGCATTGGGAGTAACGGGTAGTCCATTAGTAGTAGAGCCAAACGTAATATTGCCGCCCCAGCCAGATACGTATACATTTTCACAGGTATCTACTAGCATCGCTACCAATGATAAGTTGGGGTAGGTTCTGTTGCCGTTTCCAAAAATAGTAGAATAGATGGTACTTGTAAAATTGTTGTTGAGTTTATGAATAAATTGTGGTGAGTTGGCATTGGCATATACTCCCGGAGTAACGGGGTAAGCACCGGTTGTTTGCCCCATGATGTACACATTGTTGCTGTAATCTACTTGGATGCCGTACACTTGGTCGTAGCCATCGGTGCCTATATAGGTAGAGCGTAGCATAGGGTAGTTGCCGGAATTAAGGAATTTAACAATATACCCATCTGCAGTACCACCCGGACTCGAAGTGATGATACTACCGGCATTGGTGCTGTGGTGAAAGTCGTTGCTTTGGGTGCCGCCGGCAATGTAAATATTTTGTTCAGATTTGTCGAGTGTTATCACATAGGCTGCATCATAGTTGTTGCCGCCTATTAGGGTGCCATATATCATCGCACTTAATGTGGGATTGAATTTTACGAAAATGCCATCTTGTGCGCCCGTAAGGTTGCGCTTTACAGCATTGGTTGTAGTAGGGAAGTTGGTAGATTGTGTGCTAGCAGCTAAATAAATGTTGCCACTATTATCTACGATTACTTCACTTCTGGAGTCGTCGCCATAATTGTACTTTAGCGTGTTTTGGTTGCCATTAAAGCCAAGCGAAAAGTTGATACCATCTTCTCCCGAGCCTCCTAAGTAAGTACTGGCCAGTAGGTTGCTACCGTTGCTATTAAATTTGCAAATAAATATATCTGTGACGCCGCCATTATGCGTGCTTTGATAGGCACTACTGGTGGTTGGGAAATCTAAGGAAAGTGTTTTACCAGCTACAATAAGGTTGTTGTTTTGGTCTACCACCAAGCTGTGGGGCATTTCATCTCCCGAACCGCCTAAGTAAGTAGAGTACACAAGCGCTGTTCCTGTAGGGTTGAATTTCGAAATAGTAACATCCCAAGGAGTATTTCCGCCACTAAAGGAAACGCTGTACGCGCCTAATGTGGTAGGGTAGCCCAATCCTGCGGTAATGCCACCAGCGTATAAATTTCCTTGAACGTCGTAGGTAGCGCTGAAGCCCCAGTTGTCGGCAGTAGAGCCACTTAAAGTAGCAAATACCATCACGGGGTCAATCACAAGGTCGTATTGTTTATTGTAGCCATTGGGTAATGAAAAGCTGAGTTCATTATTTTTTAGGGCATATTTGCAGTTTACGGTAACTTTATTGCCATTGATGATTTGGTAGGCATATGGCGCCATTTCAATGACATTTCCAACAGAGGTGTTGAGCACGAGCTGTCCGTCTTGTATTTTTATACCCTCTAGTCCATTGTAGCTAATTTTAATATTTTTAGGGTTACCATTGGGCCTAACAATAAAATCGTACTTAAGCATATCTTCCGATGTATAATACTTAACGTCTATGTTATTGTAAATATTTTTATACATCAAAGTGCCATAAAGTCCAAGATTAGATTTCCATCTTTCGGGCTTATTGCCTAGGAAGTAGTTGTGTGTACCATTTGCTTTATCGGCCACAATTATTTGGCTTTGAGGATTTGCGTTTTCCCATCTTATGTTATAGTTATGGTAGTAAAGCGTATCGTCTTTTTCGGTGTACTTATAGTCATGTATTTTTTTAGCGTTCTTGCCGTCTCCAATTCTAAAGGTAATGCCATTATCTTCAATGAAAATATCAGCATTTTTATGTAGCCCTTTGAATTTAAAGGGGCCGTCCCATTGGCCTTCATTAGGCACAAATAGGATGGGTTGTGATTTGGTGGTAGACTCAGATGTTTCTTCGTGGGCCTGCACAAATAATGGCGTGAGACCTATAAATATTGTTATTAGTAGCGCGTAATACTTGGTCATATTTACTATGCATTTATGTATTAAAGTTAGGCATTTTTTTTAATTTTTTGTGTTTAGGTGTCGTTCTAGTATTATTTTAAAGAAAAAAAAGAGTACTTTTTTCAAAGTACTCCTATAGTATTTTTAGCAGATTGCTGTCATTGTATGTTGAAACTTTACTCATCCTTTGGCTTCGGTTTGGTGTAGCTAGCTATGAGGTCTACAATAGTTTTACGTTGTAGTACGGTAGGGTCAAGTTCTGTTAATAATTTTATTTTTTTAGGGTAATGATGCAATAGGTTACCGAGCCTTACGATTGCCTCATTTATTTTACCCATTTTTAGCAGTGCAGCTACGGTATAATATTCAAATTCACCTTTATCGCTATCTAAGTCTAGCAATAGTAGGGAGTTATCGTACATCGACTCGTACAGGCCAAGTTTGAAAAGAGCCTTTAAGAAGTTGCTCCACACGGTTTTGCTATGAGGCTTTAGCTTCAGAGCCTTCATGAAGGTATTTACAATTTCTTCTTCATTTTTGTCCAGTTCTAGCTGGCAATTGCCTAGTGCTATATAGTACATGGCATTATCTTTGTTGAGGTGTGTTGCTACAGCAAAAGAGTTAAGCGCTTTGAGCCATTCCGCTTCTTTTGAGTAGGTTTCGCCAATTCGGTAGTACAGTTTGTCGTCTGCTGGATTTAGTTTTATGGCTTTTCTGTAATAATGTCTGGCTTTTTCAAAATCTTTTTGTTTTTCAAAGCAAAGACCTATCGCTTCAAAAATGATGTCTTCGGGCTTACCCAGTTCTAAGTTTCTTTGAAGGGCTTCTATTGCTTTTTCATACCATCTTAGCCGCATAGATGCATCTGCCATGTTTCTGTATGCAAATTCAAATGAGTCGTCTATGGCTACGCAATACTCATAGGCTTCAATTGCTTTTTCATATTCTTTTAGTCCCTGATAAGCTACTCCCAAATTGAACCATGCAAGCACATTATAGGGGTCGTCGTCGAGTATGCCTTTGAAAAGGCTGATGCTTTTCTCTTGGTAACCTAGATAGTCCGACCAAAAAGATATTTTGTTGAGTGCCTCTTCGTTTCTGATGTCTAGGTAAAGGATATACTCTAAGGTTTCGTATATTTTCTCGTGTTGCTCGAGTTCGTCATACACCTCTGTAAGCTCTAATAGGATATCTATTTTGTCTTTGCCTTCAAAATCGTCTGCTCTTTGATGCAGGTATTTAGCGGCTTCTTCTGTTTTTTGTTGCGCCACCAATACTTCACTCTTTAGCATTACAATATCCAAGTTATTGGCATCATATATTTCTATTTCGTCCAAAATTGCATTTGCCTGCCTGTATTTTTGGCCATGAAAAAGTAGTTCTGCTTTAAATAACTTGATAGAAACTGCATTCGGAAAATATTGCAAAGCGATATTGCATGCTTCATGAGCCTCGGCTTCTAGGTTTTCTTGAAAAAAGTGTTCGATAATTATTTCATATTCTTCTTCTTCCAAAAATGAAGTAAGGGTACCATTTTTGATTTGCTCGTATTTATTCAGAAGCATTTCTAAGTTAGGGTCTTGCTCGTTGTTCCAATTGTCGCTACTAAACATATAATATCTACTTTTCTTTTTTGTTAAAAAAACAGTACTTGAATGCATGCTTCTCTATCAACCCAAAGTTAAGGTATAAAAAAATATTGAAAAAATGCACAACAACAATTGAATAACATTTAAAATGTGTTATCTGGAGGAAAAATCTTAAATTGCAGCGCAACGAAATTCTTTAGCAAATGGCAAATATGGATAATTTTAAGATACAAGTAACATCAGAAACTAACAGGTTGCGCCGACTATTGGTGCATAGTCCCGATAGTGGAATCGGCAAGGTGGTTCCTTCAAAAGCCCAAGATTGGTTGTTTGAAGACATTGTGCATCTCGACACGATACGTAAAAAGGAATATGACTATTATACCAAGCTTTTAATGTATTTTTTAGATCCGGGTAAGATAAAAGGCAAATTGAAAGATATAGATGCCCCCGAAAACAAACGCGCATTTTACAAGCCCGATCATAAAGACTTTCATCAATCGGAATATGTGGTAGAATTGCAGTGGCTTTTAGCAGAAATTTTGAAAGATGATGACATTAAGAGCCAAATGATTGCAGCGGTTTGTGCACTAGAAAATTGTACTTACGAAACCCAGCAGCGTCTTAGCTCCTTCGATCCTATACAGTTATCAAAAGTCATTATAAGTGGTACGCACAACGATAACGAGATGTTGTTTCCGCCTATTCCAAATTTTATTTTTACCAGAGATATTGGTATCACTATCAACAATCATATTTTATTAAACAAACCTGCTAAAAAAGCCCGAACTCGCGAGGCTTTGATTGTGAAGTACATCTTGTTTAATCATAGGTTTTTTAAGCCATACAAGGATAATATCATTGAGTTAGAAGATGCAAAGCATCACTTTTTATTACCCAAAGAGGCACAAGAGCACAAGGTAACCTTAGAGGGTGGCGACGTAATGACGGTGAGCGATAATCATGTTTTGATAGGTGTGAGTGAACGTACGTCTTGGGATGCTGCTTATTTTGCTACCAAAGTACTTTTTGAAAAAAATGTAGTAGAAAAAGTAACGATTGTAAAGATTCCTAAGAAGCGCGATTACATGCATATCGATACGGTATTTACACAAGTAAAGAAAAACGTATGGGTGTTGTTAGGTATTTTCTCGCATGCTTATGCCAAAAAGCTAGAGCTCGATCCTATTGAGAAAGCACTGGATATGACGCATAAAAAGAATGAAGATAAGGTGAAGATTATTCAATTTCATAAAGATAAAATTAATACACCTAAGACGTTTAAGTCTATCGAAGCACTCTTGCGTAATATTTCAGTGAAGGATTTGGGTTGCAAAGCTGCCGATGTGAAAATAATTTTTTCAGGAAACAATGTATTTCCTTACGATGCTAGAGAGCAATGGACAGATAGCTGTAACTTGCTAGCGCTTAAGGAAGGCGTAGTGCTTGGATACGACAGAAATGACAAGACGCTAGAAGCCTTTGCAGCTGCAGGATTCAGTTCGGTGAAAATAGAAGATTTGATTCAAGATATCGAGGAAGACAGGGTAAAGGTTGATAATTTAGAAGATACGTTTATATTAATGCCTTCGGCAGAATTGAGCCGAGCCAGAGGTGGTTTTCATTGTATGAGTATGCCACTTTGGAGAGATGCTTAGTAAGAAAACTGGAGGTATGTTGCCTCTTGATTTCTTTTCTTTTTTTGTGTTAATAATTTTACTGACAAAAACTTAGATTACCTATGAAGCCTTATCCGTTTGCTGTAATGATGGTACGTCCAGCAAAGTTTAGCTATAATGCCCAGACAGCTGTCAATAATGCTTTTCAAAAAGCCACAGCAGATCAAGATTGGGTACAGCAACAAGCATTAAAAGAATTTGATGATTTTGTGGCGCTACTTAAAGCACACGATATAGAAGTATTAGTAGCGCAGGACACAGAAGAGCCAGCTACTCCCGATAGTATTTTCCCCAACAATTGGATTTCTACACATAAAGACAATAGCATTATCTATTACCCCATGTATGCCGAAAATAGGCGGTGGGAGCGCAAACCGCATGTAGTAGCTGCACTGAAGGCTCAATACAAAGTAGTTGCCGAAAAATCTTATGTGGCTTATGAAGAAAAGGGTGTTTTTTTAGAAGGTACGGGTAGTATGGTTTTAGACAGAAAAAAACGCATAGCATACGCGTGTTTGTCGCCCAGGACCGATAAAGACTTATTCATTACTTGGTGTAAAGACAACGATTATCAAGCAGTATATTTTACAGCAACAGACAGTGATGGCCAACTAATTTATCACACCAATGTGATGATGTGTATTGGCGATAACTATGCAGTTATTTGCCTAGATAGCATCCGCGACGATGTGGAGCGTAAGCACGTTGAAGAAACGCTTAAGAAGACGGGTAAAACGATTGTCGATATCACCTTGGCACAAATGAATCAATTTGCGGGCAATATGCTACAAGTAAAAAACAGAGAAGGGATGCGTTATTTGGTCATGTCGGACGTGGCATACAAAAGCCTTACAGCCTCTCAAATAGCGGTTCTTATTACATTTAATCCTATTCTGCACCCGATTTTAGATACAATTGAAACAAATGGTGGCGGCAGTGCTAGGTGTATGTTGGCTGAGATAGTTTTAGAAAAAAAATAAGTTCATACAAAATATAATTTTTTACATGTCGGAGGCATATTATGAAGAAATAAACCCAGTTTTCCTGGAGATGATAAATGGCGAAGCGCCGGTGTTGGTGCAATTTCATGCAGTGTGGTGCCAGCCCTGCAAGGTGCTTGCCCCCGTTGTAGATGCAGTAAGTGCTCAGTTTGAAGAAGAGCTTCGTGTGTTAAAAGTAGATATAGATAACAATAGACCAATTACACAGCATTTAGGTATTCAAACAGTACCAACTTTAATGATTTTTAAGAGCGGCGAAATTATTTGGCATCATACCGGTATCATCAATCCGGTTGAGCTTGTCAAGGTAATTAAAAGCATTGTCTAATTTTAAATTTTATAGGTAGGCTTTGGCCATATTGCTCCAAAAAAACAGTGGATTATCCTAAAGATAATCCACTATTTTTTATTGGAGATGTATGGAATTAAAACTTTCTATTTGCGTCAATGTATTCTGCCATAGTAGTAATAGAGTTCAAAATATTTCTGCCTTCCCTGGCGTCTTCAATTTTGATACCGTAGTTTCTTTCTAATAATACCATTAACTCTAATGAATCGATGCTATCCAATCCTAAGCCATCGCCAAAAAGGGGGGCATTGTCATCAATTTCTTCTGGGGTCATGCCTTGTAGGTTTAAAGCTTCTATGATTTGTAGTTTGAGGGTATTTTTTGTATCAGACATTATAAATAGTTTTAAAATAAAATGTGTGCAAATATAGTATTATTTTATCATTTAGTTTGCAAGCAATTGGTAAAATTAGAATGCTTGTGGGTCGGAGCTATTGGTACGTAAGGGATTTTGGCTCATCCACTGCTCAAATTTGGAGTATATTTCGCTATGTGTTTTTATCCAAGTGCTATAAGTGCTTGAGTTTTCGTTGGCGCCAAATAGCCACTGATTGTATGCTTCAAACATTCCGTTTTTTAATAGCTTATCTTGATAGCTAAATAGACTATAAGGGAAGGTATTGATGTAATTTAAATTCCAATCAAGAATTATGCGTGTACGCAGCATTGCGAGGCTTTCGGTGCTAATACCATTAGATATTGCTGCTACATTTTTATCAATTAGATATTGAATTGTCGTTTCAAAATTTGCATTTTTGGCAAGTGTCATTTGGTTACCAAAGCTCGGGAGTGTTGTATTGTTGCTTTTTTGAAAATAGGCTATATAGGTTTTATACAGCGCACTTTTAGCCTCGGCTGTTCTTTTGGTAAAGGGCTCTAGATTGATAAATATTTCGTAGTAATATAGTGCCCATAGCGGCTTTGTGCTTTCAAACTGCTTGGCTAAGGCTAGATAGTTGGCAGGGTAGGATGGGTCGGCCTTAATGCCACTTTGAAAGTTTTCTAGAGCTTGTTTGGTTTTATTGTCGAGCAATAAAAGGTTGCCTCTGTTGTAGTACAATAATGCCGAATTGGGATATTTTTTTAGCCCGTTTGTTAATATGTTTCTTGCTTTATTGTGGTTGTTTAGCTTACTTTCTATGGCTGCCCCTACCTGAAAGCTTAGCTCATCTGCGTATTCGGTTGCTAATATTTCAGTTATTATTTTTCTACCTTGTTCGAGCGCTCCATTTAAGTAGTAGGCATAGGCCAAATCCCTTCTGAGGCTTACATCATTGGGCGATAGTTTGATAGCTTGGTGGTAGAGCATTATGGCATCATTGTAGTTGCCTCTGTTTATCTCTGATTTTGCATTTTCCTGCATTCTTACCACTTCGGGGTCTGCTTCCTGAGCGCTAACTTGATTGGTAATAAACGTAAGGAAAAGTACAGCTATTAATTGTTTGGGATGAAGAGTCATATTGTAGTGCAATCCGAGTTTTGCGTGTGATGTGAATATAGGTGCAAAGGTAACGAAACATGGGGGAAAAGAAAAAAGCTATTCCTGAGAGGTATAGCTTTTTTCTAGTTATGATGTAATATTATGTGTTAATCATTGATGGCTGAAGCATTTTCCAATACTACCGATGTTTTATTGTTGGATGTTTCTACAAAACCACCATTAATATGATAAGCTTCGGATTTAGCACCTGCTTTGTCAATGATAATTTTCATTTTGCCTTCACCTAAAGCAGCTACCATAGGAGCGTGGTTTTCGAGGATTTCAAATAAACCTTCTACTCCTGGTAATTGAATACCATATACTTCTCCGCTGTATAGTTTACGCTCAGGCGTTAATACTTCTAAAATCATATTTTGAAAGTTTGTTGAATATATTAAGCCTCAGCTAATAATTTTTTACCTTTTGCAATAGCATCATCTATCGAACCTACAAGGTTGAACGCTGCTTCTGGATACTCATCTACTTCACCATCCATAATCATATTGAAGCCACGTATGGTTTCTTCAATAGGTACTAATACACCTTGCAAACCTGTAAATTGTTCTGCTACGTGGAATGGTTGTGATAAGAAACGTTGTACACGACGAGCGCGAGATACGATCAATTTATCTTCTTCAGATAATTCATCCATACCTAAGATAGCAATGATATCTTGTAATTCTTTATAGCGTTGTAATATAAGTTTTACTCTGTTGGCACATTCGTAGTGCGCTTCTCCTACTACAGATGCAGAAAGGATACGTGAGGTAGAATCTAATGGATCTACCGCAGGGTAAATACCTAAATCCGCAATTTTACGAGACAGTACCGTTGTAGCATCTAAGTGGGCGAAAGTAGTAGCTGGAGCCGGATCAGTTAAGTCATCCGCAGGTACGTATACAGCTTGTACAGATGTAATAGAGCCCGATTTAGTAGAAGTGATACGTTCTTGCATCAAGCCCATTTCTGTTGCTAAGGTAGGCTGATAACCCACCGCAGAAGGCATACGGCCTAAAAGCGCAGATACCTCAGAACCCGCTTGCGTAAATCGGAAGATATTGTCGACGAAGAAAAGGATATCCTTACCTTTTCCTGAACCATCTCCATCACGGAAATATTCAGCTATCGTCAAGCCAGATAATGCTACACGAGCACGAGCACCTGGTGGCTCATTCATCTGACCAAATACGAATGTAGCTTTAGATTGTTTTAATTCTTCTAAATCTACAGCAGATAAGTCCCATCCGCCTTCTTCCATAGAATGGATGAATTTGTCGCCATATTTTACCAAGCCTGCTTCAATCATTTCACGCATCAAGTCGTTACCCTCACGAGTACGCTCTCCAACACCCGCAAATACCGATAAACCACCATGACCTTTGGCAATATTATTCATCAACTCTTGTATCAATACCGTCTTGCCTACACCAGCACCACCAAACAAACCAATCTTACCACCTTTAGCGTACGGACCAATCAAATCAATTACTTTAATACCTGTATACAACACCTCTGTAGAGGTACTTAAATCTTCAAATTTTGGAGGCTTACTGTGAATAGCTTTCCTAGTATCACCAGAAGGCTGAGGTAAACCATCTATCGCTAAACCTGTTACATTAAACAAACGACCTTTAATCTGATCGCCAATTGGCATCGAAATAGGCTTGCCAGTATCTACTATTTCTAAGCCTCTTTGTAAGCCCTCTGTAGCGTCCATTGCAATGGCTCTTACGCTATCTTCACCTAAATGTTGCTGAACTTCTAATACTAAAGTCTCGCCATTAGCGCGCTTTAATTCTAACGCAGAGTAGATTTCAGGAAGTGTATTTTCACCTTCAAAATAAACGTCCACTACTGGACCGATAATTTGCTTGATTTTACCAACGTTGGGCATATCATTAATATTGTTAAAATGAATATTATCTTTAAATCGAGTGCAAAGGTAGTAACTAAAATTAAAATAGAAAAATGCTAAAAGAAAAAATATTAGTTATCGTGTAGCAAAGCCATGGTATTGGCCAAATCCTTTCCATCTTTTGCTCTTGTAGATAGGTATTAAGGGTTTTTATTGAAGCGTTGCTGACCTTGCACTTCTTTTTTATTTTTAAAAAATAAAATACACGACAACATGACTTGCATAAGCGCGCAGACCTTGAGTATTTCTTCTTTCTATTTTTTCTTTTAATAAAAAGAATATAGCATGTTGTTGCGAGTGCATCTACTCTGTTGATTTATTAAGAAAAATTATATCACTTATCGCAATTTAGCTTTAAGGTATGCGCTTCGTTGCCGCTTTGTTCATGACAATGTAGCGGTTTAAGTCATTCCGCCTATTTAGTATAGCTACCACGGCATCATAGGTAAGTTATCTCTTTGCTGCTTTCGATAGAAAAATATTATTTAAATACTTAGTAGAATATTACAAGGGTCGAAAAAACACCCCAATATACTATTTTCCTTGGCGCTGTTGTTTAATTGGTAAGATACTATTATTTCAAAAACAGCGTTAATGCAGGTGTGTATGTTTGCACAAGGTCGTTTTTTTATGAAGCAATTAATGATAAATAAAATTGATTTTAATTATTTTGTACCTTTGCTCATTTTACACTAATTATTTTGTCAAAACTTTCAATGGATTATTTCTCTTTAATTAAAACCTCAAAGCTGCCCAATCATATAGCTATCATTATGGATGGTAACGGACGCTGGGCTAAAGAGCAAGGTGAAGATAGAATAGTAGGGCATAAGGCTGGTGTAAAATCAGTAAGGTCTACCGTAGAGGGGTGCGCCAAGTTAGGTATTAAATATTTGACATTATATGCGTTTTCTACAGAGAACTGGAACAGACCCAAATACGAAGTAGATGCACTTATGGAGCTATTAGTAACCGCATTAAGAGCCGAAGTGACAAGTTTAAAGGAAAATAATATCAAATTACAGGTAATTGGTAACACTACTAGTTTGCCCCAAAATTGCCAAATACAGCTCAAAGAGTCTATAGAAATACTCAAAGACAGCACAGGTCTTACATTAATATTGGCACTTAGCTATAGCGCAAAATGGGAGATAACTGCTATGGTGAAGAAAATAGCTATGGAAGTAGCTAGCGGTCAACGAACACTAGACAGCATTACGGAAGATTCGATTGCCCAAAACCTCACTACGCATAATATACCCGACCCTGAATTGATGATTAGAACAGGCGGAGAAATGCGGATAAGTAATTTTCTGTTATACCAATTAGCCTATGCCGAACTTTATTTTACAGATGTTCATTGGCCAGAATTTACAGAGGAGGCTTTATTTAAAGCCATATATGCTTATCAAAACAGAGAAAGAAGATTTGGATTGACGAGCGAACAAATTAACAACAATGCATAATACTTAATATTAATGTTGAATACAAAAGGTTGGAAAATACTTGCCCTAGTGGCTATTAGTCATATGGCGTTTCCTACATTGCAGGCCCAATCGGGCAACCCGAACGTTGGTAGGCTTTCAATGATGAAAGATGATAAATATGAAATAGTTGATATTGCCGTTTCGGGTACCAAAACTTTAGATGCAGAATTACTTGCTATTACTTCAGGACTTCAAAAGGGAGATAAGATACTATTAGAAGATGACCCAGCAATAGCTAAAGCCGTGCGCAAATTGTGGGATCAAAAAATGCTGGAAGATGTAAGAGTAGACATCAATAAAATAGAAGGCAGTAGAGTGTGGTTACTTATCACGGTTGTGGAACGTGCTAAAATTGGTACACTCTCCATCAAAGGTGTACGATCGACCCAAGAAACAGAGTTGAAAACCAAACTCAACTTGGTAAACGAGCGCATGGTTACCGAATCACTCAAACAAGATATCCAAGAAACCGTAAAAAAATATTTTACAGACAAAGGTTATAGCCTTGCGCAGGTAAAAGTAGAAGAACGTGTAGATGCTAAAAAACCTGCCTACACTGATATCATCGTAACGGTAGAAAAGGGCACTAAAGTAAAAGTCAACAACGTTAATATAGTAGGAAACGAAATGGTAGCTACTTCTAGATTAAGAAGAGCAATGAAAGGCACCAAAGAAAATCCTCGTCTTTCCCTAAAACCCGTGTATGTAAACTCTATATATGGTGATGAAGAAGACAGGTCTTTTAAAACCTATGTAAAGAATTGGGGATTTTTATCACCCTCCAAAACCCTTGATATCCTTAACCCTTACCTTAGATACAATATATTTGCCAGTCCGAAATTTGATAAAAATAAATACGAACAAGATAAATTGGCAATCATAGATGTTTACAACAATTTTGGCTTCAGAGACGCTCAAATAGTTGCAGATACTATCTACAGCCCTGATGGTAAAAGCGTTAATATAGACATCAAAGTAGCAGAAGGTAGAAAATACTTTTTTGGTGATATAGAATATAAAGGCAACTCTGTATATCCAGATTCTACCTTAGCAAAGATAGTAAACATAAAAAAAGGTGATGTTTACAATCGCCAGAAAATAGAGTCGAGGCTTGGGCTACAAATGAATCCAGAAGGCACACTAGATGTTACCAGCTTGTACCTCGATAACGGGTATTTGTTTTTCAAAATGGATGCTCAAGAAAAAACAATTATTAACGACACTATCAATTATCAAGTAAACATATCGGAAGGAGCAGTAGCTTCTATTAAGAATATCGAGTTTTTTGGCAATCTTAAAACGAATGACCACGTTCTGAGAAGAGAATTATTCACCATCCCTGGTAGTAAATTTAGCAGAACGGATATTATACGCTCCGTTCGTCAGTTGAGTGCCTTAGGCTTTATCGATCCCGAAAAAGTAACACCAGTACCCAAACCCAATATCAATGACTATACCGTTGATATCGATTATAATGTTGTAGAAAAATCATCAGATCAGCTTGAAGCGTCGGCAGGTTACAGTGGTTTTATTGGTTTTACAGGCTCTTTAGGTGTAGTATTTAATAATTTTTCGTTAAAAAATATACCCAACATCAAAACCTGGGATCCTTTGCCAAGTGGCGATGGACAAAAACTTTCGGTTAGATGGCAGTCAAGTGGTCTGTTTTTCAACTCAGGCAACCTGTCATTTACAGAGCCTTGGCTTGGTGGTAAAAAACCCAATTCACTTACCGTAAATCTTATTTGGACTAGAATATCAAGCAATAGAAACTTCTTAGGTAACGCAGGTGGCGCTAATGCCAACGCTAGTTACATTAAAAATATTGGCGGTGGTATTACTTATGGTACCAGATTGAAATGGCCCGACGACTTTTTTGTATTTTCAGTGGGTTTAAATTATCAAAATTATTTCCTTAAAGATTACTCTTTGCACAACACTGGCCTCGAGACCTTCCGTAATGGTAGTGCGAATAACCTTTTTGCCAAATTTACACTTTCAAGAAACTCTACCGATCAGCCATTGTACCCAAGAAGCGGTAGCAATATCACCTTCTCGGCTCAGTTTACACCTCCTTATTCCTTGTTTAATGATAAGGACTATACCAATGCAACCGAAAAAGAGAAATTCAAGTGGATTGAATACCATAAATACCGCTTCAATGCAGATTGGTACCAAAAAATCTATGGTAACTTAGTATTGAAAGTATCTGCAAAATATGGTTTCTTAGGCTTCTATAACAGGGATATTGGCTTTTCGCCCTTTGAAAGATTCCAATTGGGTGGCGACGGCTTATCGGGATATTCTTTCGTAGTAGGTAAAGATATCATTTCTCATAGGGGTTATGAAATATATGCCGAAGATGCTACTATTTTTAATAAATACACCGTAGAGCTTAGGTATCCATTCTCCTTAAATCCAAGTGCTACCATCTTTGGATTGATGTTTGCAGATGGCGCTTATGCCTGGAATAATATTAAACAGTATAATCCATTACAATTAAACAGGTCGGTAGGTGCTGGTTTGCGCTTATTCTTACCTATGTTTGGCTTGCTTGGTTTGGATTATGGTATCGGTATCGATAGGTACACGCCGGGCATGGGCTTGAGCCAGTATGCTAGGTTTACCTTTATGTTAGGTTTTGAACCAGAATAGTTTTTAAATTTGTAAAAAAATTAAACCTTACACAATAGAACCAGTCAAAAAGGAGTATTAAAATAAAATAAAATTAAGTTCATATGAAACATTTAGTTATAAGTGCCGGTATTGTAGCTTTAAGTGGTTTTGCTTTTCAGGCAAATGCACAAGCACAGAAATTTTTTGTAATAGATTCAAAATATATTTTGGAAAAACTACCTGAATACACAGAAGCACAAAAAAAATTAGATGTAGCTTCGAAGGCTTGGCAAGAGGAAGTAGATAAAAAAATGATGCAAGTAGACCAAATGTACAAGGGCTACCAGGCAGAAAGAGCCTTACTCTCTGAAGAAGCAAGAAAGAAAAGAGAAGATGAAATAATAGCTAAAGAAAAAGATGCCAAAGAATTACAGAAAAAATACTTTGGATATGATGGAGAATTATTCAAGAAACGCCAAGAATTAGTAAAGCCGGTACAAGACAAATTGTTCAATGCCGTACAACAGTACTCGCAGCAAAGAGGTTTTGAAATGGTGTATGACAAAGCAGGTGGCGTTACGATTTTCTATGCAGACCCTAAATTGGATAAATCTGAAGAAATTATTAAAATCATCAATAAAAAGTAATTATCGCATCATTAGATTAGAATAATTCATGTAATATTGCGAAAGTTTGCATCAAACCAGAAGTCATTATTCAAGTAACCCCATAAAATTTAGAAAAACAAAAAATAAAAGATGAAAAAAGTATTGTTATTGATTGCCGCAGTATTAGCTTTAGGTATCACTAGTGTCTCTGCTCAAAAGAAAACGGGCTATTTAAATTCGCAAGAGCTTTTAAGTGCAATGCCAGAGTATAAAAAAGTGACGGACTCTCTTGAAAATTATCAAAAAGGATTGGAAGCCGAATTCAATGAACTAGGAGGTGAATACCAAAAGAAAATAGCTGAATTTACAGAAAAAGAGAAAACACTTAGTGAAACGATTAAGCAAGTGAAAATCAAAGAAATCAACGATTTAGAGGGTAAAATCCAAGAGTTTAGAGTTTCTTCTCAAGAAAAATTAAATAAGAAAGAAGCGGAACTCATCAATCCATTATTATCCAAAATCCAAAAAGCAATAGATGATGTAGGTAAAGAAAATAACTTCGACTACATTTATAATGAAAACGCCTTGCTTTATGCTAAGGATTCTGAAAACATCACTAGTTTGGTAAAAGCAAAATTAGGCATCAAATAAGCCAATGGCGTAAGCGTCAAAATATTACAGAGGTAAGCAATTATTTATAATTCTTACCTCTTTTTTTATTAGGTATTTATTGGTGCGTTCTGTTTTAAGATTGGTACAAAAGTGAGGCATTGTGGTGGTGGATGTGATTTAATAGCATGGTGCTTCCTATAACAGCGTTTGTGTTGTCCCGAATTATTTGCTCCCGCTTAATAAGCAAGCAGCTTTAGCAAGCACCCTATAGGCGGGTACAATTGGTATTAGTAAGCTATACTTTTTTTGGATTGGAGAAAAAAAAATAACCGCTTAGTGCAAGTCTCAAAAAAGCAATATCTTGTTTTTTTAAGATGCCTAAGCGGTTTCTTTCTGAAGGGTATCCATTAAAACAGGGGCTTATTTATCGTTCATAAAGCCCTCTTGTATATTGTTATTTTTTAAGGATTGTTATTTATCCAATCTAGCATCACGTTAGTAGTTTCGCCGATATAAACGTCTTTTTTCAGATTCTCCAACCATTCTTTGTTCGTCTTCTTTGTGTCGTCGCTTATATTTACTTTTTCCATATCGACTTTAAGATTGCTAGCTACGAGATTGTTGTTATTCGTTTTTTCTAGCTCTTCAATTTTTTCATTTATTTCCTTACCCTCTTTCAGTTTTTCTAAGAATTTCTTATAGTTAAGGTATACTACATTATCTTCTTGTTGCTGTTTAAGGCGCGCTCCCGTTTGGGTGATTAGGCGGAAGGTTTCGTTGTTTCTTACACGAGCTTCACTACGCATATTAAGGTAGCTTACTTGCAGTGGTTCTGGCCATTTCCTATAGTTGATGGGGCTTATCTTATCCCAAGGAAGCGCAGCAGGATCTTTCTTTTCGCTGTAAATGTCCATTTGGTCATACGCATCAGGTAGGTAAATATCTGGCTTCACGCCCTTTAGTTGCGTAGAGCCACCATTGATTCTATAGAATTTCTGAATCGTTAGTTTTAGCGAACCAATACCATCGTAGTTGGCATTATCACCTTTGGATGCATTGAACATTTCTACAATTCTTTGAGCCATGGAGCGGTCTAACCCCTGGTCGAGTGGAATGATATTCTGGACAGTACCTTTACCAAAGGAGTTGGAGCCTACGATGACTGCTCTGCCGCAATCTTGCAATACAGCCGCTAATATCTCAGAAGCCGAGGCGCTGCGACCGTTAATCATAATAGTCAATGGGCCTGTATAGATTGGCTCAATTTGTTTAGAGAAATAGGGTACTGTGCTGTTGCCGCTAGAGCGTACTTGCACTACTGGGGTTTTTCCCAAGAAAATGCCGGCCATTTCTACCACATCAGCAAGCGATCCACCACCATTATTTCGTAGGTCTAAAACAATACCATCTACTTTTTCGTCCATCAGTTTTCTTACTTCTTTTTCTACGTCTTTACCCGAGCGGCGTCCAGTGCTTTTACCATTAAAGTCGGCATAGAATTCGGGTAGGTAGATGTAGCCAATTTTTTTGCCTTCTTTTTCTACGATAGCAGATTTGGCAAATATTTCTTCGTATACCACTTCATCTCTGATAATGCTAACTACCTCTTTTGAGCCATCAGAGTGTTGTACCGTAAGCCTTACTTCCGTACCTTTCTTGCCTCTTATAAGTTTAATGACATCATTTATTTCGTAGCCATCGATATCAATAGGTAGGGCGTCGCCTTGCGCTACTTGCAGCAGGATGTCATCTGCCTTTAGCTTACCATTGCGCCATGCTGGGGAACCCGTAATGATGCTAGATACTTTTATTTTTCCCTCATCTGTCTCTTGTAGTGCTGCACCTATTCCTATAAAGCCACCACTCATCATTTCGTCAAACTTTTTTCTGTCGCTAGGTAGCATGTAAGTGGTATGCGGGTCCATAGTGCCAGTAATGCTATTAAGATAGATAGAGAAGAGTTCATTATCTGTAAGTTTTTTCAAGCGTTTATTGGCTCTTTCTTGTATTTTTAATACCGATTCTCTTGCTTCTTTTTCCAATACGGCAAAGGTTTTGGCGGTATAATTGGCAGAGTCTTTAACTTTCTTGTCTTCAGCTTCTTTTAAGTCGTGATATTTTACGAGAACTCTGTATTTAAGTATTTTGTGCCAGCGTTCTTCAATAGCCTTATCGTTGGCAGGGAAGCTATTTTTTTTATAATCAAGGTTGATGCTATCGTTGGTGTCGAACGAGAAGGGTTTGCTTAATATTTTGCTATAAATAGCTTCGGAGTCGGCTAGTTTTTTTCTAAATACCGGTACGAATTTATTAAAGAAGTCAAGAGAATTATTATTGACTTCATCGTCGAGTTTGGTTTTGTGTTGGTCAAACATTTTCAAGTCTGCAACGCTAAAGTATTTTTTCTCGTAGTCTATTGTTTCAAAAAATTTGTTGTAGGCATTTAACGAAATTTCGTCATTAAGTGGTCGTGGAGCGTAATGTCCAAGTTTGATGATATTCATCACCGTACCCATTATGATATTTTGTTCATTTATGCTGCCACTATTTTTATTATTGTACTGGAAAGAGAGAAATAGCCCTATAATGACTAAGATAATTCCAGGTATTAAGATTTTGTTTTTCATGAATTGAAGCATGGTAGTAAGCTAATTTTGTTGCTGGCTAAATTTATAATCTTATTATAACGTACAAGTTACAATTTTGTTGTGGTTTTTAGTGTTTTTCATATGTTATTTATTTAAATAAAATAGAGCAAAAGTTTGTTGGTTTTTTGCTCTATTTATGGTGTATTCAGATGGTTTTAGTCGTTTAAGGCTGCTAAATATCGTTCTGCATCTAAAGCTGCCATACAGCCAGTTCCGGCGGCAGTAACGGCTTGCCTATATATATTATCTTGTACGTCGCCGCAAGCAAAAATGCCTTCGATATTAGTACGGGTGCTGCCTTTTTCGGTAATAAGGTAGCCGGCTTCGTCCATATCTAAAATGCCTTTAAATAGGTCGGTGTTGGGTTGGTGACCAATGGCCACAAAAAATGCACTTACAGGTATTTCGGTTATTTCTTGTGTTTGGTTGTTTTTTATTTTTACGGCTTCTACTTTCTTTTCTCCTAATATTTCTTCAGTTTCGCTATTCCAGTAGAGTTGTATATTGGGTGTTTTGAGTACTCTGTTTTGCATAATTTTTGATGCGCGCATTTCATCTCTTCTTACGATCATATGTACTTTTGAGCAGATGTTTGCCAGATACAGTGCTTCTTCGCATGCGGTATCTCCAGCGCCAACAATGGCTACTTCTTTGTCTTTAAAGAAAAAACCATCGCATACGGCACATGCCGATACGCCATATCCATTTAGTCTTTCTTCCGAAGGCAGTCCAAGCCATTTGGCAGATGCTCCCGTGGCTATTATTACGGTTTCTGCACTTACCCATTTATCTTCGTCTATTTGTATTTCAAATGGTCGTACACTGGTATCTACCTTGTTTACATATCCCCAACGTAGGTCGGCTCCCATTTTTCTGGCCTGCTCCTCAAAATCTTTCATCATTTGTGGTCCAGTAACCCCATTAGGGTATCCAGGATAATTTTCTACTTCTGTGGTGATGGTTAATTGTCCACCTGGCTGCAACCCAGATACTAATACAGGTTTCATATTGGCTCTGGCTGTATAGATTGCTGCTGTGTATCCCGCTGGTCCTGACCCTATGATTAGACATTTTATTTTTTCTGTTATAGTTCTTTCACTCATCGTTTTTTTCTCGTTTTTATTTATTTATTAAGGTCTAAATTATAATTTTCCTCCAACTTAAACTAATATATTTTGCCTTCATGACTATACAAATTATTTATACTTTAAGTAGTTAAACACGGTATTTGGCTACAATTGGTATTCTTCGTCCTATTCCAAAAGCCTTTGAGGATACTCTAATAATAGGACAAAATTGTTGTCTTTTGTATTCGTTTTTTCGCACCATCTGTATAATGTTATGCACCAGAGATGCATCATATCCGCTATCAATAATGTCTTTTGTGGAGCGGAATAGTACTACATATTGATACAGTATTGCGTCTAAAGTAGCATAGGGCGGCAAGCTGTCTTCGTCTTTTTGGTCTGGACGCAGCTCGGCACTTGGTGCTTTTTCGAGGATGTGGATGGGTATGATTTCATGGTGTCTATTGATGTATTGAGCAAGAGCGTATACTTGCAGTTTAAATACATCGCCCAGCACTGCCAATCCTCCTGCCATGTCACCGTAAAGCGTTCCGTAACCAGTAGCTAGCTCACTTTTATTGGATGTATTCAGCAAAATGTATTGGAATTTGTTGCATAAAGCCATAGCCAATATGCCTCTGATTCTAGATTGTATATTCTCTTCTGTTACATCTTCTTGCGTATGCTCGAAAACACTTTTGAGACTATTATTTACAGCATCGAATATGTTGTTTATAGGTATTATTTCGTAGGGGTTATTAAGGTTTTTTGATAGCTGAACGGCATCGTCAATAGCGTGTTGCGTAGAGTAGGGGGAGGGTAGTAAAAGTGCTTTTACATTTTCGCTTCCTAATGCTTCGCAGGCCAATGCAAGGGTTACGGCGCTGTCTATACCTCCCGAAGAGGCTACTAGTGCTTTTTTGAATCCCATTTTATCAAAATATTCTTTTATGCCATATACCAATGCTTGGTGTATTTGGGCTATTTGCATTTGTGGTTCTAAAGTAGCAGGACTCATTAAAGTATCCTGTAACTGTGTCGAGGGTATTTGCACCTGCAAGTCGAACGTATTGTCGTTTTGTAGGTATACAGGTACTAGGGCTTCTTGAAAATAGGGCAGTTCGAGCAATTGATTGCCTTTGGCATCAAACACCAAGGAGCCGCCATCAAAAATAATTTCTGTTTGAGCGCCTGTGCAATTGCAGTATATCATTGGGCAGTTGTACTGCTGTACATTGTGCTTTATGGCTGCCTTGCGGTTGGCCGCGTGTTGGTAACTAAATGGCGAGGCACTCATGTTGATAATAATATCGGGTTGCTGTAGCGATAATTTCTCCATAGGTGCAAAGTTGTACATTGGGTCTTCTTCAATATCCCAAATATCTTCGCAGATAGTTACTGCAAGTCTTTTGCCCTTAAAAGGGATAACCATGGTTTCTTTAGAGGGCTCAAAATATCGGTATTCGTCAAATATATCGTAGTTGGGTAATAGCGTCTTATTGATGATGTGTTGTATGGCACCTTGGTATAGAAAATAAGCACTATTGTGTAATGGTTTTCCTTCTAATACTGGATTTTTGGAGGGTGCGCCAACTAATATACCTATTTCATGGCTTAGGGGTAATAGGGAGTGTATGTTTTGGATACAGTCTTCAATAAAATCTTCAAAAATGAGCAAGTCTCTGGGTGGATAGCCACAAATGGATAATTCGGGAAAAACGATTAGGTCGCCACCTTGCTCGATAGCCTGCTGAATAGCCGTGGCTATTTTTTGCGTGTTATATGCTATATCTCCTATGATATAATTTTGTTGGGCGATAAAAATTTTCATCGTAATCTGTATATTTATAAGCGTCAAAATTACAGCATTCTAAAGTGTATTTTTAAAAATATTAGTGGCTGTAACATAAAGCAGTTCAAAGACGATGCAAACATCTATTTCATTAGCAAATAGAGCAGAATCAATGAGTGCGCTTGCGATGTAAGTAAATTTTAAAGTTGTATTATTTTTTAGAGCTATGTATGTAACAACTTACTTTTAAATAGTTGTATTTTTGTACCACACAGCAAACGTATATTTATTTTGGTACAGTTATATCCAGCACAGGCACTCGAACAGTTAGAATTTGACAAAATAGTAGTTTTACTTGAAAAAAATTGCCGTTCGGACGAGGCAAAATACAAAGCCAGGCACTTACGAATACACACAAAGTTAGGCAACTTAAAAAGAGAATTAACACAAACACTTGAGTTCAAGTCGTCAATCGCCTCGAGCGATCCGTTTCCGCTACAGTTTACCAGGAATATTAAAAAAGAACTGAAATTGCTGAGCATAGACAGGGCAGTATTGCTGGGGATAGACCTTATAGCCCTTAAAGAACTTACCTTGAATATCCGAGATATTCACTTATGGTTCAAACGCCAGGGTGATATATTTCCAGAGTTGGCTTTGCTGATGGAAGCGGTGCCCTATATTAAAGAGATTCAAGTTATTATACAGCCTGTTGTGGACGATAATGGGGTAGTGAGAGACAATGCCTCTCCCGAACTTTTGCAAATAAGAAACGAACTTCATGCATCCCGTCAAAGGCAAAGGAAAGTATTTGAGGGTGTAGTGAGGAAACTTGCCAAACAAGGATACTTGGCAGATATTACAGAGAGTTTTTTGAATGGCAGAAGGGTAGTGGCAGTAGGCGCAGAGCACAAGCGCATTGTGAAGGGTATTTTTCATGGCGAAAGCGACTCGGCACGCACCGCCTTCATTGAGCCCGAAGAGACTATAGCCCTCAATAACGAAGTGGACGCCTGGGAGCGTGAAGAAAAAAGAGAAATACAAAAAGTGCTGGCGCAAACTACTGCATTGCTTATGCCTTATCATGCAATCCTGACGCAATACTATAGCGTTGTTAATAACTTTGAGTTCATTAGAGCTAAGGCAATATTGGCAATAGAAATGGGTGCAAATTTGCCGGTATTGCTGCCTTCACCCTCGCTCAAGCTAATAGATGCATATCACCCATTATTGTATTTGTACAATCAAGCACAACAAAAAGAAACAGTTCCGCTCAATCTTACGCTCGATAAAAAAGAGAGAATCTTAATCATTTCGGGGCCCAATGCTGGGGGTAAAACAGTGGCAATGAAAACAGTGGGCTTGCTACAGGTAATGCTACAAGCTGGTTTGCTGGTGCCCGTAAATCCCATATCAGAAATGGGTTTGTTTAAGCAAATAATGATACACATAGGTGATACCCAAAGCATCGAGAATGAGCTTAGTACTTACAGTGCGCATCTAAAGGATATGAAGTATTTTTTGGAAAATGCACATGGCAAAACCTTGTTTTTTATAGATGAATTGGGTGGAGGCACCGACCCTAATTTGGGTGGCGCTTTTGCCGAAGCTATTGTAGAAAGACTTTCTTACAAAAATGCAATTGGTATCATAACAACACACTATCTGAACTTGAAAGTGATGGCTGGTAAAGTGAAAGGTATTGTAAATGGTGCCATGAACTTTGACGAAGAAAAACTAGAACCTTTGTATAAGCTCACGATTGGTAAGCCTGGAAGCTCCTATACCTTTGCTATAGCCCAACGTACCGGATTGCCTTCAGAAATTATTAATAGAGCCAAACAACTTACAGATAGGGGTCATTTTAAATTGGATAAAATGCTGCACCAAGCCGAAAGGCAAACCGTGCGCCTCGACGATAAAGAATCGATGCTGAATAAACTCATTCAAGAATATGAAGAGAAAAAAGCAAGCTACGACGAATTGATAGATAAAGAACGACTTAAACAACACTTTGCTACCCTAAAATTGCAAAACAAAATAAAGAAAGATGAATTGGACTACCTGAGAGATACCGAACGAAAGTTTAAGCAGCTAATGATAGAATGGAAAAAAACTACCAACAAACAAGAGGTTATAAAGTCTGCCGAACAACTTTTGTTTAAAAGAAAGCAATTGAAAGAGCAAGAAGTGGCTGCTCAAAAGGCAGATAGAATGTATATTGTCACAGGCAAACAACCTAAAGTGGGTGATTTGGTGCGTAATATTCACAATCATCAGGTTGGGCAGCTGGAGGAGCTATTGGCCAACCATAAGGCGAAAGTGAAAATAAACAAACTCTCATTTCAGGTGAACCTCAACGAATGGATCGTAGTAGAGCGAAATAAAAAAGTTAATTAATTAAATCTAAAATTACCTTTATTTGTATAGCAATCAAAATATTTATAATGAAGAGAATACTCCTACTAATTTTATCTTTTAGCTTATGCTTTTGCAGCGTTTCAAAGGCTCAATTAATCAAAACAGGAGTCAGTAATTTTGAGACGTATTATGATTCATTGTTTAAAGAATCAGTCAAGTATTTCGTAGATAAAAAAGACGATGTAGAGGCTTTGCATCTTTTGAAAAAAATTAATTCGGGCTTTTCAAGATACGACGAAGTGCAAGTGTATAAGTTGACTATCGAATTTGAAAAAAGAAACTATGATGAAGTAGAACGACTTATACAACAAATGAAAGCGAATAATAGTCAGGATTTACGCACTATGAATTTTTTTGCAGGAAAGGTATGTTGGAAAAAGAATGAGTTGGAAAAAGCCATAACGTACTTCAAAGCCAATATGGCCTTAAGCGAAAATAGGGATATCGATAATCAATACTATTTAGCCGTGTGCTACTTGGCGCTAAGTGATTTTGAAAAAGCAGAAAAAGAAATTATTGCTTTTTTGAGGCGAGAATTCGAATTCATGAGTGCACATAGTTTGCTCGCCGAAATATATTTGAAGCAAGGTAGGCTCTCGGAAGCACTACTAACAGCAGCCGCAAGCGCCATTTTAAATCATGATAATAGTAATTTTAAGGATGCTTATTTGTTGCTAGAACAAATAGCCAAAATGCGCGAAAACCACACAGACTATTTTCTGAAAAGAACCGACACTACCGCTATGTTTTATGCTACAGACAGAAAACTAGCTGCTAAATATGGACAAAAGAAATCCCTTGAAGTCAAGCTCCCTAATGTTGAGTTAGATTGGATTAATTACCTAGAAGAAATAATGGCAGAACATAAGTATAATGATGCCCAAACATTTGTACATCAATATTACCTGCCGATACTAGAAAATTTTAATCATCCAAAATTAGAATACCTTGCCTGTTTCCTTTTCAGAGATAAAATAGAAGAAGCAAATTTTATTCTTAATAAATATCCCAAACTTAATGATTCTCTTTTGGATTATAAGCAATACGTGCACAAAACTGTTCTTATAAATAACGACGACACCTCCATGCTTTACGACCACAGAAAGGGCAAAACAACCATAAAGCGGATTTCCAACTTTATTTCTTTGAATAAAAAGCCCATTATAAGAGTTATAGAGCTAGCCGAACCGATAGATATTGTAGTTGTACCATTATTAGGTAGAAAAAATATTCAGTATACCGTGTACGTTAACGGTTATAAATATATTTCAAAGTCGGGCGTATTCGAAAGCTCCGATATGTACTATTTCTATAGCCATCAATTAAAAGATAGCTACAAGTACAGTAGCAAGGATAAGTATTCTTTCGTTAGATACAATAGGCATGGACAAAAAATTATGGATGAGTTATATGAGCAAGGACGCATGTTGTATTTGACACACTTCAACCACTTCGGTGTTGCCATAAGGAGAGTAGATAACACGAATCCTTACTACAGTATTCAAACCATATACTACAATTCTGGAGCTGTAAAAGAAGTGACTAAAGGATATCCAAAAGGGAAAAAAAGTTTAAAAAATGCAGATACCTCCTATGTTTACTACAACCTAGACGGTAGCATCAGCAATTACTCAATTAGCGATTTTGGAAAAGCTATAGTACACTCAGTGGAGATTACTGGCAATAAGCGCGATTCGATAGTGGTTTCACCTACACACGGCTATTATTTCGGTTTCGTCAATTCAAAATTACAATCGAAGCAAACTTTAGAATTCGGAAAGTCGGAAATAAAAATCGAATATAACGATAATGGGAAAATAGCAAGTCAGTATATTTCCTCAATAAGTGGCAAAAGTTGGGTGAGGGAATACTACCGGCCAAATGGAGCCCTTTATGGCTACGTAAAGGTAGAGAATTTAAAGCTCGAAGAGGGCTATATGCTTTCGCCCAAAAAGGATACTCTATGGTCGAGTAGGCTACACGGTAATGCTTTAAAGACCTACAATGAAGATGGTTTTTTATTAACGCAACAAGGATTGACGCATGATGGGTATTTGAAAAATGAACGTTACACCTATTACTTAAATGGTGTGGTATGCAAATTAGAAATATTTAGCGAAGATGCCAACGGTAAATATGTGGTTAAAAGAGGCGAATTTCGGTACCCAAATGGCAATGTAGAAAAAACAGAAGAAATGAGTGAACCCGATAGCATAGGCATTATCAACCATTATACAGCCAATGGACGTTTAGATAAAACAGTAAAATTCTTTAAACCTAATTATTATAATAAAGAAGAGTTTTTTGAAAGTGGTATGTTGTATAATAAGTCTGATTTTGATAAGGGGTACGGTCCATACGGCGATGTTAAATTTTATGATAATGATGGTAAATTAAGTCGTATTTGGAACTTAGAATTTGATGCGGTGTACAGGTTTAGATATTTTATAAATAACAGCTTGGCAATAGACAAATATCTAAACAAAGGCTTTGATAGTATTGTTATTGTAGATAATGTCCGCCAATATTACGAAAAGACGTACTTTGAAAATGGTGTTGAAGTTGGCATGAGTTACAGTGAGCTAGTAGGCAACAAGGTTTATGAAAATAAATACTACTCCCCAACAGCTGAAAAATTCGACTCGACGGTACGCATCAATAAGTTGATGGAAACCAAAAGTGTTGTAAAGAGTCTTCCTAGCGGAGGATCGATTAAAAGCGTAACATCCTTTGACGGAAACTTGTTGAATGAAGTGTATTATGGTACCGACAAGTATACGTATAACGTGGATCATTTAGATGGTGGATTGAGCATTGCTACCAAATATTTTCAAAATTTTAAGTCAATATTAGATATACAAATTTGCTACAATAACGATACACTATTTAAGTATGAAACGCCAGGCTTTGGCCTGAATAGGGTGAAGTACATAAATGACCAAAAACAGACAGCCTATAAAAGATTTAGTGAGCACGATACCTTGCATATTGCCTATTATGCCAATGGGGAAGTATTGATGCATTTACCCGTAAAAAACCATGTCATTCACGGCAATTTAAAAATATTTTATGATAATGGAAATCTTTGTTTTGAAGGTACATTCAAGGACGGCTATGTACACGGATCATCTAAATGGTATAATAAAGATGGCACCCTTAACTACCATAACGTCTGCATGAATGGAGCTATGGCGGAAGAATTGATTGAATCGTATAGTAAAACAGGAAAATTACAGTATAAAGGATCAAAAACTCCAAACGGTGAAACCGAAATCTATTATTGGGATGACGACACACAGCAGTATCACACATTTAAAAAATTTTTTTTTAAGTAAATAAAGCGTACCTTTGCACCCTGAGTTGAAATAAATGCTCCAATTCAAGATGTCTATCTACAAATGGAAGCTACTCAAATCTTAACAAAAAGGAGGTATATAAAATTATGTTGATTATCGATTCTAAAGATTGCGAAAACATTGACAAGGCACTTAAAAAGTACAAGAAGAAATTTGAAAAATCTCGTACCCTAAATCAGTTGCGTAGTCGTCAGGCGTTTACCAAACCATCTGTTTCTAAACGTGCACAAAAGTTGAAGGCTATATACAAACAACAGATTCTTTCTGGTAAGGTAGAACTATAAAGTATATTAACTTTAAATAAAAATAAGGAATATTGCCTATTGGGCGATATTCCTTATTTTTATGTCTGTAAAACAACGACAACAGTTATATGCAAATAGTAGATGCTATTGCCCAGTTTGAACGGTATATACAATACGAGAAAAGACTGTCTGCGCATACCCAAACAGCATACATCGAAGACTTAGTAGCCTGGAGCCTACAACTTAGGTCTGTATATGAGCTTACTAAGGTTGAAGAGGTACAACTATTGCATCTTCGCTCCTACATCATACATCTTATCAATGAGCAGCAGCTCAAAGCCAGCTCTGTAAAAAGGAAGATTTCTAGCATTAATTCGTTATATAAATACCTAATGCAACAAAAAATAGTAGCTGCGAACCCCGCAAAACTATTAGTTGTGCCTAAAATTCCACAAAGGCTACCTACCTTTTTGGAGCACCAACAAACAGAAGCATTAGCCCAGGTAGCCGCTACTAACACAGACGACCCATACAAACAAGAAACTGCACAATTAATACTCGACCTGCTTTTCCAAACCGGTATGAGGCGCTCCGAATTGTTAAGCCTTAAAAAATCTAGTATAGACTGGCAAAGAAAAGAAATAAAAGTGCTGGGCAAACGAAATAAAGAACGCATATTGCCGCTTTCCGATAAGATGCTCACAAGGCTAAAAGCTTATATAAAATTTAAGGAAGAACAATTTGGAATTTATGCGGAAAATTTACTAACTTTAAAATCAGGAAAGACGGTAAGTGTAAACTATATATATCGAGTAGTCAAAAAGCACCTTACGACCATTACTACGCTCAAAAAACGTAGTCCACACGTACTACGTCATACGTTTGCTACGCAGTTATTAAACAATGGAGCAGATTTAAGTGCTATTCAGAAGTTATTAGGTCATGAAAGCTTAGCAGCTACTCAAATATATACACATGTAAACATAGAACAGCTTAAGGATATTTATCGAAAAGCCCACCCGAAGAGTACTAAAGAATGATAAAATCTTTTCCATCACTTTTAAATACTTGAAAGAAATGAACGTACAAATTCAATCAGTCAACTTTGATATTGACAGCAAGTTAACAGCCCATATTCAGAAGAAAATTGAAAAATTGAACACCTTCCATGATAAGATAACCCACGTAGAAGTTTACTTAAAATTGGATAGTTTGGGCCAAAAAGTTAAAGACAAAGTAGCGGAAATTAAAGTAAATATTCCTAGCGTTTCTCTTTTCGCCAAACACGAGTCTAAAGTATTTGAAGAGTCTTTCGACTTAGCACTCGAATCTATGGTTGCCCAAATTAAAAAGAACAAAGAAAAACATAGAGCGTAGCAATCAATTTGTGAATACATAAAGTATTTCTTGCAGAGCTTGCACCCCACATGGGCGTGCAAGCTTTTTGATAAAAATTAAGGAAGCTCAAGGGCTTTTTACTAACTTGCACCACAAAATAACTGCTCCATTCAATTATGCTCACCCCATTTGTACGTCTACTTATACTTGCATGCTGTACCTTGCTCTCTATAGCAGCTGCGTATCACAATATTTGGTCTTTATTAATATTTTCATCACTTATTTCCTTTGTTGTACTTTTTGGGTACTTTAGGTCGTCTACTATACAATTAGCCTTAAAAGCACTAATGGCCGAAGATTATACCAAACTAGACGCCATGCTCTCCTATATTAAACACCCCGAAAGACTAACAACCAAAAACAAACTACGCTACCTATTCTGTCAAGGCATGCTGGCAAGAGAAAATGACGATACCAGCAAAGCCATTGCCACACTCGAAGACGTTACGCAAGAACGCTTACATCCAGATCAATACCAGGCACTTGCCCTTCTGGCACTTACAGATATGTATATGGTTCAAGGACGCAAAGACAAGGCGAAATATCACTTTCAAAAACTAAAAAACCTGAAAGTACACAAAGATACACTAGAAGCTGTACGCAAAATGCAGTCGTGGTTGGAAATATCATAAAGACAACCTAAGCTAACAAAGCCAAAAGCCTTGTTAATAGTAAAAAAATACACAATTATAACTCAACTAGTAAGATAATCTATTAACTTTGTGGATTGTCATTTTTTTCATACTTAAAAGGAATAGCACAACGAAATGAAAGATTTTTCGTACATCACAAATTCGCATCCTTCGTATATCGAATCTATATACGAAGCTTATACTCAAAATCCAGAGTCGGTAGATCCAGAATTGAAAAAATTCTTTGAGGGTTTTGACTTTGCATTTAGTAAAATAGAAGCAACCAACACTGCCAAAAGCACCGCTGAAGCGCCTGCAACAGTCCAGCCTTCGCCCACTACAACAATAGTGGCTGGTGATGTGAATTTAAGCAAAGAATTTGCTGTTTATGAGCTCATTCATAATTATCGTAAGAAAGGGCATTTAATTGCAAAAACAAACCCCATCAGAGCAAGAAAAGAAAGAAATGCACACCTCGAACTTTCAGACTTTGGACTTTCTACTGAAGATTTAGACACTACTTTTTACGCTGGTGAATTTATCAAATTAGGTAAAGCAAGCCTAAAAGATATATTGGCCAAACTACAGTTTATGTATTGTAGCGCTATTGGTATCCAATATACCTATATGAACAATAAAGAGCAGTTTGAATGGAGCAAAGAAAAGTATGAAGAATTGATGAATCGTCAATTCAGTACCGAAGAGCGCAAACGTATTTTGCATAAATTGAATTTTGGCGTCATTTTTGAAAAATTTCTTAGTACCAAATTTATTGGCCAAAAAAGATTTGGTTTGGAAGGCGGCGAAAATATGATTCCGGCACTTGATAGAATCATCACAAATGCTGCAGACCATGGCGTACAAGAAGTAGTAATAGGCATGGCGCACAGAGGAAGACTTAATGTACTTGCTAATATCCTACGTAAAACTTACGACCAAATATTTACAGAGTTTGAAGGCACACTCCCTCAAGACTTCACAATGGGAAGCGGAGACGTAAAGTATCACTTAGGCTTTAGGTCGCAAGTAAAGACCGCCAACGAAAAAGACATTAATATACAATTGTTGCCTAACCCATCTCATCTCGAAGCGGTGAATCCTGTAGTTGCAGGCTTCTCCAGAGCTAAAGCAGATAAGGTATATGGCTACGATAATAGCAAAGTATTACCCATACTTATACACGGTGATGCTGCACTAGCCGGACAAGGTATCATTTACGAATTGCTACAAATGAGCAAACTCGAAGGCTATAAAAACGGTGGTACCATTCACTATGTTATCAACAACCAGATAGGTTTCACTACCGATTTTGAAGATGCACGCTCGTCCGACTATTGTACCTCTATTGCAGCATTGGTGCAAGCGCCAGTATTGCATGTAAATGGTGATGACGCCGAGGCTGTCGTGCGCGCTGCAATGTTTGCTATCGAATACCGTCAACAGTTTGGACAAGACGTATTTATCGACATGGTGTGCTACCGTAAAAACGGACATAACGAAGGTGACGAACCTAAGTTTACGCAGCCACAAATGTACGCCTTGATAGATAAACACCCCAATCCAAGAGAATTGTATACCCAATATCTCTTAAGAAACGGCGAACCTGAAGCCCAAAATATGGCAAAGGAAATGGAACGCCTATTCTGGGACGAACTACAAGCGCGTTTAGATGAACAAAAACAAAGTCCTTTCCCATACACCTATCAAGAGCCTGAATTGGCTTGGAGAGCGTTGAGAAAAGCCAAAACAGACGACTTCGGTCACTCACCAGTTACTGCCATTAGCGCAGAGCAAGTCAAAAATTTGTTTCAAACTATAATGGCTTGGCCCGAAAACTTTATCCCCAACCGAAAAATAGAAAAATTATTAAAAGATAAAATTGCTGTTTTCGAAAGTGAAGGGAAATTAGACTGGGCTACCGGTGAATTGTTGGCTTATGCTAGCCTCGTGGCCGACGGACACAACGTTAGACTAAGCGGCGAAGACGTAGAAAGAGGTACCTTCTCTCACCGTCATGCTATCATAAAAGACGCTAATACAGGTGCAGACTACAACAGATTATCACCCCTCTCGTCCGAACAAGTGAAATTCAGTGTTTTCAACTCCCTGCTCAGCGAATACGCCGTTCTTGGATTTGATTATGGATATGCTATGGCCGACCCCACTAATTTGGTAGTGTGGGAAGCACAATATGGCGACTTTGCTAATGGTGCTCAAATTATTATTGACCAATATCTGACTAGTGCCGAAGAGAAATGGACTACACAAAACGGTTTGGTGTTGTTGCTCCCTCATGGATATGAAGGCGGTGGCCCAGAGCACTCTAGTGCCAGAATGGAACGCTTCTTACAAATGAGTGCAGAAAATAATATTTTCGTTACCAATATCACTACTTCTGCCAATTTCTTCCACGCTTTACGCAGACAATTAAACTTGCCATTCAGAAAACCAATGGTGAACTTCTCACCAAAAGCAAATTTGCGTCACCTGCGCTCGTATTCGCCAATTGAAGAATTTACAAATGGTGGCTTTAAAGAAGTAATAGATGATGCTTCCATACAAGACCCAAGTACCGTAAAACGGGTGTTGCTTTGTACCGGTAAAATTTACTTCGATTTAAGTGACAAACAATTGGCCGAAAATAGACAGGATATTGCCATCATTCGTTTAGAGCAAGTATACCCATTGCCTCAAGCGCAATTGCAAGAACTCTACTATAAATACAAGCAAGCACAATGGCTTTGGGTGCAAGAAGAACCCCGAAATATGGGCGCAGCAAGCTTCTTGAAAATGAACCTAGAGGGTATTAGCCTAGGCTTCCTAACCAGACAAGCTAGTGCTGCTACCGCTACAGGGTTTGCTAAAAAACACGCTAGTGAACAAAAAATATTGGTGGAAAAAGCTTTTGAAATATAAAATACTAGCTCCAACCTGTTTTTTAAATAAAAAAAAACGACTTTGTGAATGATACAAAGTCGTTTTTTTATGTTCAACAGAGGCGAATAAAATCCTTACACTTTTGCAATACCTGTTTTCTCGCCGAGCTTTACGATACACTCAATGCCTTGTTGCGTTTGCGCCAGCAAATCACTATCTGGAATGATCGCGTCTTTTTGAAATAATTGTATCACCGTAGAGCCTCCAAATTCAAATAAACCCTTTTCTTGTCCGCGCTTAAATTGCGCAGCACCATATTCATGATTGATAATTTTGCCCACAAATAAAGCACCTACCTCTATATGCGCTACTTTGCCAAAATGCTTCGTATGTAGCAAGGTCAATTCTCTATAGTTTTTTGCCATCACACTTTCAGTCTCCCTTAAAGCTATTGGATTGACACTGTGCAACACACCATCTAATTTAACCACCGAATCTTGATGCCCATCGTCTATATATGCGTATCTATGGTAGTCGTTGGGGGCCAACCTATATATGTAGCACCATCCATCTTTAAACATTTCTGCTATTGCAGCATCTTTCACCAAGTCCTCGATAACATACCAATAACCCTTTACAGGTAGCTTAGGCTCGCCTGCTAAGTCAAATACAAAAAGCCTCGAATCGGCAGGAGATATAAGATGATGCGCTTGCTGGTCGATAGGACGTGCACCGTCTTTTAATTCCCTTATAAAAAAGTCATTAAAACTAGTAAAGCTATCAAGTGGACGCTTTATTTCGCGAACATCTATCTGGTAGTGTTCTATAAATTCTTTTATTTTCTTGATGCTGCGGCTACTTTTCATATAGCTTCCATACAGCTGCGAAATGCTTCTTCTGACCAAAATAGAGTGGGTGAGCGCCTTGCCTAGGGGTGTTCTGTACAGAAATTTAAGGCCATTTGACTTATATGCATTTTCTGAAACTACGGTTTGTGTAGTTCTGTTGTATAATTGTGGATTAGACACGGATATAGTGTAGTTTTTATGGGGTGAAATTAGCGCATAATTTTAATCTTTTCAAGAACCATAACTTTATTTTCTATTCTAATAAGTATATAGCTCAATTGGAAAGGGTAGTATGCCTCCGATTAATTATATTTGCAACTACTAATTCTATAACATCATTTATATGTTCCATTTTTTACTACGAACAATACCAAGGCCTATATTGATTTCTCTTAGTTTAGTTTTTCAAAAACTATCTCCCATATTATATGCCGGCAATAAGTATGAAGACCCTATAAACGGCAAAACCTACAGGAAATTTTTACCTTATGGCTATTCTGCAGTAGCCAATAGAAAAAATGTTTTGAGCCCAGGCACTATGTCATTAGAAAGACACAGGTTGATGTGGCTTTATTTGAAAAATAAAACTAATTTTTTTACCCAAAACCTCAAAGTATTACACATAGCACCCGAACAATGTTTTTATAAACTGTTTAAAGCTATGAAGAATTTGGACTATACTACAGGTGATTACAATTCGCCAATAGCAGATATCCATTTCGATTTGCACAATGCTCCCTTTGAAGATAATAGCTTTGATGTGGTTTTTTGCAACCATGTTTTGGAGCACGTAGAAGACGCTCATCAATGCATGACAGAGCTTTATAGGATTATGCGCCCGGGCGGCTGGGGGATTTTTCAGGTTCCGATAGATATCAACCGACAAGTCACCTACGAAGATAAAAGTATTGTGACACCAGAGGATAGAGAATTGCATTATTGGCAAAAAGATCATTTGCGTTTGTTTGGTCTAGACTACGGTGCCAAACTCCGTGCAGCGGGCTTTGATGTTGTTGAAGATGATTATGCTAAAACGCTATCTGTGGAGGAAGCTGATAGGTATAGAATCAGTAGAGATGAAGTAATTTATCTATGTAAAAAACATTAATTGATTAAATATTAATTTTTATTGTTGTCCGGTAAAAGTATTGACACGCAAATAGAGCTAGTAAACACAAT
>CAYSCJ010000015.1:0-53931 GCA_964429515.1 uncultured Taibaiella sp.
TCAGAAACACCTCCCAAAAGGGTCATTGTCATAAAGAGTCTTATCATAAAATAATTTTTTAGTTGACTAAATATAAAAAAATTTTTTATAAAACCATAACAAATGATTAATTTTTTTTAAAATATTCTTAAAAATAAATATAAGGTATTGGTAAAATGGCAATAAGTAACACGATATAGCCTTCGGTATTATAAAAACCAATCTCTTATATAAGGGATACCTAAAATTTATAATTACCAATCGCTATTTATTTTTTTTTCAAATTACACATACGCCGTTTTGCTATAATGCTATAAACTATCTGTAATAAATTGCCTTATTTTTGCAGCATGACGACTACTCTTAAAGCTCAACCACGCATCGTATTTTTTGGCACACCAGATTTTGCGGTAGCTTCCCTAGAAGCTATCATTGCACACAAATTCAATGTAGTAGCCGTAGTAACCGCTCCAGACAAACCAGCAGGGAGAGGCATGCAAGTAAGGCTCACCGCCGTAAAGGAATGCGCACTTAGGCATGGCCTACCTATTTTGCAACCAGAAAAACTTAAAAATGCGGCATTCCTGGAAGAGTTGGCTAGCTACAAAGCAGATATGCAAATAATAGTAGCCTTTAGGATGCTACCCGAAGTAGTATGGAATATGCCCAAAATGGGTACCATCAACCTCCACGGCTCTTTACTACCCAATTATAGAGGGGCAGCACCCATAAACTGGGCTATCATAAACGGTGAAAAAGAAACGGGGGTAACCACCTTCAAACTCCAACACGAAATAGATACCGGAAACATACTCATGAGAGCCATTGTACCCATACAAGATGATGACAATATGGGTACAATGTACCAAAAACTAATGCATAGAGGAGCCGAATTGCTGGTCGAGACGATAAGCCGACTAATTGATAATACCATTACCGAACAGGCACAAGACGAATCGGGGGTACTACACCACGCTCCTAAACTGCATAAAGAAACAGGACTCATAGATTTTACAAAAACTGCCTATCAAATACACAATCTCATCAGAGGGCTCAGCCCCATACCCACCGCCTATACCAAATTGCAGGGCAAGATGTTCAAGATATTTAGTTCGAAATACACAGAAGAAACACTAGAAACACCTCCCGGCACCCTCGATACCGATCAAAAAACCTATTTGAGGTTTGCAACTGGAAAAGGCTGGATATACGCTTTAGAAGTGCAGCTTGAAGGCAAAAAACGCATGCCCATAACAGACTTTTTGAGAGGATACTCATTCTAATAAAAAGAGATAAAAGCAATTGGCATAACACCACTGGATAAATTTTGACAATATTTATCAAATATAAATACCGCATGGTGCAAAAATGATTTAAATACACTATTTTGCAATGTTTTTAAAAATTAAAGCATACTAAAGTATGGATTCAACTTCTACAACCAAACATCCAAAAGGCCTACCCTATTTGTTTCTTACCGAAATGTGGGAAAGATTTGGCTACTACTTAATGCTGGGCATTTTTGTACTGTATATGAAAGACAGTATGTCTACTGGCGGTATGGGATTTGACGGCAAAGTAGCCTATGATATTTTCGGAACCTATATAGCACTTACTTACCTAACACCCTTTATTGGAGGTTTTTTGGCCGATAGAAAACTTGGTTACATCAATGCGGTGTATATAGGTGGCACCTTAATGGGACTAGGGTATTTGGGTTTTGCTATCAATGGCGAATTATCCTTCTATCTATCTATGGCATTGGTTATTATAGGAAATGGATTCTTCAAACCCAGTATTTCTACCCTTTTAGGTAACTTATACTCAGAGGATGCCTATAAAAGCGCTAAAGATTCGGGTTTCAATATATTCTATATGGGTATCAATATTGGTGCATTTGTATGCAATATTATAGCCGCCTTTATGCGCAACAAATACAGCTGGGATGCCGCCTTTATCACAGCCGGTGCAGGCATGTTCTTAGGGTTAATTATTTTTAGTTTGGGCTTAAAGCACTACAAGGCTGCCAATGTGTTGAAGCCTGCTACAAAAGACGACATATCGATAGGACGACTGTTTGGTATCGTATTCGTACCCGCTATCATAGCAGGATACTTGGGCTGGATACTACCTGGCAATATTTTTGGTAGCGACTCTAACGACGCCTTCATTTTTGCTTGTATACCTGTCATATTCTACTTTGTATCCTTATTAGTAAAAGCTAGCAGCGACGACAAACGCCCAATAGCAGCATTACTTTCAATATTTGCCGTGAGTATCATGTTTTGGGCCGTATTTAAACAAAATGGCACCGTACTGACCGACTGGGCCGAAAATTACACCAACCGACAAGTATCGGGTACTACAGAGCAGGTAGCGAGTAGTCTTTATTTGGCAAAAAATATTACCTATACCAAAACCGAAATACCTGCATACGACAATCAATTTGTACTTATAAAAGAAAATGGGGCTGAGGTAAAAACGGTAGATTACCCCATGTATTTTGCCAATTACGACCCTCAAAAATTACCTGCTGAAGGCACTACAATTGCCACTGCCAATACCGAGTTATTCCAGTCTATCAATCCATTTTGGGTAGTAGCGCTCACACCGGTAGTAGTAGGCTTCTTTGGCTTCTTAAGAAGAAGAGGCAAAGAGCCTTCCACACCTGCTAAGATAGCATGGGGCATGCTCATATCGGCATTATCATGCTTGATAATGGTAGGCGCTGTGTATTACAGTGATAATGGCACAATCAAGGCGTCGTCATTATGGCTCATAGCCTGCTATGGTGTAATAACAGTGGGCGAATTGTTTTTGAGCCCTATGGGACTTAGTTTGGTTTCCAAATTAAGCCCACCAAGAATAACCGCATTGATGATGGGAGGCTTTTTCTTATCTACATCAATTGGCAACAAATTATCGGGCATTTTGGCAAATACTTGGTACAATTATGAAAACAAGCAACACTTTTTCCTTGTTAATTTTGTGTTACTAGGCATTGCTGCTACCATAGGTTTCTTACTTTTGAAGTGGATGAATGCTATCATGAAAGAAAAAGGCTTAAAATAACACCATGAAAAATAAATAACTACTTAAACTCTATTTGGCATAAACTTTGATGTACATTATATAAAGTGTAAAAAACCGTTGTCGGTACAAAATATAATTAAATGAATAAAATCAAGTTATTGCTAATAACTGTTTTAAAAACGATTTTATTTACTATAATTGCTTTAAGTGCTAATGGTCAAGATTTGATAATAGATTTAAATAGTTGCTTTCAAAATGGGAAAGTGGAGGAAATCAGTCCACATTTAAGCAGTAACATAGACCTAGGATTCGACCAGCAAAAATCAGTATATAGTAAATCTCAAACAATTGTTTTATTAAAGCAATTTATAGAACGAGAACCGGCCTCTTACTACAAGCTAGTAAAGTCGAGTGAGATAAAATCAAATACTAAAATATTTTTTATAGCAGAATACAAAACTCAAACCAAGGATTACCTCATTTATATGAGTTTAAAGAAAGAGAACCAAAAATATTTAATTACCGAAATATTATTTGAGCTGCAATAAGTTTAAAATTTTCCTATTTTTGCCATTCTTTATTTTTTCTAAAGTATAAGCATGGCAAAAATTTTTCCTTTTAAAGGACTTCGTCCTACCAAAGACTACGCTAAAATAGTAGCGACATTACCCTATGATGTGGTAAATACTAAAGAAGCCGCGCTCCAAAAAGACAATCCCTACCATTTTTACCACGTTACCAGATCGGAGATAGACCTACCTGAACATACAGACGTGCACAGCGATGTGGTATATAAAAAGGCTGCCGCCAATTTGCAAAAAATGATAACAGATGGCATATTGCTTCAAGATACGGAAGATGCCATGTTTATATACGAACTCACCATGAATGGTAGAGTGCAAACCGGCCTTGTATGTGGCACGGCCATAGAAGACTACAATAAAGGACTCATAAAAAAACACGAGAATACCCGACCACAAAAAGAAAACGACCGAATTAACCATATAAATACCACAAAAGCCCAAACAGGAATTATTTTCCTCGTATACAAAGATGTAGCCACCGTTACCCAAGCATTACACGATTGGAAAACCAAGCATGATGCCATGTATGATTTTGTTTCGGACGATAATATCCGTCATAAAATATGGGAGATAAAAGATAGCGCTACGATTGCTTTTTTGCAAAATACATTTGATACAAATGTACCCTACTCCTATATTGCAGACGGGCACCACAGATCGGCTGCATTATCCAAACTACACCAAAAGCACCAAGACAGCGACCATAACCCATTTCAGTATATCCTATCCAGCTTCTTTCCCGAATCTGAATTAATGATTATGGATTATAATCGTGTAGCAAAAACCCTTAATAATCACTCAGTAACAGAATTCTTGCAACTAGTGCAAGAAAAATTTGATGTGGAAGAGATCGCCAATAGGCCCATCATTAAGCCCGAACAGCCGCACCACTTCAAAATGTACATAGGTGGAAACTGGTACCAACTCATAGCAAAATCGGGCACATTCCCCGACACCCTGCTTGGTAGCCTGGATGTAAACATCTTACAAAACAATATTTTAAGCCCCATACTGGGTATCGACGACCCCCGCACTAATCCAAATATAGACTTTGTGGGCGGTATAAGGGGTATTTTGGCACTACAGGAAATGGTAGACAACGGAGAAGCACTTGTGGCATTTGCATGCTACCCCGTGAGCATCCAACAACTGATAGAAGTAGCCGACGCAGGCAGCGTTATGCCTCCTAAAAGTACTTGGTTTGAACCCAAAACTAGAGACGGACTCCTTGTGCTTCAAACCTATGAACAATAGCTTAAAGGCAAAATAAGGAATTTGATTTTTAGCGCATTTATATAAATTAATATTTATTGCCTACCTTTGCAGCATCAAAATTTTATTACATAACCTTAATATAAAAATTGCTCCACAATCATGAGTAAAGTAAAAGTTGCCATCAACGGCTTTGGTAGAATTGGTCGTTTAGCTTTCCGTCAAATATACAATATGGAAGGTATTGAAGTAGTAGCTATCAATGACTTGACTGAACCAAAAGTTTTAGCACATTTATTGAAATATGATACAGCTCAAGGCCGTTTTGGACAAGAAGTATCTCATTCAGATAGTACTATTACTGTAAATGGTCATGATATAAAAATTTACGCTCAAAGAAATCCGGCAGATATTCCTTGGGGTACTCACGATGTAGATGTAGTTTTAGAATGTACAGGCTTCTTTACAGATGCCGATAAAGCACAAGCCCACATTCAAGCAGGTGCTAAAAAAGTAGTTATTTCTGCTCCAGCTACCGGCGACCTAAAAACCGTTGTATTCAATGTAAATCATGAAATATTAGACGGCTCTGAAACCGTTATTTCTTGTGCTTCTTGTACAACCAACTGTTTGGCTCCAATGGCGCAAGTACTACACAATCAGTTTGAAATAAAAGCAGGGTCTATGACTACCGTGCATGCTTATACCAACGACCAAAATACATTAGATGCGCCTCACGCAAAAGGCGATTTACGTCGTGCTCGTGCAGCTGCAGAGTCTATCATCCCTAACTCAACTGGAGCTGCTAAAGCCATAGGCTTAGTATTGCCCGAATTGAAAGGAAAATTGGATGGTGGCGCACAACGCGTACCTACCGTTACTGGCTCATTAACCGAGCTAACAGCTATTTTAGCTAAAAAAACTACCGCAGACGAAATCAACGCTGCCATGAAAGCTGCCGCTAACGAGTCTTTTGGCTACAACGAAGACGAAATAGTATCTGCTGATATCATCGGTATTTCTTACGGTTCATTATTTGATGCTACGCAAACTAAAGTAGTAACCGTTGGTGATACACAATTGGTTAAAGTTGTTTCTTGGTACGATAATGAAATGTCTTACGTTTCACAATTAGTACGCACTGTAAAATACTTTGCCGAACTTATTAAATAATTTTTTGCAATTCACTCATTGCCCGAAAGCTGACATCCTCAAAGATCGTCAGCTTTCTTTGTTTAGATAAGACAAGGAAATAATAGCGTTCCTTTGTATTTTAATATTTATTTAATATTTTGTAGTCAACTTTAAAACTGGCTCAACTTATATGAAACAAATCATCGCATTGTTCGCTTCCATCTACTTAGTTTTCGCTAGCTCCTTCAACAGCCTTGCCGATACTATCAAAATAATAGTAAAAGAAGAAAAAACAACTTGTTACAACAAGCAAGAAACATCTTGCTATTGGGTAAAATTCAACAACAACAAAGACTGGTCTACCCTAGCAGCAACAATAGAGGGCTTCGAATACGAGGAAGGCTATAGATACGAGCTACTAGTTGATAGAACCAAACCGAAAGGCACCACCAATATTGACGACTTTAGCTACAAATTAATATCCGTGGTTAGCAAAGAGATAGTTGCATCGCCACCGCACGAATCGTTTGAGGCAATAAAAAACATCAAATGGCACCTCACCTATTTTAACGAGCAGGACATTAGCAACCAAGCGATGAGCATGACCCTAAATGCCGATCGCAACCGAATATACCTAGACGGCGGTTGTAACAACTATTTTGGAGCGTTCACAATCAATAGCAGAACACTCAATATAGGAATGATAGCTGGTACTCGTAAAGCCTGCGACCAAAAAATGGAACTCGAAAATAACTATATTGCAGCATTTGCCAACCAACACCTTCGTTACGAACTTACAGATGCATATTTATTGATTTTTAAAAACAATAAACATGTAATGACTTTTGCTAAACAATTAGAAAATAAAGAATATGACTATTTAGCAAAATACGATTGGAAACTTTACAAGTACGACACTACCCTTATGACAATTAGATTTTTGAATTCTTTCATCAGCTTTAATAAAGCCGAACACACAATAAATGGATTTGATGGCTGTAATTCTTTTGGAGGAAATGTAGAAATTATCAAAAACACCATAAAATTCAACAACATCATTAGCACTATGCGTGGATGTATAGACGAAGTAGTCAACGATATTTCTAACAACTACGCCAGAATGTTTAATACAGAAAACCTAACTTTCGAATTAATCGACAACAGATTATATATCAATAGTGGTGAAAAAACCCTGATGATATTTGAAAGAAGAGAAAAGAAACAACCTTAATACTCATTCATTAAACAGCTTAAGAGCCTTAGCAATCACTAACTGCTAAGGCTCTTTTCTGTATGAAAACACCTTGCCTTATGAGTTGAAGCTTATACTGCGCAACTAATCTACCTCACTACTACGGGCAACCTTTGATTGCAACAAACTGCCGAACCAAAATGTTTTCTATGAGCACCTGAGCTTTATATATCAAGAAAACACTTAAATATTTTTTTTAATTGTAACAAATGTTACACACGATTTGGACATGAGTGAATAATTTTGAAATATGAGAATTGGTATTATGGTATTTTCTGTGCTGATGTTAATTTTTAAAGGAAACATCTATGCTCAAAAATATACTATTAATGAAAACATTGCTGTCCTTAGCAGTGACAGTATGGGAGGAAGGCTAGTAGGCACAGCCTCCGAAGAAAAAAGTACGTTATATATTTCCCAAATATTTGAACATTACCATTTAGAACCCGCTTATAAAAATAGTTATTTTCAATACTTTAATTTTAACACCAATCCACACAAGCACCTTAACGATAGCACAATAACAGACACCACCATAGGTAAAGGAATAAATGTAGCGGCATTTTTAGACAATAAAAGCTCAAAAACGATAGTAATAGGTGCCCATTATGATCACATAGGCAAAAATGAATATAGCCAATCTTTAGACAACAACTCAAGTGGCAAAATACACAATGGAGCAGATGATAATGCTTCGGGCGTTGCAGGTGTTTTAGAGTTGGCTAGAATTTATGCTACTAATAATATTACAGAAAAATTCAACTTTTTATTCATCTGTTTTTCAGGCGAAGAGTTGGGGTTAATTGGATCTAAAGCTGCAGTACCCTATTTAAAGGAACAATATTCACCAAGTGTAATGATCAACATGGACATGATTGGAAGAATGGACACACAAAAAAATTTATATATTGGAGGCTTTGGAACATCGCCAGTTTTCAGTGACATCATTCCAAACCTACCTACCTCTTTCCAGCTACAGATTGACAGTAGTGGAATAGGTCCATCCGATCACACCTCCTTTTATTTAGATAGTATTCCTGTGCTTTTTTTTTATCGGTTCGCACCAAGATTATCATCAACCCTCCGACGATATTGCATTCATAAACTTTAAAGAAATGAATAGCATTATCCAGTATATAGACAAAATCGTAATAGCCCTAAGCCAACGAAACAATATCCCTTTTAGAAGTAGCGGAAGTGCAATAACAAAAAAATCGCAATTTAAAATTACCTTAGGAATATTGCCTAATTACGCTTCGCCGAGAAATGGACTAATGATTGATGGTGTTACTGCAGGCAAAACGGCTTCAAAATTAGGCCTACAAAAAGGCGACAAAATCATTCAAATCAATAACTGTCCTGTAAACAACGTATATGATTACATGGAGTGTTTAAGCCAACTAAGCTATAATGAAACCATAAGCATAACATTCCTTAGAAATAAGGAAACTATTAAAAAACACATCTTATTAGAAAAAACGCAATAAACCAATAAAATGAACAAACTTTTCAAAATCACCAGCTTCTTATTATTAGCCTTTAGCTTCAATGCTCAAAGCCAAAGCAATTTCAATTATACCATTTCATTGGAACCTATTACTGTCGACAACCTTCCTGGCTTGCATTCTTATGCACATGCACAACACCAAGGGAAATGGCTAATAATTGGTGGGCGTAAAGATGGATTGCACGCAAGACAACCCTTTAATGCGTTTCCTGCTTCACAAAACAACACAGATTTCTATATTGTAGATGTACAAAATAACCAGCTGTGGAGTGCTTCTGTAAATAGTCTTCCTACGGGCATTCAAGAACAATTAAAATCTACCAACATGAATTTTTATCAAGATGGCGATTCATTATATATTATTGAAGGCTACGGGTTCTCAGCTAGCAATAACAATCATATTACTTACCCTAATCTTACTGCAGTTAATGTAAGTGGCCTTATAAATGCAATAGAAAATAGTCAAACAATTACGCCGTACTTCAAACAAATTAATGACGATATTTTCGCAGTAACCGGCGGACATCTTAAAAAGTTCAATGGGAAATTTTATTTGGTAGGTGGGCATAGATTTGACGGTAGATATAACCCTATGGGAAACCCCACTTTTACACAAACCTATACGAATCAAATCAGGATGTTTTCGATTGATTATTCAGGCACACAACTTAGTTACAACAACTACTCGGCTATTACCGATGCCGTGCATCTAAGAAGACGAGATTATAATCTTATACCCCAAATTTTCCCTAATGGAGAAGAGGGCCTGACCATATCTTCAGGAGTTTTTCAAATAAATGCAGACTTACCTTTTCTTTACCCTGTAGACATTACTAGCAGTGGCCACACGCCCATTACATCTTTCAACCAATATTTGAGCAACTACCACAGCCCAGTATTGTGAATGTATGACAGTGCAAATAACAACATGCACTCTATTTTCTTTGGCGGAATGAGCCAATATTATTACCAAAATGGCAATTTGATCCAAGATGACTTAGTGCCTTTTGTGAAAACAATAAGCAGATTAACTAGAGACGCATTTGGTAATTTAACAGAATATCAACTACCCATCGAAATGCCAAGCCTTAAAGGTGCTAGTGCAGAGTTCATCCCTAATTTGGATTTACCCCACTACGCAAACAAAGTATTTAAAGCAAATCAAATTACGCCAACAAAAGTTTTAGCTGGACATATTTATGGCGGTATCAACAGCCCTTCATTAAACCCATTTTCAAATAACCAAACAAATAACACAAATGCAGATAATACTATCTATGAGGTTTGGCTCACAAAAACAACACCTACTACAACAAATGAATATAAAATTGATGGACAACCCCCCTATGAAGTAAGCATATTACCTAATCCTTTTGATAAGGAATTTTCAGTAACTTTCAACACAAAACATTCCGTTAAAGTTGGCTACTTCATTAGTAATAGTGCTGGCCAGATTATTAAAGACAGCCCGAACGAATTGTATAACAGCGGATTAAATAGTATAAATATTACACTCGATCACTCCCAATCTTCTGGATTATATCATCTAACACTTGTGTTTGATAACAAACATTACATTTCTAAGAAAATAATCAAGATTTAACTATTTAAGTCTATCCAAAGCACGCTATCATTACTAAAAAAATATACTTTATTACTAAAACACCTTAAAACATACGCCCTTTTCATTCAAGCAAAATGATTCATTTTTTTGCATCGGGTGGAATTTGACGAAAAATACCAAATTTGGATAGTCCATTTACTATGCAACCACATGGTTATGAACTACATATTCCAGTATTTTTTTCTATTTGGTGCTCTAATCTATTTTAAGCAATTTTGCGCTATCCATTCCATTCACTTTATTCACCAAATACCAACATGCTTAAAATTGGCCTCATCAGAGAAGGGAAAAAAACACCAGACAACAGAGTCGCGCTTACACCAGAACAATGTAAATATATACTGAATACCTTTAAAGACATATCCATTGTAGTACAAAGTGCTCCTAATCGTTGCTTTACAGACCAAGAGTATATCGATAAAGGCATAAAAGTAGTAGATGCAGTAACAGACTGTGATGTACTTTTAGGCATCAAAGAAGTTCCTATCGACTTATTAATCGAAAATAAAACTTACTTTTTCTTCAGCCACACTATCAAAAAACAGCCCTACAATCAGCCTTTAATGAAGGCGCTGATATCCAAAAAAATAACAATGATAGACTACGAAACACTCACCTACGATGATGGTTCGAGGCTCATAGGTTTTGGATTCTATGCAGGTGTGGTAGGCGCCCATAACGGACTACTTGCATATGGTAAAAAAACAAACACTTACGACCTTAAGCCAGCCCACCTTTGTAAAGACAAAAAAGAACTTATCCATCAAGCCACAGAGGTAAAATTACCTCCAATAAAAATTGTAGTCACAGGCAGTGGTAAAGTAGCTAATGGTATACTCGATGTGTTACAATCATGGGATGTAGTAAGCATTGAGCCGCAAGACTTCCTAATACACCAATACGATTACCCCGTATATACCCATTTAAAAGGTCAAGATTTATACGCAAAAAAAGAAAACGGTAGCTACCATAGAGCCGATTTTCATCAACACCCAGAAACATACAATTGCCTATTCCAGCCTTATACGCATCAAGCAGACATCTTAATGCATGGGATTTTTTGGAATAAAAATATACCCATCATGTTTTCTAAAGAAGACATTAAAAACAAAGATTTTAAAATCAGCGTCATAGCAGACATCACTTGCGACCCCTTTGGCTCGATACCCATCAATATAGGCACAAGCACTATCACCGACCCCGTATACGGAATTGATAGAAATACACTAGAAAAAACACAAGCCTATATAAACGCCAATAGTACAATTGATGTAATGGCCGTAGATAACCTACCTAACGAATTGCCTAGAGATGCCTCCGAACATTTTGGAGACCATATGATAAAATACATCATCCCTGAGTTGCTAAAACCCCAAAGCCCTATGCTAGAAAGAGCAACCCTCTGCACCAAAGGGCAATTAACACCGCGCTACTCCTACTTAAGCGATTACGCCTTAGAATAGTAATACTTTAATAAAAAAAAGTAGTGTGCTACTTATTTTAAAAAGCAGCTTTTTAGTAACTTTGCCTAATTTATAAAAAATAATCTACTTTATCTCTTCCACAATGCTTCAAGACCAATCTACTTCCAAAATTGCTTACCTGCTACTAGCAGACGGCACCTTGTTTAAAGGTAAATCTTACGGTAAAATAGGTACAACCGCAGGTGAAATTTGTTTTAACACAGGTATGACAGGCTATCAAGAGGTCTTTACCGACCCCAGCTACACCGGGCAAATGCTTGTAATGAATACTTGTTATGTAGGTAACTATGGCACAAATGAAGTGGACATAGAGTCCGATAGCGTGAAAATCAGAGGCTTGATATGTAAAAATATCACAAAAAGATACTCTAGAATGCTCGCTACAGGCTCACTAGAAGATTATTTAATCGATAATAACATAGTAGCCATCCAAGAAATTGATACCAGAGCTCTAGTACAGCACATTCGTAAAAAAGGCGCGATGAACTGCATAATTTCTTCTGAAATTACAGACCTCGAAGAACTAAAATCTGCTTTAGAAAAAGTTCCACCTATGGAAGGCCTTGAACTTTCATCGGAAATTTCTACTAAAACACCTTACTTCTTTGGCGACGAAAATGCTCCTTTGAAAATAGCCGTACTCGACTTGGGTGTAAAAAGAAACATTTTGCAGTGTATGGCCGATAGAGGCGCCTACCTAAAAGTATTTCCTGCCAAAACGCCAGCTAACGAATTGCTAGCTTTCCAGCCAGATGGCGTCTTTATCTCTAACGGACCAGGAGACCCAGCGTCTATGGCATATGCTATTGCAACCGTAAAAGAAATTTTGGCTACCAACAAACCTTTGTTTGGCATCTGTCTAGGACATCAATTGCTGGCTTCTGCAATGGATATTCCTACCTTCAAAATGCACCATGGACACAGAGGGCTTAATCACCCAGTAAAAAACCTACTAACTGGTCGCTCCGAAATAACTACCCAAAATCACGGTTTTGGTATTGATCCAGAAGTCACGAAGGCGCACCCCGAAATAACAATCACACACATCAATCTTAACGATCAATCTATTGAAGGTATCCAACTCAAAAACAAACCCGCATTTTCTGTGCAATACCACCCAGAAAGCACTCCAGGGCCATTTGACTCCAGATACTTATTTGATGATTTTATACAGCTTATAAAAACACACAAAAACTAAACTCAAAACATCTTAATAGATATAAAAAGCGCCAGCATAAAGTTATTATTGCTGGCGCTTTTCCATTTTATTTTTGATACTTCTTTACAAAGCTTGTTGCGGTTGTGTTATTACTATTGACACTTATTGTGTAAATAAATTGATGGCACAATCCTCATATTAGGTATCACGCTCGGCTCGGAAATATACATAGACCCACAGCATTTTTTTAATACAATATAAACATGGGCAGCCTTCGCAATCGCAACTACTTTTTACCACTATACATCACATGCAACAAATATATGGGTATACTCGCCACACGTAACGAATTAAAATTGCAAATTCAAAGCATCTCCCGAAAAACTAAATCCTTTAGGATAGTTCTTGTAGCTCCATTTGCCCTTTATAACGCCTTTTTCTAGAAGCATTAAACCCGGATTGGTTCTTACGGCAGTCTTACTAGTAGTAGGGTCTAACGTTACGGTATATACCTCTAATTGGTGTTGCAGTAAAAACGCATCGGTTTCTGCCTGGTTATTGGATGTGACCATATAAAAATACATTTCATGGGCATCACACAGTTTTACCAATTGTTTTATATGGTCTATATTTTCTAGAGATGCTGTATGCACATCCCTAACGAACCACAAAAACACGGGCTTATCTTGACTTAATATAAAATCTGTAGTTTCTTCGCCATCAAAATAGACAAGATTAAAACCCAATATTTTAGGTGTCATGTTGCCTTCCTTCAATAAAATAGCATAGGTGGTATCGTACTCCCAGGTAAGCGTATCTTCCCAAATACGCTGCTCCAAAAACGCTGCTTCAGGAAACTTAACCTTCTCATTTGTTTTTAAATTCTTATAAATATGTGTCGTCTCGTATTCATCGGGAACGCCATCTACAGGCGGCTTAGAATCTTTAACAATATCTGCACCTACTTTATAAGGCAAGCAATCTATAAACGGCAAATACGTAATAGCATACCACTGCACAAATAAAGTCACTAAAGTAAGTACCGATAGGATGATCAAGGACCTAAATTTGGCAAACAAGGGTTTTATCTGCTTTCTATACAACAACAACAAGCTGACTAACACAAGCAAGATAATGTCTTTCCAGAAGCTCTGCGTTGCAGTTAGTGGTATACAGTCTCCAAAACAACCACATGCCAATTTATTGCCCGTGCTACTTTCATACCACACTGCATAACCCGTTAGAAAGGTGAAAAACAACATCAGTATCAAAATAAGAAACGCCATGGTATTGTATGCAAACCCAATGAGAATGCACACCCCGGCTAGTATCTCAAAAGTGATAATGGCAATTGCAAACGTTTTGGCATAATCATTCAAACCATGAATACTCCACAATTCAAAAAACTCTTGCATCTTATAAGTAAGTCCGTCGGGGTCGTTAGCCTTGATTAGGCCCGAGAAAATAAATAACACGCCAACTAAAATTCTAATAATTAGAATCCAATGTACGCTAGATTTAGTTGTAGTAAAGTTTTTACCCATAATTACCTCGTTTTTTATTAAAAAAATTAAAAAATACAATAAATATTTTATTAAAGAACATTTAGCAAGCTCAATAACGGTAATTTATCAACTAAGCGCCTCCCAAACTATCCTACCTAAAAAATAAAAAGCATCACCATTAAGGGTATTGGGCGTCAATTAAGTAGATACAAAACATTATGATACATTTCTTCGTAATCTGGGGTAATACCGCACACACATAGCTTAATGGAGATAAGATAAAAAGCTGTCTCTATCCATCAAAGACGCACCCAGCAAGTCCAAATAAGTATTATAAACCTGGCAGTCCAACAGCCTATAATTGCCCTCTTGCAGATGTTGTACCAAAAAAATAAATGCACATTTACTAGCCCCGCTTACTAAACTAAACATACTTTCGCCTGTAAATACACCATTACCCATATCTACACCATACAGTCCGCCTATAAGCTGCCCCTCTTCCCACACTTCTACAGACCAAGCCAAGCCTTCTTCATGCAATTTTGTATAAGCATCAACAATTTCTTCCGAAATCCAAGTACCCTCTTGCCCTTTTCTTACTACTTGCCTACATTGCTGCAGCACCACTCCAAATGCAGCATTTACCGTATAAGTCCAATTTTGTTTTTCATAAAATTTCAATAGTTTTTTAGAGAATTTAAAACCCGGCAGCGCCACTACCATTCTTTCGGGCGGACACCACCAAAGTACTGGCTCATCGGCATTGTACCATGGAAAAATACCCTTAGAATACGCAAGTTTCAAAATAGTTGCATCTATGCGGATACCTATGGCCACAATACCTTCTTCACTGGCCTGCGAAACGTCGGGAAACCTAAGTTCGGTACCTATATACTCCATAATGCTAATCGATTGTAAGTTGGGTAAACGTTGCCCAAACCGTTCTTTTTTTTAAGAAAAACTAAATTAAACTAATAGATCCTCACCACCACAAGTCCCAATGCAGGTATACCCATAGCCTTTGCACCCTAATGAACTATTCTAAAAAAACATCACAACATTTTTAAGTACCTCAAGCAAATGTTGTTTTACCCAAAGCAACCAAAAAAACTATTTTTTCGGTGTACATTTGACACATGAAATGGGTATTTTTTATCAGCATTTTATTCACAGCTATAGCAGCAGGTACTAGTTGTAGCTCGCCCAATACGGGCACATGGACAAAATCACAACTCGACTCGGCCGTAAAATTCAAAATAGACTCCTTTGCCAAAGAAGAAGTCAAGGTATTGGATTCGCTACTGATGCAAGAGGCTGCAGCCATAGCAGACTCAATTGTAAAAAACCAAGTACCCTATACATCAATAAGGCCAGGCCATATCGAAAAAAACCGTCCACAAGTAGAAGTCTTTGCCGACACTTCGCTCCTTGAAGACATTAAATAACCGCTTCTGTAAGTAAAAAAAATGCTATTATCATGTGGCTGCTTAGCAACAAGCTATGTGGGCAGGCAATGTTATCTTATTCGCCAGTGGCGTCTTGGCACAATTCAACCAATACACCATCTGTAGTTTTTGGATGAAGAAAACACACCCATTTATTATCAGCCCCTCTCTTGGGTTGTTCGTTGATTAAGGTAAAACCCAATGCTACTAGTCGTTCCATTTCAGCCTTAATGTCTACAACATCATATGCTATGTGGTGCATGCCCTCTCCTTTCTTCTCTATAAATTTAGCAATAGCACTATCTGGACGCTGGGAGGCTACTAATTCCACTTTTGAGCCATCTTTCAAAAAAAATGCTGTCATTACGCCTTCAGACTCCACTGCTTCTACCTTGTAGCAGGGCACACCCAATAAATTCTCGTATAAGGCAATAGCTTTATCTAAATCTTTGACAGCTATTCCAATATGCTCTATTCTAGTAAACATACATTATTGGCATTTAATTGTTGGATATTAGTAAAATCGATACACAAAGTAAAACAATAAACTTAATTTTGCACTAAGATATTTAGTTTTGATATATTTAGATTACAATGCTACTACCCCTTGCGCACCAGAAGTTTTGGACGCCATGCTCCCCTATTTTGGGAGCAAATTTGGCAATGCAGGTTCTGTAACCCACTCGATGGGCTGGATAGCGCAAGAGGCTGTAAAAAACGCAAGACAACAAATAGCCTCTTTCTTGCAATGTGAAGCCGAAGAAATATACTTTACCAGCGGTGCTACAGAATCGTGCAACCTAGCTATTCAAGGTATATTTGATGCCTATCAAGTAAAAGGTAAAGAAATTATTACCTGCGCAACCGAGCATAAAGCGGTATTAGATACCTATCATTTTTTAGAAAGCAAGGGAGCTATCGTAAAAATATTGCCAGTAGATGAAAATGGCCACATAGATATCGAAGAATTAGAGCGTCAAATAACAGCACACACGATACTTATCAGTATCATGCTAGCAAATAACGAGACGGGCACCGTGCATAATATAGAAGCCATTGGCACAATCGCACGAAAACACCAAGTCATTTTCTTCTGCGATGCCACACAAGCAATAGGCAAAACATCTATTTCCTTAGCTACATTGCCAGTAGATGCTGTCGCTTTTAGTGCGCATAAAATGTATGGACCCAAAGGTATTGGCGGACTGTTCTTACGAAGAAAAAAACCAAGAGTGCTAGTTAGCCCAATGCTTTATGGCGGAGGACAAGAAAAAGGCAAAAGAAGTGGTACACTCAATGTACCTGGAATAGTGGGCATGGCAAAAGCTTTTGACTTAGCAAAACAAGACGAATGGCTTACTAATGTTCAACAACTTAGAGATCACCTAGAGGCACGTATACTATCACTACACCCCAATTTTAGGGTGAATGGCGCCTTGCATTCGAGGCTGCCACATGTGAGTAATATAGCTATTTGCGGCATCAAAGCCGAAAAACTATTGAGTAAAGTAAACCATGAACTTTGTTTCTCCTTAGGCTCGGCTTGCGCTGCTGCCCAGCAGGGACCCAGCCATGTATTGCAAGCCATGTATACACAAGAAGAGCGTATAAATGGCGCCATACGAATAAGCCTAGGAAGGTATACTACCGAAAGCGAAATACATCAAACAATAGAAATATTATCCAAACATATAAATGAACTTTTACCCAAATTCTAATCTATGATATACATTTCAGATAAAGCAAAAGCTAGAGTATTAGAAATACTTGCTAACGAAAAATTGAGTGAAGATAGCTTTGTGAGAATAAGTGTGGTAGGCGGCGGCTGCTCTGGACTTTCTTACAAACTAGATTTTGATAATGAACTACAGCCCAAAGACCAAGTGTTTGAAGACAAAGGCATAAAACTCGTTACCGATATGAAAAGCATGCTATACCTCTACGAAACCGAACTTGATTTTACAGAAGGCTTAAACGGCAAGGGTTTTCATTTTAATAATCCTAATGCAAGCAGGACATGTGCCTGTGGAGAAAGTTTTGCAGTTTAACAACATAATTAGGCTTTTTTGCATTTAGAAAATACCCCCTTATTCGCTACAAAAACACGTCATCACTATCAATGGACACACAATTACCCATATCCTCTGCAGAGATTTTAGCACTTGCAGCAAATACAATTGAAGCAGAAGCTGCTGCTTTACAAAAAATGAAAACCTGCTTAGACACTAACGAGTACTATGCCGTGATAAAAGCACTATACCAATGTACTGGTAGGGTTATAGTAAGCGGTATAGGCAAAAGCGCCATTATAGCACAAAAAATAGTAGCCACCCTAAACTCTACCGGCACACCTTCACTATATATGCATGCAGCAGATGCCATACACGGAGACCTGGGAATGATTACCGATAAAGATGTGGTAATACTGATATCAAAAAGCGGGGAAAGCCCCGAAATAAAAGCTTTGGTGCCCCTCATTAAAAATTTTGGAAATACGCTTATAGCCATAACGGGGAACCTTAACTCTTTTTTAGCAAAAGAAGCAAACCTAATTTTAAATACCACGGTAGACGCCGAAGCCGACCCCAACAATCTGGCTCCTACCACAAGCACCACTGCACAATTGGTAATGGGCGACACTCTTGCAGTGTGCCTGTTAAAGCTAAAAGGCTTTACCTCTAATGACTTTGCAAAATACCACCCTGGTGGTGCCTTAGGCAAACAATTATACCTAAGAGTGGGTGAAATAAGTAGCAAAAACCCCCAACCACAAGTATCAAAAGACGATAAAATAATGGATGCCCTGCTTACCATTTCGAGCAATAGACTAGGTGCAACAGCAGTAACCTCGAAAAATGGCACAATTATTGGTATAATAACAGATGGTGATATACGAAGAATGGTACAACAGCAAAAAAACTGGGAAAAGATAGCAGTAGCAGAAGTAATGAGCAAAAACCCTAAAACTATTGATGCTAATGAACTGGCTGTGAACGCTTTATCTATTATGAGAACACACAGTATTAGCCAATTAATCGTAACAGATTCTGGAAAATACGTGGGAATTTTGCATATACATTCTTTATTAAACGAAGGAATATTATAATATTTGTAACATATTACAATATAATACCACTTAAAATCGTAAATTTGTTGCACTTATCGCCTTATGAAAAAAATATATTTTATAGTACTTAGTACTTTAGGAATACATACTATTACAAATGCGCAAAGCAGAATTTACGTCAATGAATACTTAAATATTGGCGTAGGCGCTAAAGGGCTTGCTATGGGTGGCGCTCAAAGTGCCTCTACAAATGATGTTTACAGCCCTTATTGGAACCCTGCTGGCCTTAGAAATATTGAAGGAAATGTTGAAGTAGGCTTAATGCATGCTGAGTATTTTGCGGGCATATTTAAATATGATTACGCAGGGGTTGCCATGCCTTTTAGTAATCAAAACAGAGTGTTGGCATTATCCTTTATGAGATTTGGCACCGATAATATACCCTATACACTTGATTATGTGCAACCAGATGGAAGCCTTGATGATACCCAATTAAAAGGTTTTTCGGCAGGCGACTATGCTATATTCTTCACCTACGCACAAGCATTAAATATTCATAAAAAAAATTCTAACTGGACATCGGGCCTGGGCGTAAACGGTAAAGTGCTTTTTAGAAACGTGGGTAGTATGGCCAATGCATGGGGTGCCGGACTAGATTTGGGCTTACAAACTAGCTACAAAAACAGACTGAAAATAGGCATCAACCTTAAAGACATCACAACGAGCTATACTGCATGGACCTTTAACCTTACCGAAAGAGAGAAAGAAGTATTTTATCAAACGGGCAATGAAGTACCTATACAATCGTACGAACTCATGTTGCCGCGTTTCAATATAGGAGTTGGTTACCAGTTTATCCAACCAGGAAAGGCATTTCAAATATACGGTGAACTAGGTTTAGACCTTACCACAGACGGCAGAAGAAATACACTTATCCAAACAAACCAAGTAAGTGGCGACCCAAGAGCAGGTGTAGAAATTAGTTATAAAAACACGCTTTACCTAAGAGGAGGAATTACCAACATTTACCAAGCTTTAGACAATAGCGACACTACTCATTTGAAAAAATATACCACGTTCCAACCCTCTATTGGTGTTGGCTTCAAGGTGAAAGCACTTAGTATAGACTATGCATTTACATCATTACAAATGCAAGACAACCCATTAATGACACATATTGTATCACTTAAAGTTTCTTTTCAAGGCAAAAAGAAGCAAGAAACAATAGCTCCCGAACCAACCACTAGCACAACAATACTTCAATAATCATTCTTAATTCCCCTATAGAAATGAAAAACCTATTATCTTTTATACTCCTATTAGGTTATCTAGTCTTAAACACCTTTACCACACCAGTTCAGGCGCAAACTAGTTACGGCCACGAATGGATAAATTTCAACCAACGTTATTGGAAATTCTACTGCCAAACAAATGGCGTATACAGAATCAATCTATCAAAACTGCAGGAAATTGGACTAGACAACGTACCTGGCGACCAATTTGCTATCTACCATTTAGGTAAAGAAATACCCATTTATGTAAGCACAAATGGCGTATTTGGGGCTAACGATTATATACTCGTACCCCTCGAAAGACGAAATATGGATTTCGATAAAGACTTATACCCTAGTACCGTTACTCCTCCAAACATTAATTCCCCAGTCACCTTCGGAGCTAACCCATACTTCCTCACTTTCGCAACAGGTGCTCGAAAAAGATACAACGCTACTCAAAACAATATACCCAACCCACCACCCCCAAATGCTAGCCATCTAGTACATATCACTAATCAAACTGCCGGCACTCAAATCCTTGGGTATTCCTACAGCCCAACCACTCCTTACTATTCTTCAGAATACGACAAAGGTGAAGGCTTAACCCTTAGAAACCCCAATGCTAGCGACCTAATAAACTCATACAATGTAAACAACATCTTTAACGTTGACCCTAATACGCCTAATTATTTAACATTCACCTTCTACAACAGCGCCGCACTCCCTAACAACTTAAAAGTATTAATAGGTGCCAACCAAGTTTTCGACACTACCATCAATGCTTACGGCCAAATGTCCCGACGAATAGCCATCAACCCTTCTTTTATATCTTCTGGAACCATCAGAATTACATTCAGGGGCACGCAACAGTTTGTAGTGTACGACTGGAAAGCAGAGAATAACATTATCCCCAATCTAAACCAATTTAGTGCCAATAGTACTTATGTCAACCTTACATTAAAATCAAATTTCAACTATCTAAAATTCGCTACCCAAAATAATGCTTCGGGGAGCTACTACTTCTTTGATAAAGCAGCAGAGCGACTTTATATTGCAAACAGACTATCGAATGTCGAAGCTGACGTAATGTTCGATGCTAGCACCACAGATAGAGAATTGGTAATGTCGCGCAACTTGGGTTTCATAAACTTTACGGGCGCTTTTCAGGAAATTTCACTCAATCAAAGCCTTATTAATGCCAATAAAAACTACCTAATACTTACCGACTCAAATTACCTAAATGCAAGCCCTAATTACGTAAATGACTACGTAAATTATAGAAGCTCCATTGCCGGCGGAAGTCATCAAGTAGCAGCAATCAATGTATGGGACTTGTACGACTTATTTGGATATGGGCACAATTTCCATCCTTTAGCAATTAAGAAATTCATTAAATACGCTTTAGACAATTGGACTACCAAACCAGAATATCTGTTTATAATTGGTAAGGGCATCAGCAGTAACCTAACAACCTCTTACTTCAATAACCCAACTGCTTACAATTATTTTCCAGTACCTACATGGGGGCACCCGGGCACCGACAACCTTCTCTCCTCGTTCAGTACAAATGGTAAAACCTATCCTGAACTTGCTACAGGAAGACTCTCTATTCGCACAAATGAAGACATCAATACTTACTTGAATAAAGTAAAAGAATACGAACAAGAAGCAATGCTGTCGCCTGAAATTGAAAAATCTTTATGGAAAAAGGAAGTACTACACATAGCTGGTGGTACAGACATGTCTATCCAACAAAACTTATTACATGCTTTAAACAACGCGAAAGGTATAATAGAAGACAGCTTGTTTCAAGGAAGAGTACATACAATATTCAAACGAGATACAGACCCAATGAGTAATATTGCCAACAGAAGTATAGATTCTCTATTGAATAATGGCATAAGATACGTTACATTTTACGGACATGCTGCGGCATCGGGCTTCGACTATAACTTAAACAGCCCAGAGATTCAAAATTCCCGACCAAGATTCCCAATCTTCAGCGCATTTGGTTGTGATGTAGCAAATATCTTTTCGCTTACAAACACCAAAACCATTTCAGAAAACTATTTGCTTTCCCCTACAGGTGGCTCTATAGCTATGATAGCAAGTAACAATTATGGATGGACAAATATTATCCCAAATTACATGGCTGATTTATACAGACAGTTTGCATACAGAGGATACTATAAAACATTAGGAGAACAATATAAAGCAAATATTCATTTCATAAATGATAACTACGCACATGAATTTTACAACATTCACACTCAAAGCTTTTTGCTCCAAGGCGACCCTGGATTAATGCTAGGCAATCCTAACCTACCCGATTTGGCTATAGAGAACACCAACATCTCTACAAATCCAGCAAGCCTCAATACGTCCTTAGATAGCTTTACAGTAAAGGCAAGGTTTTATAATATTGGTATTAGCACCACAGATACTTTTACCATCAAAGTAACGCAAAACCAAGTAGGCAACGGTCAGCCTATTTATAACCATTCATTCAAAACAACTGTAGGATTATTAGATTCATTTGAACTCAAAATACCTATAACTACCAATTCTGTAGGCCTTACCCGATTAGAAATATCATTAGATACCGAACAAAAAATACAAGAACTCTTTGAAACTAACAATACCGCACAGGTAGACGTGCATATTTTTGAAGAAGATTTAGTACCTATTCTTCCTTACGAATTTGCCATTGTAAACAATCCAGACATCGAACTTAAAGCAAGTACCCTCAATACATTTGCTGCCGCCAACAATTACCTTATCGAAATAGACACAACAGAACTCTTTAACAGTTCACTCAAACAACAAACAAGAATACGTAGCATAGGCGGTGTTATCAAATGGAAACCTACTATGTCGTGGAGAGACAGCACCGTATACTACTGGCGCACCGCAATAGATACCTTAATCAATGGTAGTATTAAATGGAACAACAGTTCGTTTATTTACATTGCTAACGGCTATCCAGGATGGAACCAATCGCATTATTATCAATTCCTTAAAGACAGAATGGTAGGCATTACACTGCCTAGCAATAGACAATTTGCATTTTCACCAGTAATTAAAAACTATAATTCTACTAACCTAGTTGTTTATCACGATGCCATTTCTAGACAAAATGAAATACATGATGGAATTGATGGCGGAATTCTGAACAATTTTAGCTGTTGGTGGGGATTTAACACTATACAAATTGGCGTGTTTGACTCAGTAACTGGCGAACCGCTCCCTAGAAACGTTGTTTGCGCACAACCCAGAATGCAAACCATGAACGAATTTCATGTATCGAGCGCAGCCAATAGAAATAACGCCGCAGAATTTCTAAAAAACATACCTAATGGATACTATGTAACTGTAAAAAATATTGTATTTTCTAGCAATTACAATGGAAATACTATGTCGCCTATCAGCTGGCAAGCCGATACAGCCATTTACGGCTCGGGCAATAGCCTTTACCACGTAATGAAAGACCTTGGCTTTACTGATATTGACCAAACATCTACCACCCAAAGAAAAACATTCCTTTTCTTTACTAAAAAAGGTGACCCTAACTATACGCCTTATCAAAAAGTATCGAGCGGAGATGAAAAAATTAGCATTGATGTACCTATTACAATAAATGTAGATTCGGGCAATGTGAGCAGTACTATCATCGGGCCAGCTAAAGAATGGACAAGCTTGCATTGGCAAACTGCCCTCTCCGATAGCCGCCCCGAAAATGATACAACCTACCTGCAAATTTTTGGCATTGACAATCAAAATCAGGCTACGCTTGTATACAGTGGCATTGCCAAAGACACTTCACTGAGCTTTATTAATGCAGCTACCTATCCAAAAATACAAATGTCGTGGATATCAAGAGATACCATCGACCAGACAACTCCTTTGCTAAAATATTGGAGAGTGCATTACCAGCCTGTACCCGAAGCCGCATTGAATCCATTAGTGGCAATTAGTGCACCTAAAGATACATTTACCTTCGGCGAAATGCTTAATTTAAAAGTAGGTATAGAAAATATATCTGACTACGATATGGATAGTATGCTAGTAAGATATAGAATAGTAGGACAAAACAACGTATCGAATGAATTAGAAAACAAACGTTATAAGCCACTTACAGCTAAAGACACGCTCCATGCAAACTTTAGTGTGGATTTAAGAAACTTCCCAGGTACCAATTATCTATTCGTTGAAGCCAATCCCTTTAACGACCAGCCCGAACAATACCACCCTAACAACTTAGGCTTTTTCAAATTCTATGTGCATGAAGATCATAGAAACCCGCTACTTGACGTCACATTTGATGGTATACGAATTTTGGATAAAGATATCGTATCCTCAAAACCATTCATCAAAATATTACTCAATGATGAAAACTTGAATCTATTGCTAAAAGACACTTCATTATTCGAATTGCAACTTGCACCTCCTAGCAACATCAGCAACCCAACAAGGGTACCCATTGATGGTACAATATGTAAATTCTTCCCTGCCGTGGAAGGCACCAACAAAAATGAGGCCTACTTGGAATACAGACCAGAATTATTAGAAGACGGTGTATACAAACTTATTGTGCGCGCCAAAGACAATAGCCAAAACATTGCAGGAAACTTTGATAGATATGAAGTAAACTTCACGGTAGATAATACTCCAGGCATTTCAAATTTGCTCAATTATCCCAACCCCTTCTCTACCTCTACGGCATTTGTATTTACACTGAGTGGCTATCAAATACCCTCACAACTGAAAATACAAATCCTTACCGTAACCGGAAAAGTAGTGAGAGAAATAACTAAAGAAGAACTAGGCCCACTCAATATAGGTAGAAACATTACCCAATATAAATGGGATGGTAAAGACCAATATGGGCAACTCCTTGGTAATGGTGTGTATTTATACAGAGTAATAACACACAACAACGGAGAAGCACTTGAATTAAGAGCCAACAAAAATGTAGATAAATATTTTAAGAACGGATATGGAAAAATGTATATCATGAGGTAATACATGATAACAAATTTCATTTCTTGCTCTAAAAAAACCTTCGTAGTTTTAAAACCTCGAAGGTTTTTTTTATTATTTATGAACAAGTTATTCTTTAGTATCGCGTTACTTTTTATTGCTATTAATATTCAGGCACAACAAATCCGCCCTTTGGCAAGCGCCGAAATATTAAGTTCCATAAAAAAACTCCAAACCACCAGTACCGTCATGTATTTGGCGGCACACCCAGATGACGAAAACACCCGCCTTATTTCGTATCTCGTGCACGAAAGAAATGTTAGAACCATCTACCTCTCGCTCACTAGAGGTGATGGAGGTCAAAATATAATTGGTAACGAACAAGGTGTGGCACTTGGACTCATCCGAACACTTGAGATGAACGAAGCCCGAAAAATGGACGGAGCAGAACAACTTTACACATCCGCCATCGACTTCGGATTCAGCAAAAACCCAGAAGAAGTATTCCAATTTTGGAATAAACAACGACTCATTGACGAAGTAAAAAGAGCCATCCAGCTTACTCGCCCAGACCTTATAATCACTCGATTCCCGACTACAGGCGAAGGCGGACACGGACAGCACACCGCATCGGCTATCATCGCACTCGAAGCATTTCAACAATTAGAACAAGAGGCTAAAAACAATAAAAACACTTGGGTACCAATCAGACTGCTATTTAATGCGTTTAACTTCGGTGGCCGCTCAACTCAAAAAGAAGACCAACTCAAAATACCTATCAACCAATACAACCCACTGCTTGGAAAAAGCTATGGCGAACTAGCAGGACAAAGCAGAAGTATGCACAAAAGCCAAGGTGCAGGCACACCTCAAAGCTTCGGAATATACCAAGAGTACTTCCAACACTTAGCAGGCAAAGAAGCTAAAAATGACTTACTAGATGATATAACAACAGACTGGAAATCCATTAACCCTGCTATTTACAAAAACATCAATGAAATAATAACCAACTACCAAATTAGCGCACCCGAAAAAAGCCTGCCAGCACTATTAGCCCTCAAACAACAAATAGCCGCTATAAAAGACAATCATTTAAAAATACAAAAACTAGAACTATTAGATAAAATCATACGCTCCTGCGCGGGCATTACAGCAGAATTCTTAACGGATAACCCTACCTATGCTCCTAAAGATACTATAACCGGACTGTTGAGTGTTATTGCCAGAGCTCCAGGCGTTCAATTATTGAAAGTAGAAGCCCCTGTAGATAGCCACTACCGAACTCTCAAAACATACAATCATAAATTAGGCATAGATACCAGCTTTATAGACAACCTCTCTATTACAGCACCCAACCAATATGATAATCCTTATTGGCTCACCAAAGCAGACGACCCCAATCATTTTACTGCTATGAAAAACCAGCCTATTGGATTGGCTGTAAACACTCCAAAGGCCATAAAAGTAAGTGTACTTGTGGAAAACATGCAATTAGTATTAGAAATACCCGTTTCCTATAAACGCCTCGACCCCCTTCGAGGTGATGTCATTAACGAGATAAGAATAGAACCCGCACTTTCCATTGCTCCGGTAAGCCAATTACTCTTTTTAGAGAAAAACCAAGCTACAAGTACCCAATTGCAACTAAAAACAAACAAGGCTCTGCAAGACATACAAATATATGGAACAAACAGCACAGACCATAATGTAGCTAAACACACCCTACTCTCATTAAAAACATTAAGAGCAGGCATAGATACCATTATAAGTGTCAACCTTCCAAAAGCCTTATTATCTAGCAATAAAATATTTTATTCTGCCCAAACAGCTCAAGGAAACACCATCTTCAACCAAAGCCAAAATATCCTGAAATACGATCACATTCCTGAAACACAGTATCTAGAAATTGCCTCGCAAAAATTAATTACAAAAGAATGGACCAACTATGCCAAAAACATTGGATACATACAAGGCGCAGACGATTGGGTAGATGATATACTTAAAGAATTAGGCATAAACGTAGTAAACCTAAAATGGAAAGACTTTCAAAACCCAACAATGATTGCCTCTTTAGACGCTATTGTAGTGGGCATTAGAGCATACAATGTAAATACCGAAATTGCCTCACTACACCCACTTTTGATGGCCTATGTGCAAAATGGGGGTACACTCATAGTTCAGTATAACACCGACAAGAATTTAAGAACCAGTCAACTCGGACCCTACCCATTCGAAATTTCAAGAAACAGAATAACCCAAGAACAAGCACCTACTAAAGTGTTGTTGCCCAAGCACCCTTTACTCAACTACCCCAATGTTATTCAAAGCGCAGATTGGGACCACTGGGTGCAAGAACGTGGCGTATATTACCCCAGCAACTGGGATAAACAATATGATGCACTCATCAGCCAACAAGAATTTAAGGAAAATGCTCTCCAAAGCGGATTACTGTACACAAAGTATGGCAAAGGTCATTATATTTACACTCCGTTAGCCTTTTTCCGACAATTACCCGCGGGCAATACGGGCGCCATTAAAATATTCATGAATCTTCTATCTGTAGGCAAAAAAAGTAAATAATGCATCAAGACACTATCGTAGATATACTCAAAAACAGCATAAACGTAAAGCAACAAATCATTGAAGACAAAACGCTTGTAGCAACGATTGAACAAGTGGTCAACTTAGTTGTAAAAGCTTTCCAAAATGGCAATAAAGTGCTTTTCTGTGGCAACGGAGGTAGTGCTGCAGACGCCCAGCACCTTGCTGCTGAGTTTTCGGGACGCTTCTACACAGATAGGTCACCTCTGCCCTCAGAAGCCCTACACTGCAACACCTCCTTCCTCACCGCTGTTGCTAACGACTACGGATACGAATTTGTTTATAGCAGAATGATGCACGCCATTGGCAAAAAGGGCGACTTGCTTTTTGGATTAAGCACATCGGGCAACTCCGCCAATATTATCAATGCTTTTGAAGCCTGCCGAGAACTGGGCGTTACTACAATCGCTATGACTGGTGCATCAGGAGGAAACATGTTGGCCCTTGCAGACATTTGCCTAAACGTACCCAGCACCGATACTCCCAGAATTCAAGAAAGCCACATTACAATAGGACATATTATTTGCCAACTAGTAGAAGCATCATTATTTTAAATCAATACAGCCATTACTCCCTTAAACGCCATTGGATGGTACCAAATCGGTAAGCCTTGCGCTCATTATTCGCCTCCAATATCAAATCGAATTGCTCATCTACACCAACGACAATGCCTTCGGTAAGTATACCCGTATCTTTAAATTCAAAGATACAAGAGTTGCCTTTTTTATAAAGAACGTCGTTATACTGCTGCACAGCATCTGGAAAAGACAGGTGCAAACTTTCTAGTAAATTCGCTCTTATTGCCGCGACTAAATCTAATAATGGAACCGAAAAATCGGGTCGCAGTATTTTTAGCGAAACTGGGCTAGGTTGGCTAATATCAAAAAGCTGCTGATACACATTTACACCTATTCCCACTACACTGCCCTTCAAAGAAGCACCCCTAAAAACATTCTCTATCAAAATACCTGCTAGCTTTCTGTCATCAACATAAATATCGTTAGGCCACTTGATAACAACCTGACAAGCTGGCAAAAACTGCTGCAATGCCTTTCTTACGGCTATAGGCACCAAAAAACTCAAGCTAAACACGTCTAAGCCTTTGCTGGTATCCAATACAACAGACATGGCTATGTTCTCCCCCTTGTTGCCAAGCCAAGTCTTGCCACGTTGTCCCTTACCATGTGTCTGAAATTCTGCCACCACCACAGTACCGTTTTGTGCCAATCCGTCCTGCAAAAGGTGCATGGCATAGTTATTGGTACTATCTATAGTATCTAATTCAATTAACCAATTATTGTACATCAAGCAGGAAAATTATAGTAAAGTTTTCTTATTTTTGATTGCAAGATAAATAATAAAGAATAACGCAACATATAAAATAAGCCATTGAAGCACAATATTAAAAAACAGAACACAACCAATCCTCCTTTATTAAACACCATCATAGAGGCTATTAAAGACAAAAAAGGAGAGAACTTAATCACCTTAGACTTAAATAATATTGAAGAAGCAGTAGCCAAATACTTTGTGATTTGCGACGCAGAAACGCACATCCAAAAGGCCGCTATTGTGAAAAATATAATTGATGAAGTAGCCGAACAACTAAACGAGATGCCCTATCATAAAGAAGATAGCCCTGTTTGGTCTATTATTGACTATGCAGACATCGTGGTACATATATTTAAATCTGAAGAAAGAAAATTCTATGATTTAGAAAGCGTATGGCTAGACGCACCCAAGAAAGAATATGCTTAGCTTTTAAATAATAAATAAGGAAAAACGACCCATCCAGATCATGGAATACAACAACAGCAACAAAAAAAACCAAGTAGGCTCAGACGGCAAATCACCTATGGACGATAAAAAAGGTCCGAAATTTAATATCTATTGGATATATGGCATTATACTGATCTCCTTTCTGGGGCTTATGTTCTTCAATAACGGAACAAACACCAACAATAAGGAAATTACTTTTCTAGATTTTAAAAACAATTATCTAGAACAAGATAAAGTAAAGGAAGTAGTAATTGTAAATAAAGAACTAGCTGAAATTTACTTAAAAAAAGAAGTTTCAAGTGCGGATAGCACTCAGAAACCTGCCTTACAATTTGCCAAACAAGAGCCCAAACCAGATTTTACGCTGAACATTGGCTCCTATGATGTTTTTGACAGAAACTTCCAAGAAGTCATGAAAAAGAACATCGAAAATGGTAAAGCCGAAGTACCCTTGAAGCTTGAAACACGCACCAACTTTTTTAGAGATATTCTTGGTAGTGGCTTCTTCTTCCTCATCATCATGGTAGTGATGTGGATACTAATTTTCAGAAGAATGAGCCCCGGCGCTGGCGCTGGTGGTGGTGGCATCTTCAGCATCGGTAAATCTAAAGCACAACTGTTTGAAAAAGGCACCAAGGTGAATATCACTTTTAATGACGTAGCAGGCTTAGATGAAGCGAAAGTAGAAATAATGGAAATAGTAGATTTCCTTAAAAACCCTAAAAAATATACCGCACTTGGTGGCAAAATACCCAAAGGCGCCTTGTTAGTAGGCCCTCCAGGTACGGGTAAAACCTTATTAGCAAAAGCAGTAGCTGGCGAAGCTCAAGTACCTTTCTTCTCTCTTTCGGGCTCCGACTTTGTAGAAATGTTTGTGGGTGTGGGCGCTAGTAGAGTAAGAGACCTCTTTAAGCAAGCCAGAGAAAAAGCTCCTTGTATCATATTTATAGATGAAATAGATGCTATTGGTAGAGCAAGAGGCAAAAATGCAGTAATGAGCAACGACGAAAGAGAAAATACCCTGAATCAAATGCTTGTGGAAATGGATGGCTTTAGTGGCGATTCGGGTATCATCATGCTTGCAGCTACTAACAGACCAGACGTACTGGATAGCGCATTGTTAAGACCAGGCAGATTTGACCGCCAAATTTCTATAGACGTTCCAGACATAAAAGGCAGAGAACAAATATTTAAAGTTCACTTAAAACCAATTAAGGTTTCGGCCGACTTAGATATCAAAAAACTAGCTACTCAAACCCCAGGTTTTGCAGGTGCAGATATTGCTAATATTTGTAACGAAGCAGCACTTATAGCCGCCAGAAAAGGCAAAAAAGAGGTAGATATGCAAGACTTCAATGATGCTATTGATAGAATCATTGGTGGATTGGAAAAGAAAAACAAAATAATCTCTCCCGAAGAGAAAAAAGTAATTGCCTACCACGAAGCAGGACACGCAGTAGCTGGCTGGTACCTCGAAAATGCGCACCCTTTGGTAAAAGTAACGATCGTACCAAGAGGCACCGCAGCACTCGGCTTTGCTCAGTACTTACCTAAAGAAAAATACCTAACACTTACGCAAGAACTCGAAGACGATATGTGTATGACCTTGGGTGGTAGAGCTAGTGAAGAAATATTCTTTGGAAAAATATCTACAGGTGCCTTAAGCGACTTACAGCAAGTAACTCGTACCGCAAGAGCAATGGTAACCATTTATGGAATGAATGATAAAATAGGAAATATATCTTATTACGATCCTCAAAGCGAAGGCAGCTTCCATAAACCATATAGTGAAGAGACCGGCAAAATAATCGATCAAGAAATAAAATCTATTTCCGACCAAGCATACCAAAGAGCTATCCAACTACTCACAGACAAAAAACGCGAAGTAGAAATCATAGCAGAAGAGCTGCTTAAAAAAGAAGTACTTTTTAGAGATGATTTGGTAAGATTAATTGGTAATAGACCATTCGAAGCAGAAGAGTTTAAACCAGAAAGCGACATTCAACCCGTTACGGCCAACCCAAGCCTGAACGATATAATGCCTGCTGACAACGCCTCTGCTAGCGAAACAAACAGTTAGAAAAAAACATACCGCATAAAGCTTGCAAAAAGGATGGTTCTCTTTATAGAAAATCATCCTTTTTTTTATATTTTTGAATACCACCACCACACAATTATTTCCATTTTCATTATGACAATTAGGGCAGAGCAATTTCAAGTTTTTACAGTACCGCTTACAGGTAAAAACCTCATTGAAGCAAGCGCAGGAACCGGAAAAACCTACTCAATAGCCATACTAACGCTACGCCTACTACTTGAGGAAAAAAGAAGCATCACCGAATTACTAATGGTTACCTTCACTAACGCCGCAGTAGCAGAACTGGAAAGCAGAATTAGATTGTTTATAAAGGAAAGTAAGAATTATATAGACAATGGTAAATGCAATATCGAGGACATTGGAACGATTGTAGAACAAGCCCTCAAAATGCACGAAAGAGCCGAAATTGTAAAATGTATACAAAATGCGCTGCTGTTGATAGACGAAATGCAAATCAAAACAATACATAGCTTCTGCCAACAAACACTTCAAGAATTTGCAATAGAAACTAAACAACTTTTTGGCGCAGAACTCCGGACAGACCTACAAGATATTACCGAAAAATACTACAACGAATTTTGGAGACAAAACATCACAACACTTCCACAAGCATTATTAGCCGAAATAGACATCGCTAAACTGCGCTCAAAATCGCTGGAAATACTCAAACAACATTTTAATGGCGTGCATTACGCCACGCGTAATCAATACCCGTCTATACAAGCATCCTACGAACTTCTAAAAAATTATGACGAATGGAAGCAAAGTTTAAAACAAAATAAAGAAGCATTACTTAAAACCATCAATGAAGCAATAAATACCAACAAAGACACAATTGTAGAAAAACTAAAAGCATCAAAAATTAAGAATGAAAAAACATATAGTAAAGCACTACTAGAGCGCGGTTCAGACGGTTTTTGGGAAGAACTAACATCTAGAGTTAAAGACAGTTGGGAAAGGAGTCACATCTTGAAAATTATGCTACCAGATTGGGATGAAGCAGCATTAGAAACCTTACTTTGCTCCAACGCTACTAGTGTCATCTACGATATTCTAATCGTTTACGCCATACAGCAAGTAAGCGAACGCGTAACCCAACACCAAAAAAAATCGAATTTACTCACTTACAACGACCTTATACACCAACTCTATCATGCTCTTCATGGTGATACTGCGCCAATGCTTATTAAGGCATTGCAAAAGAAATATAAGGCTGTATTTGTAGACGAATTTCAAGATACCGATAAGGAGCAATTCGAAATTTTTAAGGCTGCATTTGGCACCAATACCCTACTGCTATTGATAGGCGACCCCAAACAATCGATTTATGCTTTTAGAAAAGCCGATATACAAACCTATCTTAATGCCAAAAAGTTTGTAGACAATAACTATACTATGGATACCAACTTTAGGTCGGCTACCAACTTTATTGAAAGCATGAACCATTTCTTTCAGCCTCATCCTTTATTTGATACCTTCAAATTCGCCAACGAAGAAAACGCTATTAATTACCAAACCGTACAGGCTCCCGAAAACAATCGTAAAGGCAAGTTAGTATTCGAAGAAAAAGACTATCCGGGTATACAAATAAGAAACAAACTTCATAAAAATACAATACCCCAAGAAGTAGCTAAAGATATACATCACCTTATCAACAATACAGAATTCGCTATTCTGAAAGACAATAAAAAACGCCCAATTCAATATAGCGACATCGCTGTGCTCATAAGAAATAATAAAGAAGGTGCAGAGGTAAAAGTGGCATTAGATAAGCTGCATATCCCCAATGTTGTCGTAGACGAAAACAAATTTTTTGTTGCGCCCACCACCCTATCTGTACTGCAACTAATGCGCGCTATACACCAACGACAATTATCACCTATAAGAACCGCGCTAAGTAGCAACTTGTTTGGCATAACGCTTGCCCAATTAGAATTACTGCAAGAAGACGCCATCATGCTACTTTTTGAAGCATTAAAGGAAACATGGGCACAAAGTGGCATAAGTGCTTGCTTGCTTCAAGCATTAGAAACGCTTGGAATTAAAATACACTTACTAGAAAATAACCAAATAGCCGACTTAGCAGTATATCATCAACTCACAGAGATACTGCACAATTTGGCTTTTTATCAAAAATACAATGAAGAAGAATTGATAATTTGGTTAGAAAATGGCATCAAAGGTCAAATACCGAGCGAAGATAGTTATTTGCTGCGTTTAGAAAGTGATGAAGCCGCTGTGAAAATAGTAACCATTCATAAATCTAAAGGACTCGAATTCCCTATCGTATTTGCACCGTTTTTAACCTTGTCGGATACCTTATCCAACCGACGCGAAACCTTTACATACCAAGATGAAAATAGCAAATATTGGGTAGTAGAAAAACATAATTTAAAACCCCAAGAAGAAGCCCTCATCAACCAACAAATAAGCCAGGAAAACAGGCGCCTAATATACGTTGCTATTACCAGGGCGGCTTACCAATGTTTTATATACCATTCAGACCAGCGTAAAAGCGATAATGCGCTTAATGACTTTATAGCAAGCATCGACCAGAAATACCCTAACACTATTCGCCTTACATCCGATGAGCTTGTGCCCGCTCCTGCTGTCGATGCAATGGTAAACGTACAGACAATACCTAAAATACAAACAATTAATCAACTGCCAAGCACGTTCTACAATTATCGCTCATGGACAGCCCTAAGCTACTCGAAAATTGCCGCTACTCATGAGGCTATTAGATACGAAAGAACCGCCAACTTTGCCGACAACTATGACGCATTTGTGTTCCAAACATTAAAAAGTGGCGCAAACACGGGTAATATTATCCACAGCCTACTTGAGAAAATTGATTTTAAAAACCCAACAAACTGGAACGATAGCATTGAAAAGAAAGCTGCACTGCTCTTCAGAAATCCTTCGAAAGAAATGCATGCTCTTTTATTTACGCTGTTGGAAAATATTATGGGTGCAACTATTCAATTTCCAAATGTCCAATTTACCCTTGCCCAAATTGGCAGACATCAAAGACTTAATGAATTAGAATTTCATTTTCCTTTAAAAGATACTCGACTAGAGGCTTTACAATCGTTCCTTCAACCGCTTTACAACCTAAATATTTATGATGCAGGTAATAACCTTATAGAGGGTATGATGCAAGGATTCATTGATATGGTAATTGAATACGATGGAAAATACTATATTTTAGACTGGAAAACCAACTACCTTGGATATACTGTTGCCGACTACTCGCCCGAAAACATTTCTCAAGCAATGAGCCATAGCAATTATCATCTGCAATACCTTATTTATACCGTAGCCTTGGTAAAATACCTTAAGTCTAGAATAGCAAATTTCAACTACCAGCAACATGTAGGCGGCATTATATATTGCTATATTCGGGGTGTTAGAAAAGACGCGAGTTATGGTATTTTTACGCATATTCCCGAAGAAGAAACGATTAAAACGATGACAGACTTGCTACTACACCCAGATTACGCATAGTAAGATTATACAAGAAAAATAAAGCACCTTAAGCCAAGCCAGAAAGGACTTGAAAAGCACCCCGAATGATGGTATATGAGCTATTGAATGTACGTTATCAAATAATAACAACAAATAAGCTTACCATTCAAAAATAGACAATAGTAGAACGTTAAAGTTGCGATGCTACAGAATAGCCTGAATGGCAGATAAAGAATTCACCTCGTAGGTAACCGGCGTATCGTGAGGGCGGCTCTGTGGGTTGAAGTATATTTGATCGATACCCATATCCAAGGCACCTATGATGTCGGCCTCCAAAGAATCTCCTATCATAATGGAAGATTTCGGCGTGGTTGCTGCTTGCTGCAATGCATAGGTAAAAATGGGCGAATGCGGCTTCATGCTATTAGCCTTGTCGGAAGTAAATACATGCTCAAAGTAATGCCCTATATTGGATGTTCTTAGCTTTTGCCATTGCGTTGCTTCAAAGCCATTGGTGATGATATGCAATCTATAGTATTTTTGTTTGCAATACTCCAATAAATCTACCGCACCCTGCAACAATCTGTGCTGCTTAGGCAACACCTCCAAGTATGCATCACTCAGTTGTACAGCCAATTCCCTGTCCCAAACACAAAAGTCGGTTAAAGCCATGTCCATTCTGCGCCAGCGCAATTCCTCTCTTGAGATGACTCCGTTTCTTAAAAGCACCCACAAACGTTCGTTGTGCTGCTCAAACTGAACACAAAAATCGTCAAAAACCCTTATTCCTTTTTCATCCAATCTAAATTCATGGTATAAGTAATCTAAAGTAGCTCTAGAATTAGCTTCAAAATCCCAAAGCGTGTGGTCTAAATCAAAAAAGACATCTGTATACTTCTTTTCCATATTCAATTTAGCTGGGCTTACTGTTCAGCAATGACATGCATAAGGGTTCGGAATGCAATAAAATGACTACCAAAACGAGACTGACCGTCTTGCCTCATACGCTCACTATCCTCCGCAATGTAGGCTTCATAATCGGCAGCAGTTGCGCAGGTGTATTGTACCACAAAGGTCTGCGTATCATCTTCGTCTGCTGGGTTTTCTAAACCACACATCCTATAACCCAAAAATTTACCTGTTGCCATCATATCCGCTAGATGCTGTTCTTCCATCCATTTTCTCCACTCTGCCGCTACTGCATTAGCAACTTTGATTGTAACATTATATATAACCATAACTGTTTTTTATAAAAAAATTTCGACACACAAATGTAGCAAGAAACAAGTAATTTATGTTGCAAACATACTATCCAAAACTTTAAGCGCAAATGGCTGCTAAAAAATTTATAAACTTTGAATTAGAAATAGAACCAACAGCAATAATTGGATAATAAACCTACGGTTTGCTAGCATGATAACAAATAAATGTATTAAGCTATTGAAAGAATAACAAAGCAAGATGCTATCTGCTTATAAAAAACGCTTACACAATTTCGGATTATAAAAGTTATCGAATAAACGACACCATAGGCGGCGCTTCGCATTCATTTTTTATTATTCCAATAATAAATTTTAAATTTATAGCATCATTACAGCTCTTTGAAGCTACGAACATTGCTCATTCAACAACATATTTAGACATGAACAAAACACTTTTATTAGCTGCTGGCGCCTTAGCGATCATGCAGGCATCGTGCAATAAAAACACTTCTAAACTTTGTACCTATTACAATAAACCGCTACAAGCTTCCGTTGGTTTTGTAGGCTACTTCGACTACGAACTTAACGAAATAGTTATACACCAATTTGAACGTAATACCGACTTCAAAACACTCATAAAATCTGATAGAATTTCTAATAACGCAATAGCCATAAAGAACGACACTTCGGAGGTGCTATTTGATGTAGGTAATAAAGTGGATTATATGATAGAGTTGCCACAAAAGCAAGACACTTTTTACCTGACACATATCAACTACCAACCCGAATATTTTGATATAGAAGAGCCAAGTGGTAAGTGCGACCAAAAAAAGGCCTACTCGCAACTTCCAGACTCTGTAACCATCAACAATACCCGAAGTGGGATTCTCAAAACATCTCCAACTCAAGCGCATTTTTATTTAGAAAAACTATAGTAATACTACTATGAATTATAAAAAAATAATGACATTATGCACCATGCTCTGGGGGTATAGCACCCTCTTGTTTGGAGGCCAAATCGTCATTCCTATGGATGCAGAAAACCAAAGTCAGCACTTAAAAGCTTATGGTATAGCGTATCACGTATTAGCATCGGGCATAGAAGTAGACTGGCTGTTAAATTATGAAGGTGGGGCCTTTGCATTCCAACAAATAGATGTTTTTGAAAAACAATGTAAACTCAAAGGCATAAACTACAAAGTATTAAGCGATGCACAATATACCAAAGTGCTCACCGATATTGGCAACCCAGACTTTAATGGAGATATCATTCGATTAGAAAAACCTCCAAAAATAGCCGTCTATACCCCCAACAACAAACTTCCTTGGGACGATGCCGTGACAATGGCACTCACCTTTGCAGATATACCCTACGACAAAGTTTACGACGACGAACTATTATCCGATAAACTATTAGACTATGATTGGCTACACCTGCACCATGAAGACTTTACTGGACAGTTTGGAAAATTTTGGGCATCGTACAGAAACGCACCTTGGTATATAGAAGATGTGGCTACGCAAACTGCCATGGCGCACAAGCACGGCTTCAATAAGGTGTCGCAACTAAAACTGGCTGTAGCCCAAAAAATACGCAACTTTGTACTCGGTGGAGGCTATCTTTTTGCCATGTGCACCGCTACAGATACTTACGATATTGCACTAGCCGCAGAAGGAACCGATATCTGCGATGAGCCCTTTGATGGCGACCCCATTTCGCCTAACGCTGCTAAACAATTAGACTACACAAAAAGTTTTGCATTCAAAAATTTCAACATTCTTCCGATGCCTCAAATTTATGAATTTAGCGATATTGATAACGGGCCGTATTCGGGTAGAATGATTGACAAACAGGCAGACTATTTTACATTATTTACTTTCTCTGCAAAATTCGACCCCGTACCCGCAATGCTTACTCAAAACCACACTACTACCGTGAAAGGCTTTATGGGCCAGACAACGGCATTCAGAAAAGAAGTTTTAAAAAGCAATGTCATCGTACTGGGTGAAACAAAAGCACTCAACGAAGCACGTTACATACACGGCAACTACGGCAAAGGCACTTTTACATTCTACGGCGGCCACGACCCCGAAGACTACCAGCATATGGTAGGCGACCCCCCCACCGACCTAGAGTTGCATCCAACATCGCCAGGATACAGACTTATTTTGAATAATGTTTTGTTTCCAGCAGCCAAAAAGAAACCACAAAAAACCTAATATAACCACCCGAAACTTGCTTATTAAGAGTAGAATTGAATAAATTAATTCGACTCACATATTGCGAGTTTATAGCGAAAAGAGTAACTTTACGGTAATAACATTTCAATTCATTTTTTATGGCACATTACTATAGCTTAGGACAAATTCCAAAGAAAAGACATACACAATTCAGACAAGAAAACGGCGAACTGTACTCCGAACAACTATTCAGTACAGAAGGCTTTTCGTCCAACTACTCGCTACTGTACCATATACACCCACCTACACAAATCATTCGCTCAGATGAGCCAGTAGATGTAAGTCCGGAAATGGCCACAGATAATATCCTTAAACACAGATGCTACCAAGGATTTAACATCAAGCCTGAGGCCGATTTTCTGAAAGCAAAAAAAACAGTACTCTTCAACAGCGATGTACACATCTCGTTGGCGGCACCTCAAAAGGGCTTGCATGGCAATTTGTTTTATAAAAATGCAGATTGCGACGAAGTAATATTTATACACGAAGGCACCGGCACTTTAAAAACACAATACGGTCAAATAAAGTTTGTATACGGCGACTACCTTGTGATACCAAGAGGCACTATCTACCAAATTCAATTTGACACCACCAACAATAGATTGTTTATTGTAGACTCATTCAGCCCTATACGCTTTCCAAATAGATACTTGAGTAAATACGGACAGCTATTGGAGCATGCCCCCTTTTGCGAAAGAGATGTCAAAAAACCCGAAAATCTTGAAACCATAGATGAAAGAGGTGAATATGAAATAAAAATGAAAAAGAACGGGAAAATGTACACCATTTGGTACGGCACTCACCCATTCGATGTCGTTGGCTGGGACGGATACGAATACCCCTATGCCATAAGCATACATGATTTTGAACCCATTACAGGCCGCGTGCACCAGCCGCCGCCAGTACACCAACACTTCGATGCACACAACTTTGTTATTTGCTCGTTCGTACCCCGTTTATTCGACTATCACCCTCTAGCCATACCTGCACCTTACCATCACAGCAATATCGACTCAGACGAGGTATTGTACTACGTAGATGGGGAGTTTATGAGCAGAAAACATGTAGACAAAGGTATGATTACCCTACACCCAAGTGGCATACCACACGGCCCGCATCCAGGCACCGTAGAGCGTTCTATTGGGCAGCCCGAAACCGCCGAATTGGCCGTAATGGTAGATACCTTCCGCCCTTTATACATGACCAAAGTAGCTCAGGAAATTGAAACCGAAGGTTACGATAAAAGCTGGATGGAATAAGGCTATAAATACCAAATTTAAATACTCAACCTCAATGTGCAGGTTGAGTATTTTTTATTATGCTTATTCCAATGACGACTGCTACGAATTTGTAGCCACACACCATCACCAACATCTATACTGTGAACCGAACCCTTCCCCTTTAAAGGCAAAAGCCAAACTTTAACTATTTTATACTAGCTTCACGCCTATGTTTTATAAATGGATACGCACCCTGTTTCTAGGTAATTATTTTATAGGCATACTTGCTGTGGCTTTATCTATAGAAGCCTCTTTGCAACTTGGCTATCCACTTGGCAACATGGCATTTTATACACTTATTTTTTGCTTTCCTATAGCCTATTACAATTTTGCTTATATAAAAACCGCCAAAACCGCAGCACCCAACAATCCCCGAACCGCATGGTTTATCCAACACAAACGTGCCGTAAAAATCAGCCAAATAAGCTTAATTAGTATCAGTAGCTTAGCGTTACTATACCTAAGCATACAATACGCCAATGCCTTATACCAAATGCCTTTGTCCTTTTGGCTAGCCATATCAGGCATCCTGGCAGTAGGCATACTCTATTACGGCTTGCTTCCAAAGTTGTTTGCAGGTTTTCACTTAAGAAACTCTGGTTGGCTCAAACCCCTAACTATTGGATTCTTATGGGCATGCACCGCCAATGCGCTGCCGCTATTCATGCAGCAACTAGACAATCATGTATCCACCACAAACATGCAGCTATGGGCGTGGCTATTTATTAAAAACTGGATGTTCTGTACTGTAAATGCTATCATGTTTGATATAAAAGACTATGAAGTAGATATGAATAAACAACTCAAAACACTTGTCGTGCGTTGGGGGATTTCCAATACCATTGCATGGGTTATTTTGCCATTACTGGTAATAGGCTTAAGTGCTTTTCTAGTATTTGCTTCTATACAACAATTCTCGACACCCAAAATCTTACTCAACCTAAGCCCATTTGTGCTCACTTTTTTCTCAACCATGCTTTTGTACAAAAAAAGAAGCATTCTATTTTACCTTATCGTTATTGATGGACTTATTCTATTCAAAGCCATTTGCGGCAGCTTATCTGTTCTATTACCTTCATAAAGCAGGTGCTCACACTTGCCAAAGCTAGTATGCAACAATAGGGCACTTTATGCATCCAAAATCATTAAAATTCGAAGCCAATATACTCCTATTTAAAATCGTGCATTCCCAATATTTATAATAGCAAAATGCACTGTCTCTTTCCAAAAAAAATAGCAACAAATAATTATTTTTTAATACTATTTATTTAGTTTTATATATCTTTTCATAACAACAAACAATAACGTTACTTAAATTAGAACATTAATATGTCAACTAACCCAAATGAACATTATAGTTTTTTTCAAGGTGTAGAAAGAAACTTCGACAAGGCTTCACTTTTTACAAGATTTGAAAAAGGAATTTTAGAACAAATCAAAGCCTGTAATTCCGTGCTACGCATGAAGTTTCCGGTAAGAATCGGCGACAATATAGAGGTGATAGAAGCCTATAGAGTGCAACACTCCCACCACAAAACACCTTGTAAAGGCGGAATAAGATTTAGCTTAGACGTAAACCAAGATGAAGTAATGGCTTTAGCAGCCTTAATGACCTACAAGTGTGCTATAGTAAACGTTCCGTTTGGTGGTGGTAAAGGCGGTATTAAAATAGATGCAAAAAAGTACTCTGTATTTGAACTAGAAAAAATAACTAGACGTTACACTTCTGAGTTGGCTAAGAAAAACTTCATAGGCCCCGGCATAGATGTACCTGCTCCAGACTATGGCACAGGAGCAAGAGAAATGAGCTGGATAGCAGACACCTACGCATCATTGTACCCTGGCGAATTGAATGCGCTTGCTTGCGTTACTGGCAAACCTATATCACAAGGCGGTGTAAGGGGACGTACAGAGGCAACAGGCTTGGGGGTATTTTACGGTGTAAGAGAAGCTTGCAGACACGATGAGGATATGGTAAAATTAGGCTTAAGTACCGGATTGGCAGGTAAAACAGTTGTCGTGCAAGGCTTAGGTAATGTAGGCTACCATGCGGCAAAATATTTTCAATCCGGTGGCTGCAAATTGGTGGGCTTAGCCGAGTTTGAAGGCGCTATATACAACGCAGAAGGATTGGATATCGAAAGCGTAATGGCCCACAGAAAAAAAACTGGCTCTATCCTCAACTTCCCTGGAGCTACTAATTTAGAATCCTCATTAAAAGCATTAGAGCTTGAGTGCGACATTTTGATACCTGCTGCGCTTGAAGCCGTTATTAACAAACAAAATGCACCTTTCGTAAAAGCCAAAATAATTGGTGAAGCTGCTAACGGACCACTAACTCCCGACGCTGACGATATTCTTAATAAAAAAGGCAGCCTGGTAATTCCAGATATATACCTTAATGCTGGCGGTGTTACGGTTTCATACTTTGAATGGCTCAAAAACTTAAGCCACGTGCGTTATGGACGATTAGAAAAACGATTTAATGAAAATACCTACGCCGAAATCGTTAATATTATCGAGTCTATGACCAATAAACAAATTACGGCAATTGAACGAAACATTATGCTAAAAGGTCCAGACGAAGTAGACTTAATTTACTCGGGCCTCGAAGACACAATGATTGGCTCTTACCAGGAAATAAGAGATATTTACGTAAATACTCCAGGTGTGGAAGACCTTCGTACCGCTGCCTTTATTTGCGCTATCAATAAAGTTGGTGTAGCCTACGAAGAATTGGGCATTTTCCCATAAGCATTACAAACAACAGTTTTATATTTTTTAATAAAAAAACACCAGATATTCTGTACAAGAATTCTGGTGTTTTTTTGTTTCCATTCCGTAGCGTTCTTTCCGCATTAGGTGATGGCTTGTGTGCAATATTAGTACTATACTTATCACAACTTAGCCTCTCAAAAAGGAAGAAACGCTTTGGCAATCAAGCAATCTTATTCTTTTGTGGCTTTTTCAATGCCCTGTTTGATGTCTTTTGCGCCTTCTTTGATGGCTGCACCTGTTTCTTTTACTGCTTCTTTCGTTTCATCAATAGCTGCTTTAGTACCGTCTTTGATATCTTGTCCAATAGCTTGAGCATCTTCTTTAATTTCTTGCCCTGCTTCTTGTGTAGCATCTTTTGCGTCGTTAGCTACTTCTTCCGTTTTCTCGATTGTATTGTCTAATTGTTGACCAGGAGTTTCGTTGCTATCACCGCAAGATACTACAAACAATGCAGCTGCTGCTACACTTAAAATGAATAATTTTCTCATATTTATTTTTTTATTTATTTATATTTTTCAAATAACTAAACGTCACAAAACGTAATAAGTAATCACCTTCTAAACCTATTGTTTTGCTAATTTTTAACAAACTTACCCGAAAACCAAGCTTGCTCATTGTGCAATTTTATAATGTACATTCCTGTATTCCAGGAGGCAGAGGGAATCGTATGTGCGCTATTATTAGGGTCAATGGTAGCTTCATATATTACTCTACCTGTAATATCAGTAACACTCAGCCTCATGGGGAGGTTTGTCTTTGTAGTAGTAAAACTTAGTTGCACATCGTTTTGGCTTGGATTGGGCCTCAAGCGCACGTCATCATTAGTGAGTAGGTGTGCCAATGAAGAAGGCTCAGTGCTTGCCCAAGGACAGTTTGGTGGATCGAATACACAATCTACAAATTCAGGTCTGTCTACATAAGGGTTTCTATTATCCTGAAAGGTAAAAATAGCATTATTCCTATTGCGCTCCTTATCAGAAACGGGGTCGGCGCGGTGCCATTCCAAAAACATCTCCTTAGCCCAAGGTCTTAATTCCGCTTTTACACCCATTTCCCATTCGCTCCAGCCTGCATCCAATTTGTAATACCTTGTCACTACATAGAACATGATGCGTGCTATATCTCCTTTATAAGCGTCTATTGGTTCGAATGCTTCGGAATTTGGGCTGCCGGGATAGTTATTAGCACCTACTTTGCTTCCATTTCGGCTCGTCCATGATGGACTAGTTACCGAACCATAAGGCAAATTACCTCTGTTGTTATTCACTTTGCCATCTGTTGGTATTACCAACACCAAATCTGACTCCATGGGCATGTTATTGCCAAACTTTGATCGTGGCCAAGTATGCTCTCTATTATAGCAATCACCTTCATCGCGATAATTGCCACACTGATCGGTACTATAATTGAACGTATAAGGCTGCGGCCCACCAGGAACGTGAGAGTACATATCCCATATCGTGCTATCGGGAAGCCTATCTGCATACCTATAAGCTTGCCACAAATCACCATAACTACGCTGATTATGATTGCTAATAATATTACGAAGCGCTATGCGCAAATTTTCGCCAATCAAACTATCTGCATTGTCGTAGTAGGCAGCGGGTGCCTGAGCTAAGGCTAATGGAATTTTCCACAAAAAAAGTACGACTAGTAAATATTTCTTCATCTTATATTTTTTTGCAAAGTTAAAAATTTCGTTTCTTAATAAAACTTTAAATTTTTTAATATATCCATACTCAAATGCATGCTATACGAGTCACACGTGCCTTTATTCTTAAAATCGGCGGACAGTAATTCAAGTATTTAGAGCTTATAAACAATCATATAGTAGCTGACATCGCTGATGAAGCACTTAAAAGGATAAATAATAAAAAGCAATAAGCTATCATCTTGACATACAAATAGCATATTCGTCTACGGGATTAATTGGGTTTCTTGGTACTTATTGGGGCAATGGACGAAGATGTTCTAATAAGGCTGCTGCGGGTATTACTTGGTAATGATTTAGGGTATCTATTTGAAAAAAGTGGCGTGGTAGGTGTAAGATATTTCTATTTTCAAAACAATCAATATAATGGGTATTCGCTATTCTGCCCAAATCTAAAGCTTGGAACTGTGCGCTGTCTACCATTTTTACAGTTATAGCTTTATTAAGGTGCACGCTGCTATAGGAAAGCGTTTCGATCGGCAGCCCCCAATCCATAGTCACGTATTGTTTAGAAATATGCTTATCCACCACTACAAGCACTTTGGCAAGGTTTCTTGCATCACAATAATTCACTATTGCTTCAATATTTTGTAGTCGGGCATCAAAATACTGGTAAGAGCGAGATAATTTCCAGCTTGTCATCCCTAGCATCAGCAAAAGACCCAGTGTCGGAACCATTTTTGTCCAGCCAACTTGACTAGTAAAATACACGAGGGGTATCCACAGTACGATGCCCATTATCATGTACTCACTTTCCATATAAAAATGCAAGTGTCGGTCTATCGGATAAGGATAAATCAAATTTATCAGTATCCAATACCCTAGGATACAAAATAAATACAAAGCCAAATAAATTTTATTTTTTTGCTGCCAGAGTAATAAGGCGCCAATAAAGATAAAAGGGAGCACCAGTACATTTATATGCATCAGGCTGCTGTAAAAGGCGGTAGCATGATCAGTAAATAAGCTGTTCCATACAGAAATAAATTTCAAATGCTTTAATGAATCCAGTTTCCCCGAGTCATAACCACTACCACTAGAACTCATGATATAGCGAAAAACCAAACTAACCAAAACAGTAACTGGGAGCAGCCATTCTTTCCAGCGTAGGTTTTTCACTTGTCCATTTACACCCATAAGCCCCTTTACAAGCAGTAGTAATAACAATGGAATAGGCACCAATAAGTGCGTCATAATACCCAAACCTACCAAGCCAATCACTAAAAGGTAGGGCAAAAAACTGGTGTTGCCTTTTTGTAGCAGATAGTAATAATAGCCCACCCCTATCAATGCCCAGCAAATGCCTTGATGTACTTCGTTATTTGACCAAAAAAATACATCGCCTACAAAAAACAAATGATACGCCAGAAAGAGGAGACATAAATCATATTGTTTGAACACAAAATATAAAAGCCCATAGGTGGCGGTAAAAAAGCTAAAAAAGCTAAGATTATACACCCACAATACTTGCTCATAATTAGCACCTAATTTGGTAGCAATTAATGGGAAAATATGGGTAATAAACGACCCGTATCGTGCTTCTTGTATCTGCACAGCTTCTTTGTGCGATACCAAAAAATTGATGAAAGAAAAATCTAATAAAAAAGCGCGCTGAGGAAAAGCGAAAATGGTGACTATTAATAAAACAATCATTACAAACATTCCTATAAATGCCAGCCTTTTCATGGATAATTCCTCTGTAAACATACCTTGTCCTTTTATCATGCGAAGTAAAACTATATATTTTTAAGGTCACAAAAAAGCTCCAACAAAAAATTGCTGGAGCTTTAATATATTAAGGTAATTACAAATCAGATATTGATTGATTAATCTTCTTCTTCGTCAGCAATAGATCTGCCTCTACCTTTTGCTACTACTTCTTCTTCTACGTTACGTGGAGCTTGAGCATAGTGGCTAAATTCCATTGTAGAGGTAGCACGACCAGAAGATAGGGAACGTAATTGCGTTACGTAACCAAACATTTCTGAAAGTGGCACTTTTGCTTTGATAACTTGAAGGTTGTTACGCGTATCCATACCTTCCAACATAGCACGACGACGGTTTAAATCGCCCGTTACATCACCCATGTATTGGTCTGGTGTCAACACTTCTACTTTCATGATAGGCTCCAACAAGATTGGTTTAGCTTGACGACCCGCTTTTTTGAAACCTTGTCTAGCACATAATTCAAATGACATAGAGTCTGAATCGACTTGGTGGAAAGAACCATCAAATATACGTACTCTCATGTGTTCGATCGGATAGCCTGCTAATACGCCATTTACCATTGAGGTTTCAAAACCCTTGATGATAGCAGGGATAAACTCTTTAGGAATAGAACCACCGAAGATGTCATTTACAAATTGGAAATTGCCATTTTTTTCTTCTGCCAAGAAAGCTTCGTCTGCAGGTCCTATTTCAAATTGTATATCGGCAAATTTACCACGACCACCCGATTGTTTTTTGAATACTTCGCGGTGTGTGAAGGTCATTGTAAATGCTTCTTTGTAAGCTACTTGAGGCGCACCTTGGTTTACTTCTACTTTAAACTCACGCTTCATACGGTCTAAGATGATCTCTAAGTGAAGCTCACCCATACCACGAAGGATGGTTTGACCAGTAGATTCGTCGGTGTTTACACGTAGTGTAGGATCCTCTTCTACCAATTTAGCGATAGCCATACCCATTTTATCTACGTCCGCTTGAGTTTTAGGCTCGATAGCGATAGCGATAACTGGCTCAGGAATAAACATATTCTCTAGGATGATTGGGTGTTTTTCATCACACAAAGTATCCCCAGTTTTGATATCTTTAAAACCTACAGCAGCACCAATATCTCCAGCTTCGATGAAGTCGATAGGATTTTGCTTGTTGGCGTGCATCTGCATGATACGAGAGATACGCTCATTTTTACCAGAACGTACATTCAATACGTAAGAACCTGCATCTAAGTGACCAGAATAGGCACGGAAGAAGGCTAAACGACCTACGAACGGATCGGTCATAATTTTGAATGCTAAGGCAGCAAATGGCTCTTTTGCATCGGGCTTACGATACATTGGCTCGCCATTATCGGGGTTAGTACCTTCGATTGCCTCAATATCTACTGGAGATGGTAGGTAACGTACTACACAATCCAACATTTTCTGAACACCTTTGTTACGGTAAGAAGAACCACATAACATTGGAATGATTGATAAATCTATGGTTGCTTTACGCACCGCTTCGTGAATTTCGTCTTCAGAGATAGAGTTAGGATCATCAAAGAATTTCTCCATCAATGTATCATCATATTCTGCTACTGCTTCTACCAATTTAGCTCTGTATTCATTAGCTTCGTCTAGCATATCTGCTGGCACTTCACCTTCTGTATAAGTCATACCTGCTCCAGCTTCATCCCACACGATAGATTTCATAGTTATCAAATCTACTACACCTTTAAAGTCGTCTTCTGCACCGATAGGTAATTGTAAAGGCACTGCATTAGCACCCAACATTTCTTTCACTTGGTTTACTACCATCAAAAAGTCTGCACCAATACGATCCATTTTATTAACGAATCCTATACGAGGAACTTTATAACGGTTGGCCTGACGCCAAACAGTTTCAGATTGAGGCTCTACACCATCTACGGCAGAAAACAATGCCACTAAACCATCCAAAACACGCATAGAACGCTCCACTTCTACGGTGAAGTCAACGTGTCCAGGAGTATCGATGATGTTGAATTTGTATTTTTTAGCATCATTTGTGGGTTTACCTTGTACGGTTGGGAAGTTCCAAAAACAAGTTACCGCTGCTGAAGTGATAGTAATACCGCGCTCTTTTTCTTGAGCCATCCAGTCAGTTGTTGCACCACCTTCGTGTGTTTCACCTATTTTGTGGTTTACACCCGTGTAATACAAAATACGTTCTGTAGTTGTAGTTTTACCGGCGTCGATGTGTGCAGCAATACCAAAATTGCGCTGTAAGCGTAAGTCTGCCATGACAGTTTTATTATAGTTTATTAAAAATATTTACAAAATTAAGAGTGCAAAGGTACAAGAAAATATTTTATATTCAAAAAATGGTATTTTATTATTTTTAAAGAAAAAATTGCTTAAAAAAACCGAACTTACAAAAATATCTCCTCCTTATTAAGCTAATCTAAGTTTGTAATCGAAAGGTTTATTGACATAATAACCCGCAAAATGTTCGCTCAGAATCAGCTACAATAGCCTCGAAAAAATAGCTCCTACTCTTTTAAACGCATTAAATGCCTTAGAAAATGTAATTCGAGCAAATAATGCTAAATAGCCCAAAAAGTAATTTGAAACACTTAAGTACTAAGGATTTTTCTTGAGCCATGGAAAGAAAAAAATAACAGTATTTTAGCCTAGCAAGGAAGCAAAATGCCTAATCTAGACCAAGTTGAATGTTTTTTTCCTAATGAATAGCATGATTTTTTGAGCGCAAAAGAAGGTATATACAACAAAAAGCCATTACTTATAGTCACTTCATAAAAATCTATATCGTTTGTCGTGTAATACCATTAAATTTGCAAAAGATTACTAACAAAGAAAAAATACGATAAATATGTATCCAGCAGAATTGGTAAATCCTATGAAAGCCGAGCTTACTCAAAATGGATTTAAAGAATTACTTACCTCTCAAGAAGCCCAAGACACATTGAGCCAGTCGGGCACAACCTTACTTGTTATCAACTCCGTATGTGGTTGCTCAGCAGGCACTTGCCGTCCGGGTGTTTTAAAATCGTTACAAGGCGAGGGATTAAAGCCAACAAGATTAGCGACTGCTTTTGCAGGTTTTGATAAAGAAGCAGTTCAAGCGGTACGACAAAACTTTTTAATGCCTTATCCGCCATCTTCACCTTGCATAGCATTATTGAAAGACGGAAAATTAGTGCATATGATAGAGCGCCATTTGATCGAAGGCAGAACAGCAGACATGATAGCAGAAAACCTAAAAGCAGCATACGCCGAATATTGTAATTAAATCTTTTAGTTGATAGCTTTTATTAGTTACACTGGCCTTTCTATTATTAGAAAGGCTTTTTTAGTTTGAGCCATTTATGTTTATTTTGCACAAATACATAATGCGCCATAGAAATGTAAGCCAGTGAACATAACACGAAACTATCCCTTAAGGAACGTAAAGCATAATAAATGAGAATGTTGTGTAATTTAATGACGTATAAAACCGTATTTTAGCTAAGTAATGAGGCTAATTCGTTATTTGGAATAAAGCAGGTAATGTTTACACAACTTTTCAACGATGCTGGGAAAAACAAAAGCAAAATGTATAGGGCTAAAAATGATTGCGCCGAACATAAAAGAGGTACATCAGTAGTATCTGAATAATTTATTTTTTATACAAAAATCACGGTTTAATATATTAGCGCTATATGCTTCGTAGTATTTACAAACGTTGGCTTACAGTTTTAGATGACCCTATATGGTATTGGGGCATCCGAATTGCGCTTTCTATTACTGGGCCACTTTTGTACGGCATCATTTTCCAAAAACAAGATGACGCAATGTGGATAGCTATTGCGGCAGAGGCAAGCGCATTCATTGAAATGAAAGGCGATTTGGCACAGCGCACCCGCATAGCAGTGGGCTCTATCTTCCTGAATCTGGCATTTTCATTAATAGGTGGAATTTTAGGAAATTATTGGATAGCCGCCACAGCACTCATGTTTGTAATTGGGTTTTTATCGGGCCTATTTAAAAATTTGGGCGAAAAAGGAGCTGCCCTTGCACTAAGTATCTTTATAAGTGGTATTGTAAACATTAGCTTTCCTATTACCAGTACCGATCAGCTTCAAGAAAGAATGTGGTTCTTCCTTATAGGTGGCACATGGGCAGCTATAGTAAATATTGTGGCAGTAATGTTTATGAAAGAGGGCTCACCCTTTAGGCGCTCTATTGCCAAAATATGGGACAAAGTAGGGGCTTTGGCTGGCGCAAGTGGTAAGGGTTGGGATAATAAAAGCAAAAGAGAAAGCTTGAGGTCGCTTTACCTCTCTGAAAAAGCCCTCCGAAATACCATCAACGAATCTTTATCGTATTTTGATGCTACCGTAGACAAAATCACCAATCCACAAGACAAAAACTACAAATTAGCTCAATCCAGAAAAGTGGCGGTTCTTGTTGGACTGCATGTAATACAATTGGCCGAACATATAGACCAACTAGACAAAAACAATATACCCTACAAGTCGCGACTAAAAATATTTAGCTTATACAGATCTATAGAAAACATTAGCAATAGAATGGCACATTTTATTAGCCATCTTAAAGACGAAGAAAAACTAGTAATACTCACCAAATGCGAGCGTATGGCACACATTCTTGCCAACCTAAAGCATGATAGCGATAACAACCCTTACCTTCTGGCCAATATCGCTGAAATTGAAATCATTACTAAACGCATCATCAACCTTTATAAAAAAGGCATAGAACTACATGCCCAAAAAGATGAAAAATTAAGTATCCGAAGCTATACCTTTATTGAAACCTTACAAATACTGCACCCCAAATACCTGAAAGAAAATGTCAAAGCCCTACTCCGAAACGATAGCCTTACCTTAAAATATGCATTAAGGGTGGGCGTATCGGCAAGTATATGCTATATACTTCAGTTTTTTGTATTTCCAGACCACGGCTATTGGATTCCCCTTACAGCCATCATTGTATCGCAACCATTTGTAAATGCTACCCTAAAAAAAGGTGTGCAAAGAAGCTTAGGAACCATACTGGGAATACTAGCAAGCGCTATGCTGCTATTTGTACCCATACCTACATTGGCCCAACTACTTATGGTCATCATAAGTTCGGTACTATTGGTCTACTTCTTAAAAACCAAATACACCATTGCTACCTTCTTCATCACCACGCTGCTCATAGGCACTTTGTATATCGAAAAGGGCTTTGACGTAGACGTGGTATATATGCGTACTTTATTCACAATTATTGGTGCCTTGATAGCCATCATTTCTGGGTTTCTGTTTTTTCCTACTTTCGATAAAAAATTACTTCCTAAGTTCTTGGCCGAAAGTATAGAGGCTAACTACATTTACTTCAAACAATCGTTTTACCAAAGCGAAGAAGCTCCTAAAAGCTGGACAGCATTGAAAAGACAGGCAGAATCGAAAAATAGCGATGCTTTCGATAGTGTCAATAGGTATATACAAGAAACGGTGGTAAAAAGACGACGCGGATTTGCACAATCTTACCTCTTTTTAATACATAATATCCGTATAACAAGAGAAATGAACGCCTATCATACAGACAATGAATTTGAAGAAGACCTAATGCCTGCACACAACAAAGACCTGTTTTACCAATTGCTGTACGAAATAGACGATTTATTTAGAGATATCCTTATTATGGGGCAGAAAAAAGGCAATACTTTTATCAAGCAAGAACTTATAGACGACTACCCCACAAATGGACTAAAAAACTTAAATCCAAGTGAACATCAAGTCATACATTTGCTAAAAATAGCTAACGAACTTAAAGCTATTAAAACGTCTTTGAAAAGTGCCAACCGCTATACTGAAGACGCAACGATACCAGTAAATGCATCACTTAACTAGCTTCTTTTTTTTATTTCTATTTTTTAAATAAACAAAAGAACTCACAAAAACTATTGTTATATTGATATGCACCTAGACATTTTCATACCTTGTTTTATAGATCAGCTGAGCCCCGAAACAGGCATTCATATGGTACGATTGCTCGAAAAAATGGGCTGTACCATTAACTACAATCCTAACCAAACTTGCTGCGGCCAACCTGCATACAATAGCGGTTTTGAGAAAGAAGCAAAAAATATAGCTAAAAAATTCCTGAAAGACTTTAATGGTAAGCATCCTATTGTAGCTCCTAGCGGCTCGTGCACTGGATACGTACGCAACTATCTCCCCCATCATTTTGACAATACACCGCTGCAAAATGACTGCAATGCTACTCGGTTACGGATTTTTGAATTTGCAGAATATGTAGTGGCAAATTTAGACTATAAGCAACTCTCTCTGCGTCAAGATGCTAAAGTAACTTACCATGACGGATGTGGAGCACTTAGAGAGTGTAAAATAAAAGAACAACCCAGAGCTTTATTGGCACAAGTAGCCGGCACCGAATTGGTAGAAATGAAGGAAGCCGAAACTTGTTGTGGTTTTGGTGGCACCTTTGCTGTAAAGTTTGAAGGCATATCTACGGGTATGGCTTATACAAAAGTAGACAGCGCAGTGGCATCGGGAGCGTCCTTTTTAGTTTCGAGCGATTATAGTTGCCTTATGCACCTAAAAGCTTATATAGAAAAACACCAATTACCCATTAAGCCCATACATCTGATAGATTATCTGTACAACAGTTTGCCCCAATAAGGTGATGCTGTCAAGAGTACAAGAGGCATAGTTATCGAATGCGCGTTCTGTTGCCTAGGTCATCTATTTTCCAAATCGCCGAAGGTTGTGCTGGGGCATCGTCATCTTGACGATATTGAACCGTAAAGGCTACTAGGGATGGTAAAATTGGGTCGATATCTTTAAAACAATGCGGACTTTGTTTGCCTGAGATATTAGCGGAAGTCGACACTATCGGCTTGCCAAAACGCCTCAACAACGTTTTGCAAAACGGGTCGGAAGTTACTCTAATTCCAATACTTCCGTCTTCTGCCAATACTTTATCGGATACGCCTATCCCATTTTCGTATACAATGGTTGTGGGTGTTTGAAAGCTGTGTATGATATCGATGATATCGGGCGGTGGAGTTGCCACGTATTTCAGCACCGATTTAGCGTCGGGCAACAGTATGATAACGCTTTTGTTGCTGGCTCTTTGTTTGATATCAAATATCTTTTGTACCGCCTCTGAATTAGTGGCATCGCATCCAAGCCCCCAAATAGTGTCTGTAGGATAGAGAATTACGCCTCCAGCCTCTAACACAGCCAACGCTTTATTTATTTCTGCAAACATATCAGCCTTAGTATCCACGAGTATGCAAATGGTAATGGTGTTTAAAAACAATAGTCACCATACAAGAACGTTGTGGTGACTATTGTTTGATATAATATTGATAAGTTAAGTAGCACTTATTTGAAAGATTTCAAGTAATCGTTTACTTTATCTTTATGCATGATGGTTTCTTTGAAAGCGTATGCACCTGTTTTAGGACTACGAACGGCCTTAATAACCTTTGTGTAGTTTTTCGCATCTAAATCTTTTGTACCATCTTTTTTTATCGCGGTTTTCGCTGCTTTTGCCATTTTGTTAAATATTTATTAGCGATTAAAAAAATTTATTAAATAATTAGAAGAAAATATTACTTGATTTCTTTATGAACCGTAACTTTCTTCATGATTGGATTGAATTTTTTCAACTCAATACGCTCTGGAGTGTTCTTTTTATTCTTGGTAGTGATATAACGACTTGTACCTGGTAAACCAGAGTTTTTATGTTCGGTACATTCTAGTATCACTTGAACACGATTACCTTTTTTAGCCATTTTTATTAAATTTATATAGAC
>CAYSCJ010000016.1:0-53100 GCA_964429515.1 uncultured Taibaiella sp.
CGTTAGGGATTGCAGTGGAAATCCTTTTGTCCCGAAGGGCAAAAGATTGGAACGGGAAAGCCCGACCCGATAGGGGAACGCCCAAATAATTATTCAGAAGTGTTGGAATGTCAAACCCTTTTGGAGTTTTATTATCACCTTCAATTAATGTATTTTGAATGTATAAACCTGTTAATATAATCATTTTTTAACTAATTAGTAAACATATGAAAATTATTTTTTATATACTACAAAGTAACCAAATTATTGTCTATTATCAAGTAAAAAACAGTATTACTTATTAAGTACTTAACCAAGAGCTTTTGCAATCCACCTCTCTACTTTTATCCCATTGCTTCGCTCGTGTTTCGGCCAAACTAAATGTGCCCAGTTTTCGGCTTTGCTTTACTAAATCTAAGCTACCAATATTTGTAATGGTTTTTTTAGCCTTCGCACAATATGTTGGATATATTTTTCAACTTAGAATCAAGAATTGAACTTCATTCTTTAACAAGAATTGTAAATATAAAATAATTCAATTGAATATTTAATATTTTCAGTTGGATTGCGTTTGCTGCTGCTCCAAAACACCGTTTTTGTGTTTTAATTAATGGCTATTCCCCAAAAGACACAAAGTACCCTTCATGCATAGTTGTTCATTGCAAACAAAAGCCGCTGTTGCGCTCGTAAACAATAATAAAAGGTCATTTTTTTTAAAAAAAAGAGTGCCTAGCTATGATAACACTTCAGCACGCGACAATCGATAGCGTCACAATACAAGCTTGTGTAATTCTATCTTTGTTCGTAATAAAAATGTGATGCAAGCGCGATTTTTGGGCGATTTAATGGGTTGAAATCATGCGCTCTTTGTGGCAAAAGCTGCAATCTGTTTGGAGCCCTTTTGGCGTTTCGAATGCTACTTAAAAAAGAAATCTGAAACTTGGACTTGTTGTTTGAACTTACGTTCTTTATCTTTAAGGATATTTTTCAATACACTATGAGTTTCTTGTTTCCTGTATTTTTATTGGCCTTTTTATCGCTCATCATTCCGCTAATTATACATCTCTTTAATTGGCGTAAGTATAAAAAGGTTATGTTTCCAGATATTAGTTTTTTGGAACATATGGTTACCGAAACCAAAAAATTTGCTACCATCAAAAACTGGAAACTCTTGGTGGCACGTTTGTGTCTGCTTACACTACTTATACTCGCATTTGCACAGCCCTACTGGAATAAGCCGGAAGCCGAAGCCAATCATTGTGTGGTATATATAGATAACTCCATGAGTTTGTCGAATGCAAAGGGGCAAAAAAGCTATTTTCAAACACAGAAGGAAGCTGCCTTAAATTTGCTAAAGCAACTCCCGGCTAATACTCAAGTGCAGGTATATGCAAATGATTATAGCTCGGAGGTGCTTAGCCTTACAGATGCAATACAGTCGGTGTCGGGTCTTGGTCTCAGCCACATGTCTTTAAGCTTACCCGAGCTGATGGCGCTATTGCCCAAAGCAGACACTACAATTGCAAAAACACCCTTGTACTTATTTTCCGATATGCAGCATGGCACTTTCTTGCCTCACAATACACCCACCGGAAGTATCGATAATAAAGGATATGCCATCAATTTAATTACAGCTCCGCAAAAAATAGCAGAGAATATATACATAGATACGGCCTATTTTTTGAATACCACCATCGATATAAACCAGCCCAATCCCTTAGTAGTAAGCATACGTGCACAAGAAAATCAGCGCATCAAAACACAATTGCAAGTATCCGTACAAGGAAAACCCAATGCTTTTGTAAGTATAGATACCTCTGCATCCGTATTTTCCGATACCATCAATATTGTATTTGGTGCTGGCGATTGGCAAAATTTGGTGTTGAGTATTAATGATTATCCCATGAGCTTTGATGATACCTTCAGGATGGTATTTCACAACCAAAGAACACAGGAAGTTGTATCATTTTATTCGTCAAATGCTAGCAATTATTTAGCAGCTGCCTTCCAAACATTTGGAAATATTAAGTATACAAGTCTGCCCATGACGGCGATGAACGATGCCGCTGCGCAAGGTGCCAATTTGATACTGCTGGAAAATATCCAAAACATTACAACCGCACAAGCAGCGCTATTGCAAGGCTGGTGGGAAGCAGGAAAGCACATCGTTATGATACCCGATGAAAAAATGGTGTTGACTAATTTCAATCATCTGCTTCAAAAAACCACAGGTATTCAATTGCTCGAATGGGACAATAGCAAACAAGCGGTATATAGCATCACGCAGCATCATCCCTTATTTGCTAACGTTTTTGCCAAAATATCCGAGAATGCTACTTTGCCAATTACCCAGCAGCGGCTTCAGTTGGAAGCAAGCCTCATAGGTAGCCCACAATACCTTATGACGTATAGAGATGGTACGCCCTTTATCAGTCAGCATACTATTGGCGAGGGATTGCTTACCTTAATTGCAGCACCCATCCATCCCACAATAAGTAATTTTGCCCTATCTGATTATTTTGCACCGCTTCTTTATAATTTGGCAAGTAGTGTTGGCAAACAACAGTTTTACGTCACTACTGTAGGGCAAAATCAAGGTCTCTTTTTACCCAATCTAGACAAGGATGTATGGAAAATAGTACATGTAGATGACGGTACAGAACGCATACCCTTTCAACGGCCCAAGGGCAATGTAGTGGCGGTTTTTGTAGGCGAGCACACTACGGTGCCGGGCTTTTATACCTTAAAGCAAGATAATATTCCAGAAAACTACCGTGTAGCAGTGAATCACTCCCAACAAGAGTCGGTTTTGTTGTTTGCTGAGCTAGCAGAAGTAGTATCCGTATTTCAATATCCCGAGGATGTAGCAAGCATAGATTCATTAGAGCATGTATACACAACTGCACAAAGGTCCTCTATGCCTTTTTGGCTGCTACTTGTAGCCTTGGCTATTGCAATCATGGTATTAGAAACTTGGATGGCCTTACGCAGTAGTAGCAGTAGATTTAAGTAGCGCTTTTGTTGTCTTCGTCTTCTGTTTTATGGTCGCTAGTGGGCGCGTCCTTGGCATCTGTAGAGGGAGCTTGATGCGGTCGGTGGAATAATTCTTTTTCACTCATTTCTTTAGCATTTGCTAAAGCATATTCTTGCAGTAGTCGTTTAAAGTCGTATTCGGCAAACTTGTTTGGGAGGATTTTTTCGTTCTTGAATTCTATATAAGCACGCGTAAATTCTGCGCCGATATATAAAATAACTGCCGAGAAATAGATCCAAATTAGTATGACGATTACCGAAGAGGTAGCACCGTATAAACTGACGATTTTGTTGTTAGCAATATAAATACCTATAACATACTTGCCAAGCATAAATAACAATGTGGTCAGGAAAGCGCCGGGCCATACTTCTTTGGTTTTTATTTTCACATCGGGTAGGATTTTGAAAATAGTGGTAAAAAGCACGCTCAATACCATGAAGATAACAGCATTATTAACGAGGCTAAGCATGCCTTTAGATACTTCGGGAATAAGATCGTTGAGGCGTAGTAAATCTAAGAAATTTTGACTGATACTCATAATAATAGTATTGGCGAGCAGCGATACAATCATTAGGAACCCTAAGCCAATAATCATAGAAAAAGAGAGCAAACGGGTAATTAGTAATTTCAAAAATCCTTTTTTCTTTTTCACTTTTACACCCCAAATAAAATTCAGAGAGTCTTGAATTTCGGAAAATACCCCTGTAGAGCCCACTAGTAATGCTATAATACTTATGAGACGTGCTACAGAATTTCCTTCGGCGTTTTGCAGGCCAATTACGAGGTTTTGTATTTGGTCGGCCGTGGCACTACCCATTATGTCTTTCAACGAGTCGTATATCTGGCCCTCAATTGCCTCTTGGCTTAATAGATTGCCTGTAATATAAATAATAAGAAAGAACATCGGCCCTAACGAAAATAGGGTATTGTAAGCCAAAGCTGCACTTAGCTTCATGCCCTTGTCTATTATAAAACCATTGATCGTGTTATCAATTATGATTTTATATTTTTTTAATTCGGCGGCTAACCTATTCTTAAATGTAGTCATGTATTAAAATAATTTATCCTACCTTTGTCGGCTGCATTCGGGTAAAGGTATTCATAACCCGACAAAAAAAAGAAGATATAATAGAATAATTCCTACATTTCATATTTATGACTATTGAACAAGAATTAAAAGCCAGAAAAATAGAGGATGAGTATCAGCGATTGTATTTGAATATGGCCTTCACCTTCAATTGGATAGAGGAGCATATAGCTAAATTACTAAAAAAATACAATCTCACTAGTCATCAGTTCAATGTACTCAGAATATTAAGAGGTAGCCACGGTACTCCGCTGCCGGCATACGAAATTCAAAATAGGATGATATCAAAGAGCTCTAATGTAACTAGAATAATAGAAAAACTAGTCGCTAAAGCCCTGGTAGATAAGAAATTTAACGAGTCCAATAGGCGTAAAGTGGAAATAACGATTACAGAGAAGGGGATAGAATTATTATCTAGTTTGGATACAGTTGTATTGGCATTGCATGCTTCAACGTATAAGAACATTACTAGAGCAGAAGCAAAAACGCTTAATGAGTTATTAGATAAAATCAGACAATAAAAGCACCAACTATAATGTTGCCCATTTATGTAAGGTCGTACAAGGCATACTTGCAATTAGAAAAGGGTCATGCAGCTGCCACCATAGAAAGCTACATGCGCGACTTGCATATTTTTACTACCTTCCTAGACGGAGCAGATATATTGGCGGTTAGCTCGAAAGATATTAGTGACTTTTTGGAGCACCTCCACCAAATAGAGTTGGCTCCAGCCAGCCAAGCGCGTATTTGTTCGTCATTAAAATCATTCTTTAATTATTTAGAGTTAGAGTCATTAGTTACTACCAATCCGATAGACCTTATTGCTGTTCCGAAAATAAACCGAAAAATACCCGATACGCTCACGGTAGCAGAGTTGGACGCAATGTTTGCGGCTATAGATATCAGCACCAATGAAGGCACACGAAATAGGGCATTGCTTGAAATAATGTATAGCTCGGGCCTTAGGGTGAGTGAGCTATTGACGCTCAAGATTTCCAATTTGTATTTAAGCTCGGGCTTTATACGCGTTATAGGTAAAGGCGATAAAGAAAGATTAATACCCATAGGCGACAGCGCTAGTAAGCATTTAAAAATGTATCTAGAATATGTAAGAGTGCACCTACCCGTACAGCCCGATTATGTAGATCATGTATTCCTTAATGCCAAGGGGAAAGCGCTCTCTAGGGTAATGGTTTTTTATATCGTAAAAGCCGTAGCTAAAGCTGCAAATATTCAAAAAACAGTTTCTCCACATACCTTTCGCCATAGCTTTGCTACACACTTGGTAGAGGGCGGTGCCGATTTGAGAGCCGTGCAAGCTATGCTAGGCCACGCGAGCATAACTACAACAGAAATTTATACCCATTTAGATACCCAATTCTTGAGGCAAACCTTAGAGAAATTTCATCCACACTTTTAAGTATAACCAAGCCTTTGGTGCCTATCTAAAAGTTGCTGAAAGTCGTCTTTTCGAGCTTTTGCATAACTATAGCCCAGCTCAAATATCTCCTGGCTTTTGTTGATATCAAACATGTTATAGTTGGCTATGCCCTCAGGTTCTATGTACAAGTCGCATTGGGTTTTGGCGGTATCTTGTAGCCTCGAACTTGCGATTCTCACAATACGAGTCAGCATTTGCTTATAGCTAAAACTCCCCTCAGCTTTGTTTAAAGGATTTACGTTAATACCAATAGTCAAATGACATGTAGCCGTTATCGGCTCCATCGGAAAATTGTTCAATAGGCCACCATCACATAGGTACACATCTTCAAAGGGTACCGGCTGAAAAAGCAATGGAAAAGAGCAAGACGCCTTCACGGCTAGCGATAAATCACCGCTATTGAAGGTTAGCACTTTGCCATTAGTGATGTCGGTTGTGGTAGCATAGAAGGGCATGTTTAAAGCTTCAAAAGAATTATGAGGAATGTATTTCTTTATAATGTCTTCCAATATTGCCGTGCTAAAAAGACCCCCACTTTTAAGAGAAAAATAGGTGTACGAAAAAACGCGCTCGGCTTTACCTATTTCCAATATTTGATAAGGCGTAAAGCCCGCCGCTATGAAGGCGCCAATTAGTGCGCCAGCACTCGTACCCGAAATGGCATGTAAAGGCATTTTTATCTCGTTCATGTAGTGCAACACACCCAAGTGTGCAAGTCCCTTAAAGCCGCCGCCCGATAACACTAAACCTATTTTATCATTGATAATCATAACTATACTAAAAGATATATACTTTCGAAGTAACGAAAAAAATGACAAATACCCACAATGGTCACCAGAAATTTGAATTAGAGCAAATAATACAAACTAGCCCGAAAGTGAACGAAGCAAATTCGGATTGTTGGTATGATGGTAGTATTGATGGTTCTACTTGGAGAAAAGCCTAAAGAAAAGCAAATATGGTATTGCTGCTAGGGTGGCAGTAGTGGGTGCCGAGACGCATTTCTGTAGCTGTATATAGGCTTTCGGAATAGGAGGGATTTGAGGGGTTGAAATTGGAATTATTAATTGTGAATAAATGAATTATAATTTATTATGAAAAATAAATAATTATTATATGATAAACTAACTGAAGGTAATTGTTGTCAAGGGTGTCGAGCTAAATAAAGAGGTTTTATCTATGCTTGTTTATATATAAGAATAAAAAATTTGGAGTTAGACTAAAAAAAATATATCTTTGCAAACCCTGCAAAAGGGAAAGCAATGCATTTAAAATCTTTGGCCAGATTAAATTAATATATACTCAATTTCCTGTCTTAAAAACAATAATGTTTTTGAGGTGGGTGTTTTTTGTATTTACATTTTATTGTTAAATATACTATGTCAAACATTACAAAGCGTACAGAATCGGGGCGTGTGAATTTTGCAAAAATCCATGATGTTGCAAATACTCCAGATTTATTAGCAATTCAATTACAGTCATTTCAAGACTTTTTCCAATTGGAGACTACTCCAGATAAGAGAGATAACGAAGGATTGTTTCGTGTGTTTCAGGAGAATTTTCCTATCAGCGATACCAGAAATATCTTTGTATTGGAATTCTTGGATTACTTTATTGATCCGCCTCGTTATACCATCGAGGAGTGTATGGAACGAGGACTTACTTACTCCGTACCTCTTAAAGCCAAGTTGCGTTTAAGTTGTAATGACGAAGAGCACGTAGATTTCGAAACTATCGTACAAGATGTTTTCTTAGGTAATATACCTTATATGACGCCTCGCGGTACTTTCGTAATCAATGGTGCAGAGCGTGTGGTAGTGTCTCAATTACATCGCTCTCCGGGCGTATTCTTTGGGCAAAGTACGCACCCTAACGGTACAAAAATATATTCTGCTCGTGTTATTCCTTTTAAAGGAGCATGGATGGAGTTTGCTACCGACATCAATAACGTAATGTATGCCTATATCGACCGTAAGAAGAAGTTTCCAGTAACCACCTTATTACGCGCTATTGGTTTTGAGACCGATAAAGATATTTTGGAACTATTTGGCATGGCCGATGAGGTGAAGGGTGATAAAAAGACCTTGTCTAAATACGCAGATCGTCGTTTGGCAGCCCGCGTATTGCGCAGTTGGACAGAAGATTTCGTAGATGAAGATACAGGTGAAGTGGTGTCTATAGAGCGTAACGAGGTTATTTTGGAGCGCGATAGCATCTTGAATGAAGTGAATATAGAATTGATAGCAGATATGGGCGTTGATACGGTCTTCGTTCAGAAAGAGGAAGTGAGCGGCGACTATTCTATTATTTACAATACCTTAAATAAAGATACATCCAATACCGAGTTAGAAGCTGTGCAGCATATCTATCGTCAGTTAAGAGGCTCCGATGCCCCAGATGACGAAACAGCTCGTGGTATTATTGATAAATTGTTCTTCTCTGATAAACGTTATGACTTAGGTGAGGTTGGGCGTTATAAAATCAATCGCAAGTTAGAGATTGATATGTCTAACACTAAAAAAGTATTGACAAGAGAAGATATCATTGCCATTATAAAGTATTTGGTGCGTTTATCTAATGGTAAGGCCGAGATAGATGATATCGATCACTTGTCGAATCGTCGTGTGCGCACCGTTGGTGAGCAGTTGTATGCACAGTTTGGTGTGGGCTTGGCTCGTATGGCACGAACCATTCGTGAGCGTATGAATGTGCGTGATAATGAGGTGTTTACTCCAATAGATTTGATTAATGCCAGAACACTTTCTTCTGTTATCAACTCTTTCTTTGGTACTTCACAGTTATCGCAATTCTTAGATCAAACCAATCCATTATCTGAAATAACCCACAAGCGTCGTATTTCTGCACTCGGGCCAGGCGGTCTATCGAGAGAGAGAGCAGGCTTTGAGGTTCGTGACGTACATTATTCTCACTACGGTCGTTTATGTACTATCGAAACACCTGAGGGTCCAAACATCGGTTTGATATCCACGCTATGTGTGCATGCCAAAATCAATGAGATGGGCTTCTTAGAAACGCCTTATCGTAAAGTAGAAAACGGTAGAGTACAATTGGGTAAAGAGCAATTCTTATCTGCCGAAGAGGAAGATGAATTGAAAATTGCCCAGGCAAACGTACCGCTCAATGATAAAGGTGAGTTTATTGAAGATAAAGTAAAATCCCGTCAAACTGGCGACTTCCCGATTTTGGATAGAGAAGAGGTAGAATACATGGATGTGGCACCCAACCAAATAGTGGGGCTGTCGGCATCTTTGATTCCTTTCCTTGAGCATGATGATGCCAACCGTGCCTTGATGGGCTCGAACATGCAACGTCAAGCGGTGCCATTATTGCGTCCTCAAGCACCTATAGTAGGTACAGGCTTAGAAGGCAAAGCAGCACGCGATGCTCGTATCCAAATCCATGCAGAAGGTACAGGTGTGGTAGAATATGTGGATGGTAATGAAATACACGTTCGTTATCAAAGAAGTGAAAAAGATCGTTTGGTGTCTTTTGAAGATGATTTGAAAGTATATTATCTTACAAAATATAAGAAAACCAACCAATCTACCTCTATCAATCTTAGCCCAGCGGTGAAGAAAGGCCAAAAAGTAAAAGCAGGTGATTTCTTGACTCAAGGCTATGCTACTCAAAATGGCGAATTGGCTCTTGGTCGTAACTTAAAAGTGGCGTTTATGCCTTGGAAGGGTTACAACTTTGAGGATGCCATCGTTATCAATGAAAAAGTAATCCGTGAAGATTGGTTTACATCTGTTCACATTGATGAATATGAATTGGAAGTACGCGATACAAAATTGGGCGAAGAGGAATTAACGCCGGATATCCCTAACGTATCTGAAGAAGCGACCAAAGATTTAGATGAGAACGGTATCATTCGTATCGGTGCACACATCAAGGAAGGTGATATTATGATTGGTAAGATTACACCTAAAGGTGAATCTGATCCAACACCAGAAGAAAAACTATTACGTGCTATATTTGGTGATAAAGCTGGCGACGCAAAAGATGCATCTCTTAAAGCTTCTCCATCTGTAGAAGGTGTGATTATCGATAAAAAGCTCTTCCAACGTGTGAAGAAAGATAAGAACGCTAAACTTAGAGAGAAAGCTGAGTTAGAAAAAATTGAAAAAGTGCACGCTGTAAACTCAGAGGCATTGAAAAAACTTTTGTTAGAGAAACTGCAGGTATTGCTCGAAGATAAAGCCTCTGCCGGTGTTACAAACACCTACGGTGAGCCTGTGATTTCAAAAGGTGGTAAATTCTCCTCAAAAGTATTAAACTCTGTAGATTTCCAAAACGTAAATCCATTAGGTTGGACGGGCGATGCAGATACAGATAATTCTGTAAACAAATTATTGCACAACTACAATATCAAGTACAACGAAGAGTTGGGTAGATACAAACGTGAGAAATTCAACCTTTCAATAGGGGATGAGTTGCCAACCGGCGTATTGAAATTAGCTAAAGTATACTTGGCGGTAAAACGCAAGCTGAAAGTAGGTGATAAAATGGCCGGACGTCACGGAAACAAAGGTATCGTAGCCAAAATAGTACGTGCAGAAGATATGCCGTTCTTAGAAGATGGCACACCTGTAGATATCGTGTTGAATCCACTAGGGGTACCTTCTCGTATGAACCTAGGTCAGATTTATGAAACCATTTTAGGTTGGGCTGGCGAAAAATTAGGCATGAAGTTTGCCACACCAATATTTGACGGTGCCGCACCTGAAGAAATTTCTGAATTGATAGCTGAAGCAGGTTTGCCTTCTTTTGGACATACCTACCTATACGATGGTGAAACAGGCGATCGTTTCCACCAAAAAGCAACTGTGGGTATTATCTATATGATAAAACTACACCACATGGTAGACGACAAAATGCACGCACGTTCAATAGGGCCGTACTCATTGATTACTCAACAACCATTAGGTGGTAAAGCACAATTTGGTGGTCAGCGTTTTGGTGAGATGGAAGTATGGGCACTCGAGGCATACGGTGCGTCTAACATCCTACAAGAGTTATTAACTATTAAGTCGGATGATATCGTTGGGCGTGCAAAAGCTTACGAAGCAATTGTGCATGGCGATAATATTCCAAGAGCAGGTATCCCCGAATCGTTCAATGTATTGGTACATGAACTGCGCGGATTGGGTCTTGAATTAACTTTCGAAAACGATAAGTAATATATATTCGATACGTGTTTGCAAAAGGCTGTCCTTAATAAGGCAGCCTTTTGCTTTTTCTGCCACTTTAAACTACACGACACCGCTATGTACACTAGCACTTTTTGTAGTGTGAAGCTAATATATAGCGCTCTTTAAAACCTACATAAGGGTATTTGGTCGCCTTAGTCTATTATACAAATAAATTGACGTAATTTTCAGTCAAAACAATCCTCAATAATATTATATAAGTCATGGAGTTACTCATTATTTTATTGCTCATACTATTGAATGGCATTTTCTCAATGTCAGAAATGGCGCTGGTTTCGGCTCGTAAGTTCAAACTTGCATCGGAGCAACAAAAAGGTTCATTCGGTGCTCATAAAGCACTTCATCTATCCGATAATCCAAACGTTTTCCTTTCTACCGTTCAAATAGGTATCACGCTCATCAGTATATTAGTGGGTATTTTTAGTGGAAATAGCATCATGGAAGCGGCAGCTAGTTTCATTGCTCAGGTGGCATATTTGGCACCTTACGCCACACAAATTGCATCGGTAGCGGTAGTGATATTAGTCACATTTGTTTCGATAGTAGTAGGCGAATTGTTGCCCAAAAGAATAGGAATGGCTTATCCCGAAAAGATTTCGATGATAATGGCAGCCCCAATGACTATTTTATCCAGAATTGCCTCGCCCTTCGTTTGGTTGCTTACAAAAACCAACGATCTATTTCTTTCATTTTTAGGCTTAAATAAAGTATCCAGCGATGCCATTTCGGAAGATGAAATAAAATCCATACTCAAAGAAAGTGCCCAAGGCGGTGAAATATCGTCTATTGAGCAAGATATTGTAGAGCGCGTATTTGAACTAGGCGATACACAGGTCGACCACATCTTTACGCATAAGAATGATGTGGTGTTTTTTACCTTAGAAGATACTTGGGAGGAGATAAAACAAAAAATATTCGAACACAAACATGCTGCTTATCCTATTTGCAAACACGATGATTTGGATACCGTGGTAGGCATCGTAACGCTTAAAGATTTGATTACACCCAATTTTTCAAAGGATTTTAATATAGAAAGTATCATAAAAGAGCCACTATATATCAACGAAAATGCATTTGCCTTCACGGTACTCGAGCAATTTATTGCAAATAAAATGCATTATGGTATGGTGGTAGATGAATACGGCGCGGTGCAGGGCGTAATTACAATGGACGACGTAGTGGGTACCTTAGTGGGCAACGTTACCGACCGTGTAGACAATGACCTTGATATAGTAGCCAGAGATGCTAGCTCGTGGTTGGTAAATGGACAATGTAACCTAAAGCATTTTTTTAAACAATTTCCATTGGAAATAGATCCAGAATCGTATGAAGAGTACAATACGGTAGCAGGACTTGTGCTCAGCCAAACAGAAACCTTACCCAAAATTGGCAGCCTTGTTATTATTGCAGGATACTCCTTTGAAGTGATAGATAAAGATGGGCAAAGAATCGACAAAATACTTTTAACCAAATTGGAAGATGATACAACAGGAGCTTAGAGGCCTCCTCTATCAACCCCAAAAAAAACACCAACATATTATGATATGCTGGTGTTTTTTTATTAAAAACTGTGCATTTATTAGCTCCATCTATTAAATCCGCCATACTGTATTTTAAAATACTTAAGCATGATAAAACCAAATAGCAATCCACCCAAATGTGCAAAGTGCGCTACATTGTCTGCAGGATTGTTTTGAATTCCCACGTATAGCTCTATAGCCGCTAATATGGCTACTAGATATTTTGCCTTAATAGGAAATAGAAAATATATCATAATACGCACATTTGGAAATAAATATCCGAACGCGAAGAGTACCCCAAATATGGCACCCGAAGCACCTACCATAGGTACAATCATTGGTACAGCGGCGTTGAGGCTTGCGTAGGTGTTGAATGAAATCGAGGACGGGTCGGCACCGCTTCTTATTTGAAATATGCTGTTGATAGCATTTATTTGTTCCGGTTCTGAAAGCAATTTAAAAGCATGAATTGCAGCCTGATTCTCCCAAGAGAATACCAGCAAATGTATTAATGCAGCTCCAAACCCACATATTAAATAGAAGATCAGAAATCGCTGCGAGCCTAGCCTGTTCTCTACCGAGCTGCCAAGCATCCACAAGGTAAACATATTGAAGAATAAGTGCGCAAAATTGGCATGCATGAAAATATGCGTTAGCACCTGCCAGGGCTTAAACATGGGCGAACTCCAGTGATACAGGGCTAAATATTCGGTAGCGTTTGGTATAACCTGGCTACCTAAAAATAGCAATACATTGATGATGAGTAAATTCTTTATTACTGGTGGCAAAAAACCAAACGAGCTAGATGATCCTAAATTCATAATTAAACTGTTCAAAATTGTTTTCAAAGATAGCAGAAAATTAGTTGTTACCTTTCAATACAAGCATCCTATTTTAACACGTCGGGGTTTTTATTTGTGCCAAAAGGAACATCTTGTTCGATTAAGGCTTGGTTAAGGGCTCATTTCCCCTCACTAAGTGCGTGCTTTATCCTCAGCGTGCATTAGGATTGCATTGCTTATAGTCTTCATTAATGCATGCTTGTTTTTCTTGTGTTTTTTGCTACATTTGATTGTATGAAAGCAATGATACTGGCTGCAGGATTAGGCACGCGGCTCAAACCTTTTACAGATAAGCATCCTAAGGCGCTGGCACCGATTGGCGAAACAACCCTATTGGCATTGAATATTCAAAAACTCATAAAATACGGCATAACAGACATCGTAATTAATGTACACCATTTTGCCGATCAAATAATCCAATACCTAGAAGAACACCAATGTTTTGGAGCCAACATACGCATCTCAGATGAGCGGTCAGAAGTGTTGGAAACAGGCGGCGGACTCAAAAAAGCACTCCCATTATTGGATAATACTTCCGATATTTTGGTGTGTAATGTCGACATACTTTCTAATATCAATTATCACAACTTATTGACTTACCATCTTTCCCAAAAAGCAGATGTTACGCTAGCGGTGCAGCAACGAAGCAGTTCGCGGCAGTTATTGTTTGACGCATCGCATCAATTGTATGGGTGGACAAATACCCTCACAAGCCTTACCCGACCTGCTGCCTTGCAATTGCAGCCACAAGGCAGTATGCTTGCTTTTAGTGGTATACAAATACTCAAAAAATCTTTTTGCGATGCCATACTGCTTGAAGGCAAATTCTCCCTGATAGACGTGTATTTGAATGCCATGCAACAACACAAAATACTGGCTTTCGATCATACCAACGATGTGGTGCTAGATGTAGGCAAGCCAGAAGCATTGGAAAAGGCAGCAACGCTACCTATTCTGCAATGGTAACAACAGCACCTCAAAGTAAATAGTACGAGGCGCTGTGTAATTGTTTTTCATTTAAAAATTAAGAGGCTTTAGATTACCGTATCTTTTAGTTGCTTTACAAACGAGGCAAAAGTGTCTAAATTTTTTTGCGCTTTGGCTAGTTCTACCGAAACCCTCGCTGTGCTTCTTATTTTTTCAATAGTATTAATACTTTTTTCGGAAAATTTGGGGTAGTAAATTGGCAGTTCAATTACCAAAAAACAAAAGCTGAAATTGGGAAGGTTTTGGGTTATAAAGACTGCCTAGCTTGCAGTTGCTTCTGTATTTTTAGTACTTACAGGCAGTATAAAATGTCATTTTGGCGCACCGTAATCATCTGGAATGTATTTTGTACTATTTATTTTGGTAAAAATTACTTTCATACTAAAACATAAAATACACAAACAATGCAAGAGAAAGGAACGATCTCCATTCACACGGAAAACATTTTTCCTATTATTAAAAAGTTTTTATACTCCGATAACGAAATCTTTTTAAGAGAATTGGTAGCCAATGCCGTGGACGCCACTCAAAAAGTGAAGCGCCTGTCTAACTTGGGTGAAGTGAAAGGCGATTTGGGTGAATTGAAAGTAGCGGTTGCAGTAGACCCCACAGCTAAAACGATTACCATTACCGATAATGGTATTGGCATGACTGCTGAGGAAATAAAAAAATACATCAATCAGGTGGCATTCTCTGGAGCTACCGAGTTCATGGAGAAGTTTAAAGAAGCTAAAGATGCTAAAGAAATTATAGGAAAGTTTGGTTTGGGTTTCTATTCGGCATTTATGGTGGCCGATACGGTAGAGATTGACACTTTGTCTTATCAAGAAGGTGCTGCGCCTGCTAAATGGACTTGCGATGGTAGTACAAGTTTTGAAATTTCGGAAGGAAACCGCGCCACACGTGGTACTACTATAACGCTACACATCAATGAAGCCTCTGAAGAGTTTTTAGAAGCCTCAAAGCTTGAAAGTATTCTAAATAAATATGGTAAGTTTTTACCCATCCCTATAGAATTTGGTACACGTACTATCAGCGAGCCCGATGGTGAAGACGAAAATGGCGAACCAAAATTTAAAGACGTAGAGATACCGAATGTCATCAATACTACTGCGCCAATATGGACAAAAGCGCCTAGCGACCTAAAGGATGAGGACTACCTGAATTTTTATAGAGAATTGTACCCAATGTCGGAAGATCCTTTATTTTGGATTCACCTCAATGTAGATTATCCCTTCAACCTGACGGGCGTATTGTATTTTCCAAAAATCAAAAACGAACTCGAGCTACAACGCAATAAAATTAAGCTGTATAGCCGCCAAGTATTTATCACCGACGAAGTAAAGGACATTGTTCCCGAATTCCTCATGTTGTTGCACGGTGTTATAGATAGCCCCGATATTCCACTCAATGTATCCAGAAGCTTTTTGCAAGCAGATGGTAATGTGAAAAAAATAAATACGTACATCACCAAGAAAGTAGCAGATAAGCTATCGGAGCTCTTTAAGCAAGACAGAAAAGACTTTGAATCTAAATGGGAATACATCAGCTTGTTTATCAAGTATGGTATGATTACGGAAGATAAGTTTTATGATAAAGCCAAAGATTTCGCTCTTTTAGAATCTGTAGATGGCAGCCACTTTACGATAGAGGAATATAAAACCAAAGTTGGTATCACACAGAAAGACAAAAATGATAAAGTAGTGATACTTTACAGTAATGATAAAGGCAAACAAGATGCTTATATTCAGGCAGCCCAAAAGAAAGGATATGATGTTTTGATATTTAATTCACCAATTGACAGCCATTTTATAGCGCAATTGGAACAAAAATTGGAAAAAACACAAATAAAAAGGGTAGATGCAGATATTGTAAGTAGATTAATAGAAAAAGAAGAAACGCTGACGCTGGCACTCTCTGAAGAGGACAGTACACTTGTAAAAGGCGTGTTTGAGAAGGCAGTGAACAACGAAGCGATGAATGTAGAAATTATAGCTGCTCAAGAAGACGAATTGCCCGTAACCGTGACGCAAGACGAATTTACCAGACGTATGAAGGATATGGCCAAAACATCTGGCGGCGGAATGTTTGGGTTTTATGGCGCATTGCCAGATAATTACAAAGTATCTGTAAATGGAAACTCCAAGCTGGTAAAACGTATTTTGGCTACCGAAGCAGAAAGCCAAGAAATATTGGCAAAACAAGCGCTCGATTTGGCCTTATTGTCTCAAGGCTTACTTACAGGCGAAGCACTTACCGCATTTGTAAATAGAAGTGTAAGTATGATGTCTGATAACTAAGCGTCTATTTGATCATCAAAATATTGATGCTGCTGCCATAACGCTACGCTGTAGAAATACAAAAATGTAGCTTATGGCAGTTTGTTTTTTTAAAAAGCAAAGCTACCCCTATACTAGACCTGCAATATCTTTAAAATGTGTATAAAAAAAACTATAAATATTAGGTTAGATATTTAGGGAGCTTATTTTTGCAGGTAATAAAGCCCAAGGAATTGAAGCATTTTTTGAACAGTATCGTATTACTCCTCACGCTGCTATTACCTACGTCTGTTTTAGGCCAGGATAGTGTAGCAAGCGCTTTGCGTGCAAGGGATAGTGCAGCTTCAGTGCTTAGTGCAGATAGCGTAAATGAGCAAATGCTTGCTGCAATCAAACAGCAATCAGAAGACAGTTTACGAGCAGTAGCCCAACAGCAATATGAAGATAGTATAAAACTGGCAGCAAAGGTAGATAGTTTGGCACACGAGGCACTAGATGTAATGTTAGCTGCTAATAAAATAGCCCAGCCCAAAGGTGAGTATCATAACGCCGTTGAGACAATACGAAAATTTTTGCCCTTGAATTTTGAGTTTCTAGTATTTGTATTACTGTTACTCATACCAGCGATGTTTAAATACATTAATCCCTCTTATTTTAAGAATATATTTATAGCCTATAAGAGTCCCAATTTAAGCGCAAGGCAGCTACGCGAGCAGCTGAGTCAAAACAGTTTGGCGAGCTTTGCTATGGATTTCTTTGCCTGTATGGTTTTTGCTACGTTCGTGTATGTGCTTTTGCTGCATCAGTATAGAGGCGATTTTAGTGCGTTTTTTATAAGCAGTAAGTTGTTGTTGTTTTCGTTGTTATGTATAGCTTTTGGCCTCATGTATTTTATCAAAAAAATGACAATAAAGCTAGCAGGGTGGATACTAAGAGTACAAGATGTATTTGGTATTTATCAATTTAATTTGTTTTTGTTAAACAAGGTATTAGCTTTTGTATTATTGCCTTTTATAGCCATTATGGCATTTGCCGATTCGGTATTTTTTCAGCCAACATTATTTGTAACTATTTTTATCATAGTTTTTTTCTTCATACAGCGATACGTAAGAAGTGTCAATACTTTTAATTATTTATTCAATTATTCTAAATTGCATTTTTTTCTTTACCTTTGCGCCTCAGAATTGTTACCATTGCTAGTAATAGCCAAAGTGGTAGTCAACAACTTTATGCCTTAATGCTTATTGGTTACATTAAGTTAAGAGATTTTAATTTATATCTAAAACATGTGGTGAATACATGGCAAAAGCAACAAAAAGTACCAAGGCGGCTCCAAAAGCACCTAAAAGGATAGAGAAGATATTGATATCTCAGCCCAAACCTGAGAGTGACAAATCACCCTATTTTGAAGTAGCTCGAAAGTATAATGTAGAAATAGACTTTTTCCCGTTTATTAAGCTGGAAGGCTTAAGTGCAAAAGATTTCAGAAAACAAAAAATAGACCTAGCCGAGTTTAGTGGCGTGGTGTTGTGTAGCCGAAATGCTGTAGACCATTTTTTCAGAATGTGTGAAGAGCTGAAATTTAAAGTATCGCAAGAGATGAGGTACTTTTGCATTACCGAAGCCGTTGCTTTGTATTTACAAAAATTTATTCTTTATCGTAAAAGAAAAGTATTCTTTTCGGCAGATGGCAGTCCCGAAGGATTGGTAGATGTAATACAAAAATACAAAGACAAGGTGAAGATATTGCTTCCAGTGTCTGAAAATACCAAGAACGAAGTATCTCCTTTACTTTCAAAAAACGGTTTCGATTTTCAGGAAGCCATTCTTTATCGTACGGTAGGTACCGATATTTCTGCGGTATTATCCAAAAAATTTGATATTATTTTGATGTTTAGTCCGTTTGGCGTTGAAACGCTCCACGGTCAAATAGATAATTTTGATGTTGGTAACACAATAATTGGTGGCTTTGGTAGCAATACCTGTAGTGCCATTACGCAAGCTGGCTTCACTTGTACCATACAGGCTCCGACACCGGGCTTGCCGTCTATGGTCGCTGCCTTGTCGCATTACCTAGACCAAACTAACAAGTAAGCATTACTGACGCTAGTTTGTTTAGCACAATTACAGTGTATCACCTATCATTGACTTTTTTTCTAGAAATAAAGTTGCGCGTTTTATGTTGGCTCAATATGTAGTTTGTACAGTACCAGTAGCTCCGCTACGGCAAGAGGCGGCACACCGTTCCGAGCAAATTTCGCAGGTGTTGTACGGTGAAAAAATGCATGTATTGACGCCAGCCAAACAAGGGTGGATATATGTTTCGTGCGAATGGGATAACTACTGTGGATGGATATTGGAAAGCCAAGTGCAAGCAATAGATAAGAAATTATACATCAAATCACATAGGTTTATAGCGGCAACGCACCTTACAAAGCTACTTTCGCCCGATGGCAGCATTTCGCTGCCCTTAGGTAGCAGCCTATTTCAGCTTAAGAAAAATAATATTAATTTCCCATTTCAAGCGTCTTTTAATTTTAAAGGTAAAAAACTCAATACTAAGCTCATAAAGCCCTCAGAGGCGCTATGCAAGGAATGGGCATTCGCATATTTAGGAGCACCCTATGTTTGGGGTGGCCGCACGCATTTAGGTATCGACTGCTCCGGACTTACCCAAATGGTTTTTAAATTGCAGAATATTCGTATAAAAAGAGATGCTTACCAACAAGCAGCAGAAGGTGAATCGGTAGATTTTTTACAAAATGCAAAATGTGGCGATTTGGCTTTTTTCGACGACGAAGAAGGAAGAATTATTCACGTAGGCATGTTGCTCAGCAGCGATACCATTATACACGCTAGCTCCAACAGCGGAGGTGTAGGAATCGATAGAATAGATAGCCTAGGTATCATCAGTACCCGACTAAAAAAGCGAACCCACCGACTAAGGTTAATTAAAAGATACCTTTCCTAATAACAAAACACCAATTTTTATTTGCCTGCTTTTTGCACTTTTATGGCAACAGTTTTTGACCAAAAGGCACTAACTTTGTTACTCAAAACGTATCGTTAGCCTAGTATGCAGGAGCAATTATCTATACCTTATACTTTTTTTAATACTCCTCAGGAGCTTGCTCCCGATATGCATTCATTACTAGAGGCTGCAACAGACGCCCTGCAATTGTCTTATGCACCCTATTCAAATTTTAAGGTAGCTTGTGCTGTATTGTTGGCCGATGGGACAATTATTAAAGGGGCCAATCAGGAAAATGCCAGTTATTCTCTAACAATTTGTGCCGAACGCACCGCCTTGAGTGTGGTGTCAAGTGTTGCAGCTTCCTCCACCATTGTTGCTATGGCTATTACCTACCAAGCTGTTGCGGTAAGTGAAAAAGCTATTTTGTCGCCCTGTGGCGCTTGCAGACAGCATATATTGGAGTTTGAACAAAGACAGCAAACCCCAATAGCAATCTATATGATGGCTCCCGACGGTTCGGGAATAGCGGTAAAGGGTATCAAGGATTTGTTGCCTTTTGCGTTTACGGGTGCGGAGTTTTTAGCAAATCCCTAAAAAAAATTAAATTATTTTGTTATAAAAAATAAATAACTAATTCTATGCAATTTTCCCAAGCGGTTACCGCGCAATGGATAGCAGATTTTATAAATGCAAAATTAGTTGGCGATACAAATCAATTGGCCACAGGTATCAATGAAATACATAAAGTGCAGAAAGGAGATATATCTTTTGTGGATTTCGAAAAATACTACGAAAAATGCCTGACATCTGCGGCTACCTTCATTATCATTAATAAAGAAGTTCCTTGCCCAACTGGAAAAACCTTATTGGTCTGCGACGATCCATTCAGCGCATATGTGAAGTTGGTAAAGCATTTTAGGCCCTTCCAGCCTAGCGAACACATGATTAGTGCTACCGCTTTGATAGGAGAGGGTACGGTGATTATGCCAGGTAGTTTTGTAGGTAACCATGTAATCATTGGTGAAAATTGTATCATCCACCCCAATGTAACGATTTATGATTATACTGAAATTGGAGATAATGTAATTATACACGCAGGTACGGTACTTGGAGCGGATGCATTTTATTTTAAAAGAAGAAAAGAGCGCCTTAGCCAGTACGATAAACTAGAAAGCTGTGGGCGAGTGATAATACATGACAATGTAGAAATAGGTGCAGCGTGTACCATCGATAAAGGCGTAAGTGGCGATACCATATTGGGCCAAGGCACCAAACTTGATAATCAAGTGCACATAGGGCATGGAACGGTTATAGGAGAAAATTGCCTGTTTGCTGCGCAAGTAGGCATAGCAGGTAAAGCCCATATCGAAGATGAAGTCATCTTATGGGGTCAAGTAGGCGTTAGTAAAGATCTTACTATTGGTAAGGGAGCTATCGTTTATGCACAGAGTGGCGTTCCTTCAAGTATAGAGGGTGGTAAAGTGTATTTTGGCAGTCCGGTAGCAGACGCTAAATCTAAAATGAAAGAATTGGCAATTGCTAAGCGTCTGCCCGAAATATGGAGAAAATTTACAGACGAACAGAACTCGCAGTAAGACGCACCACATTGTACTAATAGATAGTAGATATGAACAAGAAGTGCTCCCAATGTTGTATTTTTATTAAGCTTTATTTACGCCATTATATAAGAATTTATAAACTACATTTGTAGAAGTCTACAAATTTCAGAACAGGATCATATGAAGTATTTTGCAAAGTCACTAACACAGTATAAAAGATTAGAAACGCTTGAGGTAAACGTAGGTGGATTGTTGATGGGTAATGGGCATCCAATACGCCTTCAAACAATGACCACAACAGATACCCTAGATACCATGGGTACAGTGGCTCAGGCTATAAAATGCATAGAGGCAGGAGCGGAGTTGATAAGAGTAACGGCGCCATCCAAAAAAGAGGCAGAAAATTTAAAGAATATTAAAGACGAACTCAGAAAGAGAGGTTACCAAGTGCCTTTGGTAGCAGACATACATTTTACGCCCAACGCCGCCGAAATAGCAGCACGACTTATTGAGAAGGTACGCATCAATCCGGGAAATTATATAGATAAAAAGAAATTTGAACAACTTGAATATACAGATGCTCAATACCAAGAAGAGATAGATAGAATAAAGGATAGATTTGACCCCTTGCTGAAGATATGCAAAGAATACGGCACGGCGCTTAGGATTGGCACAAATCATGGCTCTCTCTCCGATAGAATTATGAGCCGCTATGGTGATACGCCCTTTGGTATGGTAGAAAGTGCTATGGAGTTTTTAAGAATTGCTAGAGACCAAAGCTTCCATAATATTGTATTAAGTATGAAGTCTTCCAATCCTAAAGTGATGGTAGAAGCATACAGGCTTTTGGTGGAAAGTATGTACACCGAATTTGGCGTTTGTTATCCCCTTCATTTGGGCGTTACAGAGGCCGGAGATGGTGAAGATGGTAGAGTGAAAAGTGCAGTAGGTATTGGTACCCTGCTCGAAGATGGCATTGGCGATACCATACGCGTGAGTTTGACAGAAGAGCCAGAATTAGAAATACCTGTGTGTAGAGATTTGGTAAAGCGCTATAGTACTAGCGATGGCGCGATGATGGATAACAATAACCCTTACCCCGAATACGTTCAGTTTAGTAATCAGAGAAGAGAAAGCCAACAAATATTGAATATTGGCAATGGCCAGGTGCCTGTAGTGGTAGCAGATTTAAGTGCGGCACCCAATATATCTGCCCAATTATTAAGGTCAGTAGGGTATCAATACCGGGCAGATTTAGACAAATGGGATATTACTGATACTGCAGCAGATTATATTTACCTAGGTAAACACCACTTAGATTTTAATATTCCGGGCAGTATGGGTGTTTTGGTTGATTATGACGCTAGTCAGGGTAACGCTTATCCAGAGCAGGTATATCCTTTGTTTCCATTAGTGAAGTTTTTGAACAATCAAGATGCACATCATCCCGTCTTGAATGTGGTGACTATAGAGTGCAGCGAATATAGAGATAATAACTACCTCTACGACGCACTTAGAGCGCTCTCTCGAATGGAGAATGTGGTAATTGGCCTAAAGTCTAAGTTGAAAAATGCAATGCAACAAGTGCGCCAATTGATATGGTGGATGCAAGCTAACGATATACACAATCCAATAATTTTGCTTACAGAAAGCAAATGGGCGCATGCAGATGAACATTTAATACACTTTAGTACCGAAACAGGCGCCTTATTATTGAACGGTTATGGTGATGGTATATGTTTAAGCATAGCTCCCGATGTGATTTTTAACGAAATACAGCTTACAGGCCGTCAATACAATACCCTAAGTAATGTATATGAGTTTATTAATACCACAGCATTTTCCATATTGCAAGCAACCAGAATGCGCATTTCTAAAACGGAGTATATTTCCTGCCCTTCTTGCGGACGTACTTTGTTTGATTTACAAGAGACTACCGCTAAAATCCGTGCCAGAACACACCACCTAAAAGGTGTAAAAATTGCGATTATGGGCTGTATAGTAAATGGCCCTGGGGAAATGGCAGATGCCGACTTTGGCTATGTAGGTAGTGGCGTGGGTAAAATAACGCTTTATAAAGGCAAAGACGTGGTACAAAGAAATGTGGATAGCGAAGTTGCCGTTGATGCACTTATCGACGTTTTAAAACAAAATAATGCTTGGGTAGAACCCCATTAATTTTTATATATGAAAATTGCAATCATCAATGGGCCCAACCTGAATTTTTTGGGTATAAGAGAGCCCAATATATACGGCCATCAAACGCTCGAGCAATTGATGGACCATTTGAACGCCAGCTATGCTCAAACGGATTTAGTGTTTTTTCAGTCTAATCACGAGGGTGAATTAATAGATTTTATTCAAGAATGCTTTATTGATGGTTTCGATGGCATCGTTATAAATCCGGGGGCATATGCACATACCTCTATTGCATTGGCTGATGCCTTACGAAGTGTCGCTATTCCAACAGTAGAAGTGCACTTTAGTAATATTTACAAACGTGAGGCATACAGACAACAATCCTTTACGGCCGAAGCTTGTAAAGGTGTTATTAGTGGCTTGGGCTTTAAAGGTTATGAATTGGCCTTACAGTATCTCTTAAGCTTTGAATAGCACTTTCGTTCTATTATAGTCTAGGTATTACCAATGGGTGTTTTTTGTCAATTATTCTGAAAAGCGATAAGGTTTTTTATAACGGATTGAAAATTTGTGTGGTGCAATTAGCTAGCCTATTCGTATCAATGTAAAATTTTATCGTATTTACATCTTCATAAAAGTTGCACGTTTTTTTTAAAGCAAAAAAATAGTGCTTCTAGGCCTTGTTGTTCGCCAACTTGCGGTATTTATTTCTTCAAAGCAATCCCAACAAATTGAGCTTTAATTTGAAACAGCAAAAGAATATTAGCGCAATTTTAGTATCATTGTGGTTTTAAAAAGCTACTACATGTTTGAATTTCTGGGTTATATTAAGGATATTATTTGGTCTACTCCCTTTATTATTTTTTGCATTTGTTTGGGTTTGTTTTTTTCTTTCACAACAAAGTTTTTGCAAATACGCTATTTTAAGGAGATGCTTCGCCTTCTTTTTAAAGAAAAAGGCAATGCAAGCGGCGTTAGTCCGTTCCAGGCATTTACCTTAGCAATAGCTGGTCGAGTAGGTGTAGGTAATATTGCAGGGGTAGCTACCGCCATAGCAATGGGCGGACCGGGATCTGTATTTTGGATGTGGTTTATAGCATTTATAGGAAGCGCTACCGCATTTGCCGAAGCAACATTGGGGCAGGTGTATAAAGTTAAAATTGATGGAGAGTACCGAGGTGGACCTGCGTATTATATTGAAAAAGGTTTGGGAATTAAATGGTATGCAATGTTATTTGCTGTGGTTGCTATAATTAGCTGCTCCTTTTTTTTACCAGGCTTACAGGCCAATAACATTGGAATAGCAGTACACGAAGCTTTTTCGGTAGATAAGAATTATATTATTGTTGGCCTTTTGTTGCTTACTGGATTTGTTGTAGTGGGTACAGGAAGGAAGATTGCCCGTATTGCAGAAATAATAGTACCCTTTATGGCGTTTGCCTATGTGTTTATGGCGCTTTTCATCATTGTTAGTCAAATTGATAAAGTACCCGAAATGTTGCTTTTGATAGTAAAATCTGCATTTAATTTGGAATCAGGTATGGCCGGTATGTTGGGTAGTGCTATAGCTTGGGGCGTAAAGAGGGGTATTTATTCTAATGAGGCCGGACAAGGCTCTGCACCGCATGCGGCAGCGGCAGCAGCCACCTCACACCCTGCTAAACAAGGGCTGGTGCAGGCTTTTTCAGTGTATGTTGATACCTTGGTGGTGTGCACGGCTACTGCCTTAATGATTTTATTTACGGGTAAGTATAACATAAGCCATCCTGAAGGGCATTTTATTGTTGAAAATCTGCCTGGAGTAGAAGCAGGCAGCCAGTTTACGGTGCAAGCCATAGCGGTTTACTTTCCTATTTTAGCCAATAAGTTTGTTGCGCTGGCTATTTTCTTCTTTGCCTTTACTACTATTATGGCTTATTATTTTATAGCGGAGTCCAATATGAAGTATCTCTTTAGGAAGGTACCTCAATTCGCCGTTTGGATAGTGAGAGTCGTTTTGCTTTTGAGTATTGTTGTAGGTATTAATGCCACAGCTGGTCAGGCTTGGGATATTGGCGATATTGGTGTGGGATTAATGGCCTGGACCAACTTAATAGCATTGGTTTTATTAAGAAAAAAAGTACTCTTAGTTTACAAAGATTATGCAAAACAAAGACAGGCTGGCAAAAACCCTATTTTCAAACCTAAAGAATTAGATATAAAAAATACGACAGAATGGGATTAAGTGTATGTAGATGCAGGGAATACCCTGCATCTACGACGCGTCAATAATTTTTTGTACGATTTCAGGGTTTAAGAGTGTAGAGGTATCGCCTATGTTACTAATATCTCCCTCTGCTATTTTTCTTAAAATTCTTCTCATGATTTTACCACTTCTGGTTTTGGGGAGTTCGGGTACAAATTGAATAATATCTGGCTTAGCAATAGCCCCAATAAGTCTCGTGACGGTTTGGTGAATATCTAATTCAGAAATCTTCAAGTCTTCTTTGTTTTCCAACACAATGAATGCATAGATTCCTTGGCCTTTCACTTTATGAGGGTAGCCCACTACAGCGCTCTCTACCACACCATGATGCCTATTCAATGCGTTTTCTACCTCTGCTGTTCCAATTCTATGACCGCTTACATTAAGGACGTCATCTACCCGACCAGTGATTCTGTACATGCCATTTTCATCTTTGTAGGCGCCGTCACCAGTAAAATACAGGTTTTCGTAGGTAGAGAAATAGGTGTTTTTAAAACGTTCATGATTGCCGTAGGTAGTGCGTAGCATACCGGGCCATGGAAACTGAATACATAGATGGCCGCTTACGTTGTTGCCACTTATTTTTTCGCCATTTTCATCTACCAATACAGGCTGTATGCCAGGTAAAGGTAGGGTGGCGTAGGTTGGTTTTTCTGGCGTAACACCAGCAAGATTGGAAATAAGCACACCGCCTGTTTCTGTTTGCCACCAAGTATCAATAATGGGTAGCAAGCCCCTTCCGATTTTTGATTTGTACCAATGCCATGCTTCATCATTAATGGGTTCGCCTACCGTGCCCAATACTTTAAGAGTGGTCAGTTTTTGTTCGTCGATGTTTTCATGTTCATTGGCCATCATGCTTCTTATAGCCGTGGGTGCGGTATACAAAATGTTTACCCGGTGTTTAGCTACTACATCCCAAAGCCTGCCTGCATTAGGATAATTGGGTATGCCTGCAAATATCAGTGAGGTAGCGCCACATAGTAAAGGTCCATAAACGATATAGCTATGTCCGGTTATCCAGCCAATATCTGCGGTACAAAAGTGTACGTCACCTTGTTGGTATTGAAATACATTAGCAAACGTGTATCCGGTATATACCATATACCCACCTACCGTATGAACGACCCCCTTGGGTTTTCCGGTGCTACCCGAGGTATAAAGTATAAACAATGGGTCTTCGGCGTCCATCATTTCTGGCTCACAATAGGGGTTGCCCTGCGACTCCACTTTTTTTATTTCATCTTCCCACCATACATCTCTACCTTTTATCATACTAATAGGCGTTCTGCTGTGCGTAAGTACAATTACTTTTTTTACAAACGGGCATTGTACCAATGCATCGTCGATAATTTCTTCTAATCCAAATGTTTTTGCACCTCGGTAGCCTCCATCTTGCGTTATGATGTAGTTTGCTTGCGCATCTTGTAATCTATCTGCTATACTTTGGGCACTGAAGCCACCAAATATTACACTGTGTATAGCACCTATTCTAGCACAAGCCAACATGGCAATGGCTAGTTCGGGCACCATCCCCATATATAGTACTACTCGGTCGCCTTTTTTTACCCCATTATTTTTTAGTACGGTAGCAAACTGCATGACTTTAAATAGCAGGTTGTTATAACTAAAAACTCTGGCGTCTTTCTCATCAGGGTCGTTGGGCTCCCATACAAGTGCAGCCTGATTGCCTTTGGTTGCTATATGTCTATCTAAACAGTTGACGGTAATATTCAGCTTTGCGCCTTTAAACCATTCTATTTTGGGTTCTTTAAAATCCCATTCAAGTACTTTATCCCACTTTCGCTCCCATATAAACTGCTTAGCAATATGCTCCCAAAACGCTTCGGGTGCTGTGATGCTTTTTTGGTATGCATCTAGATATGCTTCGAAACTTGGTATTTGAAATGGAGTATTCATAACAATAGCTAATTGATTAATTCATTACATAGTTAAGAAATTTGTAGCGCAAATGCAAGTTTTTTTCGATAAAAAATTAAGTATTTATTGTATTAGGACAATATCTTATTCCCTTATTACTTATGCCGTGTTATTGAATAATTAGTACCTTATAAGTGTCTAGTAAGGAGTCTAGAGGCTGCACGGTAAACTCTTGTTGCAAGAATGTAGAGTCTGCTAGGTTTTGTATTCTAGAAGTGTTGTCTTGTTTGTATAACATCGTGTGTTCGTCAATATTATAAATCAGCAAATAATAGAATGCTCCAATTATAATAATGGAAAGAATAAATTTTCATAACATACTAAAAATCAAAATATTAGATGGTGTAAAAAATAAAAAATAGTAGGTATAGGTTAATTGGTTTAAAAAAATATCGTCGGTTTTACTTGAAAAAGTGCTAAATTAGTCTTGAATTTACAAACAAAATAATGAATTATGAAAAAATATATTGTATTAGCATCACTTTTTGCAAGCAGTTTAGCCTACAGTGCCCATGCGCAGACTAGCCCCAAAACAGATGTAAGTAAGGTTACAGAGCGCTCGTCTTTGGCAATTGGTAAGCCAAATCCATTAGCCAATATTTCATTAGAGGATGTGGTGACAGGTAAAGTTATTTCAATGAAAGAAATGATAAAGCCAAGTGGTACATTAGTGATATTTACATGCAATACTTGTCCTTACGTTGTGAAAGCGCAAGCTCGTACCGCCGAGGTATTGAAAGACGCGGAAACTTTAGGTATAGGCGTTATACTGCTTAATTCAAATGAGGCGCAGCGCGCCGATGTAGATAGCAAAGATGCTATGAAGAAATACGCAGCTGCACACAAGTACAGTAATTATTTTATAGACAGCAAATCGGCAATGGCAGACGCTTTTGGTGCTACTAAAACGCCAGAGGTATTCTTGTTCGACCCTCAAGGCAACCTTGCTTACAAAGGCGCTATGGATGATAATCCAGCTAGTCCTTCCGAAGCAAAACAAATATATTTGAAAAATGCTATGACAGATTTAGTATCGGGTGGTCAAATTGAACCCAACACTACTAAATCTATAGGATGCAGTATTAAGCGTGCTGGAAAATAGACATACGTTTTACGATTATTACAGCAACAATTTTTTATGGTTTTGTAGCTATACCTGTGCCAGTTAAATAGTATCGGGTATAAAAGATGTGGGGTGTCAAGTAGCTCAATTAAAAGGCTATTTGATGCCCCACAACGATAACGGTTGCAAGAAGGACATTTTTTTCAGAATTAATAAAGTGTATGAATAGCATTATTTACAACGAATTGCTGGAAGCTTACAATTATACTTCCGACCCAATTATAAAAATAGACATCCTTAGCGAAATAGCTTTGGAAATAAGAAATGACGATGTAGAGAAGGCCTTTATAATGGCAGAAGAGATAATTGAAAAATCGCAAGCGCTCGACTACCTCAAAGGTATAGGTAATGGCCTAAACCATAAGGGCGCATGTTACTGGCTGATGGGAGAGTATGAAGATGGTTTAGATGCGCTCACAGAGGCTTACGAGATAGCTAAAAATACAGAAGATCCAGTATTGGAAGCAAAAGTTCTGAATAATTTTGGTAGAATATATCGTAGTTTGGGAGATTTGTCTAATGCTTTAAAAAACTTTGAAGCAGCTCTGGAAATTAACGAAAACCATGGCAATGAATTTCTTCAAACCATCAATCTTACCAATATTTCAAATCTCTATCACGATTTAGGAGATTATGATACTGCTTTGGAATATGCATTAAAATGTTTGCCCATCTTTGAGAAATATCAAAACACCACGCGTTTGATGGATATTTATAACACGCTGGGCGATATTTATTTCAAAAAAGAAGATTATAACAAAGCATTATTCTACTTCAATACCAATAAAAACTTAGCAGAGCAAGACTCGGTATACCAAGCACTTGCCCTATGTGGTGTAGGAAAGGTGTTGTATAAACAAGAAAAGTACGACGAAGCAAATGAATATCTAGAAAAAGCTATGGAAGAGGCTGAAAAAATAGATAATGTGGAGTCTGAAATTATAGCTAACTTCTACTTTGGTAAGTTGAATATAACAAATCATAACTATCGGCTAGCACTTCAACACCTAGAAAAAGCATACGACCTCGCACGTGATACCTCCAGAAAACACGATTTGATGAGCATACATGAATCGCTTTCTCAAATTTATGATATGATGGGAAATATACCCAAAGCATTTCGCCACCTTAAACAATACGAGCAACTTAAAGAAGAAATATTCCAACAAGCTACACTCAATAAGCTGCGGAATTTGCAAATAAAAAACCAAATAGAAGTAGCAAAGAAGGAAAAAGAAGTAGCCGAGAAAACAGCCGCCCTTAAACAACAATTTATGGCCAATATGAGCCATGAAATACGAACACCCATGAATGCCATTGTGGGTATAACCAGGTTGCTACAAGAAAAAAATCCAAGAGAAGATCAGGTCCGATACTTAAATGCCATCAAACAATCTGCCGATAATTTGCTAATCATCATCAACGATATTTTGGACTTTTCCAAGATAGAAGCTGGCAAAATTATTATAGAACATTTCCCGTTTTCTTTAAGAGATATTATTGATAATATAAAGGAAATGATGGACATAAAAGCCCAAGAGAAAAAACTCGACGTGGTGTATATGGTAGATGATTCTATACCCGACCAGCTAAAAGGCGATGCTACAAGAATTACTCAAATACTAGTTAACTTAATTGGTAATGCTATCAAATTTACCGAAAAGGGTGGTGTAGAAATAAAAGTAGAAAATGAAGGCATCTTAAATAACGAAGTACAATTAAAAATCAGCATCAAAGATTCAGGCATTGGTATTTCGAAAGATTATGTAGATAAAATATTTGAATCCTTTACCCAAGCAGGAACAGATACTGCTAGAAAATATGGTGGTACCGGACTGGGGCTCACTATCTCGAAGCAGCTAGTTGACCTCATGAATGGTAAAATTTATGTAGAAAGCCAACCGAATGTAGGCACTACTTTTTTTGTAGAAATTAAGTTTGTGATAGCCAAAAATCAAAAAGTTATCAAAAAAGAAGAAGACATCTCCCAAGAGATCATGGCTAAACTCAATAAAACAAGGGTGCTTCTGGTAGAAGATAATGAGTTTAACCAGCTTGTGGCAGAAGATACACTTATAGACCTACTGCCCAATATAGAATTAGATACCGCCGAAAACGGCGCCATAGCGGTAGAGAAAATTTCCCAAAAGAACTATGATATCGTGCTCATGGATATTCAAATGCCTGTGATGAACGGCGTTGACGCTACAAAGCAAATCAGGAGTTTTACAGATCCAAACAAAAGAAATATAAGTATCATTGCCATGACGGCCAATGTGCTTCAAGAAGATGTAAAAGCCTACCTAGAAGCAGGTATGAATGCCTATATCTCTAAACCTTTTCAAGTAAACGTATTGCTAGAAAAGATGGCCTCCGTTTTGCCCGAGACCTTAGTAAGAGACCTATACCCCAACGAAAAAAGCACCGCCAATATTGCTTCAGCAACTGCTACCGAGCTTATAGCCGCTACCGAAGTGCACGCAACAGCCTCGACCGAAATAAAATGGGACGAAAATATCACAGATATGAACTTTTTGCAACAGTTTACCAAAAACGATGCTGCGAAAATAAATAAATATGTATCTATGTACCTGCAGAACGCCCCCCTGCTTTTAGAAAAAATAAATGCAAATTGGCAAAACAAAGAATTTCCCGCACTCAAAGTGGCCGCCCATTCTCTTAAGCCCCAACTATCCTATATGGGCGTGAAAGAAGATGTAAGCAGAGTATACGCTTTAGAACAAGCTGCCGGTAGTTCAGATATAGATGAAAATAAATTAAACCAACTTATTCAAAACATCAATGCTGTTGTTTTACAGACAATTAAAGAATTAGATAAAAATAAATAAATTGCCTTTGAATATTAAAATTCTAGTAGTAACTTACAACCCAATTAATCATTCTAGACAAGTGCTACAAGGCACCCTCTAAAATTAAAATATATAAAAATGGCTTCAGAAAAACGTTATTTATTTTTGGTTGATGATGAACCTATTCAAAACGAAATGTTGAAAGATTTCTTAACAGAACGTTTTTTATATGAGATAGTAGTGTTTGATAGTGGAGAAGATGCCTTAAAAAAACTACATTTAAAACCCGAAATCTTAATCTTGGATTATTACTTAAATGCAAATAATCCTAATGCAAAAAATGGTATAGACATTCTTAAACAACTTAAAGAAGTATCACCAGCTACGCAAGTGATAGCTCTCTCGGGTCAAGATAAGATAGAAGTGGCTATCGATACCATAAAGTTTGGTGCCTACGATTATGTGGTGAAAGGTGAAAGTGCCTTCTCACGAATCGAAAATATTATCAACAACCTCTCGGAGTTGCACAAGATGCAAACCATCAATAAAGCTCAAAAAAATACCATCACTTTCCTTTCAATAGTATTGGTGTTAATCATTCTTCTTTCGGTTTATTATATCGTTATTAAGCCACAACTTGTTTAACAACTGTACACGCTGCTAGAAAAGTAGTTGTAGCAAGTTTAAGAATATCTATAAAAAATCCCTAGAATTTATGTCTAGGGATTTTTTATATGAATATTTAGATATCGTTTCTGATAGTAGCTACCCATTATTGGTATTGGATAAGTAGGAGTCGTTATGCTTAGTTGCAGGGCAAGTCAATACCAAATATATCAATAAAGAAACTGCTCTTTTGGAGGTAAAGGAGCAGGCTTGTTATTATCAATATTGGTTTTTTGTATTTTGGAAAATATCTAACAGATAGAGCATTTGAAAAAGTAATGTGTAACGATATTTTTATGCCTTTTGCTTAGGAAGAAAAAATAAGGATAGAAGAAAATTATCCTTCAATCATAAAGGTAAGCATTATCGTTCTCGATCTAATTTGGTCTATTTGGTTACTCATCGGAATGAACACGTCTCTTTCGTGCAAATTCATAAGTCCATGACTCATTTTTATTTCAGGTGACAGAATGAAATTGGGAAAATAAAACTCAAAGCCCAATCCTATTTCGGCACCCACATCATATGGTCTAATTTTTAGCCACTCATCTTCTCTTCTGCTTTTGGCATTAGATGCCAAATCATAGTCGAATTTGCTGCCTACAATACCATAAAATTTAAAGTTTCTGATTCTGTCACTTTTAAATTTTATTTGTAATGGCAAACTGGCATAGATAGATTCTACCTGTCTGTTGGCATTAAAACTGGGTTGTGTGCCCGCCGTTTCAATAGATTTGTTGGCAAACATGATAGCAGGGATAAAGCGTATACCAATAAAATTAGATAGCCTGAGGTTGCCAATTATACCCATCGAAAAGCCCGGGCCATTGCGTGGCTGAATTTTACTAAAATCGCCAGAGGTAGCAAAATTGTCGGTATACGTAAGCCGGAAGGCACTTCTATTGATACCTAAAGCAATTCCAAAATAGTATAATTTGCTATCGTGTTCGGGCATATTTATGATAGAAGATTGAGCGTTCACGCTATAGGTGCCACCTAGGCTCAATAGCATGATACAAGCACAAACCAACTTTTTTAGCATTTCCATTACTTTTAGAATATTTTTGGTTTTTCGGTTATTTACTAGCGGTATACAAAGTTGTAATACCAAAGGTTAGCGGTTGTGCCTTTACCTCTTTGAATCCACATTTATAAAGTATATCCACAAAATCTTTGCCCTCAGGAAACGCCAGTACCGACTCGGGTAGGTAGGTGTATGCTCTAGCGTCCTTAGAAACCAGTTTTCCAAAGCCTGGCATAATGTATTGGAAGTAAATGTAATAAATTTGTTTTATTGGAAATGTTTTTGGTTTAGAAAATTCTAATATTGCCAATTTACCTCCTGGTTTTAATACCCGTTGCATTTGTATCAAACCCTTCTCTAAATTTTCAAAGTTTCGTACGCCAAAGCCGCAGGTGATTGCATCAAATGAGTTATCTCCATAAGACAAGGTCTCGCTATCGCCATATTCAAGCGTTATTTGCCTATCTAATCCCGCCTCCTGCAGTTTTTTTCTGCCAATTTCCATCATACCTTCCGAGATATCTATGCCAATTACTTGTTTGGGCTTCAAGGGTAAGGCAGCAATAGCAAAGTCTCCAGTGCCTGTAGCTACATCCAAGATATGTTGAGGTTGCACACTGGCTAAACTTTTAATTGCTTTTTTTCTCCAAGCTTTATCAATGCCCATAGAGAAAAAATGATTCAAAAAATCGTATTTATGGGCGATTCTGTCAAACATGCCCGCTACCTGCTCTTTTTTGCTTTCGCTTGCACCTGGCTGTGGTACTACTTTGGTTGATTCAAATGTGGAGTTCATATTCGCAAAGTTAAAGGTTTATTGTATAAATTAGCGTGCTCTTTTGTTCAACTATTGTGTTATTTCTGTCACTAATTTTGATACTTTTTTTATTTCTTTCGATCAAATTGTAAAAGGTCACTTGATAAGGTAGTAATTTTGGACGACATGGATACTCGATTAAGAACGACTCAAGAGCGCACTATATGGCTTAAAAGCCGAGCAGCGGCATTAGGCTTCGATTATTGCGGTATAGCCGCAGCTACTTTTTTGGAGGACGATGCACCGCGTTTAGAGGCTTGGCTACAAAAAGGCATGCACGGAAGTATGGGGTATATGGAGCGCAATTTCGATAAGCGTCTCGACCCCCGTTTGCTTGTTCCGGGTGCTAAAAGTGTCGTTACATTGATGTTGAATTATTTTCCAAGCCAAATACAACATACCGATGGCCCTAAGATATCTAAATATGCCTATGGCCAAGATTACCACGATGTGATACGCGCCAAACTCAATCAGTTGTTGGCAGAAATGCAGCAGGCCATAGGTGAAGTGTCGGGTAGGGGATTTGTAGATAGTGCTCCTGTACTAGAGCGGTCCTGGGCTAAAAAATCGGGTATGGGTTGGATAGGGAAAAACGGTCAACTGTTGCAAAAAGGTACAGGCTCCTTCTTTTTTCTGGCTACTCTTATTCTCGATGTAACACTAGCATACGACGATCCCTACGCAAAAGATTATTGTGGTAGCTGCACCAAATGCATAGATGCTTGTCCCACACAGGCTATCGTAGCCCCCAGCGTTGTCGATGGGTCTAAATGTATCTCCTATCTTACGATTGAATGGAAAGAAGCAGCCTTGCCCGATGCGTTTGCTGGTAAAATGGATAACTGGGCTTTTGGCTGCGATGTCTGTCAGGATGTATGTCCGTGGAATAGATTTGCACAAGCAACTAAAGAGCCCGGCTTTACGCCTTTGCCCGAGGTGCTTCATTTCAGTAGCAAAGATTGGCTAGAGATGGAGTTAAGCGTATTCAATTCTTTACTAAAGCATTCGCCTATAAAGAGAGCCAAACAACAGGGATTTCTTAGAAATTTACGTTTTTTAAAAGCTAAACCCTTACTGTGAATGCGCTATGTCTAACTTTTTCGTTATATTCGCTTTTAAATAAAAAATGTAATTTTTATGGATTTCAATAATAAAATTCAAGGTACAGAGTTTACGGTCATCGAGACCAATAATGAATTTGTATCGCGCTACGTAGCCAAAGTATTTGGATGGATGTTTTTAGGCTTGCTTATTACCGCCACTTTGTCGATGGTGGTAGCAACTAATCCCGCTATTGCAGCCGTGGTTTGGTCTAACAGGTTGTTGTTGTTGGGTATGATAATAGCCAAATTGGTTATGGTAGGCTTTATAGCCGTTAGAATCCAAAAAATGAGTTATGCTGTGTTGCTTACTGTTTTTCTGTTGTATTCTGCACTTACAGGTGTGGTACTATCTACCATCTTCGCTATTTATGATTTAGACATCATACTCAAGGTGTTTGGCATCACAGGCGCTACATTTGGCGTAATGGCGGTATTGGGCTATACTACCAAAACAGACCTTACGCAATTTGGCAAACTCATGATAATGGGATTGATAGGCGTTGTAATTGCTACAGTCATAAACTTTTTTACCAATAGCGCAATGCTCGATTACATCATTTCCTACATTGGGCTTGCAGTATTTATTGGCCTTACGGCATATGATACTCAAAAAATTAAACAATATGCATATATAGAAGATGCCAATATGCGCAAGAAAGCAGCTATTTCGGGTGCCTTAAGTTTGTATTTGGATTTCATAAATATGTTTATATTTATCTTAAGGATTTTTGGAGGTAGAAATTAAAATTTAAATTCTTATATTTGTCTAATAAAGGTAGTCTTTTGTGAATCATCATAAATCGCTACCTTTTTTTTACCCATACTACAGGTTATAAATTTAAACGATTGATCATAGTGCTAGATAGTCTCTCAAAAGGGCAAGAGAAGCATTAATATATCGTATATAGTAACTATTGTTTGATTTGGGTTTCATACAGATTTTGAATTTTTCTTCGACGCATGAGATACTTTATTGGCCTATTGCTTGTATGTTTAATGTATTTATCTACTGGTTTTGCTCAAGGCGAGGCTCCTCCATTGCACTATAAAGTGTTAAGCGAAAAAAAAGATAAATATGGCAATACCATCCGGGAAATAGAATATACAGAGAAGGGTTATAGATTGATAAAGACGATTATTATGCCTCCTTTTCCTTCTTTAAAAGACCGTACACCCATTAATACCGATACCCTCATTAAAGACTCCCTATTAATATACGTAGATAAGGAGCAGCATTTATTGGCAGTCATTTATAGGCGTAAAAGAATAAGGCAATATAGAGCTGTTTTTGGCCCCGACCGTACTCAAGATAAAATGATGATGGGCGATAGGAAAACCCCCGAGGGCTGGTTTAAAATTGTATCCAAAAGAGACCATGCTACTTGGCAACGTTTCATCTTAATAGACTATCCAAATTCTGAGTCTTACAAACGTTTTCAGCAAAGAAAAACCGAAAAAGTCATACCTAGTTCCGCAGCAATCGGTCATTCGGTGGGCATACATGGTGTATTTCGAGGAGGCGAAAATATGATAGACATGGGCATAGGCTGGACAGATGGTTGTGTAGCACTCAAGCCCGAAGATATTATAGACCTCTACAGGTTTTGTTTTCCGGGAGGTAAGGTGTATATAAAATCGATGAAAGAATAAACTAGTGCATTTTATAACGTCTAAACTAATATTTATCCATTAATTTTGCAAGCCGATGTATTAAGACAGAAGTATTTGCTTCATACAAAGGATAAAGGAGTAGCACCCAAAAGGCATTTTTTATTATCACTAAAGCCCATGTACAGCTTTTTTTATAGGTTATTTACTTTTTGGCTATTAATAGCATGCTCAGTGCCTGCACTAGTCAAAGCTCAATCAAGGGCAACGCCGCTTCTTAATGGTGGTGGCTCGGGTAGTAGCGGCATGAATAACCTGCCAGGAATGAACTTCGCTAGAGGCGGTGTTGGAGGCAATACACCCACCGATTCTTTGGGCAATATTCAATCCGACTGGGACGATATTCCCGCAAAAATATATTATAAAACCCTGTTGTCGGGCAAAAAGAGACTGCTTGATACTTCGCTCACGTACTTTCACCGCAACTCTAGATTGTTGCAATGGGGCCGTAATCTGGGAAATGAAGGGTCGGCTGCTTACGATATGGTATTCAATCCCGATCATAGCATCGGCTTCAAATCTGGATACAATCAATACGATTTGTACAAAACAGCAATTGACTCTGTAAAGTTTTACAACACTACGAGGCCCTACTCCGATTTTGGATTTTTAATGGGACCCAAAAGACAGCAATACGTAAAACTATTGCACACCCAAAATATTACACCCAACTGGAACTTCGCAGCAGAAGTCCAAAACCTCGTATCTCCAGGTTTTTTTAATCTGCAACAAGCCAGAACATTACATGGCCATTTTTCTACCAATTATTTAAGTAATAACCAACGCTACCAGACCAAAGCAGTATTGATGTTTCATCGCTTTAGGCAAGACGAAAATGGCGGTATTGCAGATGAAAGTCAGCTAACACAAGATATTTATAATAACCGTTCGTTGGTAGATGTAAACTTTCCTGGCCGAAACTTCTCTACTACCAATAGTGCAGTCAGCAATCAGCATCAAGAGTTGCAATTCTTGTATAAACATAGCTATGCTGCCATTGGCGTTGTAGACACCGTATACAACGAAGACTCAACATCGATGGAAGTCGTTTTTACGCCGCGCTTTACAATACAGCACACCTTAGATATTAAAAACCAACAAAATATTTTTCGAGACGTAGCGCCTACCGATGAAAGATACTTGGCGTTTACACGCCGCCCCTACGAATTTTCAACTACCGACTCGGTATACAGTAACGCCAAATGGTTGTATATAGACAATAAAATAGGCCTTAGTGGCACCTTGGGTAAAGACGATAATACCCTGAGTCTTGAAGCAGGCCTAGGAAACAGATTTGATAGATTTAGAAATAGATTCCCGAACGATGGCAGACGGTTTATAGATGGCTTAATAAGTAATTATATCTATGGAAAACTCACCAAAGAGGCCGCGACCAATAAACAATGGTTTTATGGTGCCAACGCACAACTTTATATTTCGGGTAGTGCAATAGGCAATTTCAATATAAATGCACAAGTAGGTAAGGTTGTAAAAAATATTGCGCTGTTGCAATTAGGCTTCGCTCAAAGCCTTAGCGAAGCACCTAGTTTTTGGCAACAGTATAATACCAATTTTTACGAAAGAACCGCTAATTTAGACCCATCTAGTATCACCAATATTTCGGGAAGTATTACCGTCCCTAAATGGAAAGCCAGCGTAAGTGCGCGCAACCTATTAATGGCTAATTACCATTATTTAGATAGTACTTGGAATTGGCAACAACAAGCAGCTGCATTCAATGTGATGCAGTTGAGTGCACAAAAAAATATTAAAGTAGGTATTTTTCACAACGAAAATGAAGCAATTTTTCAGCAGATTGTTGGCTCGGCACCAGTCAATATTCCCGCTTTGTTGTTGAGGCATCAAGTGCGTTTAGAAACACCCATGTTTAAAAGCAATCTGTTATTCAGTTTTGGTATAGAGGGTAGGTATCATACCGCCTATAAAGGCGCAGGGTATCAGCCTTACCTTAATCAGTTCTTTTTTCAAAACACCTATGTGTTGAATAATAAGCCCGAAATCATGGTGTTTTTGAACTTCAAAGTACGCGCATTTAGAGCCTTTGTTGTTTTCGATCAGTTGCAACAATTGGTATGGACCAACAACATTTACGCTCCTGGATACCCTACTACCAATACCGCATTCAGATTTGGATTCAACTGGGTATTGTATAATTAATTAACCCAATTGGAAGCTGGCACTTGCGTGAAAAACTCAGAGTATATGCTATGCATTGATTTTGCGGGCAGCAGCTAATAATAATAATCATTAAATTTGTATTATGAACGTACAGCAAATATATACCTCCTGCTTGAGCGAAGCAGCTTATTTTATAGTAGATGGCAATGAAGCCGCAGTAATAGACCCATTAAGAGACATTGAAGCTTATTTAGCATTAGCAAAAGAACATAATGCTACTATCAAGTATATTTTTGAAACACATTTTCATGCCGACTTTGTGAGTGGGCATTTGGAGTTGGCAAAAGCTACAGGAGCACCCATTATTTATGGTCCAAAAGCGCAGCCTAATTTTCCATTTACGCAAGCCAAGGATGGTGAAGTCTTTCCTTTAGGCGCCTGCACCATAAAGGCCATACACACACCAGGGCATACGCTCGAAAGTACGTGTTATTTACTTTCGGATGCATCTAATGCACCTCATTGTATATTTACAGGCGACACCTTATTTGTAGGCGATGTGGGCAGGCCCGACTTGTTTAGCGGTAATATGACCAAAGAAGAACTTGCAGCGATGCTTTACGATTCGTTGACAGAAAAAATAAAGCCATTGCCCGACCATTTGATTGTATATCCTGCTCATGGTCCAGGCTCTGCTTGTGGTAAGAATTTGGGCAAAGAAACCTTTTCAACCATTGGCGCGCAAAAAGAAACCAATTATGCTTTGAAAGAGCAAACAAAAGAAGAATTTATTAAAGAAGTAACGGAAGGATTGGCTACACCGCCTGTCTATTTTTCTATAAACGCGTCTATCAATGCTAAAGGATATGAATATTTAGAGGATATAAAGCGAATCGCTTTGCAGCCCATAAGCGTAGAGGCGTTTGATAAAATGCGTCAATTAGGTACCTATATTCTTGATACCCGACCCGCTACTACGTTTACCAATGGATTTGTGCCAGGTAGTGTGAGTGTTGGCTTAGATGGCCGTTTTGCAGAATGGGCAGGAACCATTGTGCCGTTTAACGAAGATATCATCATCGTTACAGAGCCGGGTAAGGAAGAAGAAACCGTCGTAAGGCTCTCTAGAGTAGGACTTGATAATGTAAAAGGCTATTTGGATGGAGGCTATGAAGCCTGGGCAAATGCGGGCAAGCCTATAGATATGATTATCGATATAGAGGCTGATGAATTGGCCATGGATATCAAGTTTGATGAAAAAATATTTGTTGTAGATGTTAGAAAACAAGCAGAATACAACAACGGTCATATTGAAGATGCTCACTTGTTGACATTAAGCGATTTGACCAATCCGCTATACATGTCGCAGATAGAAGAAGAAAATAATGTTTATGTACATTGCGCAGGAGGCTACAGAAGCGTGATAGCTTGTTCGCTAATGAAAAAAGAAGGTTTTCAAAATATCAGAAACGTACTAGGCGGCTGGAGCAAAATTAAAGAGATCAATGAAATACCCGTAGTTGTGCCATCTGCCTAAAATATTTATTCATCATATCCGTATACCCACTTAATATATGTCAAATAAAGAAACGATAGTTCTATTAAAAAATGCTACCATTCATCAAGGTAAAGTGCCTGTGCTTAACGACGTAAACCTTGACATACAACAAGGCGAATTTGTTTATCTTATTGGTAAAACAGGCTCCGGTAAATCTAGTTTACTTAAAACACTTTACGGCGGATTGACGTTGAAAGAAGGAGTAGGGCGAGTAGTAGATTTTGATATCAAACTGCTTAATTGGAAAACGGTGCCTTTACTCAGACGTAATTTGGGTATTGTTTTTCAGGATTTTCAACTATTGACCGACAGAAATGTTCACGATAATCTTGAATTTGTACTTCGTGCTACAGGTTGGACCGATGCCAAAAAAATAAATGAGAAGATAGAAAACGTATTGGATAGAGTAGGGCTTACTGCAAAAGGCTACAAAATGCCCTATGAAATGAGTGGCGGCGAGCAACAACGCGTGGATATAGCCAGGGCTATATTGAATAATCCTAAGTTGATACTTGCCGATGAACCTACTGGTAATCTTGACCCCGAGACTACTATTAAAATTATGAATTTGCTCATAGAAATTTCTAGGGAATATAATGCTGCCGTATTAATGGCTACACACGATTATTCTATAATATCAAGATTTCCAGCTCGAATTGTGAAAGTGGAGAACGGTAAGGTATTTGATGTAAATAATACAGACTATAGTGCCCATCAAAGCCAGGTTTTACCAGATTCACCAATTGTTACGTTCTAAAAAAATAGCTTTCTAGCGTAGGAGCTATGGGGGGAAACTTGTGTCCAGCTAAACCGTTGTTGGAGTGCGAGGTAGTTTTGAATAGCGGAGCGGTTTTTTAAAAAAATGCAACTTGCTATCCCTTCAGATAGCTGGATAACGAGAAATCGTACAAGAATCCAACACCATTTAAAAGAGAAAGTTTCAAACGTTTAACCCTCAAATAGTAATTTGGCGAGCCTTTCAGCATTATCTTTTTGATTGTAATGTTGGGTCATTACTAGTCTTCTTTTTTCGAGTGCTTGTGCATCAAAAGGTATAGTAAGGTATTGCTTGATAGCAGCAATCATACTTTGTGGCGTATTGGCTACAATACAAGCGTCTTCCAAATTGGAGCCCATCAACATTTTGTCGTTGGCGAGTATGTGTCTTCCCTTATTGGCAGCAGCTAGCAGTTTTAGTTTCAGTCCGGTAGCCTGAAACGTAAGCAATAAATGGATATGCGCATCTTGGATGAGCTGATGCATCTTTGCGGCACTGGGGTTAGGGATAACCGACACGTTTTTGTATTGTTGAGCGGCTGTAGTAAGTGTTTGCTGTGGCATTTTACCAGCAAAAACAAAGGATACATTGGGCATTGCAGGTACAATGTGCTCAAGTATATACATTGCGGCTTCATGATTTTCGGGGTGCCCCAAATTACCTTGATAGAGTACGTTATTACCACTTCCTAATACAATTTCCGAAAGGTCGATACTTTCAGTAAATGAGGGTATATAGGCATGTAAGTGCTTAGGGTATAATTTAGAGAAGTGCTCGAAGTCTGTTTGCGCAACCGTCAAGAATCCATCTGAGCGATGAAGTTGGCGTTCTGTTTTTTTGAGTAAACGTGCTTCTATATTGTAATAGAGTTTCGCTATCCAATTGGAGGTTCGATACTGAAGTTGTTTAAAATAGTCTGCTTCAATATTTTGATTTCTAATAAATATTTTTCTGTTTTTTAGCAGCTTATGATTGAGGTAATAAGTGCAGTGTACACCTTCTAAAAGTATGGGTGCGGGTATCGCTACAAGGTTAGCAAGTAGGGCTTTATCTCTTCTTGAATATTGCATATAGGGGCGGCACAGCGATATTCCATTTAAGCCTGTTTTTCTTTTATAATAATAAACTTTTTCGCATACAGCGTTTAGTTGCTCTTGCTGTGGCCTACCGTACTGAAAACAATGTAGATGAATTTTGATGCCTAAATCGGCAAGTGCTTTTACTTTATAGAATACGTCAATAACGCCACCATAATCTGGAGGGTAGGGTACATCCATAGCAACAATATGAAGTACTTTATTGGAATAGGCGTTCATAGAATTGTAGTAATCTTTTTTCTTCTTCTTGCCAGCAGTATACTTTGCTTGCTTCTAAGGAGTTTTTCATTAACCTTTCTCTCAAGTCGTTATTATTGATAATGGCATTGAGGGCTTTTGCAATAGTAGAAGGCTGCGTATCGTCTAGTAGCAAAGCTACTTCATATTGTTTATTAACGTCGATGTATTCTGGGTATTTATTACAAACTTGTACTACGCCGTTGTGCATATAATCAAAAAACCTATTAGCCATAGAGTAGTAGTTGCTTAACACATTGTCTGCTTCAAATAGTGTAATGCCAACGCTAGCGCGCTGCGTGTATTTTTTAAGCTCTTGAGGTTGCAGGTAGCCTGTAAAGGTTATTTTATGGTCTAGTTGTAGTTTTTTAGCTAGTGCTCTTGCTTGTTCATAATAATTGCCTTTTCCGCAAATAATAAGTTGCGCGTCCACATCTGCCATAGCAGGGATGAGTTGCTCGAAGCTTCTACCATGATTTACAGCACCTTGATAGAGAATGAAAGGCTCTTTTGGGGGCAGTTGCTTATTAGCATCATAGATGGTAGCATTCCTCACTATTTCATAGTTTACGCCGTAGTGTTCTTTGAAGTATTTGCTATAATATTTACCAATAGTATAGCCATTAGGAAACTTTGGTATGAGTCTTTGGGCAATTCTATTCCAAATGATATAACTCGATTTTTTAGACACCACTTCTTTTAGTTCGGTAAAGATTTCGTGGGCGTCATAAATTCTTTTGCATTTTTTCTTTTTTGTAGCCCAGTATACGGGCAGCATTGTATCCAAATCAATAGCGCAAATAGCGTCTGCTTCAAGCTTCATTAATAGGCTATAAAGTTTTCGCCAGTACGTAGCATATAGGAGCTTTCCTTGTTCTGGGATACCTTGAATGCGTATTTGTTTGTATGGTTTTTCTTCTAAAGGAATGCTGGCTGCACGTTCAAAGCCTATTAGCGTAACATCATAGCCGTTTAGGGCTAAGGATGTGCATATACGTGCCATTCGTTGGTCGTAGCTTATATCGTTAGTGACCGTGAAAATTATTTTAGGTGCAGAAGATGGACGCATTAACAGAGAAAAGTCTAAGTATTTTTCAACGAGAATTAAGAATAAAGGTGCAAAGATAATCTAAATAAAAAAAACGGAACCTCAAATATTTGGATTCCGTTTTTGGTATTTATTGAAGTATATTAGTAGAAATCTCCTCTGTTATCTTTAATATCGGCGTTTAATATCATGCCGTTGATAACTTGGTTTACCATACTTGCTTGTATTTGCGATTGCATAACTTTTCTTTCTACAGGTATGTTGCGTTGGTTTTCTGGAGTAGTACCGATATTTCTTTCAGAAACGGTGAAGTAGTATATTCCGTTGTTACCTACTACGCCTTTAGAAAGGGTATTGAGTGGTAAATCTTTATGGAATGCGTAGCCAATAAGTCGGGGTTCGTTACCGATATTAGGGGCAAACGGATTAGCTAAAGAAAGGCTATCGGCATTAGCAATCGTTTGGTTGTTGCTGCTGCTTAAAGCATCTAATGATTTGTGTGTTTTATTTTTTTCCAAAATCATAGCGGCTTTCTTTTCTTTCTTCAACAAGAAATCGGCCGATTGGCGGGTGCTTTCATTCAAAGCTATTTTGTTTTTTTCGGTAACGTTTACCAACCTAGCTATTACATATTTTTCGCCAATAGTAGTAATAGGTGACAAATCGTTTTCTTTGCCCGAATAGGCCCATTTTGCTAGCTCTCTAGAGGCGCCTAAGCCTTGAATAAGGTAGTTGTTTTTTGCTAAATTATTTGCTGGCATTACAGATACGCCTGCTTCTTGAGCTGTTTTATTAAAGTCGCCACCTTCATTTATTTTTTTCAAAAATTGAGTAGCATTCGAATAAGCAGTTGAGAAGGCCTCAGAGCTTGGAGTTAAGTCTTTGGATATAAATGCAATTTTAGCAGCATTTACTTGTGCACTTTGGCTAATGATTTCGATGTATTGATAGCCTTTAAACTGACCTTGACTAAGCGTCACTAGTTTTTTCTCGCCAGCTTTGCCGAAGAACAGAAAATCGCCAGCATCTTTTGGAAGCATTTCTTTGTCTTTCAATAAGCTGGTGTAAGAGCCACCTGCTTGTGCTAGGCCTTGGTCGTCGGAGAAGGCAGCTGATACGCTATCAAAAGCAATGCCTGCGTTCAATTGAGCGATTGCGCTGTCCATTCTAGCTTTCGCGTCTGCGTCGGAGCGTAGGGCTTGGCCTCCATTATCACTTACGACGACTATGTGTCTGTATACTACCGAATCGGGTAGGTTATTTCTGTTCGTTACTTTGGCTAAATTTACGGTAGTACCGTCAAAGAATGGGCCTACTACCGTGTTGATTGGTGCATTCCACAATTCTTCTACATTTGGTAAATTCGTTAATTGATTTTTTGTAAGGTAAGTAGGGATAGATTGTACAGACGAGTTAAATGCTATAAAATCTACTAAAGAATCCTCTATGGTAGTAGCTGCAAATTGATCTTTTATTAGGTTTAGGCTATTCATTACTTGTGCCGTATCTTCTTGATTGGGCACGATATTGAAGCTTACGTACTCTATCGATCTGCTATCTTGTTTAGCTTTAAACATTTTTGGATGTTTGTTCATATAAGCTAATAGTTCTTCGTCTGTATTATTTGCTTCAGAATCGGGGATAAGCGCATAGGGCAATTGTACAAATTGAATATTTGCTGAGGTGTTTTTGGCATTTGTTTCAGCATCCAATAGGAATTTTGGTACATAAACGCTAGCAGAAAGCATTCCAGAGAATTTTGCTTGTTGTCTACGTTTGATGATATCTTTTTCAAAAGCTTCCCATTCTGTTTTGTAGTCGGGGTTCGATCTGAAGTTAGAAATGTTTTGTTCTAGAACTGCTCTATCTATCGTTCCTGTTTGAGGATTGGTAAATTGTTGCTGAATGCCTGGGTCAAGGAAGTCGCCCGAAATGAGGTCTTCTAGTTCTGCTTTAGAAACTGTTATGCCTAAATTGTCATAGACGTCTGCCATTATTTGGTCTTTCAGTACTTCTTCCCAAATTTGAGCTTTTAAATTTGCATCTGTAGCTTCATCTAAATTTGTGAGATTATTGTTCTTTTTATATTGTTCTGTATAGGTACTTACTAGTTTGTCAAAGTCTTTAATATCTATTTTTTTGCCATTTACAGAAGCTACAGTAGTGGATGGCCCGAATATATTTCTCACGTCGGTTCCTCCAATGATAAAGCCTACTAGCGCTAATACCACAACACCACCTGCTACCTTAGCATATTTATCTCGTATAGTTTGAATGATAGCCATAATTGTATTTTAAATTCTAATGATTTTTTCGAGTTGCAAATTTAGGGTTTTATTTTAATTTTACGTATCTATTTTTTTGCCTATACTTAGGCGTGTATTAATACAACAAGTCATTCAAACTCTTGAATGACTTGTATTGTGTTGCTAGCCGAAACGAACAAACTATCTTTCTAAATTTTGTTTGATATTAGTGATAGTAGCTCTGTCGTATATTTTGGAGCCAAAATCGCAAGTATCCATAATGCCAGTGTGTTGGTAATTTACAAATACTTTCATGCCATTATGTTGGTAAGCACTAGGTAAATATCCTGGTTTTACCAAACCGCTATCTTCTAATAATAACAGATAGCCACAACCTTCGTTAGTAATGTCTTTACTATCTAGTATTATTGCCTGTACTGTATCACTTTGTTTTTTACAAGATGAAAATCCTAGAAGAAGAGATCCTACAATAGCGAATTTGTATAATATTTTCATATGAGTGGTATTCTATGTAATCAATGATTGCGTTGTAAGCAAATTGTTATTAAAAGATAAAGATATAAAAGGTATGTAATAATGCAAAAAATTACTCGGTAAATTTGTAACCGATGCCTCGAACGCTGTGAAAGTGTTTGGGATTTCTGGTGTCTTTTTCAAAATATTTTCTGAAATTTAGTATAAAGTTGTCGATTGTTCGGGTAGTGGGATAAACGTTATAGCCCCATACAGCTTGCAATATGTGTTCTCGAGATACTACTTCGTTTTTGTGTTCTATTAATAGTTTTAATAAGGCTATTTCTTTTTTACTTAGCTCTATGCTTTTTCCGTCCTTATCCTTAGCGGTAAGTCCCGAGAAGTCTATTTTGCATTTTCCAAAGGTGTACATTTCATTAATGGGCAAACGTTCTTTTAGTTTTTTATTTTTTGCCACCAATTTTTGTACTCTTAACAATAGTTCTTCCAAATTAAAAGGTTTGGTCAGGTAGTCGTCGCCTCCTTTTTTCAATCCTTCAATTCTGTCTGAGCCCGAGTTGCGGGCACTAAGAAATAGAATGGGTACATCGTTGTTTTGTAGTCTAATATGCTCACATACCGTAATTCCGTCCATTTCTGGAAGCATGATATCTAGGATAATCAAATCGAAATATTCCTTTTTTACGACTTGTAAAGCCTCTATGCCTGTATGTGCAGTAGTGACTTCAAAGCCCTCTAGCTCAAGATTTAACTTTAAGGTTTCTCTTAAATTTTCTTCATCTTCTACTACCAATAAATTGGCTACATGTTCATTTTTCATAATTGGTGTTTAGCATCTCTTCAAAATTAAATAAAATTCAAGTAAGTATCACGGTATATTCATTTGCTTTTTTGAGGTCATTAGCTTTGCAAGAATACAATACAACGTTAAATTATATACAAATTGCAACATATATCTGTAATTTCGGTTAGTTTAGCCAATAAATATTATTATCTGTTATGAAAAAAATGGTAATTCTAGCATTCACGGCTGCTCTATTTGGTGTAGCGCAAGATGCACAAGCACAATCATCTTTTTATAGTACGCCTTACAAGAGTCGCAATAGCGGTTCGTTCGAAAAGGGTGCTCATTTGTTGTCATTTGGCTGGGGCGCGCCCAATGTGGCTGCCAATAGTATTAATTCTTGGGGCAATAGACGCATTGGTTTTGGACCGGCCTACGCAAAGTATGAGTACGGTATTATGTCCGAGATAAGCCTTGGCGTGAGGTTAGGCGTTGCTTCCGGGCATTATAGGTACAACGATCTTAAAGCAAATAATTTTGCAATTGGTGCTTCATTCTTGGGATACTACCACTTTAATAAGTTGATTCCAGTTAAGCAGTTGGATGTATACGTTGGAGCCGGTTTGGGCTTTAGGCATTTGGCCTCCGAACGCATAGTGGGTAATAGAAACGTTGTAACCGACAATAGTTTTACTCCGATGCCAGTAGGTGTGGCAGGTGCTAGATGGTACTTTACGCCTTCATTTGGCGTGTATGCCGAAGCAGGCTATGATGGCTTATCGTCTGCTAATATAGGTATTGCTTTGAAGTTTTAATCGCCCAATTTTACCGATATAGTAGTATAGGATACTGCTAAAAAAAGATAAAGCGCTGCCAAATGGTAGCGCTTTATTCATGTATTTATATTGGGCGTTTGAAAAAAAGTGTTACAGGCCTGTAATGGTTAAGCCTATGGAGTAGGCATGTGCTGCTGGTCCTCTATTGGTATTGAAAACACCCGTTACACCGTATTGTGCAAAGATAGAAAAATTGCCATATCCAATTCTAATGGTAGGAGCCAAGCGCCAAGATTGATTGAATTTTTTTGCCGCATCTTTTTGTATTACATAGGTGCCTCCAATGGGTTCGCGATACTTTGTGTGCGCTCCTAGTATCAGTCCTACTTTAGCACCAATAGCCATTTTAAAACCCTTGTTTCTGTTGTTTTTATTGCCAAAAAATCTCAATTCTAAGGGCATTTCCAAAAATGTAGTGTTGAATTTGTTGCCCTTCCAAGTAGAGTCTGTAGGAATAACATACAGGGTGTCGGAGGTGCCTTTTAGATTAGGCAAGGTGTTTTTAAAGAATACATTGTTAGAGCCAATCCCTAATCCTGTAGCAAAACTAAAATTTGTATTTTCTTTCTGTCCTATCGGGAAGTCGTACATAAGATATCCACTCATGCCTCTACCTATACCACTAATACCTAATTTTTCGCCATTAGGCAAATGCCAACCGTCGTGGTGCACTTGAATCATCACAAAATCACGAGATGGTTTTTTTATCTCTGTTTCCTTTTCTTTTTTCTCTTGAGCGTATGTATTAAGTTGTCCTAAAACGATTAATGCTAAAATACTGAGTGCTTTTTTCATAAATAATTTTTCCAAAATAAGGTGCAAAGATACTAATATCCTGAATAATATTTTTTGCTAATTTAAATGCTGTGTTTTCGGTAACGTAGGGTGTTTGTGTTGCATTGCTTTTCGTCCAGGGCATTTGCTTCTTTTGCTTGCTGCCTCGCCAAAGTAAAAACTTGTATTTTTACAAATTATTGTAGAAATCCTCATAAATATGTTGCAAGTTCAGTCGCAGATACACCATTTCCCCTTTGAGTTTCCATTCGAAACAGCGCATGGGCGCAAAACACACCAAGCTACACTTACATTATCTTTGAGTATGGGCAATTGGAAAGGTTATGGAGAATGCACCTCTATACCGTATTATGGAGTAGATGTAGTGGAGCTTGAAGCACTATTGCTAAAGCACCGAACTGCTTTGTTGCGGTATGCCTATAATGGTCCCGAAAGGTTTTGGCACTTCTTGCATCACTTGCTGCCAGAGCAACACTTTTTGGTAGCAGCCTTAGATATAGCTAGTTGGGATATGTTTGCCAGGATGAAGAATGCTAAGTTGCATCAAGTGTTGGGCTTACAATGGAAAAATATCAAGCCAAGTTGTTATACAATTGGTATACAAGATACAGCTGCAATACAATCTATAATTGCTGCAAGGCCTTCGCCTATTTATAAGTTAAAAGTAAATGGTGTGAACGATTTGGAGCGAGTAGAAGCATTACGACGATACACGCAATCAGAAATGTGGATAGATGCAAATGCATCTTGGCATACCAACGATGCACCTTATCTGATTAAAGAATTAAAACAACTGGGTGTCACGATGGTAGAGCAACCTTTTCCTGTGGGTGAAGAGGCGGCAATGGAAATGCTGAGGCACACGAGCTCCGAAATTGTGTTTATAGCAGATGAATCGTGTAAAACACTTGAAGATGTAACAGCAGCTATGCAATATTTTGATGGTGTAAATATTAAACTCTCTAAATGTGCTGGCATTACACCTGCCTTGCAAATGATGCAACTATTAAAAAAGAATCAAAAAAAGATAATGATAGGTAGTATGTGCGAAAGCCAAGCTGGCGCCAATGCGCTTGTGCATTTTATTCCTCTTGTAGATTATGTAGATATTGATGGCCCCTTATTATTGCCCCATACGAATCCTACCTTAATCTATCAGCAAGGTTGCCTAGAGTTGCCGGCTGGTTTAGGCTCGGGCTACGACGACCGTCACTTACAAAACTTGGCTAGTGTCTAATAATTTTTTGAATTGTTTGCGTTGATAAGCTAATGGCATATTTCGGGTTATAAAATTTCTTATTGGAATTAAGTATTTATTATCCAATTGTGCCAATTGCCCCATTTTGGTAGAGGTGTTTACGATATACTTACACCTAGCTACTCTTCTTTTAGAAAAATTGGCCAAAGCAGTTTTTATGTCCTCTTGGTTGCGAAGCTCTTGAAGCAAAACGGCAGCATCTTCTATACCCATGCATGCTCCTTGTCCCAAATTGGGGGTAGTGGCATGGGCCGCATCGCCTATCAAAACTATTGCCTCTGAATGATAGCTGTCTAACGGTTGTAAATGATAAATGTCGTTATGAATGAGACTATCATTGGGTGTTGTGGCCAATATGCTTTTTATGTCTTGATGGTAATCTTGGAAGTTGTGTTGTAAATCCTTAATCGTAAATTTGCTGTAGAAAGGGTTCATAGCCGTTTTGCTATTAATGCACGCGTACCAATAAATTCTATTTTGGCTGAGAGGGGTAACACCAAATCTACCTTTTTGGCCCCAGGTTTCGATGCTAGCATCTGGATGCAATGCTTCATTGATGATGGTAGCGCGCCAGCAGGTATAGCCACTGTATATTATTTTGCTTTCAGGAAATATATACTTGCGTACACTCGAGTGTATCCCGTCTGCACCAATAAGGCACTTGCATTTTATACACTCGCCCGACTCAAAATGCACTTTATAGCCATCTTGGTATTTTTCTATTTGTGTACATTTTTTATGAGCAATAATTTTTTCGGACGGAAGTTGTGCTAACAATGTCTGATGCAAATCTGCTCTATGTATTGCATAATTGGTAAGGTCATAACCCTTAACTACCTCAGGGTTGCCTTTATTAAGCAGTTGTCCATCTTGGTAGCGCAAAGCAAGAAAAGGTAGCGGATGAGCAATGTCTTTAATTATTTGCGCAATACCCAAATGTTCAAAAGCGGCTACAGCATTAGATGTAATACCTAGACCAGCTCCGATACCCTTTATGAATGGGCTTTGGTCTACTATTAAATAATCCTTATTGAGCGCTTCTAAACCTATACCCATGCATAGTCCTGCAATTCCGGCGCCTACAATAAGAAACGATGTTTCTAACATAAGTGAGTTTGAAATTCTTAGTGTTTATACAAAGGTATTGGAATTAATTAATTCAGGATGTCTGAGGTAGTTAGTAACTTTGTTACCATTTAAAATCAAAGAAATAATTATGCAAAGTTTAAAAGGAAAAAATGCCATTATCACTGGTGGTAGTAGAGGCTTAGGGAAGGCTATAGCATTAGCTTTAGCGCAGGAGGGTGTCAATATTGCTATTACGGGCAGAGATGAGAACAGTTTAATAGCAGTAGCAGCAGAAATAGCTACTTTGGATGTAAAAGTTTGCTATGCTGCATTTGATATAAAGGTGGAGCAAGATGTAAATGACGCAATGGCTTATTTTATAGAAACGTTAGGGTCTGTTGATATTCTGATAAACAATGCTGGTATTGCACAGTTTGGCTCTTTTATGGAAATGCCAAGTGCTGCATGGATGGAAATGTTGCAGACCAATGTAATGGGTTTGTGCTATACTACCAAAGCTGTATTGCCCGATATGATAGCTCAAAATAATGGCGATATCATTAACGTGTCGTCTACTTCGGGGCTCACGGGTAATGCTGGTACAGCTGCATATGCGGCCTCTAAATTTGCTGTTGTGGGCCTCAGTGAGGCATTGATGAAAGAAGTAAGAAAGAACAATATAAGGGTTTGTACACTTACACCTAGTACTATTGCCTCAGATATGTCTTTGTCTTTAGGAATTACCGATGGCAATCCAGAAAAAGTGTTGCAGCCAGAAGATTTTGCAGAGTTAGTTGTAGCTATTTTAAAAATGAATAAAAGGGCACTTATAAAAACGGCTACCATTATTTCTACCAATCCGTAGTGCTCGATGGCATGCTTCTAATTTCTTGTGGTGATTGCTATTTTTGAAATAACGAAAAGTAGCTATCACCATATTTTTTAGAGCGTAAAAAATGGGGATGCTTTTCAAACTGTACATTGCGCGAGTGTTCCAAAATCAAAATTCCCTCCTCAGCCAGCAGTTGGCTTGCTAGAATCATATTGGGTAATTCAGCCATTTGCGGCAGTGCATAAGGAGGGTCGGCAAATACCACATCAAATGTGCGTGTAGGCCGACTTAGATAGGTCAATGCATTACCGTGTATGAGTTGGTAATTGGTAAAGTTTAATACCTCAAAAGTTTTCTTTATAAAAGCCACAGCGCTTTTATCTTGTTCTACCAAAGTAAGGTGGCTAGCTCCCCTCGATGCAAATTCGAAAGAAATATTGCCAGTGCCAGCAAATAGGTCTAGTACCTCAAGACCTTCAAAATCCATCATGTTTTGAAGCATATTAAACAATCCCTCTTTGGCCATATCTGTAGTAGGCCTTGCGGGTGTTTTGGCAGGAGGATGAAATTTTCTACCGCCAAATTGGCCTCCAATTATTCGCATACCGCAAGCGAGTTTAAAAACGCTTCGTCTGTAGCAGGTAATTCAACCGCAAAGAAGCACGTCAGAAAATCGGCAGCAGCCTTTATTTGAGAGCCATATCCATTGAGGCTTATCTTTATGGCTTCTTGTGGTAGCGCGTTGTTTTGTGCAAATTCTTCAATGATGAGCAACATTAAGGCTTCGTCGTATGTACCAAACTGAAATGACTGTAATTTGCCATCTTTATAGGTTTGAAGTATCATTTTGTTTTCCAAAAGAGTAAGGCCTATAGGGAACGTGTTTTTATCGAAACTCGTAATAAGGTGGTTGGTGAAACCCGCGACTGGTGTATTAGGGAAGTGTTTATGCAGTACCGCTACAAAATCGTCTTTCATGACATCTAATACATAGCCTGCCGGAAAGCTTAAATGAGACACCTCTACATATTCGTTGTTTTCTACAAAGTGCATGTTTTTTATCCATTCTTTAGCCTGCTCCGGATGAAAAAGCTGCTTGGGTATGATGGTGTTTTTTTCTGAAATCAAAAGAATTTGTTGAATCGGTTCGTCTCCGCCCAAAAGCGCTTCGTCCAATAGTATATTTTCAAAATCTTCTGGATTCATTTTTTTAGTAAAATCCACGTGTTTAGAGGCCACTATTTGATTGGCCTCGTTAAATCCAAATATACTCATGCCTTCATTCCAGAAAAGCAACTTGGTAAACGCTAAATTAGCAAAATCTATTTTTTCGTGTAAGTTCCACTGATGTGTTATAGTATGAGTAGGCATGGAATTTAAAATACTAGGCTTAAATTGATGAATAACAGCGCTTGGGCTCCTTTACGTTGCAAAAATAGTTTAAAAAAATTAACTTAAGT
>CAYSCJ010000017.1:0-3204 GCA_964429515.1 uncultured Taibaiella sp.
AACCGTCATAACAACCTACTCTTGCAGTATCTTTTTTTGATAGAACTGTTTTTATCAAAAAAGTTGTAGCAAGTAGAAGGTGGGCTCGACGCTTACATAAGAGTGTGTAAAGTGGTATTAGACAGGGAATGCTAGATTTTTAAGAAGAGGGGATATACACTTTTAGGTAAAAGAGTAATAATATATAAATGCTGCCTAAAGCAAATAATGAAGTAAAAAAATGGATATTCAAAGTATAAAAAACAGATTTGGCATTATTGGAAGCGATCCCCAGCTGGTCTACGCTTTACAAGTAGCAGCGCAGGTTGCTAATACAGATTTGAGCGTACTGATATATGGCGAGAGTGGTGTGGGTAAAGAGGTATTCTCTCAAATAATACATAATTTATCGCCGCGCAAGCACGAGCCTTTTATTGCGGTCAATTGTGGCGCAATACCTGAGGGCACAATAGACTCGGAGTTGTTTGGACATGAAAAAGGAGCCTTTACAAGCGCAAGTGATGCTAGAAAAGGATATTTTGAAACGGTAAACGGGGGCACCATTTTTTTAGATGAAATAGGTGAAATGCCTTTGGGCACACAAGCCAGATTACTAAGGGTATTAGAAACTGGAGAATTTATTAGAGTAGGCTCCTCGAAGGTATTAAAAACCAACGTTAGAGTCATAGCAGCTACCAATAAAGACTTACTGAAACTGCACCAAAAAGGCAAATTTAGAGAAGATTTGTATTATAGGTTGAATACCGTACCCATTAGAGTCCCTGCACTAAGAGAGCGACAAGGAGATATCCCATTGTTGTTTAGGAAATTTGCAAGCGACTTCTCAGAACGCTATAAAACTCCTACTATACAACTAGATACCGCCGCGCAGCAGCTGCTAAGCTCCTATAGCTTTCCAGGAAATGTAAGAGAACTCAAAAACTTAGCTGAACAAATTTCTGTATTAAGTTCTGAGCGAATCGTGGATGCAGAAACACTGTCTAAGTTTTTGCCAAAGCATGATAATATGACAAGAGGTGTAGCAATAGGTAACAGTGGGCAACACATGCCTATACCCAACCCTCAAGCAGAATTCCAAGAGGGCACCACGACGGCTACCGAAAGAGAAATATTGTACAAGTTTATGTTTGATATCAAAAAAGATATGACCGAACTTAAAAGTATCTTATTCGAGGCTATTGCTAGGCAAAACCCTTCTAGTCCATTGGCCGCTAGCAATATCACAAGCGCATATGCCGGATATCCTGCGCCCTCTAATATTTTGCCCGAACCAACGTTTAGTACTCCAGCTATAGCAGATTATAACAACAACGATACGTCCAGTAACAGTAATTTTGTACTACACAAACTAGGAGACGATATCACAACCCACCATGAAGATGTGGAAGAATCTTTATCCCTACAAGACAGAGAAAAGGAATTTATAATAAAAGCACTGACGAAGCACAAGGGAAAAAGAAAAGATGCAGCACAAGACCTAGGCATATCGGAACGAACATTATACAGAAAAATTAAAGAGTATGATATAGACGAGTAGCCTAGCAAACTACACCAGCGTTTATAACAAATAATCATTGTAAATCTATAAAAATTCACAGATGAAAAATCTGAGACAAGTTCCAATCCCTGAATTGGAACTACAATTAAAAGAATGGGGAGAACCCAAATTTAGAGCCGCTCAAATTCACGATTGGATTTGGAAGAAACATGTAGGCTCTATCGAACAAATGTCGAATCTGAGCAAAGCTCTAAGAGACAAACTCCACGAAGCCTATTACATACCCAAGGTAAGTATAGACCACAGTCAGTTTAGCGACGACGGAACCGTCAAAAGCAGATTCCTTCTGCACGATAATAGGTTTATAGAAGGCGTTTTAATCCCTACAGACAAAAGAGTAACAGCCTGCGTGTCTTCGCAGGTAGGATGCAGCCTAAGCTGTAAATTTTGTGCTACAGGCTATTTGCCCCGATCTAGAAATCTAGAGTTCGATGAAATAGTAGATGAGGTAACCTTACTTAATGAACAAGCTATACAGCAATACGGGCGTCATTTAAGCAATATTGTTTTTATGGGCATGGGCGAGCCATTGCTGAATTATGCTAATGTAATGAAAGCAATTGAAGCCATCACATCTCCCGAAAAACTAGGCATGAGCCCCCGACGAATCACCGTATCTACAGCAGGTGTAGCTAAAATGATTAAAAAACTTGGAGACGATGAAGTGAAATTTAAGCTGGCATTATCGCTGCACGCTGCAAACGACGAAAAGCGCAACGAAATTATGCCCATCAACGAAAGTAATGACTTAAAATCACTGATTGAAGCACTCAATTATTTTTATGCCAAAACTAAGAATGAAATAACGCTGGAGTATATTCTTTTTAAAAATTTTAACGATAGTATTCAAGATGCAGAAGAATTAATAAAAGTATACCGACGTATACCTGCCGATTTGGTAAACATCATAGAGTATAATCCCATTGAACAAGCAGATTTTCAAAAGCCAGAAGAAAATATTACCGCTTTATTCATGCAACACTTAGAAAAGCATAGAGTGAATGCCCGACTCAGAAGAAGCCGCGGAAAAGATATAGATGCCGCCTGCGGTCAGCTCGCCAATATAGATCAAAACAAATAATCATACCCACTACTCATTTCATCAACAATTAATTTTAAAAACATAAGATGTCAAATAATAAATCATATTTCGAAAATAAATTCGGTTTTAAAAAGAACCCCAAAGTAGAAAAATCAAAAGACTCCAGATTAGAGAAAAAAATTCAGAAACAATTTGAAGGTAAAGACAAATGGGAACACCAAGATGCCTTTGATGCTAGCAAAAGAAAATCAAAATCGGATAGTCCTAGAAAATACGAGAAGCGTGAAGGTTTTTCGAGCGATAAACCTTACGAAAAACGCGAGCGTTTTGAAGGTGGTAAAAGACCCGATGGTGCTAGAAAATATGAGAAGCGTGAAGGCTATTCGAGCGACAAACCTTACGAAAAGCGCGAGCGTTTTGAAGGTAGCAAAAGACCCGATGGTGCTAGGAAATACGAGCAACGTGAAGGCTATTCGAGCGATAAACCCTACGAAAAACGCGAGCGTTTTGAAGGTGGTAAAAGACCCGATGGTGCTAGAAAATATGAGAAGCGTGAAGGCTATTCGAGCGACAAACCTTACGAAAAGCGCGAGCGTTTTGAAGG
>CAYSCJ010000017.1:3304-52633 GCA_964429515.1 uncultured Taibaiella sp.
TACGAAAAGCGCGAGCGTTTTGAAGGCGGCAAAAGACCCGATGGTGCTAGGAAATATGAGAAGCGTGAAGGCGATTCACAAGACAGAGCAGGTTCAAAAACTTACGACAAAAAAGAAGGCTTTAAACGCACAGATAAACCCTACAAAGCGGGTGATAGCAAGAAAACTTTTGGTGGAAAAAAAGAAGACGCAGACAAAAATGATAAAGCAAATAAGTTTGGTGCTAAAATCTTTGCAGGCGAAAAGCAACAAAAAGAAGTTTTTTATACAGAAGAAGACAGAGTTCGTTTATTTGGAGAAGAGGCTTTTAAAGATAGGGTGTTAAAAGAACTAGAAGAGGAAATAGTGAATGACTTGACGCAAGAAAAAAAAGAAAAAGCATTTAAGAAAAAAGACGAACGTAGAGAAAAAAGAGAGAAAAGAAAAGGCAGCGACGACTATGAAATCACCAAATATATAGATGACGAAGAAGAGCAAGAGCTAGCCTACGAAGCATCGGGTGGCAGAAAATGGAAGGTAGAGGCAGCAATGGATAATAACTACAGAAAGCCAGTAGCTGAAGGAGATGAGATGCCATTAAACAAGTTTATAGCCTATTGTGGTATTTGCTCAAGAAGAGATGCCGTAAGTATAATCAAGTCGGGCAAAATTAGCATAGATGGTAAGGTGTGTACAGAGCCTGGCATCAAAGTCACTACCGATATGAATATTACAATGGATGGTAAACGCTTGACAGTTCAAAAAAACTTGGTGTACATCCTTATGAATAAACCAAAGGGATATATTACCACTACCGATGATCCCAAAAACAGAAAAACAGTAATGGATTTGGTAGCAAACCATATTGAGGAGCGCGTATTTCCCGTAGGTCGTTTGGATAGAAACACTACAGGTTTGCTATTGCTTACTAATGATGGTGAGCTGGCACAAACCTTAGCACATCCAAAATATGATATTCGTAAAATATATCAAGTAGTATTGGATAAAAACTTAAGTAAAGCCGATTTTGATAAAATTATTGCAGGCGTAGAATTAGAAGATGGTGTGGCTCCTGTAGATCATTTGGCCTATTTAGAATCGAAAAATGAAATAGGAATAGAAATACACAGTGGTAAGAATCGAATTGTAAGAAGAATTTTTGAGTCTTGTGGTTATGTTGTTGAAAAACTAGATAGAGTAATGTATGCAGGACTTACAAAAAAGAATGTTCCAAGAGGAAAATGGAGGTTGTTATCGAAGCAAGAGGTGATTAATTTAAAGCACTTAGGCAAGAAGTAGTATCAAGTTTTAAATAAAAAAATAGCGCCAACTTTTCACAAAGCTTAGGCGCTATTTTTTTATGAGTTGTTTTTCTCGAGTTATTACTCTTCTATGCGTTTTATCTGCGCTCCTAGTGCCCTCAAGCGTTCATCAATAGCTTGATAGCCTCTATCTATTTGTTCAATATTATCTATAACCGATTTGCCCTCAGCACTTAATGCAGCTATAAGTAGTGCCACGCCCGCGCGTATGTCTGGCGACGACATTCTTATACCTCTTAAGCAAGATTGCCTATTTAGTCCCATGATGACAGCCCTATGAGGGTCGCACAAAACGATTCTTGCACCCATTTCTATAAGTTTATCTACAAAGAACAAACGGCTTTCAAACATTTTTTGATAAATAAGTACATCGCCTTCGGCTTGGGTAGCCAATACCAATAACACAGAGATAAGATCGGGAGTAAGGCCCGGCCAAGGATGGTCATATATGTTGAGTATGGAGCCATCAATGAATGTTTTGATCGTATATGACTCTTGGCGAGGTACGTGTATATCATCACCCTGTACCTCTAGGTTCACGCCCATTTTTTTAAAAACATCTAAGGTGAGACCAAGGTGTTTGACGTCACAATTTTTAATAACAATATCACTTTTTGTCATTGCTGCAAGGGCAATAAAAGAGCCCACCTCTATCATATCAGCAAGCATTCTGTGTTCACAACCATTCAAAGATGCTACGCCCTCTATGGTAAGCAAATTGGAGCTAATGCCAGATATTTTGGCGCCCATATTATTGAGCATTTTACACAGTTGTTGTACATAGGGTTCGCAGGCAGCGTTGTATATGGTGGTAGTACCTTTAGCCATGACAGCGGCTAAAATAATGTTGGCAGTGCCTGTTACCGAAGGTTCTTCTAGCAATATATTGCCGCCAGTAAGTGTTTCGGATTCTAAAGCAAATTCTTTATTCTCTGTGTCGTAACGAAAGCTTACCCCTAGTTTTTCCAGACCAAGAATATGCGTGTCGAGGCGTCTTCTGCCTATTTTGTCACCACCAGGTTGAGGCAAGTAGGCTTTGCCAAATCTGCCCAATAGTGCACCAGCTATCATTACGGCGCCTCTCAGTTTGCTCGATTTTTGTGCAAATTCTGGCGTACGCAAAAACTCTAAGTCGATGTTCTCTGCTTGAAGGCTCACTGTTCCCTTACCTAGGCGCTCCACTGCAACTCCCATATCTTCTAGCAGGGTGATGAGCATGTTTACATCCAGAATGTCGGGCACATTGTGCAGGGTTATTTTTTGGGGTGTTAGTAAAACAGCACATAGTATTTGTAGTGCTTCGTTTTTGGCTCCCTGTGGCTCTATAGTTCCTTGTAAGGCTTGCCCACCTATAATTTCAAATGATGCCATAATGCGTTAATTGTTTTCCAAGCCAGTTGTTGCTTCTTCTGTTATTTTAATGCCAGCAGATGTGCCTATTCTTGTAGCACCTGCTGCGATGAGTTGTTGAGTAAATGCATAATCTCTGATACCTCCCGAGGCCTTAATAGCTATCTCTTCTGGTAGATGGGCTCGCATGAGCTGCACTGCCGATAAAGTAGCACCCACTTCGGCGTATCCGGTAGATGTTTTTACATAATCTACTTTGTGTTTGGCATACACTTCACAAGAGTTGATAATTTCTTGGTCTGTTAAAATACCACTTTCTATAATTACTTTCAGGCATTTGTTGTGTAGCCTTATGGGCTGAAGGCATGCCGCCACTTCTTTAGATAAAAAAGCATAATCGCTATTTTTTACAGCGCATATATTGTGCACCATGTCAAGTTCATCAGCGCCATCTTTTATTGCTTGGTGTATTTCTGCCAATTTGGAGGAAGTATTGTTGTACCCAAACGGGAAGCCTATTACAGTAGCAATTTTTACTTGAGTTTGCTTTAAAATATCTGCTGCTAATGCCACATAGTTTGGAGGCACACACACTGCTACAAAATTATACTGCTGTGCTTCGTCACAAAGTTTTTGAATATCTGCTGCCGTGCAACTGGATTTTAATAGGGTATGGTCTATATAAGATGCCACCTTGTTCATATAGCATTATTGTTTAAAATGGTGTTTTAAAATCTTGTAAGTTAGGAAAACTTTGGTCGCGTTCAGAAAGTATGGGTGCATCACATTGCCAATTCATTCCAAAGCTATTGTAATGAATTCCGGCGTCGGCGGCTGCATGGTGGCTGCTACTCACTAAATAGTTGGTGATACTTTGGTCTTCTAAGCTCTTAAAGCCGTGCGCAAATCCTTTAGGGATATATAAAGCAAGATGATTTTCTGCGCTTAATTCCTGCATATAATATTCGCCATAAGTGCCGGAGTCTTTCCTGAGGTCAACGATTACGTCTAGTATTTTTCCCTGCAGGCAAGATACTATTTTTTCATGATGGTGTGGCGGCAATTGAAAGTGCATGCCTCGTATTACATCCTTTTTGGAGATAGAATAATAGCTTTCTTTCAATACAAAATCTATTTGATTGGCGTGCCATATTTCTTCCTGAAACGTTTTGATAAATTGCCCTCTTTGGTCTACAAATTTAGGCATTTGAATAAGATAGGCTCCTGCTAAAGGCAGTGCTTGCAATTGCCACATAATGCTGATTCGTAATTTTTATATCTATGATGATACCAAAGTTAGTAGTTAAATTTTAATACCTATACATTTGTTTGCTAAAATTATCCTTTATACAACGTTTCCTATCAGATAAATGTGCTTTCTGGTGGGTATTTGAGATATAACCTATATTTTTGCTTCTTAAACATTTTTAATCATAAATAAGTGAAGTACAAACATATTTTGTGGATCGTGTTGCTTTTGGTTTTGGTAGATCAAGCTAGCAAAATTTATATTAAAACCCATTTTTACTTAGGCGAACATATACCGGTATTTGGCTCATGGTTTGAGTTGTATTTTATTGAAAATGAGGGAATGGCATTTGGCATGAAGCTGCTGGATAATGATTTGGGCAAACTTCTACTTACTACTTTTAGGTTTGTGGCAGTATGTTTCGGATTTTTTTGGGTCAATAAGCTCGTAAAACAAGGCTATGGTAAAGGCTTGCTGCTGTGTGCAGCGCTCATTTTGGCAGGCGCTTTAGGGAATTTAATAGACGGTTTGTTTTATGGCCTAATTTTTACAGATACACGATTTCCGTACGAAGTTTCACAATTGACGTTCTCTGGAAATGGTTATGGTAGGTTTTTGCATGGCAGGGTAGTAGACATGTTGTATTTCCCTTTAATAGACACTACTTGGCCAGAGTGGGTGCCTTATTTTGGAGGGAAAGCATTGCGGTTTTTTGAACCTATTTTTAATATTGCAGATACCGCTATCTCCACAGGAATTATTACACTGCTGGTTTTTCAGAAAAGGCTTTTAACGCTGCCAAATACAACAGTAAATGCTGCACCTAACGATGTGGCGCACAACGAAAACGCTAGCACCAAATAGCAAAGATTATTTAATTTAAAAATATTACTTTATATGAGAGTTCCTTTTAAAAAAGATTTGGAATATGCACAATCGGTAGATGATATAGATTTTCTAAATTCATTTAGGTCAAGATTTCATTTTCCGAAACACAATGATATAGATACAGTATATTTTTGTGGCAACTCACTCGGATTGCAGCCTAGAAGTGCCTCGTATTTGTTTCAAAAAGAATTAGACGAATGGGCCAAATGGGGTGTTGAGGGGCATTTCAATGCCGAAAACCCATGGTTTAGCTATCATAAGCAGTTTACAGAAAGCCTTGCCCGAATAGCTGGTGCTACCGAAAGAGAGGTGGTGGCTACTAATACCCTTACGGTCAATCTACACTTATTAATGGTGTCGTTTTACAAGCCTAATAAAGATACTGGCCGTGTAAAAATCATTATGGAAGCAGGCGCCTTCCCTTCAGACCAGTACGCGGTAGAAACACAGGTACGCATGCATGGCTTAGATCCAGATACTGCTATCATAGAGCTGGCACCAAGGGCGGGAGAGCATATATTAAGACCAGAAGATATTTTAAACACGATTAAAGCCACAGGCAATGAATTGGCTATGGTAATGATGGGTGGTGTAAATTACTACACCGGGCAATTGTATGATATGGCTGCCATAACAAAAGCAGCACACGAGGTTGGCGCATTGGCAGGGTTTGATTTGGCACACGCTATGGGCAATGTGCCTTTAGCCTTGCACGATTGGGATGTAGACTTTGCTTGCTGGTGCTCTTATAAATACTTAAATTCAGGACCAGGAGGCGTTGCAGGTATCTTTGTGCACGAGAGGCATCTAGACGCAAAGGATACGTTTCGTTTAGCCGGTTGGTGGGGTAACGATGCAGCTACTCGTTTTAAAATGCAAAAAGGTTTTGTACCTAGCAGTACCGCCGAAAGCTGGCAAATGAGTAACGCTCCCGTATTTAATATGGTGGGGCTAAAGGCTTCTTTAGATATCTTCGATAAAACTACCATGCATGAGCTCAGAGAAAAATCTAAGCAACTTACAGCCTATATGATCTTTTTGCTAGATGATTTGACGCATTTAGATTTTGAGATTATTACACCCTTAGATCCCGAACAGCGAGGCTCACAATTATCTTTGCTCTTCAAAAGTAATGGCAAAGAAGTGTTTGAAAAACTTAAAGAGCATGGTGTGATTGCAGATTGGAGAGAGCCAAATGTAATAAGAATTGCGCCTGTACCATTGTACAATACGTTTGAGGATTGTTATAGGTTTTATGAAATATTGAAAAGCATTAAATAAGCAAATTATGTTACAGTTAGTCTCGTTTACTTTCAATCCATTTAGTGAAAATACCTACCTATGGGTGAATGAAAAAAAGGAGTGTTGGATAACAGATCCCGGAATGTATGGAGCATCAGAAGAGCAAGTGTTGATAGATTATATTTCAGAAAATGGCTTACTGCCACAACAGATAATTAATACTCATACGCACATCGACCATATTTTTGGAGTAGATGCATTGAAGCAAAAATACGGTATTCCATTTGGTATACATCAAGCAGATGTGCCAGTTTTATCTGGTGCAGTGGGTGCTGCTATGATGTTCGGTTTTAAATTTGGCGTAGCGCCTCAGCCCGATTTTTATATAACACACGGCCAAAAATTGCATTTAGGCGAAGATGTGTTAGAAGTAAGGCTAGCTCCAGGGCATTCGCCCGGAAGTGTGGTGTTGTATTATGAGGCGGGAGGTTTTGTAGTAAGTGGCGACGTTTTGTTTCAGCACTCTATAGGTCGTACCGATCTTCCTGGCGGTGATGCCGACACGCTGTTAAATAGCATTAAAGAGCAATTGTATACGCTGCCAGATGCTACGATAGTTTATTCTGGGCATGGGCCTAGCACTACTATTGGAGACGAAAAGCGCTCCAATCCATTTGTACGAGGGTAGTTTAATGTCAATAAGAAAAGAGGCTGAACACAATATGAGTGTGTCAGCCTCTTTTGGTTTATTGAATTAAACACTTTAATGCCTCAACTCTGAGTTTTATTTAGCTTATCAATCCTTAGTTGCATACGAGTCTCTATATTTTGTGCAATCCTTACCTGATTTTGTGTTATCGCTACAAGGTTTTGTATACACGCCACTTGTTTTTGTATTACAGCAGCTTGCAGTTGTATTATTGTCATTTCTCTTTGTATAATCGCTACTTATTTTTGTATACACCTAGCTTCATTATGTATACGCCTAGCATAGATTTGTTTACACGCTTATTGATTATGTATAATAGTAGCCTACTTATGTATACTGCCACATTACTTTTGTATAATTAACACTTCATTATGTATAATCCTATCTTTATTAATTAAAATGAGTGTTTAAATATTTATTTCAGCTTGTTATATAATACAAAAAAGTACAAGTAAATTGCACATAGTTAATTTTTGCTTTCATTTTCTATTAGTGTTAAGAATAGTATTATCGTAATACAATTTGCTCTGCTATATTCTAAATATAGCAGAGCAAATAACGATCGAATTAAATCGCTTTTATTATCGTCTGAATGAATGCGATGATGCTTATGCACCGACTTCTTTTCTTCTGGCTATTTCTTTATTTAGTAAAGTGAGTTCTCTACCTGTTTGGCCAGCTACCGAGGTGTTTTCTTGTGCTCTTCGCATAAGGTAGGGCATTACGTCCCGTACGGGGCCATAAGGCAAATATTTACAGCAATGGTAGCCTGCGTGTGCTAGGTTGAAGGTGATGTTATCGCTCATGCCATAAAGCTGCGAAAAATGTATTCGAGGGTCGTTGTTGTCAATATTGTGTTCGGCTATTTTTTCAATAGCCTTGTAGCACGATGTTTCGTTGTGTGTGCCAATAAATGTATGTATCTTGTCTATATGGTCGATACAGAAAGCAACGGCGCTATCATAATCGTTGTCGGTAGCTTTTTTGTTGGGCTGCACGGGAGAGAGGTAGCTCATTTTATTGGCACGTTCTCTTTCTTTTTCCATATAGGCTCCCCTTACTATTTTAGCGCCCAGAATAAAGTTTTTTTCCAATGCTAAGTCGTAAGACTTTTTCAAATACGGCAATGTGGTGTGCAAGTACATTTGAAAAGTATTGTAAACAATAGCATTTTCTTTGTTGTACTTTTCCATCATTGCATTCGTAAGGTCGTCTATGGGGTCTTGTATCCAGCTTTCCTCTGCATCAACCAATATTTTTATTTGGTGTTGGTGTGCTGCACTGCATATTTTATCAATACGTTTAAGTACATTGTCCCATTCTTGTTGCTCATCGTCGCTTAAAGCAGCTTTATTATGCAGTTTTTCAAGCAATTCAAATCTAGCAAATCCTGTAATTTTTATCGGTATAAATGGGATGTTTGATTGTGCGGCAGCGTATGCTATTGCTTTAATGAATTCAGGAACAGCGGCTTCAAAATCAGCTTCGCTAGATTTACCTTCAACACCATAATCTAAAGCTACGCCCACATTGTAATTATTGAGCATCGTAGCAGTGGCGGCAGCTTCTTCTAGGGTTTCGCCACCGCAAAAAATTTGAAATACGGTATTCTTTACAATGCCATTTATGGGTAGCCTAAGTTTAAAGGCTAAATTGGCAAGCCCTATGCCCAACTGTGTGGCGCTAGGAGAGCCCATTAATGCAAAAAGGTATTGTGCTTTTTTCAGCGCTTTATCTGAACGATATTTGAAAGCTATCTCTGTGTTGTCAAATGAAACGGGCATATCTAAAATTAGAAGGACATATAGGCTACAAAGGTAGTGTGTATTTTTCATAAACCTATAGCGTAGATATGTATTTGATTTGTTATTATGTTTTTGTTGATTAACTGAGGTTTATGGGTTTTGCTAATAGCACAACCTTAATAAGTGTCTTGCTAAAGATAAGAAATTCTTGGGTTCTTTAGCTTCCTCGTTCCCTAACAAAGGAGGGGTGCGTATGGGCTTTACAAACACTGCCTAATATTGACATCAATATTAAGTGCGGAAACGCTAAACAAACACAAAAGTCCAACTTGCCAAAGATGCTGCACTAGTTTTATTAAGCTAGCGACCGTTTGTTATTTGCTTTTTAGTGAAATAGAATATTGCTTTGGGTAAATTGCTACTTAACAGAAGGTGCAATCTTTCTATTCCGCTGCTGGCATTAAACCGAAAGAGGGTTGCTACCGCAGTAGCAACCCTCTTTTATGGAGCTGATAAAACTATTTTTTGAAAACTGTTTTCAATACAGACTCGTTTATTTTTACTGGATATTTTTTTTGCATCGAGGCTTTCCATTCGGTTTCTAAGTACTCTTGATAGTCGGAAACGATGTAGCCTTTAGCTTCTTCTAATGTTTTTGGTGTGTTGGTAGTGAATATTTCAGATGGTATCGCTAAGGTGTAGGTGCCGTTGTCTTCAGTGATTGTTGAAGGAGTATCTACTTTTAGTGCGCTTGTGTTGAATCCGTATTTTTTACTAATATATCTACCGCTTTGTGTTGTAATAGGAGCCGGTTCTGAGGGGTGCATAATTAATTCCTCATAAGCCTTATTGGGCGATACACCTTGGTTTATTTTTTTTACCAATGCTTCAAGAGAGGCTTTGTTTTTAGATTGGTATATTTGGCCTCTAAAGCCAGGTTCCCAGTAATATTTTGCTTGATTTTTTTGATAGAAGTCATTAAGCCCTAAGGTATCGTCATTAGCTCTTTTCCATATTTTGTTCGACGTCAAATCAAATATCAAGATGGCATCATTGTAATCGTTTAATAATCTACGGTATTCTGAGTTTTCTGTTTCTAATTTGCTAAGTCTGATTTCATTAATGTTTTTGTTTACATAGCCGTTGTAAAGGTCATCGATCATTTTATCCGTATTATTCTTCATAAGTGGCCTTCCTTTGTTTACGGAATTGACGTAAGATACAAAATCACCAATCGTGAATTTTTTGCCATCTATTTGAAATAGTTGCGCTTTGTGGTCTAATTGGTTGTCAGGGTCTTTAGTGAAAATTTCGTTATTGGTTTTCGCTAAGTTTTTTAGCGCATCTAGTTGTTGCTGTTGTTGAATATATTTATAAGATTTTCTCACAGCTTCTTCACGGGCATTATTTGCGGCTAGGGTGCGGTCATCTACATCAAGTTTACGAAGTAGTTCGTCTTGCATTTCTTCGTAAGTGCCTAAAGGTATTTTTTTCACAAGTTTAATGAAATGGTAGCCAAATTCTGTTTTGATGGGGCCAGCAATATCGCCAGCATTCTTTAGTCCAAAAGCAGCTATTTCTAGCTCTTTAGCAACGTCTCCAGAGCGGAAAGGCGCTAATACACCGTTTTTGCTTTTGCTGAATTTATCGTCTGAAAATTTAGCAACTAATTCGTCGAACGATTCGCCATTTTTGAGTGCACTTTGTAGTTCTGCAACTTTTGTTTCAGCTTCTTTTCGTTTTTCTGGCGTTGCTGAAGGTAGTGCAGATATGAGTATTTGTTGTATCTGAACTTGTCCTTGGTTGGGCCTTTTATTGATAACTTTTACAATATGCCATCCAATAGTAGATTTGAATGGTTCTGAGATTGTACCCACCGGGGTATTATAAAATTTGTCTTCAAATTTATAATCTGCTTGAAGTGCCGTAATGTATCCTAGGTATCCGCCATTTTTAGCAGAGGAAAGGTCTTTGGAGTATTTTTTTGCCGCTTCTTCAAAGCTCATTTGGCCTTTCTTTATCTCGTCGTAGTAACCTTTGATATACTTGGCTGCTTCAGGCACATCGCCATTCATTGGGAAAGGATCAAATATGTGTGCAACTTCTATTTCATGTTGCATCCTTTCATAGGCTTCCTTAGCTAGTTTTTCGGTTATCGACTTGTCTTTCAAATAGGACTGCGCTAATTGTTGTTTATACATTTCCATTTCTTTTTTAACACTAGAAACGGTGTCTAAACGCAACTCCTTAGCTTCCTGGAGTTTCATTCTGTATAAAACATAGTAGCTTATGTAGTCTCTTACAGCAGGCTCGCTGTAGTCAACTTTGCCCTTAATGCTATTTCTTTCATACATCTGCACAAATTCATCTTTACTTACTTTTTGTTTTCCCACTTCCATAATGGTTTGAGAAAATGCACTGAATGCTATTGTAGACAATGCAAAACTTGAAATAAGAAGGTTTCTCATATTCATTATTGCTAATTATTATTTTTATGAAGGTGTAAAGATAAATTAATTTCAACAATGAATTTAGAAATAGTAGGGATAACTTTATTTGTGCATTTACCTTAAAACACTCTTAGTGGATAATGTAAAGTTGCAGCATTAAAAAAGCCTTCTGTACTTGATTTACAGAAGGCTTTTTTAATAAGATATAGTAATATTAATTACTTAGCAATTGTAACTTTTTTAGTTACGCTTTCAGTACCAGTAGATGTTTTAATCATGTAGATACCGCTTGCTAATTCAGACATATTAAGTGGGTAGTTGCCATTACCAATATTGTCTAATTGTACTTCACCTACTTTAGCACCCAACATGTTGAAGATTTCTAAAGTTACGTTTTGTCTTTCAGCGAAGTCAAATTTTACTTGAACAATACCGCTAGTTGATGGATTAGGGTAGAAGTTTACTTTATTGTCTAATTCTGATGTTTTAGCTTCTACTACAGATACAGCACCGTCACAATAAGTAGTGGTAGCGTTTACTCTAGTAACACCAGTATTACCTGGATCTAACCATACTTTCATATTTTGGTTAGCGATAGCAGGGTTAAAGTTGTAGCCAGATGAAAATCTGTAATAATTAATCCAAGGAGATGTTCTTGGACATCCAGGTAGCGTTTGAGTGGCAGCACCAGTAGAAGCAATACCTATAATGTTGTTATCTGGATTGAATAATGCAGAACCAGAAGAACCACCAGCGATAGAACCTCTAGAGCCATCATCAGCAAAAGTCATTCTGATGTTGATGAATGAATTGATGATTTGATCGTGCCAAGAAGCTTTCTTGATATCGCCACTTGGATGGTGAAAACCTACATATTTTCTACCAGAGTTTTGTTGTGCTGTAATATCCCATCCAGCTTGCATAGCGTTAAAGCTTCTAGGAGCTCTGTCTCTAAGCTGCAGTAATAAGAAGTCGTGGCCACCTATAAGCGTGTCGGAGTAGGGTGAACGAGAAATGAAGTTTGCACCAGTCATTGTGTTTACTTCGGCAATACTTGTAGATTCGCACTCAGGAACTTCAAAATTAAATCTGAAAATAGTTTGAGAGAATGCTGCATTTGAAAACTCACCAAATCCATCAGCATTAGACTGACAGTGAGATGCAGTTATAACATAGTTTTTACAGTTGGTTTCGGTGTTGCCATAGCTATTTATTAAAGCTGCCGAACACATGCTTAAGCCTCTACCGCCTACGTATAATGTTTGGATAGTTGCTCTTCTTGCTACATCAAAATCGCTCTCTACGCAAGCAGCGTTTTTATGACAAGGTGAACCAGATCCTTGAAGTCTGAATCTGTCTATTTCCAAATATCTGCTATCATCGTTAGGGTCTGCATACTGAGCTAAGTAAGATATACCTTCAAAATATACTGCTGCTTTATCGATGTGTAATTGAATAGAATTTAAGTCTACATTGTTAGCTATGTTTAATTCAATATTTACATAGTTGCCTTGTATAGGCTCTACTGCAAATAATTTGTCTTCTTGAGATACGTTTTCCTCAGTGAATGCACCCAATATTTGGTTGCCATTTTCATTGAAAATAAACATTTGTACACCACTTGGCAAATCGAACTTATCGAAATAAGTACCGATAGCTGGAGCATTTGGAATGACTAACTGGGCTCTCCAAACAATCGAACCATTGTCTAGATATTCAAACACACCCGATTCTGGAAAACTTAAATCGGTTTCAGCAAATTTTGCAACCAAGAAGTTAACAGATGATTCATTTTCAAGTCTTGCTTGGTCTATTGCTTCTTGCGTTCCCAATGGATTCGTGTAGCTCATTGGAGTAGGCTGCACTGTTAACGTGATACCTTGTTGTTTAGACATCGGTACACCACCTTTCGACAATTGCGCATATGTGTTGCTAGCTCCAAAAAGGGCTACAAACATACCGATAGATAATAAACTCTTTCTCATTTAAAATACGAATTATAGTAATGATAATTTTGTTATACGTAGCATGTGTGACATGTTATTATAAGGGGTCACTAAATAATTGCACAACTAAACAACGCACAAATATTTTATTTTATTCTGCTAATTTACAAAAAAAAAATTCAATCTACCTAAATTTTCTTTAGTAGAAACTTGGAAAGTAGGCTTTCGTATACGGGTGTATAGGTATTATTATCCCTAATATATATATCCTCTGCTAAATCAATGTTGTTTATATGGGTGTTTTTTCCAAATACAAAAATGACGCGATTGAAATTTTTCTGAGTATTTGGATAAATTTTTATTTCCCGAATTAGAGTGAGGCCAACTTCTGCTATTAGCGGAGTTAAAATTGGTGCCATAATTGCCGGATATAGTAACATCGATACACCTCCTTCTTTAAGGCGTGATGCGATAAGTGGTAATAATACTTGTGGGCGGAGCTCCATTGTGTGGCGCGCTAAGTTTCTATGCTGTGCATTTGCTTCGAGCTGATTTACAAAAAACGGAGGGTTGCTGATGATAAAGTCATAAGTCGTAGTGTTGTCCTTTTCGGTAAATGCGCTTATAACGTTTTGATGATACAGGCTAATTCTTGTTGGCCAAGGGCTTGCTGCAACGTTTTGCCTTGCCTGTATGTATGCTGCTTTTTCTATTTCATAAGCATCAAATTGTAATTGGCTATGCTCTTGCACAATCATAAGTGGCAATAGGCCTGTTCCGGTGCCAATGTCTAAGCCTTTTTTGAAGTGTGGGAAGGCTGTTAAAAGTCGTGTAGCACAAGCGCCTAGTAAGCATGCATCTGTAGATACCTTCATGCCACATTGGTCTTGATGAATGGTAAATTGCTGAAATTGAAACCAAGTATTTGCCATAAATTATATTGTTCTAGCGGAGGGCACCACGCTTAAAGGGCTGAATGCGCCTCTTTCCCGCATGTAATAGGCGGTCATTGCAATCATGGCGGCATTGTCTGTACAATATTCGAATTTTGGAATATATACCGATAAATTATTGCTTGCTCCAAGCTCCAAGATGGCTTTTCGTAAACCACTGTTGGCGCTTACGCCACCTGCAATACCTATGTGTTGGATGCCATACGCTTTTATGGCCTTTTTTACTTTTAGCATCAATGTTGCTACAATAGTAGCTTGCACCGAGGCGCAAACATCATGAAGATGGTTTTTTAAGAATTGGTCATTGGTTTTGAGTTCTTTTTGCAAGTGGTACAAAACGGCGGTTTTTAGTCCGCTAAAACTAAAATCATAGTCGGGCAATTTCCCTATTGGATAATTAAATCGTTCGGCATCGCCCTTTTGTGCAAGTGCATCTAAATGTGGGCCTCCTGGATAAGGTAAACCTAGCATTTTGCTTATTTTATCGAATGCCTCTCCTGCAGCATCATCTCTGGTGCTACCGATTATTTCATGATCGAGGTGATTGTGGCAAATTACCAATTGCGTATGCCCGCCCGAGACGGTAAGGCAAAGGAATGGAAACTGCGGTTTGGGTTCGTCAATAAAATGTGCAAGCACGTGTGCTTTAATATGAGGTACTGCAATAATAGGAATGTTGAGAGCTTGTGCCATTCCTTTTGCAAAGCCCGCACCTACAAGCAGTGCGCCTATAAGCCCAGGAGACTGCGTAAAGGCTATGGCTGTCAAGTCGGTTTTTGCCACGCCTGCTTCTTGTAGGGCTACCGAGACTATAGGCACGATGTTTTGTAAGTGTGCTCTGGAGGCTAGCTCTGGTACAACACCGCCATACTTCTCGTGTATTTTTTGGGTTGCAACTATATTGCTTTTAATGTTGCCATTTACCAAAACGGCAGCCGAAGTTTCATCACAAGAAGATTCTATTGCTAAAATTATTGTCTGATTTTTCATATTATCTTGAAGCGGTATGATGCAGGAGTGTATGACAAATAATACCAGTAGCTACGGCTACATTTAGTGATTCTGCTTGGCCTATTCTGGGAATAAAAAGCAATTCGGTTGCCAAGGAAACAAAGGAATCTTTAACACCTACAGATTCGTTGCCCATCATAATGATGCCCGGCGCGAAGCTGGCATTTGCAGTGATGGGTTTGCCGTTCAAATGCGTAAGGTACAAGGGTATATTGCTTTCTTGAATAAGGCGCTCCATAGTAGGTATTTGGTGTATGTTTACTCTTAGTAGGCTACCCATGGTGCTTTGTATCACCTTGGAGTTGAATACGTCTACGCAATCGGCACTTACTAAAACATCTGTAATTCCAAACCAGTCTGCTGTTCTAATAATGGTGCCCATATTTCCGGGGTCTCTGATGCCGTCGAGTGCCAAATACCATTTCTGTTGGTTGAGTTTCAAAGATGGCAAGGAGGGCATGTGGCACAATACCACTACGTCGGTAGGCGTGCTTAGGCTGCTAATTTTAGCTATTTCATGTGTGTGGCAAGTATGGCATTTTGGTTGCAATTCCTTTACTACATCGGGGTGCGTATCAAACCATTCTTGGGTAGCATAAATAGCTGCAAGGTATCTAGCGTCCCTTATCCATTCTAATGCATTTTTATTACCTTCAACTAAGTATTTTTTTTCAAGTCTTCTGTTTTTAGGCAGCGTTAGTCCTTGTAAATATTTTAATTCGGTTTTTGTCATTTTTTGAAAAGAAAAAACTACAATTTTGTAGCTGTTTATTAATTTGCAAAGGTCGGAATTTAATGTCATATTGTAAAAGCTGTATTCCGGGCTTCAGTTTCAATACTTTTTTAGAAATTCATGCAGGAAGTAAAAGTGCATTTTAGATATTTTAGGTGGTATAGTGTACTTATATTGGTATTCTTGGTGTCCTGCAATGCCACAAAACACATCAAAGATGGGGAATTGTTGTTGAGAAGCAATTCTATTAAAGTGAGGGGTGCTACCAATATTTCTCAGCGCGGCATTATAAAAGATGAAATATCGGGTGTTGTAAAGCAAGTACCCAATACTTATTTATTGGGCATGCCTTACAAGGTGTATCTCTACAATTTGAGATATAAAGAATATGCTAAAAATGAAAACCACTTTCAGTTAAGAACAAATTTTGTAGAGGCGCCTGTCTTGTTCGATTCCTTATTGATGGTGCAGTCGGCAGAGAATATAAAAGGATATTTAAACAACCAAGGTTTTTTTAATCCTTCTGTTACTACCGTTTTAACCAGAAAAAATAAAAAAATTAGAGCCTCGTATGTAATACATACCGGACAAAGCCTAGTTGTGAATCAAGTAGGCGTTAGTTGTACAGATACTATTGCCTGTCGAATACTAAAGGCTTCGCTTCCTAAAACTCATTTGAAAACCTATAAAGACTACAATCACTTTATAGTGGGTGAGGAGCGTATTAGAATGGTGAACGAAATGAAAGACTGGGGATATTATAATTTCGGAACCAATAATATCACTTTTGAGCTAGATACTACGGGTATTATTCCCGATTACGACAGTCCGCTATACATCAAACAACACAAGGCAAAAAAACGAGGCGTAGATATACAAATACAAGTATCTGATACTAAGGATAAAAAAGCATTTCAAGTTTTTAAGATAGACTCTGTGAATGTTTATTTGCAATACAATCCTATTGCGGAAGCTACCGAATATACTTCCACTACCATTAATGGTATTACCTATAAGTATTTGGACGAAAAATATCTCAACTTCAGCCTCCTCGATCAGAAAATAGCCATGCGTCCGGGCCAGGCATATTCCTTGCAAGCCTATAATCAAACGCTCAAATTACTCAATGAGCTTGAAGTGCTTCAGATTGTTAGAATAGAAGTAACACCCGCTGCAGATGGTCAGCCATTGTTGCAAACCAATATCTACTTGAATCCTAATGAAAAATATGATTTTAGTACCAATATTGAGGCTTCAGGAGGCGATTTGTATACATTGGGGACTGCCGTAAAAGTGAGTTTGATTAATAAGAATGTTTTTAAAGGTGCCAACAAATTTACCATTACAGGCTCGTATGGATTGGAGGCCAATATGTATAAAAACCAACCCGATCTGAATTTTTTTCAACAGTTCTACTTGTTTTCCCAAAACTTAGGTTTGAACTTCAACCTTACTTTTCCTAAATTTATTTTGCCCATCGACCAACGTAAGTTTAGCAACAATATGGTGCCAAAAACGTTTTTGGAGGGTGGTGTGAATCAGCTTAACCGAACCGATTTGTTTAGTTTAAGAAGCTTTAATGCAGGATGGGGCTACAGGTGGCGCGCTTCTACTTACGAGCAATGGAGTATCAAGCCTGTTTTTCTAAATCTACTCAACTTATATGATATTTCTCCCGCTTTTAGGCTAAGGATGGATACCATTCCTGCTATAAAGAATAGTTACCAAGAAACGTTTATTGAAGGTGAAAATTTTGAATATATCTACAATTCCGAACTGAAAAATCCGTATCGATATCAAATAATAAAAGTAGGTATAGAAGAGAGTGGGCTATTGATGAATGGTATAAATGCCTTGTATAAAATGGCTAACAGTAGCGCTGATAATATAAGGTTCTCGGAGTATGTGAGGATAGACTTTGATTGGCGACAATATTTACGAGCCAGAAAGTCGATGTGGGCATTTAGAATATATGGAGGCATGGGTATCCCTTATAATAGGGCCCAATCATTGCCCTATATAAAGCAGTATTTTGTGGGAGGTGCTTATAGTATACGAGGTTGGCGTCCGAGGGTATTGGGGCCAGGAAGCTTTAATGCATTAGAAAACAGCAATGCTTCGTATGTTTTTGTAGATCAAGCGGGCGATATAAAGTTTGAGATGAATGCTGAGTATCGTTTCCCTATTGTGGCACTTTTTGGTGGAGCAGTAACGGTTAATGGTGCTGCATTTTTTGACGCTGGTAATATATGGATGATGAAAGAGAGCCCCAATCTACCCGGTGCAGAATTTAAGCCTAATAAATTTTATGCAGATCTTGCTGCAAGCTATGGAATGGGTTTTCGTTTTGATTTAGGGGGTTTTTTGGTACTGCGTACAGATTTTGCTTTTCAGGCTAAAAAGCCCTACGAGGAAGCCTACGATGGCTGGACAATACAATACTCTCGGTTTGGGAATACCCAATGGCGACAAGAAAATATGAATTTCAATATCGCAATTGGATATCCCTTTTAAGCAAATTATTCTTTCAAACGAATATCTGTGTACGTGATTTCCGATTTGCCATGTGGTGTAGGAAGCCCATCTTCGTCTACACTTACATACACTATCTTATCTATTGTTAGAATGGTTTTTTGACTGATTTTGTTTCTAACCTCACAAGTGAGTGTAAGCGAGGTAGTGCCAAATGCGGTAGCCTTGATGCCAATCTCTACCACATCTCCTTGTTTGGCGCTGCTGATAAAGTTTATTTCTGACATAAACTTGGTAACACACCTATTGGTGCCCAATTGAATGATGGCGTAGATAGCAGATTCTTCATCTACCCACCTCAAAAGACTTCCTCCAAACAGTGTGTTATTGGAGTTTAGGTCTTCGGGTTTAACGAGTTTTCTTGTATAGAAATTCATTGAACAATGAGTATTTTAAGCGTTATATTCCTGTATCATTTTATTAAGGATGTCTATTGCACTTTTAGCAATAACAGTTCCGGGGCCAAAAACAAAGCTTACGCCAGCATCATATAAAAATGCGTAGTCTTGTTGGGGTATTACACCTCCCGCCACTACCATAATATCCTCTCTGCCATATTTTCTTAGTTCGGCTATCACTTGCGGTACTAGTGTTTTATGGCCTGCTGCTAGGCTAGACACGCCCAAAATATGTACGTCGTTTTCTACTGCTTGTTTGGCGGCTTCGGCCGGCGTTTGGAAGAGTGGTCCCATATCTACATCAAAGCCTACATCTGCAAAACTAGTAGCTATTACCTTTGCGCCTCTGTCGTGCCCGTCTTGACCCATTTTGGCTATCATTATTCTGGGTCTGCGGCCATCTAGTTCAGCAAAAACGTCTGCTAGTCGTCTAGCTTCAATAAAGTTCTTGTCCATAGCTATTTCTTTAGAGTAAACACCTGCAATGCTTCTTATCTGCGCCTGATATCTGCCATACACTTTTTCTAAAGCATAGGAAATTTCGCCAAGCGTTGCTCGTTCTTTAGCTGCTTCAATGGTAAGTGCCAATAGGTTGCCTTTTTGGCTTGCAGCTGCTTCTGTAAGTGCATCTAAACAGCGCTTTACATTTGCCTCGTTTCGGGTATTTTTGATATGTTGCAGGCGTTCTAGTTGCTGTAAGCGTACTTTTGTATTGTCTACTTCCAATATTTCTATTTCAGCAGCTTCGTCTGTAGTATAGTCATTAACGCCTACGATAATGTCTTTACCGCCATCTATTCGAGCTTGTTTTTTTGCTGCGGCTTCTTCTATGCGCATTTTAGGTACACCCGTTTCTATGGCTTTAGCCATACCACCAAGTGATGCTACTTCTTCCATAAGTGCCCAAGCTTTAGTAGCTATTTGTTCTGTAAGATACTCTACATAGTAAGATCCTCCCCAAGGGTCAACGGTTCTGCAGATATCGGTTTCTTCTTGAAGTATTATTTGAGTATTTCTTGCAATTCTGGCACTAAAATCTGTGGGCAAAGCTATTGCTTCATCTAATGCATTAGTGTGTAACGATTGCGTATGCCCCATTGCGGCAGCTAAAGCCTCAATTGCGGTTCTTCCTACATTATTAAAAGGGTCTTGTTCGGTTAAGCTCCAGCCCGATGTTTGACAATGCGTGCGCAAAGCCATGCTTTTTGCTTTTTTGGGGTTGAATTGTTTTACCAATTTTGCCCATAGCATTCGAGCGGCGCGCATTTTGGCTATTTCCACAAAATGATTCATACCAATAGCCCAGAAGAACGACAGCCTTGGAGCAAAGTCATCTATTTGTAGCCCTGCCTTTAGCCCTGCACGAATGTATTCTAAACCATTGGCGAGCGTGTAGGCTAATTCTATTTCTGCGGTAGCACCAGCTTCTTGCATGTGGTATCCGCTTATGGAAATAGAATTAAACTTTGGCATATTCTTAGAAGTAAACTCAAATATGTCCGCTATAATTTTCATGGAGGCTGCTGGAGGATAGATATAGGTGTTCCTTACCATGAATTCCTTAAGAATATCATTTTGAATTGTACCGCTAAGTGATTCCATCGCCACGCCTTGCTCTTGAGCGGCTACTATGTAAAAAGCCATGATGGGCAATACAGCGCCATTCATCGTCATCGATACGCTCATTTCATTTAAGGGAATCTGATCGAACAATATTTTCATGTCTTCCACAGAGTCGATAGCAACACCGGCTTTCCCTACATCGCCCACTACGCGCTCGTGGTCGGAGTCGTAGCCTCTATGTGTAGCTAAGTCAAAAGCTACCGATAGTCCTTTTTGTCCTGCGTTTAAATTTCTTCTGTAAAATGCATTACTTTCTTCAGCAGTTGAAAATCCAGCATACTGGCGTATCGTCCAAGGTTTTTGGACATACATGCTGGTATAAGGTCCTCTTAAGAAGGGTGCAATGCCTGCTGGGTATTGCAGTTGGTCTTTGTTGCGTATATCTGCAACCGTGTAGTTGTTTTTTATACTAATACCTTCGGCAGTAGTAAGCGTATTGGTTGCTGCAGTAGCAGGTAATGTATAATCTAGTCTTGTTTTAGAAAAATCTTTTCTCATAGTTTATGCTAATGCTTGTGCTATATTGATATTCGTATTTTTTATAAAATCTGGACGGATGGCTTGGGTTTTATTTTCCATTCCGTTGACGTGTTTATTGACTCCAATAAGCGTTTTTTTCTTGTCTTTATATTGTTGAATCAATAATTGAGCTTGTGCTTGGATAAGATTTTTTACATAGTCTGTAGCTGCGTTGATACCGCCCTTTGTTTCGATGGCAAGAAATGTGCTCCATGCGGCATCTACCAATTGTCTTGTAAGTGTTTCTATATAATAGGAGCCATTGCTTACGTCTGCTACATGATACAAATAGGCTTCTTCTTTTAAAAGTAATTGAATGTTGCAAGCCATTCTGTATGAAAAACTATTGGGTAATGCTACTGCATAGTCAAAAGGTAGTACTGTTATACCATCTGCACCGCCTAGCACTCCAGCCATAGCGGAAATCGTATCTCTTAGCATATTGCTATGCATATCTACTGGGCTGCGATATATGTTGGACGTAGTTGTATGCACGTATAGCTTAGGAGCTATTTGGTAGGCATTAAATATGTTTTTGGCTAAAATTCTTAAGGCTCTGAGTTTAGCAATTTGTTCAAAATACGATGTGTCTAGAGCAAGTTTTATGTATACTTTTTCTATCGTTTCGTGGTTGTGTAGGTGCAGTTGCTCTTGCAAACGCGCTGCAATGCATGCAAGTTCTGTTTGGCTGTTGGCACCGCTGTTATTATAGCATTCGGCATCAATGGTTATGCAATGATCTGTTTTTTGGTCTGTTCCTGCCAATATGTATAATTGAAGATTGCTGCTATTAAGGTTTTGTTGTGCTAGGTAATTATGCAGTGCAGCTGCAAAAAGTTGTGCATCGCCTTCTACAATAAAAGTAGTACAAATATGTTGTAGCTGAATGTCTTTGAGTAAAGTATTGATGTTTACATTATCTTTAATTTCAAAGCTAAGTGCTGTTACACCATTATTAAGTTGGTTTAAAGCAATGGCATTTATTTCTTGTTCATTATTGACAATAAAATGTTGAAAAACATCCCAATGCGTATGTTCAAAAACGGCTAAGGTTTCGCCTGCTGTTGCTTTGTCTTCTTGCGTATAGAAGGGTTGAATGGTAATATTATTATTATCTATCCTGAGGAGCTCTTCAAAGTTAATACCCTTTAGATCCTTTTCCAGCTGTGCTTTCCATTCATTCTTGGAAGTGATATTAAATTCTTTAAATAAGTTATCCATATCGTATTTTATTTGAGTATGTTTATTTTATGGTAAGGTTTAGTTGCTGTCTGAGGGTTTGAAGTAAGGGTTGTTTTATTACCATTTCTTCATAAATAGTGGCTGTGGTTCGTGCTACCGGTGTAATTGGCGTTGACGACACTACTTGCTCATCCACCTCAATTTGTATGCGTACATCGGGTTGTCTGGTTTCTTTTTTTACAAAATCAAAGAACAAATCTTTTTGGGTGCTAACCATTACTTTGTTTATCTCCGAAGCACACCATATGATAATAGTTTTGGGTGCTTCAAAGCTCACTCTAGCTAGTTTGAGGTGTTGCGATGCAGTAGATTTTTGGAGTACGTCGGTAAGGTAAATTATAAAGTCATTATAGAGTTGCGCTACTACTTGGTCATCTATAGTGACGATTTTTACTTCCTCTATGGCTTGCGCCGCCACCTCTTGATGTACTATATCTAGTAAGTTGCTTTTGAGTTTAGATTTTTTTATAGTTGTTGTTTCCGTAGGCGGCGTGGCTTGTAAAGTGGGTGCAGTTGCTGTAGCAGGGCTAGGTGTACGAGGAGGCAGTAGGGTGTCTTCGTCAGCTAAGGCTGCTAGGGTTTTTTTTTTAAGTCGTCTGCATTAAGCGTATCATTGAGGTAGCATAGTCTTATCAAGCACAATTCTAGGTGTATTCTTTTGTTGAGAGCTGTTTTGTAAGTAAGTTCGGCTTTATTAAGAATGCTTAGCGTAGAAATTATATAGTCAGAAGTGATTACTTGAGCTCTTTCAAAATAGGTTTTCTTATGTGTTTCTGGAATATCTAAAAGATGCGCCATTTTTGCTTCTTTACAAAGCAACAAATTTCTGTAGTGCTCCGCAAAGCCGCTCAGTAGTACATCTCCTTCAAAACCTTTTTGTAATATCACGTCGAGCAATAATAATGCACCATTAATATCTTTACACAATAAAGTATCGGTTAGCTGAAAATACACATCTGCATCCAAAATATTGAGATGCTCAATAGTTTGTTCGTAAGAGATATTGCCATTAGTAAAACCAGCTATCCTGTCCATCATTGACAATGCATCTCTCATGCAGCCCTCAGATTTTTGCGCGATGATGTGCAGCGCATTTTCGTCTGCTTTTACATTTTCTTTATTGCAAATGGTAAGCAAGTGTGCTACGGTATCTTCTGCCTTGATGCGTTTAAAATCAAATATCTGACAACGAGAAAGTATCGTGGGTAGTATTTTATGTTTTTCTGTAGTGGCTAATATAAATATTGCATAAGATGGTGGCTCTTCCAATGTTTTAAGGAAAGCGTTGAATGCCGCTGTACTAAGCATGTGTACCTCATCTATAATATAGATCTTGTACTTGCCTGTTTGAGGCGCAAACCGAACTTGTTCTGTAAGTGCTCTAATGTCGTCTACAGAGTTGTTGGACGCAGCATCTAATTCGAAGATATTAAACGCAGTATTATCTTTGAATGCCTGACAGGTAGTACAAGTGCCACAAGCTTCCATGTCTGCTGTAGGTTGCTCACAGTTAATTGTACGTGCAAGTATTCGAGCACAAGTGGTTTTACCAACACCTCTTGGTCCGCAAAACAAATAGGCATGTGCCAAATGTTGGTTTATAATTGCGTTTTTTAAAGTAGTGGTGATGTGCTCCTGACCCACAACACTATCAAAGGTTTGGGGTCTGTATTTTCTGGCAGATACAATATATTGTTCAGACATAGGTGCAATTTCTGAAATTTATCGGAAACTATCAAATGTGATTGTTGCGCGACGAAAATTCTATTTTTTTTAGTGCATAGCAAGTGTTCGCCTGCCCTCAATGCGCTGATTTTTCTATAAAAAATGCTACTTGTACTATATTGGTTGATAAATAGTTGTGCACAGCAATAGGCATAGAAGCTATTTTTTAATTAGAACTTGATGGGGCTTCCACTAGGTAGTTCGAAAATTTCTTTATCCTTTTGGAATATCCTCGCGCTGTGGTTTCCTTGTAGAGTGATATTGTCTCCGATAACGCGTATCCAGCCGCCTTCTCGCAGCCCCACTACGGGCAAGTCGTTTTGTGTCAAAAATTCAATGATTCTCGTCTCTCTGGTTTCGCCATTATGCTGTAAGCCTTCAATAGGGTCTAAATAATGAGGGTTGAGGTTGAAGGGTACCAAACCCATTGTATCGAAGCTGGGAGGATAAACAATGGGCATGTCATTAGTAGTGCGCATATTTACGCCTGCTATATTGCTGCCAGCACTTGCACCCAAATAGGGCGTGCCTTTAGATACGGCATTTGCCAATGCGTTCATTATGCCTAATTCGTGTAGCGTTTTTACTAATAAAAAAGTATTTCCGCCACCGGTAAAGAATCCTTGTGCATTTTGAATAGCCGCAATAGGGTCATCGAAAGTGTGTAAACCCTTAACGTTAATACCTATCGTTTTAAAAAACGCTGAAGCCTTCGTAGTATAAGCGTCATGGGTAATGCCTCCTGGTCTGGCATATGGCACAAAAATAATTTCTGAAACGTCTTTGAATAAAACTAAAAGTTCGTCTTTCAAATAATCTAAGTATGTGCCGCCATATAGGGTAGATGTACTGGCTAATAAAATTTGCTTCATAATGTGTGCTTTTAGTGACGTTTACCGCGGCAACAAAATTAAGTCAACTTAATCTATTATTTTTACATTAAATGAAGATTAAAGTAAGTTATTGGCTATTATGCTTTTTACTGTTTACAGAGATCGCTTCCGTATGTGCTACCGAAACATTGGCTATTGGCTCTTGGAATATTAGAAATTTTGGAAAAACCAAAACGAGTGCCCATTTGGCAATTATAGCCAAAACCATTGCGCCAATGGATGTGGTAGGCATTCAAGAGATTGTTGTAGGTGCCGATGGGGATACGCAAATGGCGCGCCTGCACAGGCAATTGGAGGCAATCACAAAAGAGCCGTGGTCCTTTGCTATTAGCTTGCCCAACACTGCAAATAACCCACAGGAGAAAGAACGGTTTGCCTACTTATGGAAGGTGAGGAAAGTGCAATTATGCTATCCACCATCATTGGATGCCTCATTGGAGGCCGAGTGGGTGAGAGAACCCTTTATTGCTACTTTCTTATGGAAAAAAACTTTTTTTAAGCTCATTAACGTACACATGGTGCCTAAGGCTAAAAATCCCGAATCCGAAATCGCTTACCTCAAAAACTTTCCTAAAAGGTGGGCAGATACTGCATTTATAGTTTTGGGCGATTTTAATACTCCGCCACAACACAATGTGTTTTTGCCACTAAAGAAACAAGGATACAAACTCGCACTGTACGACCAAAAAACTACGCTGAGACAAACATGTATACAAGGAGATTGTATGGCCAATACGCTTGATAATTTTTTATACCACCCTAAAGAATTTAAAGCGGTGAAGGCAGAGGTTGTACATTTTTATACACAACTTAATAATGACATAAAAGCTGCCCGACGCATTTCAGATCATGCACCCATTAAATTATATATACGATGAAACAAAAATATGGTTTGATAGGGAAATCCTTGAGTCATAGCTTTTCTCCCGGCTATTTTAGCAAAAAATTTTCAGAGGAGGGGATTGATGCCAGCTACGAATGCTTCGAATTTGACGATCTTGCCGATTTTCCTGCTTGGTTGCGGAATAATGCGCCCCTATCGGGTCTTAATGTTACGATACCCTACAAAGAAGCAATTATGCCTTTTTTGGATGAAATAGATGCAGCCGCAGAAGCTATTGGTGCCGTCAATTGTATTGTGTTTAATGGCGAGCGCACGAAAGGATATAATACAGACTGGATAGGCTTTATGCGTTCGCTAAATAACTTTTTAGTCAAGCCTATCGAAAAGTCCGTAAAAGCGCTGGTATTGGGCAATGGAGGCGCGTCCAAAGCGGTGCAATATGCATTGGCCAAGATGGATATTTCCGCTACAGTGGCTGGAAGAAGTGGTGTTTTTGATATCGATTTTGCCACCTTGACGGTGCTGCCTCTCACCGATTTCCAATTGATTATTCATACCACACCTATTGGTATGTACCCTCATGTAGGAGAAGTGCTCCCGCTGCGCTGGGATACTTTGCAGCAAAGCCATTTTTTATTCGATTTGATATACAATCCAGCACAGAGTGCCTTTTTGCAAAAAGGTGAGGCTGCGGGCGCGGCTATAGCAAACGGACTAGAGATGCTGCACTTTCAGGCAGAAGCCGCTTGGGTACTTTGGCAGGAACACTTGAGAAAGTAGCTTGCAGAATATTTTTTAAAAATTATTTTGGCAATTAGGAAAATACTATTTATTTTTGCATCCTCAAATAATGGCCTCGTGGCGCAACTGAATAGCGCATCTGATTACGGCTCAGAAGGTTTTAGGTTTGAATCCTAACGAGGTCACATAAAAAAGGTACTTTTATAAGTGCCTTTTTTTTATTTTTAATGCCAGCGAGGTTTTAAAATTAATTGCTTAAATTTATATCTTTAGTTTCGTTCGTAGCATTTTGGATAATAAACAAGCTATACGTTTTTATTATTTTTTTGAGTATGCAGAAGTATATTTTAGGATTATTAATTGTATTTGGTGGAGGATTGTTTTGGGCAAAAGCTCAAGAAAGAAAAGAGACAGGTAAGCGCGCTGTCGAGAAGTTGTATACCGTACATTTTGGCAAGGATACCGCATCCTATACATTTTTAAAGAAAGATCAGTTTGATTCTATCACGCAGCTACCGCTTTATTTAAAAGACGACAAAGGCGTGTTGCTGCCCGTTGAGGCGTTTGATTTGTTGTACTCCGAATGGGGTTTGTTTGAAGACAACCGGGGGAAGGAGATGATCATGACAGAATACTACCGAGTATCTGTACAAGGCTCTCAAATACCAGATTATTTTCAAAAAGACATGATGAGTATGGCCAAGCCGGGTGATACCTTGACTGTTTATGGCGTTTGGGCAGCGAATAAAGACTCCACGGGCAAAATAACGATGGTGAAAGAAACGCTACCCAAAAAGCTAATTATTTCAGAATAGTCGTGTGCGTATTATTTAACGATTGTCCCCACCGATTTTCCGGTTACGATATCCAATAAGTTACCTTTGGTATTGGCATCAAAAACAATAATGGGTAATTTGTTTTCTTTACACAAAGTAAATGCAGTCATATCCATGATGTTAAGCCCTTGCTGAATTGCATCATCATAGGTTATTGCATCATACTTGAAGGCGTTAGGGTCTTTTTCTGGGTCGGCCGAGTAAATACCATCTACTCTTGTGCCTTTTAATATAAGATCGGCGTTTATTTCAATAGCTCTCAATGAGCCAGCGGTGTCTGTAGTAAAGTAGGGGTTTCCGGTACCTGCTCCGAATATTACTACTCTGCCTTTTTCTAAGTGCCTTATGGCTTTTCTTCTAATGTAGGGCTCTGCTACTTGGTCCATTTCAATAGCACTTTGAAGCCTGGTTTTTACGCCCACCTTCTCAAGCGATGCTTGAAGCGCCATTCCATTAATAACGGTAGCCAACATGCCCATATAGTCGCCGTGAGCCCTCTCTATGCCTGTTTCTACTTCATTCATACCTCTGTAGATATTGCCACCACCTATCACCACAGCTACCTGTACGCCTAGGTCTGTAACGCTTTTTATGTCTTTTGCATAATGGGAAAGCATCTTAGGGTCTAGTCCGTAATTTTTTTCGCCCATTAAAGACTCTCCAGAGAGTTTAAGAAGTATTCTATTGTATATAGGAAGCATAGAAAATTGTTTTTCAAATATTATCTGCAAAGCAACAAAAAAATAAGCTAATTGGAAAAGTATTTATTTCTTTAATACCACTTGGATAAGAATGATAGCGCTATTAATTATTGAGTAGCAGTAGGCCTAGGGCCATTATTGCCATGCCAAATATGAGTCCTAATATAGCGTGGTGGTGTTTGCCAAAGGCTCTAGCAGTAGGGAGCAATTCGTCTAGTGATATAAATACCATAATACCCGCCGTGCCCGCAAGCAAAATTGCATTCATTAAAGGCGACCATATATTAATGATGAGGAAATAGCCTATAACAGCACCCAAAGGCTCGCTCAGTCCTGATAGGAACGAGTACCAAAATGCTTTTTTTCTGCTCCCTGTGGCTTGATATATGGGCACAGAGACGGCAATGCCCTCGGGGATATTGTGTATGGCAATGGCTATGGCAATAGATAGGCCTACTTCGGGGTTGGATAAAGCCGCAGAAAAGGTAGCCATCCCTTCGGGAAAATTATGTAAGGCTATAGAAATGGCTGTGAGTACGCCAGTTCTTTTAAGTTGTTTGGTGTTTAACTGTACCGGATAGTCCTCTATTTTTTTTATTTCATGAGGATTATTTTCTTTTGGTACCAAATAGTCGATGACCGCAATGACGGCAATACCACCAAAGAAGGAAAGCGCTAAATAAAGCTCAGCCGTATATGACGTAAGGTGTAGTTTCAAATCAGTAAGTGCAACGGGCATTAATTCCATGAACGACACGTACAACATTACGCCAGCCGAAAACCCCAAGGAGGCCGATAGGAAAACGGCATTGGTGCGCTTGGCCATCAAAGCTATAAGGCTACCTATACCGGTAGATAAGCCGGCAAATAGGGTAATGAGAAATGCTAAAATTATAGGACTCAAAAATCATTATTTAGTATGTAAAAGTATAAAATTATACACATCTAACAATGTTTTTTTATTAAAGATTCATGCACCCATTTAAAAAATTGTACTTTTATTTTTTTTTACGAATAGGAGTATGTCAGAGTCTAAAATAAGTGTTGTTATTATCACTTTTAACGAAGCGGCGTTTATAGAGCGCTGTATCAAGTCGGTAGTGGCAATTGCAGATGAGATTATTGTGTTAGATAGTTTTAGTACGGATGCTACAGTGACACTTGCTAAGCAAGCTGGGGCTAAGGTGTCGCAACAACATTTTAGGGGTTATGGCCTGCAAAAGAACGATGCTAATGCCTTGGCCAGCCACACCTGGATATTATCTTTAGATGCCGATGAGGAATTATCGCCCGAGTTGTGCGCCGAGATAGCCAACTGGAAGCAAACGATGCCAACAAAGGATGCTTATTCAATGCCACGTTTAAATAATTATTTGGGCAAATGGTTGCGTTATGGAGGTTGGTATCCCGATGCGAAGCTGCGGTTATTTAGGAAAGACAAAGGTGCTTGGGTAGCCCAGTCTGTACATGAATATTGGAAGCCAAATGCAGAAATTGCAACTGGTAATTTTTCCAAACCAATATTACATTATACCATACAAAGTTTGGCGCAACATTTAAGAAAGATAGAGCAGTACTCGGAGCTTTCGGCAATAGCTGCTGTTGCAAACGGTAAGACCATTAGTATTTGGAAAGCATTTTTTGGTCCGATTTGGTTGTTTTTTCATCGTTTAATTATCAGAGGGGGCTTTTTAGATGGCAAAATAGGCTATTTGGCGTGCAGGATGGTATGTTTTGAAAAGTGGTTGAAATATCAAAAAATTAGGTTGTATCATGCGCAAAAAGTAGGCGAAGCAGAAATATAAAAAAATACTGTTAACATATTTTTGAAAAAACGCTATAAATACTTATTATTGTGAGTTAATTGTTAGACAATAGTTTAAAATTATTATAATGAAATTATCTAGACATAGTTTATTAGTTGCTGGAGTGTTTTTGTTGGGTGTACTCTCCTTGACTTCTTGTAAGAAAGAATACAGCGACGATTCGCCAATTACGCTTCAGCCGGCAGCTACTGTATATATTGGTAACAACAATAATTTTGTATATGCCCTCGACCCCGAAACGGGCGCTAAGCGTTGGGAGCTCAACGCAGGTTCACCAGTGCTAGCAGGTGTTGTAATTCATGATAATGCGGCTTTTATAAGCTCTAGTGCAGGTATACTGTATAAGGTAGACAGAGCTACGGGTAAGGTATTGATGCAGAGAGATTTTCAGGCACCCATCTTAGTTACACCTTTAACGTACAACAATATTCTGTACGTAGCAGCAGGTAGCACTTTGCACTATTTGAACAATGCAGATTTGACATCTATTCATACGGCTAATGCGAGTGGAAATATAACAGGTGCCCCTACTATTGCTCCTATTTTAGGCTTCGAGCATAGATATGTTTTTGTATCAGCAGGCAACTCTGTACAAAGCTTCAGAGAGGATTCCTTGTTTTCCAACAGCACCTTCACGGCACCAGATGCAGGTACATTTGTAATGTCGCCTTGTATAGAGAACGATACGGTGATGTATATTGGAAATATGAATGGCAAAGTGTATAGCGTCAACACGCGTACGAATGCTGTAAAATGGACCTATACTACAGGTGCTTCGATATCTTCGACGCTTATCACTATTGGAGGCAATGTTTTATTTGGTTCGGCCGATAAAAACTTTTATTCAATTGATACAGAGACGGGCTTAAAAAGATGGCATATAGCTACAGGCGACAAAATTACTGGCGCACCTTATGTAGATAGACAAAACGTATACTTTGGTGGATTTGACAAAAATATTTATTGTATCGATATCATCGATGGAGAAATAGTGTGGCAAGTGCCTACGGTAGGCTTAGTAAAAGGCTCGCCTATTGTGCATCAAGGAAAGTTATACATAGCAGGTTACGATCAAATTATGTATTGCCTGAATTCTGAAAACGGTCAGCAATATTGGGTTAAAAACATAGGAGGCCTTGTAGAGGGTGCTCCAATGTTAGACAATCTAAACGCTACTACTGTTTCTGCTTTAGATGGAGCTTATTCCCTGAAGTAAAAAAAATATTTTAATCATTATTTCGAAAAAAATAAATAGGCAACTTTTATATGTTGCCTTTTTTGTGCCTTCAAACTGATTTTTTACTTTTGCAGCATGTCTCAAAAACAGTCTATCGAAACTTGTTTTTCGCCCGCTTTGCTTCATTTATATGATACCACAGATACTATAGTAGTTATTATTGATATCTTCAGAGCAACATCTACCATTACTACAGCTATTGCTAACGGCGCTTCAAAAATTATACCAGTTGCAGCTGTAGACGAATGCATTGCCTTAAAAAACCATTATCCCGAGTATATTACGGCTGGAGAGCGCGACGGGAAAGTAGCGCCTGGTCTAGAAAATGGTAATAGCCCATTTGAATATCCGAGTGCATTTATACAAGACAAAGTACTGGCGTTAACGACTACTAATGGCACAAAGCTGCTACATATGGTGAGTGCTTCTCATCAGATTGTAATTGGCTCTTTTTTAAATTTAGATGCTTTAGCCGCTTATCTTATTGAGCAAAATAAAAAGGTATTATTGGCATGTGCTGCATGGAAGGATAGGGTAAACTTAGAGGATACTTTGTTTGCGGGAGCTTTGGCTTCACTAGTCGAAAATCATTTTGAGTGTTGGTGTGATAGTACAAGAATAACCAAAGAGCTGTATGTGCAATCTCAAAAAGCTCCTAGTCTTTTACATTTTTTAAAGGATAGCAATCATTACAGACGATTGAGCGGTTTTGGCTTGGAAAAGGATATGCAATATTGCACTACGCCTAATTTACATCCTGTGGTGCCTATTTACGATGGTCAAGCCATTGTTCGTTACGAGGGTAGTAGTAAGTAGTAGGCCGATTCGTTTTAAATCGAATTAGTAGCATCAATTGCTAGAGTCTTAATCTTAACGCTTGCGGTTAAGGTTAGTAGACAATAAACAGCTGCTTCTGCGGTTTGTATAATGGTTTTATTCTAAAATTTTATTCAATTAATTGCCATTTGTGTTCGTTGGTGCTGATAGGCAACTTCCCGCGTCTATTTCCGCCACCGACCTCAATCCCCAAACGGATGGCCTTGTTGTGATACTAGATATGTCAATTATGTATTTCCTATAAATTAAACAACCCGCAAATGATATCATCTGCGGGTTGTTTTGTTTATTTTAAAGAGGCTTAATGCATTTTAAAAACACTCACATGAGGAATGTCTTTTGGATAGAGCCCTTTTTCTAATTTTTCTCTTACGGCCGAGAAGGCATTTAAAGTCAATTCTATATCTTCATCAGTATGTACTGCGGTAGGTATTAAACGCAGTATCAATTGTCCTTTAGGAATAACGGGGTACATTACCATCGAACAGAAGATGTTGTAATTTTCTCTAAGGTCTACCACTAAGTTGGTAGCATCTGTAACACCACTTTCCATGTAAACAGGAGTTACTGGGGTATTAGTGGTGCCAATGTTGAAACCACGTTCTTTAAGTCCGCTTTGTAGTTTGTTGATGTTTTCCCACAATTTGGCTTTTAGTTCCGGACGGGTTTTAATCAATTCCATGCGTTTTAGGCCACCCTTTACCATTGGCATCATCAACGATTTTGCGAATATTTGTGAGCGCATATTGTAACGCAAGTAGTAGATGATGTCTTTATCGCCACATATAAAACCACCAATACCGGCTAATGATTTTGCAAAAGTAGAAAAATAAAGATCTATACCATCTATACAATCTTGTTCTTCACCGATACCAGCACCTTTTTCGCCCATTGTGCCGAAGCCATGTGCGTCATCTACAAACAGTCTGAATTCGTATTTTGATTTTAAATCAGCTATTTCCTTAACCCTACCTTGATTGCCGTTCATGCCAAATACTCCTTCTGTGATGACCAATATGCCACCAGGGGTACCTTCTATCAATTTTTGAGCGCGTTGTATTTGTTTTTCACAATCGGCTACATCGTTGTGGTTGAATTTGAAACGTTTTCCTGGATGCATTCTTAGTCCATCAACTATACACGCATGGCTCTCTACGTCGTATACCACCACATCGTGTCTGCCTACGATGGCATCTATTGCAGAGAACATGCCTTGGTAGCCAAAGTTTAAAAGTATAGCATCTTCTTTTCCTACGAATGAAGCAAATTCTTGCTCTAATTGGTCGTGATAATCGGAGTTACCACTCATCATTCTTGCGCCCATTGGATAGGCTAAGCCAAACTCTGCTACTGCCTCGTTATCTGCTTGTCTTACTTCTGGATGGTTGGCTAAGCCAAGATAGTTATTTAAGCTCCAGACTATTTTTTCTTTTCCACGGAAATACATCCTATTGCTGATTGGTCCTTCCAATTTTGGAAAGGCAAAATATTCGTGAGCTAGCTCTTGGTATTGGCCAATCGGGCCTCTGTCTCTTAGTAACTTTGAAAAAATATCCATATGGTATTTTAAAAAACGGTAAAATATTTTGTGATGTTATACTTTTCAGAATGCGAAGTTATACAAACTTTTCTCATAATTCCATAACTTGGAGTAAATTTACAAGTATGTAGGAATATCTAGTTCGTTGTCAATTTTTTAAGTGCTTCTTTTGCGGTAGTGAATTTTGGGTCTAAAGCGGTAGCATTGGCATAAAAAAGCTTTGCACTATCGCTGTTTTGTAATTGTTCAAAACAGTTTCCTAGTAAATAGTGCGCTTTTGCATTTGCTGGTTCGGTGTATACGGCCAACTGGAAATTTGTTTTAGCTGCTTGCCAATTGCCTTGACTGGCATAAATTCTTCCTAATTGTAAATATGCGTCGGTATAATCAAGATCGTGTTCAATGACTTTTTTATAAGCTTTAATAGCACTCGTGGTATCTGCTATATTTTCAAAATAATAACCTATTTGAAACAGCGGGTACACTTCATTGGGGTCTAAATTGAAGGTATAAAGGTATTGTTTTAGTGCTCTTTCGTCTTTTCTTTCTGAATAATATTCGGCCAATAAAAGGCTGGCTTCATAGTATGCCGGATCTAGATTTAATGCTCTTATCAAATATCGTTCAGCCTTATTGGTGTCTTTTTCTGCGGCTACTACTTGTGCTAGCAAATAGTAGGCATCTGGGAAGTCTGGTGCAGCGGATAACACTTTATCTACAATGCCTTTGGCTTGTGTTGTTTTGTTGTCGAGCAGTAAAGATTTTCCCATAAATAATTGATACTGAAGTGCTTTTAGGTGTTGTGTCGTATCTGTGCTTTGAGCAACAAGAGCCATGGCTTTGTTGTACGCGAGCACTGCATGGTCGTGTTTTTGGAGGTAGTTCATTAATTCGCCTTTGCCAGCCCAATAAATGTCGTTGTTAGGGTCGAGTTTTATGGCCTTTTCAATGTCTGCTAAAGCCAAGTCGTCCTTATTGATGTTGGATAAGGCTAAGCTTCTTTTGTAGTATAGCGAGGCATCGTTGGGTGTCAGTTGTATGGCATTAGTATAATTTACTACTGTTGGGTTTTTATAAGCCTGATGGTGTTCTGTTGCGTCAGAGGTGTCGTTGGAGCAAGAGTAAAAACCAAGAAATGAGAAAATTAAAAATAATTTTACATGGATGTTTTGCATAGCTGCTAAACCGGAGTTTATATATTTATGGCAAAGTTATAATAATTTATCATAACCTTACTTACTATTTAATAGTTGTAAAAAGGTGCCTAAATTTTAGTTATGGTTGCTGTTAATAGTAAAGGCTATAATTGTGGTTTATTCTCTGAATATTATTTTGCCACTGGCTTTTTCGGTTCCATCTTTGCTTCTTACCATTACTATATAGATGCCAGATTGTGCTCTTTTCCCTAAATAGTCCATACCGTCCCATACTGCTTGTCCGCCCAAACTTCTTGTTCTAAAAACCAAGTTGCCATTCATGTCTACAATTCTCACGTCAGCATCTGCGGTTAGTCCGTTAATGGCTATTTGTCCGCCAAAGCCAGAGGGTACAGGGTTTGGGTAGATGGCCAAGGGTTTTTCAATTGATTCTCGGCCCTCTGTCGCGGTGCTTCTGTATCTTACCAAGCCTAAGTCGGTAGATATATATACGTCACCGTTGATTGGGTCTATATTGATGCGTTTAATGTTGTTGCTAGGCAAAGGGCTGTTATTGGTATTGAATTGTAGTAAGGTTTCGCTGCCGTCGTTAGAAACCAACCACAAGCCAGCAGTGGTGCCTATCCACTTTCTGTTGGCGCCGTCTACTGCAATGGCAGATACGGTAATGTTTTCAAACAATCTACCGAGTATGTTATCTTCTTTATTTTCCACAATAGGAATGTCTGCATCGCAGTTATCTCTGATATCGTAGGTGCAAGAGAAGATAGCTATACCTATATCGGTACCTATCCAGATGTTATCATTTTTATCGACGGCGGCACAAAGTACTTTATTGCTCGGTAGGTTGCCATTTCCTCTTCCTACTTGTAAAACTCTGTAAAAGTCATCATCGGGATTGTCTATTGTTCCGTTATCTGTATAGGCTATAATGCCACCTGCTGCTATTATGGGTATTATCCATTTATTATCATAACCATCTATTATGATATCTCCAGCCATAGACTGAAGTTCAAGATTCAGATTCATGGTAAGGGGGTTAGCAATACTTTTGCTTGCGTACCAATTACCGTCTGGTGTTTTTACTTTCAATAGTCTATCGGTGCCGCTATTTACTACCCATAAGTTATTTTTAGAGTCAAATCCTAGTCCGTAAGCATACACTTTTGCAGGCACTTCACCTTTGCGGGGCTCCAGCATGGTTTTGTATTCATAGGGAGTAAAGTCTTTAGTGAGTTCAGATACTCCTCCACCAAATGCGCTAGAGAAGTAAGAGCCTGTTCGAGGATCTCTTACAATTCTTATAAAATCAGAAAAAGTATAGTCGTCAGAAACCCAAGTTAATTTTCTAAAATTACCGTCTCGGAAAACACTGTAAAGGTTGGCGTTTCTTAGCAGGTGGTAGTTGTCTCCATGTCCGCCATGCGCTATACCAAAATTGCCATCATATGGGGCTACATCGGCAGCTCTATAATCTATCATAGCATTGGGCACGTAGGGTATCGAGCTGCCATTTTCAATTTTTATCAGCCCTATTCTATACTCTCCTGCAAATACCTGGTTGTTGCCTAGCTTGATAAGTTTTACGATTTGTCGGTTTGGAAAACTTTCGGCGATGCTGGCGTCTTCATTGAGTATAAATGCAGCATTAGGCGAGGTAGGCACATCTATATAGGTGCTAAAGCCTAATTGTGTTTCTGAATAGGCGTAAATTGAGGCAATGTTTTGGTTGTGTGTGTAAAAATTGGTGATGGTATTGTTTTCCAATACATCTATTCTGGTTTCGTCTAATAGGTATAATTTGTTGTTGAGGCTAAGTATTTGCGAGTATTTTTGTGTACTTATTTTATCCCAAGTACCGTAGTAAATAAAAGAAGGATTATTAAGCGCTGTTTTATAGATACCGCTGTTAGTGGTTACATATATTTCGTTGTTGAGTATTGCGGTGCTATTGATAAGTTGTTCTGTATTTTGATCGTAAAAAACAACCGTTTCTTTAATTTCTCTGCGTTCTAAATTCAATAATATTAATCCTTTTCCGGTGCTTAAGTACCCTATACCTTGGTGACAGATGATATCGAAAATAGATTTGTTGCCACTGGCTTGCGAAAGGAATAAAGAGGGAATATTGAAGAATCGGTTGCCTAAAAATAAGTCGATATTGCTATTTTGGTAACCAATGACCGTGATATCTGTAAGGACGTCGTGAGCCAGGTGCGCTACTCCTGGTCCGCTCATGCCCGTTGTTTTATTGTAGGCTTCTATTTCGCCGGTATTTCTGTTGTAGGTGTAAAAACCCGATTGTGTACCTACATAAAAAGAAGTTCCGTCCTCTACAAAATCAGTAACCTCGTTGTAGGAATAAAAAGATGTCCATTGGCCTATTGGGGTATTTAAAACAGATTGAGCAAAGGCCTCTGATGCCATAGCCAACAATGCGAATAGGAGTAATTTTTTCATTTCTATGTTTTGACGTTTTAAAATAACGCAATTTTATATAAGATTATTGTTTAGCCCTTAGCAGACTTGTCGCTGCCCCAGCGGTATTGCCGAACGTCTACTTGAAGCAAACTAAAAATTCTATCTACTACCGTTTGCGCTACTTCTTCTATACTTTTTGGCATGCTATAAAAGGACGGAGATGCAGGCAGAATGATACCTCCAGCTTCTGTCACTGTTTTCATGTTATTGAGGTGTATTAGGCTATAGGGTGCTTCTCTTACAACACAAATTAGTTTTTTTCGTTCTTTAAGCATTACGTCTGCAGCTCTAGTAATAAGCGACTCAGAAATGCCGCCCGCTATTCTGCCAAGTGTTCCCATGCTGCATGGGCAAATAATAAGTGCGTCGTAGCCTGCGCTACCCGAGGCAAATGGCGCAAAGTAGTCTTTAATATCATAGGTATCAAACTGATAGTCTTGGTAAGCAGTATTGCCTAGCTCGTGACGCCATACGTCTTTAGCATTGCTAGTCCATACCAGCCCTATAGCTTCAAAATTGTCCTTGTGTTGTAAGATTGTTTTGAAAAGCTGGGCTGCATATATAGCACCACTAGCTCCCGTTACCGCAATTGCTAACTTCATGTTGATTCTTCCTTATTATCTAGGCAAATTTAAGCCTAAAAAACATTTTATTGGAGCAGAGTTGGATTTATCGTTCATTTAAGGTTGTTGTTCGCCTTCATTAAGCTGTTTTCTATATAGAGCATAGCGGGCAATAGGCCTTCAAATTGTAGGTCGATAAGTGGATTGGGCATTTCTTGAGGAGGTAGTGTGGTATGTACAAATATTGTTTGCATACCTAGGTTTTTACCAAAATACATATCACTTATATTATTACCCACCATATAGGCATTTTTGAAATCTATATCTGGAAAATCTTCTTGAGCATGCAGGCCCATTCCTATGTTGGGTTTTCTATATGGGTGTTTTTTATCGGGTGTGGTAGCATAGTATATCTTATCTATTTTTACCGCAATTTTCGATAGGCTCTTTTGCATATGCTCATGTATGGCATGTAGGTCTTCTTCCAACATCAATCCTCTGCCAATACCACGTTGATTGGTTACAATGATGATTCTATCAAATAATCTTGATGCAATGGCCAATGCGTCTAACACACCTGGCAAGAATTCGAATTCACTTATTTTTCTTATATAATCACCTTCGTTTTCTTTATTAATAACGCCGTCTCTATCTAAAAATAATGTTTTGGTCATAGTTGTTTCAAAATGTGAATGATTGCAAGCAGGATGCTGGCACAAGTAAAACTAAATATAATTATGATTATGATTATATAAATTGAAAGATTAAATTTGTTGCGACATTATTAAAATCTTTATGGAACAGGCCAACAAGTTATCTAAATTTTATCCGCACCTCATGGTAATAGGTGCCATTTTACTTATTTGTACACTTTTTAATATTCCGGCAATTCAAGGCAATTACTTGGATATGCACGACCAATATACTTGGTTGCAAGGCTCAAAGGAGACCAGAGATTTTAAAGAAAAAACGGGAGAGAATTCGGGTTGGTCAAATTCTATGTTTGGTGGAATGCCGATGGTGCTAACCGAGTTTCAGTCGTCTGGTAATTGGTTTCAGAAAATAAGTAACGCATTTACCTTATACACTCATGGCTTGCCGTATAATCCAATTATCATGTTTGCGCTTGCGATGATAAACTTCTATCTACTCGCCCTGGCTTTGAAATGGAATAAATGGATAGGCTTTATAGGAGGCATTGCATTTGCGTATGCGAGTTATAATCCGGTAATCATCGTAGCAGGACACCTTACCAAGATGTTAGATATCGCCTATATACCCGGCTTATTTGCTGCTATTGTTTGGGCTTATAGGGGCAAAATATGGTTGGGTGCTGCACTTGCAGGTGCTATCATGGCCTTTATGCTCGATGCAGGACACTATCAAATTATTTACTACACTGGCATCGCAGCTATCATCACGGTGATTGGCATTGGTATACATATGATAAAGAAAGGACAGTTACCGCTCTTTATTAAAGCATCAGGGCTTTTATTAGTAGGTATTGTTTTGGGCGTATTGGTCAATAATGCAAGGTTTTATCAAACACAGATTTCTACAAAATACACCATACGCGGTGGCGAGAAAGAGCTTGTAAACCCAGAGGAGCAGGGTAGCGGTTTGGATAAAGACTACGCATTTGGATGGAGTAATGGTGTGGCAGAAAACCTTTGTATCTTGGTGCCAGGATTGTATGGCGGTAGTAGTGGCGAAAAACTCGATGTAAACTCTGCATATGCAGAAAAACTTAGCAGTTTACGAGTGCCTTATGGGCAAGTGGAAAAAATGGTAGAGCGTACGCCTTTGTATTGGGGTCCTCAGCCAATGCTTTCGGGTCCGATGTATTTTGGGGCCATTATTTGTTTCTTATTTGTGTTGTCGATGTTCTTAGTGAAACACCCAATTAGATGGTGGGCATTAGGTATAGCGGTGTTTTTTATCATACTGTCTACAGGGAAGAATATGGGTATCAATGATTTCTTATTCGAAAACTTCCCGATGCTCAACAAGTTTAGAGCGCCCTCAATGGCATTGGTAATTCCTTCCTTTATTTTTGTTGCAATGGGTATGTGGGGATTGAAAGAAGCATTGTTTGGCAATAATTCTAAAGAAGAAATATTTAAGAAGGTAAAATTGAGCCTGTACATAGTAGGAGGATTAGCATTGCTTGTGTTGTTATATACCCAAATGGGAATGACCTATAGGGGCGCTAACGACTCAGGTTTGGCATCTCAATTTGGAGAAGCAGGCGAAGAAATCATAAGCGCTATTAGAGAAGATAGAGCCAGCTTGGCTTTAAAAGATAGCTTTAGAAGTCTGATGCTGATATTATTAGCAGGTGGCGTTTTGTTGGCATTCGCTAAGGGCAAGCTTAATCAAACTATCAGTATTGCAGCTTTTGTAGCACTAGTGGCATTTGATAATTTAGGGGTTGCTATACGATACATTAATAAAGACAAATATTTAAGTCATGACGAATGGGCGCGCCAATTAGCACCTAGGGCTGTAGATAAACAAATAATGCAAGATAAAACCTTAGGGTATCGTGTATTCGACCTTACGAGCAGTCCCTATAACGACGCATTCCCTTCTTTGTTTCATCATTCAATAGGAGGCTATCATGGAGCTAAGCTACAAATCTATCAAGATGTTATAGACCATCAGTTGAGTAAGCTTAACGCAAGCGTTCTAAATATGCTTAATACGAAGTATTTTATAGTTCCCGGAAATCAGCAAACACCTCAGGTGGTGCAAACCAATCCAGGAGCGTTGGGTGCGGCATGGTTTGTAAATGAAATACAAACAGTCAATACTGCCCGCGAGGAGATGGATGCACTCAACGGACCGTCTCTACAAGGGCCAGCAGCAGGCGATGCAGGAGCAAATTTTAATCCCGCCAGCACGGCAATAGTACGTGCCGATAGAATGAATGCCCTAACAACAAATATAGGCAAAGACAGTGCAGCAAGCATAGTGCTTAAAGATGCGGTGCCTAATAGATTGGTATACGAAACCAACAATTCGGAAGCAGGTTTTGCTGTATTCTCTGAAATTTACTATCCGCTTGGATGGTCGGCAACCATTGATGGCAAACCAGCAGATATTGTTAGAACCAACTATATTTTGAGAGGATTGATGGTGCCCGCAGGTAAGCATTCAATCGAGTTCAAGTACGAATACCCGCATATTCAAACCAATGAATTATTGGCTATGATTGGAAGTATGCTGCTTTTACTATTAATTGCGGCGGCTTTTTACTTAGAAAACAAGAAAAAAAAGGCTTCATAATTAGCAGGTATTGACGCTAAATGCAAGGACCCCTTCAATATATTTTGAAGGGGTCCTTGCATTAATCAAGGCATTCCCAGCATTTCGTTTTTGCCGGCTTAAACCTATTTTGTTCCACAGCTTTATGCAGGTATTGGAATGATAATTTTTAAAGCCCAATATTGCTATCTTTTTTTCTAAAAAAATACAGCCAAAAGATTGGCTGCCAATATAATAAATTTAGTATCTAAACGCAGTCTTTTTTTAATAAAATAATTATTAAATAGTAACTTTGCACAAAATTTTACATACAATTTCTAATTATATTTTAAAAGACATTTAAAATTATGAACCTTTATCAGGAATATCTTAGCGAAATAGAAGAAAGAAAAGGACAAGGATTGCATCCTAAGCCTATTGATGGCGCAGAATTATTAAGCGAAATAATAGCACAAATTAAAGATGTAGCTAATGAACACAGAGCAGATTCTGTAAAGCATTTTATTTACAATACTTTGCCAGGTACTACACCTGCTGCAAGTGCAAAGGCTCAGTTTTTAAAAGAAATAATTTTAGGCAAGGAAGTGGTAGCCGAAATTACGCCCACATTTGCTTTCGAGTTGTTGTCGCATATGAAAGGTGGCCCTTCCATTAGAGTGTTGTTGGATTTGGCACTAGGAAATGATGCCAACATCGCTCAACAGGCAGCATCTGTACTCAAAACACAGGTGTTTTTGTATGATGCTGATACGGCACGTTTGGCCGAAGCCTATAAAGCGGGCAATGCTATTGCAAAAGAAATACTAGAAAGCTATGCCCAAGCAGAATTCTTTACCAAATTACCCGAAGTTCCTGAAGAAATAAAGGTAGTAACCTACATTGCAGCCGAAGGTGATATTTCTACCGATTTATTATCGCCAGGTAATCAGGCGCACTCACGTTCCGATCGTGAATTGCATGGTAAATGTATGATTTCGCCGCAAGCTCAAGCAGAAATAGTAGCATTGAAGGAAAAGCATCCAGATGCCTCTGTAATGCTGATTGCAGAAAAAGGCACCATGGGTGTAGGCTCATCCAGAATGTCTGGAGTTAATAATGTAGCACTTTGGACGGGTAAGCAAGCTTCGCCCTATGTGCCATTTGTAAATATCGCTCCAATTGTAGCTGGTACCAACGGCATTTCACCTATATTCCTAACCACTGTAGACGTTACGGGCGGTATTGGTATAGACTTGAAAAACTGGGTAAAGAAAACAGACGAAAATGGCAATGTAGTAAGAAATGAAAATGGAGATGTCGTGTTAGAGCAAGCCTACTCGGTAGCTACTGGTACGGTTTTAACCATCAATACAAAAACCAAAAAATTATACAATGGTAGCCAAGAACTAATAGATATTTCTCGTTCTTTGACACCTCAAAAAATGGAGTTTATCAAGGCGGGTGGCTCCTATGCTATTGTTTTTGGTAAAAAAATACAAACCTTTGCAGCCCAAACATTAGGCATAGAAACGCCACAAGTATTTGCGCCAGCTAAGGAAATAACAAAAGAGGGCGTAGGCTTAACCGCTGTTGAAAAAATATTCAATAAAAATGCAGTGGGTGTAGCGCCAGGTAAAATACTACATGCAGGCTCCGACGTTCGTGTTAGGGTAAACATTGTAGGCTCTCAAGATACTACCGGCTTGATGACCGCTCAAGAACTAGAAGCTATGGCTGCTACTGTTATATCCCCTACGGTAGACGGCGCATACCAATCGGGTTGCCACACGGCATCTGTTTGGGATAAAAAAGCACAAGCCAACATTCCTAAATTGATGAAATTCATGAATGACTTTGGTGTGATTACAGCACGCGACCCCAAAGGTGCTTACCATTCCATGACCGATGTTATTCACAAAGTCTTGAATGATATTACTGTCGACGAATGGGCTATTATCATCGGTGGTGATTCGCATACACGTATGTCTAAGGGCGTAGCATTTGGTGCCGATTCTGGTACAGTAGCATTAGCTTTAGCGACTGGCGAGGCATCTATGCCTATCCCTGAGTCTGTAAAAGTTACGTTCAAAGGCAGCATGAAGGAGCATATGGATTTCCGCGATGTGGTGCATGCTACGCAATTGCAAATGTTACAACAGTTTGATGGCGAAAACGTATTCCAAGGTCGTATCATTGAAGTGCATATTGGCACCTTGTTGGCCGACCAAGCCTTCACATTTACCGATTGGACTGCCGAAATGAAAGCAAAAGCTTCTATATGCATTTCACAAGACGAAACCCTAATACAGTCTTTAGAAATAGCCAAATCTCGCATACAAATAATGATAGATAAAGGCATGGATAATGCCAACAAAGTATTGCAAGGATTGATTGATAAGGCCAATAAGCGTATAGAGGAAATTAGAACAGGCACAAAACCCGCTTTGCAGCCAGATGCAAACGCAAAATATTATGCAGAGGTGGTAATAGATTTGGATATCATTGAAGAGCCTATGATTGCCGACCCAGATGTGAACAATGCAGATATTTCTAAACGCTATACCCACGACGTCATCCGTGAATTATCTTTCTATGGCGGCGATAAAAAAGTAGATTTAGGCTTTGTGGGTTCATGTATGGTGCACAAAGATGATTTGAAAATTGTGGCCCAAATGTTGAAAAACGAAGAGAAAACTAATGGTGAAGTAAAATTCAAAGCACCACTAGTAGTAGCGGCTCCTACCTACAACATCATTGATGAGTTAACAGCAGAAGGCGATTGGGAAATCTTACAAAAATATTCTGGTTTTGAATTTAATGATTTAATGCCAAAAACTGCTGCACGTACAACCTACGAAAATATTATGTACCTAGAGCGTCCTGGTTGCAACCTGTGTATGGGCAACCAAGAAAAAGCTGCAAAAGGAGATACCGTAATGGCTACCTCTACACGCTTGTTTCAAGGCCGTGTGGTAGAAGACAGCGATAGGAAAAAAGGTGAATCCTTGTTGGCTTCTACGCCAGTTGTAGTTTTGTCTGCTATTTTAGGACGTATTCCTACAATAGAAGAATACAAAAAAGCGGTGTCTGGCATTAACCTTACTAAGTTTATGCCCATCTCTATGAATTAATTTTCGGCTTAATTATAGCAGTAAAAGACAAGCGGAGTGTAGTGTTGAGCTATACTCCGCTTTTTTTGTATGTTGCTTTAATAGCGTATATGCTAGAGTTTTATAATAATAACATTTAATTTTATGCTTACACTACAATTGCTTTAAACCTAAACATAAGTCTATGCAACCCTTACTATTACTACATGGCGCCCTTGGCAGTCCGGCATATTTCGAATATATTAAAAACGCATTTTCAAATGATTTTCAAATTCACGCACCTGCATTTGAAGGGCATGCATATTCACCCTTAAACCACGAAAACCTAAATATTACCGTTTATGTTCAACAAGTAGTGGATTATTGTAATGAGCATGGGTTAGAGAAAGTTTCGATATTTGGATATAGCATGGGAGGCTATGTAGCATTGGCATTTGCTAGCCAATACCCCGAGCGCGTAGGAAGTGTAATAACCTTAGCAACAAAGTACGACTGGAATGCCCAAGTGGCAAAGAAAGAGGCGGGCTTTTTGCATCCAGAATTGATAAGCGAAAAAGTACCCAAGTTTGCTACTTATCTAGAGCAGTTACACGGCGAAGCCCATTGGAAAACCTTAGTTACAGCCGTAGCAAATTTGCTGCTGCATTTGGGCGAGCAGCCGCTATTGACTGCCGAAAACTTAAAGCGTATTACTTGTAAAGTGCAGATTATGGTAGGCGACAGTGATAATATGGTGAGCATAGATGAAAGCCGACAACTAGTAGAGCATATCGCACAAGCCAACTTTGCCGTATTACCATCAACAATTCATCCATTTGAAAAAGTAAATCAAGGCTTGTTGTTATTTTTGCTTCAAGATTTTTTTCAAAAGCTGAATAATGAATACTAGTGTTTCATATGCTATGATTTTTAGCAACAAAAAGCTACCATAAAAGGTAGCTTTATTTTTAGGATAGGGGTTTTTACTAAATGATAATAGTGTTTGGGGTAAGGATGTTAATGTTTTTAAGGTTTCAGTAGATGTTATTGCAACGGTACTTTTTTAAAATAGCCCGAAACAGTTGTTACTCCATTCACACCAGTTCCTGCGGTAGCTTCATAAGTACCACTTATAGTTTGTCCGTCATTTTGAGTGATTTTTAAAGTACCTGCTGAAGCTTCCCAATGGCTGTAATCTTTAACATAAGTAAAGGCATATTGAGTATTTAAAGGGTAGTCACCAACAGAAAAATCGGTAACAACAAATTCGACGACTGTGACGCCATTCACTTTTGCAATGATGGTTTTATATTGCTGGTTTGCGAATACACTATCAGCTTTAGTATAATTTGTATTGCCATTTTCGGCAAAAAAGAATCCAATTTCTTCTGTAGATTTATTATTGTTGGGTTTATCATTGCTTTTTTTAGTGCAAGAAGTAAACAAAAATGTAACTATAACACCTATGATGACTAATATACTTTTGTTCATAATCTATTTTTTTAATTATTGATTTTGAATTTCTAGGTCAAATTGACCATCCGAAATGGATTTTATATTTGATATATTGTAGCTGCCATTCGCATTTTTAAATGCTGCTTTAAAAGAAAAAGTACCTTTTATTTTAGTTCCATCATTAGCAAGAATTATTAGAGTTCCTTCGTTATTAGCACCATCTGCAAACCATTGTTCATATCCACTACCATTCCACTTATTATATTCTCCAGAGCCGATATAGTTTATAGGATCCAAGGTTTTTGCTCCAAATCCGTAGCTGCCGGGTGTCCAATCTGTTACTGAGTTTACTTTCCCATTGATGCACATTAAGGAGAGCACGATGGTTTCCTTTTGGTCATTAGGCTGACCTATTATTTGAAGCATTTTAGTAGCATTAACAAATTTTGCCTTTGTGAATTGGATGTCAGCCGTTGGGAAATTTGACTGGTCTACTTTTGCAGAGAAAAATGTAGCCCCCGGATTATTGTTATTGGGGTTATTGTTGTTGGGAGAAGGTTCCGTTTTTTTGCATGCTATTAGACTAAAACATGCGAGTAATCCTGCAGTTAATAAGGCATTTATGTTCATAGAATGATTATTTAGAAACATAAAAGTACCATTACTGACGATTTGCAACAATGGGCTGTTTGGCCCATTTTATTTAGATTAAGCCTCTATTCCTTGCATTTTCAATAAGTTCAACTCTATTATGTGATTGTAATTTTTTATAAATGTTTTCAATATGCCGCTTTACTGTAAAAGGTGATATAAACATCTGCTCAGCAATTCTTTTATTTGTAAAACCTTTGCTTATTTTTTCAAGAATTTCTATTTCTCTTTCTGATAGTATAACACTTGAATTGGTAACAAATTCTTTGGGTGGAACATAATTTTTCAATAAAGATAGCGTCTTGAGCGCAATAGATGGCGACATAACCGCCCCTCCGTTCATGGTATCCTCTATTGTAGAAAAAATCTTTTCTGCAGAAGTATCTTTTAAAATATAGCTATCTGCACCTGCTTTAATTGCATTAAAAATATGTTCATCATCATCATATATGGTAATCATTACCACCTTCATAAAAGGATAAATCTCCTTTAATAACTTAGTAGTTTGTATGCCATCCAGCTCTGGCATTTCAATATCCATTAGCACGATGTCCACTTGATTATTTTGTTGAAGTAATTCCAATAAGTGACCACCATGTTTGGCTTTATGTACAATTTGGCATTGATGAAAGGTCAATAATTTTGACTCTAGTGCTTTCAATGAAATGGGTTGATCTTCTGCAAGTGCAATACGTATCATAAGTCTAGATTCGATTGAATTAAATACATCGCTCCTTCTTGTGGTTGAGCGTTAATTGTCAATGTGCCTTCCATAAGTTTCACTCTATTCTGTATATTAGATAATCCATAAGATTTATGCTGCATCGAGTCTAAGTCAAAGCCAATCCCATTGTCTTTGACCTGAATGGATAAAGTATTACTTAGCTCGGTCAAAGTAATATTTATTTGAGAAGCGTTTGCATATTTTATTGCATTATTTACTAACTCTTGTACAATACTTAAAACATGTATAGCAAATTTCGAACTTATCTTTTTTTCTTCTAAAACATCAAATTGAAAATTGAATTCAATATGCTCAAATGTTTCTGCTGCCTGATTAATGAAATTAAGCAACTTTGATTTTAAATCATTTAGTGTGATAGATTCGGCATGTAGAATCCATAAAGTGTTTCTTAATTCCAGTATAGCGTTTTCAGAATGTTGTGACAACTGCTTCAGCTTTTCATTATACATTGTGTTAGGTATATCTTTAGAATTTTTTAAACTATCTGCTATGGATTGTATAAAAGTTAACTGTGCTCCAATGCTGTCATGCAAATTTCTTGAAATATCAAGTCGTTGCTCTTGTAATTTGATATAATTCTGTTCTTGTAATATCTCGTTTTCAAGTGCCATTTGTTTTTGTTTGTTCTTAGCTTTTGTTCTCAAACTATACAAAAGAAACAAACATAAAATAATAAAACTAACCAAAAGTAGCATCCAGATATTTTTCTGTTTGTCTAATATCGTTTGATCAGCTATTTTTAGTTGTGCTTGTATTAATGCAGCGTCTTTTTGAGCCGTTTTATATTGAGTCTCGTATAAGTGAATTGCATTTTTTACCTCTGTACCTTCCACAATTTGATAGAGTGAGTCAGACAATTGATACATCTGTAAAGCATTGTAATAATCACCTTTTGCTTTATAATAATTTCCATACAAACTATAATAATTGATTAAATTCCTTTCATCCTTAGTTTTATTTAAAATGGATTTCAATTGAGGAAGCAGTTTATATATTTCATTGTAGTTCTTTTGTTTCAAATAAATATCACCTAAGGAAACATAAATATTGATAAGGTTATTGGAAAATGAGTTGTTTTTCAAACATAGTTTAAGAGCTTCATTTAAGCACAATAATGCGGCATCAATACTGTCCAATTCGTAATAAGCGTTAGCTTTCCAATAAAGTGTATTACTCAAGCCAATTTCATCTTGTAATTTTGTTTTTAAGGCAATCGAGCTATCTAATAATTGTATGGCTTTGCTCAAATTATTTTGAGATAAATATGCTATACTCAGGTTTGTAAGAGAAACAGAGATACCATATTCATCATTAAGTTCATTTCTCAGTTTTAAAGCTTGTTCCAAGTGATGATTTGATAATTGAGTATCATTAATATCTTTGTAAATTAAGCCCATATTGCTATGTACATTAGCAACGAATTTGGTATTATTGGTTTGCTCAAACAAGTGCAATGCTTTCTTATAGCAGGTTATTGCATCCAAATAATTTCCTCTGTTCCAATATATAAGTCCTAGATTATTATTAATAGATGCTTCTATATTTGGATATCTATTAGTTGAAATGCGAATTGCCTCTTGATACTTTTTAATGGCTTCATCAAAATGGCCTGAAATATCCAAATTTATTCCCTGCGCATTATACGCTCTAGCCATAGCATAAGGATATTTGCTGCCTAAATTGATTAAAGAATCTATTTGAATTTGAGCAGCTGCTACATCATGATACACATGTGCAAAAAAAAGTTTATTGTGAACTTCTATTTTGAGAGAGTCGTTTTTACTATGCTTAAGTATAAACTGTAAACTATCTATACTGAGTTGAGGATTGCTAAGCCAGGAATAAAAATGTTCTTCCTCCTTTCCTTTGTTAGGATTATTTGAAGTACAAGAATTAAAGAGAAAAAGGAATAATACTCCTAGAATAATGATGTGCTGCATACTTCAGTTTACGTTACAAACGTAATATTAAAAATAAGTAGATAATAAAAAATATAAATAAAGTATGCTAGCCAATCTAAGATGCCGACTTACCTGTTATTCAAATGTAGAGACTAATAGCTCTATTTCAATTACAAAGATAGCACGACTTAAGGTTTTGAAGTAGATTAAATAAGATATTGATAAATAGGGCAATTTAATTAATCAAAAATTTGGTTTATGTACTTTTTTGCTGACCTTTTATAAATGCTTAATTTTGCGTTTTATTTTTATAAATTATGGAATTCAAATATCAGGAGCCCTTTCCTATTTTAAAAGACGATACGCCTTATAAATTGATCACTACAGACTATGTAAAAGTCGACAAAATAGGCGATCGTGAAATTCTTATAGTGGAGCGCGAAGGTTTAGAATTGATAGCCAAGGAGGCATTAAAGGATGTGTCTTTCTTATTGCGCACTTCGCATTTAGAAAAACTTAGAGCTATTCTAGATGATCCGGAAGCAACCGATAACGATCGTTTTGTTGCGTACAATTTATTGCAAAATGCAGTGATTGCAGCGGAAGGCCAATTACCTTCTTGTCAAGATACCGGCACCGCTATTGTGATGGGTAAGAAAGGGGAAAATGTGTACACGGGCATCAACGATGCAGAAGCTTTATCAAAAGGTATTTTTGAAACTTACCAAGAGCGCAACTTACGCTATTCTCAAATTGTAGCATTGGACATGTTCGAAGAGAAAAACTCTGGCAACAACTTACCTGCTCAAATAGATATTTATACTAAAGAAGGCAGTTCTTATGAATTCCTTTTCTTAGCTAAAGGCGGTGGATCTGCTAATAAATCATTTTTATATCAGCAAACTAAATCCTTATTGAACGAGGCTTCTTTGGAGAAATTCATCAAAGCTAAAATCATGGATTTAGGTAC
>CAYSCJ010000018.1:0-50117 GCA_964429515.1 uncultured Taibaiella sp.
AATATTTGGAGCAACAAAATATTGCCGTAACTTTATGCGACAGCACAGCAGATAGGTATAGGTTTGGGTTTAATGGTATGGAAAAGGATAATGAAATTGCGGGAGTGGGGAATCACATTGATTTTAAATTTAGAGGTTACGACCCTCGTTTAGGACGTTTTTGGTCATCAGACCCATTACATAGAGATTACCCTTGGAATAGTACCTACGCTTTTGCAGAAAATAGAGTTATTGAAGGTATTGATTTGGAAGGTGCGGAACTGCTAAAAGTAAATTCTAGTATGTATATGATTAAGTATACAGGGAGTATGAATTGGGGAAAGCATGGGGTTGTTAACTATTTTGAAGTGAAACGAAATTTGTTGAGATTGCCGTCAGCATTATTTCACAAGAATGGTTCACCTAAATATGATATTAGTCGACATGTAATTCCAGGTGCTTACGGCAGAGAACCGCAAACTGGGATGATTAAAGACGTTAGTTTGCCCTCTATTCCTGGTTTCTTTGGCGCAGCAGAAAATGGCAAATCGTTTCAAGGAATCACTAGCTCTAAAGGAAATAGAATACCTGGAACTTCTCAAAGTGGTGCAGAGAAAACAGCTTCTGGAGCCAGTGCACTTAGACATGCAGGAGGTATTATTCAAAATTATCAGAATATTCCTGTTTGGAATGGAAATACAAAAGATATACAACATAGAGAGGCTTTTTATTATGCAACCCGCCTAATCCAATCTGAGTACGGAAACCTAGAGGGGAAATTACAGGCAGACCTAATAAACTTTGTAACTGATGGTAGCTTACCTGAAGGGGACGTTGAAAATCCAAGTTGCCAACTGTTAGAATATCGAAGTCAAGTTATGGAGGAAGGTATTAAAATTATGAAAGTTAACAGAATTGAAATACAGCAAGATACAATTGATAACCAGAAAAAGAATGAAAATTCTCTAAAACAATAATTTTATATCTATTATGCGTATTAACCTTTTAAACAAGTCTATTTTTATCCAGACATTTTCTTTATTGTATGTTCTTACTTTGGGTTGTACAAACTCGGTTGAAACCTTTTCATCCACCTCAAAAATGGATTATGATAGTGTGATACAGCATACTATTAATAAATCCCTACTAGCCATCAATCAAAATAAAGCATCTGTGTTAAAATCCTATTTTGGTTATGCTTATCCAGAAGATTTAATAAGCATAGAGATGATCCAACCGGATGTTGTAACATATTATTATTTACTTTCCAAATATCACAATAATAATTTGAGTCATATGAAATGGGAAACAGATAATACGCTTGATGAATTGGGGAGAATAAAATATGAGACATTAATTTTTGATGGGTTTGATAGCTTGACCGGCTTTAAAAATGTCCGATTGAATTTATTTTTCGGTCCTCCGGATATTGTCCCTTTTGATAGTCTTTCTGGTATAGAGTTTAGTATTGAAGTGGATTCTGATTATAGAAGACAGTTACGACTTCAAAATAAGTTACCTAAAACACAAGATTTATTAAGACATTCTGATAGGTACTAGGTAATATTTTTCCCCCTGCTGGCTCACGAATCCCTGGCTCTGCGAAACTACAAGTTTCGCATAGCGGAAAAATATTGATAATACTTTTACGAGTAATTAACCGATATTTTTGGAGGCACACGAATGGATTCGTGCGCCAGCGAGGGAAGAAATATTTTCATTCTAATTTTATTTTGTAATAAAATTAGAATATATTGTAATTAATTTTATCTATTTTATATAATTCCAAAATCTATGAAAAATAGTTTCATCGGAATATCGATTTTTTTATTTGTGTATTTTCTTTATTTAATTTTAATTTCTTATTTCCCTAGTTTAAGTATTGATGGCATTACAGTTATTGGCCAATTATTAACTTTACCATTAGTTCTAGTACTATTGTTTAGTTTCATTTTTAGCTTTATTAAGATTTTTAATGCAAAAAGAGAAAAGGGATATAGGTATATATTTTTCCTGAATACTATAACTGTTGTAATGTTAATTATTATAACAATCATTCAAATACAATAAAGTACAAAACCCGGCTCTTCGAAACTTGTAGTTTCGCATTTTTTTTTACTTATAACAATTATTATTTGAAGCATAGTCAACAAAACGCTCACCAATAGAATATTTTAGTAATTTTAATACATAATGAATCAAGAAGAAATAATTCAAGCGATAGAATCTATTAAAAAGAATCCAATACTTGAAAAAGAGTTTGTGGATTTTTCATATAATGTTTCTGGTGAAAATATTGAGTTGACTTTTCCCAATATTCACCTAAATATTTTTTTCACTATACCGAAACCCTCTCTACTTTATCGGAATCGAATAAGCAATTTTCGTTATCAATATGATGATGCATTTATCAAAGAAAACAGTGCATTTATCGTTAAGGAAATTGATCTAAGAGGTTTGGAAATCAACAATGAAAAATTTCTAAATACCGTATGTGAGTACCTAAACGCTCTCGTAGTCAAAAAGTTTGCTGTTAACAAATTAAATCATATGATCACTATTTTGTTATTATATGGACAAATAACCGTGTGTGCCTTAAAAAATCTTGGTATCAATAGCGGAATTTGGGATGATGATTTATTAGACCATGACGAATGGCAAAAATATTTCCCAATACGTCCAGAAGATGCTGGTTACTTAGATGCTTGTATAGATGAAATAATATTACTGCCAGAAGCTTTAGTTGCACTCTTTAATGTAGCGTTTGGGGAAAATAAATTCCATAAATTAGTGAGTGATGTAATGACAAAGCTTACTTACAAAAGTATGATGTCAGATAAAGATAACATTACCAACTACCCATCCCTAGCCAAAAGAGCACATTTTTCAATACAAACAATTTTTTCTGTAGGATTTATGAGAGAAAACATACACGATAAATTAAAGATGAGGTATCAATAGATTACTATTAAGTTTCAATGTGCATTTACGCTTCTCTCTTTTTGCGGTAGGGATGGTAGTGAATAGCCCGGAGTAAAGCTTGCTGTTGTATTTCGAGCACCTTAATAATCAGCAGGCTTTACGAGGACTAGCAACGGACAGCCCGGTGCGCAGCAACCGCCCAAAATACAACTCAGCTAGCTTGTTGGCATTCCCAATTATATCGTAACTTTGTGGCTCATTATTTTATTACACGGTTGGGCCTTCGAGCCCTTTTTTATATTTTATTTTTCTACAAAATGGAACTGAGTAAAAACTACGAATCAAGACAAGCAGAACAGAAATGGTATAGCCATTGGATGAATAAAGGGTACTTCCACAGTACGCCCGACGAGCGTCCTTCTTATTCTATCGTCATCCCGCCGCCTAACGTAACGGGTGTGTTGCACATGGGCCATGCATTGAATAATACGGTGCAGGATGTTTTGATTCGCCGTGCGCGTATGCAAGGCTATAATACTTGCTGGGTGCCTGGTACCGACCACGCTTCTATTGCTACTGAGGCTAAGGTGGTAAATATGTTGAAAGAAAAAGGCATAGATAAAAACACATTGACTCGTGAGGAGTTTTTGAAATATGCTTGGGAATGGAAAGAGGAATATGGTGGTATCATCTTGGAGCAATTGAAAAAATTGGGTTGCTCGCTTGATTGGGATAGAACGAAGTTTACCCTAGATGATGATTATTACAAAGCGGTAATACATGTGTTTGTTGACTTGTATAAAAAGGGTTTTATTTACCGTGGGGCTAAAATGATTAACTGGGATCCGCAGGCGAAAACGGCTTTGAGTGATGAAGAGGTTATTTTTAAAGATACCAACTCTAAATTGACCTATGTGCAATATCAAATAGAGGGTACAGACGAGTACATTACCATTGCAACGGTGCGTCCAGAGACTATTTTGGGTGATACTGCCATTTGTGTGCATCCTGAAGATCCTCGCTATGCGCACTTGAAGGGTAAGCGTGCTATTGTGCCTTTGGTAAACAGAAGTATTCCTATCATTTTTGATGATTACATAGATATCGAGTTTGGTACAGGTGCTTTGAAGGTAACGCCAGCGCACGATACGAATGATAATGCTTTGGGTCAGAAACATGGCTTGGAAGTGATAGATATCTTAAATGCAGATGGTACTTTGAGCGAGGCGGCTACGATGTTTGTGGGTGAAGACCGTTTTGCGGCTCGTAAGAAGATAGTGGAAGCGCTTAAGGAAAGTGGCAATTTTGTAAAACAAGAGGATTACAAAAACCAAGTGGGCTACTCGGAGCGTACGAATGTGGTGATAGAGCCACGCATCTCTATGCAATGGTGGTGTAATATGGAAAAGCTAGCAGAGCCTGCATTGGCGGCTGTAATGGAAGAGCAAATAAAATTTTTCCCCGATAAGTTTAAAAACTTGTATCGCCACTGGATGACGAATATCAAGGATTGGTGTGTGAGCCGTCAGCTATGGTGGGGACAGCGTATACCAGCTTGGTACGATAAAGACAACAACATCTATGTAGCAGAAACGGCTGAAGAGGCTGCGGCGCAATACGTAGCTAAATTTGGTGGTACGGTAGCAGAGGCTTTGAGTACTAAAATATGTCAGGAAAGTGATGTATTAGATACTTGGTTCTCTTCGTGGTTGTGGCCGATGCAGGTATTTGGCTGGAATGGCAATCCTGATAGTGAAGAATTGGCGTATTACTATCCTACTAAAACATTGGTAACGGGTCCGGATATCATCTTCTTTTGGGTAGCAAGAATGGTAATGGCGGGTTATGAATACAAAAAGCAAAAACCATTTGATCAGGTTTACTTTACCGGTATTGTACGCGATAAACAAGGTCGTAAAATGAGTAAACAATTGGGTAATTCGCCCGATTTGTTGAAGATGATAGACGAGCATGGCGCCGATACGGTGCGTTTTTCTGTATTGATTTCTTCGCCTGCGGGTAACGACATCTTGTTTGACGAAGCCTTTTTAGAGCAAGGCAGAAACTTCATCAACAAAATGTGGAATGCCTTGAAGTTGGTGAAAATGTGGGAACCTCGTGTAGATGCAAATACAGAGGCTACGCCTGCTGCGGCATTTGCTACGCAATGGTTGGGCAATAGAATTAACGAAGTACGCAATAATTTAGATCAAGACTTTAGCGGCTTCCGCTTGAGTGAAGCGTTAAAATCTATCTACTCCTTAATTTGGGACGATTTTTGTTCTTGGTATTTGGAATGGGTAAAACCAGGTTTTGAACAAGCAATTAGTAAAGAAGTGTATGATGCTACCGTGGCGCATTTTGAGTCTTTATTGCAATTGTTGCATCCGTTCATGCCATTTGTAACAGAAGAAATCTTCCACTTATTGAAAGCGCATGAGGGAGATTTATTGAATGTACAATTACCAAAAGATAATGTTGTAGATAAAACTATTGCTGCCAATGGTGCTATGTTGCAACAATTGATTTCGGGCATCAGAGATGTGAGAAATAAAAACCAAATCAAGCCAAAAGAAACCATCAGTCTATGTATTGATACACAAAACAAAGGTTTCTATCAAGCTGTTGGTAGTATCTTACAAGGTCAGGTAAATGCTGAGGCATTAACTATCGTTGATGCTCCTGTAGCGGGTAGTATTGCAGTGGTAATTGAAACAGAAAAGCTATTTATCCAATCTAACGCAGCGGTAGATGTATCTGCACAGAAAGCTAAAATGGAAGAAGAGTTGAAATACTTGCAAGGCTTCTTGGTGAGTGTGGATAAGAAATTGAGCAATGAGAAATTTGTAGCCAATGCCAAACCAGAAGTTATAGATAATGAGCGTAAGAAAAAGGCAGATGCAGAAGAGAAAATTAAAACATTAGAGGAGAGTATTGGTAACTTGTTGTAAGGGATTAAGGGTAGTACTAAAACGCGCGTCTAATTTAGGAGTACCTTGAGAGTTTTTTCTGCTATAGGATTTGCTCAAACATCTGCACGCACTTGAATATTTTTTGTATTTATATTTGTTATTAAAAATATAAAAAATTAATGCTATATTTGTAATAATTTTAAAAAAAATAACTATATGAGAAAAAACTTTCTATTGGCTTGTTGCACCAGCCTAACGCTGTGGGGCTGTAAAAAAACTATTGAAGATGCCCCCCCCCCAACTAAGTAAGATATCTGGCACAGATAGTCTGCCCATAGCAGCAGATACGATGCCCATGGTACTAGGTATGCAGCTTAACAATCCGTATTCTGTGACAAATATGCTCGCTACCTACGACAGCCTGGATAACGCTGGTTTTACATCAGAAAATTCCTTTAGCGTGCGCCTTACGCATAAGTATATAAAGTACTATCCTGCCAATGCAGAAGATTTTGAAGACTTGGTAGCGGATACGAATCTAAATTTTTACGATTATCCTTTAGATTACCAAGTGCTGGTGCAAGGCAATTTTTACCACGATCCGAGTATAGCAGACAGCCTGCCCACTCCGCAGTATGTAGTAGTACCTAATGGCTATAGCTACAATACTACTGTAGCCCATGAAGTACTAGATGAGCTATATATACCAGAAGAAGATCCACAGCTTCTAGGCCTGGGGCTTGATGAAAATTTAGAGTATGGCAATAGTCTTTTAGAAGGCGCGTTCCATCACGCTGGCACTCATTTAGAGCCTGCTACTCCTTGGGGAGATAGCCCAGGTAGCTGGCATGGTGTACCGTTACGAAACGGCACTATAAGAGTATTTGACAATAGACTAGGGCAGTATATACCCTTAGAAGGGGTACAAGTGAAAGCAACTAGGTGGTTTACAACCAGAAAAGGCATTACCAATACTTCCGGTACCTACAGCCTAGATGGCAATCCATTTCGGAGATCCGCCGACTATTCCATACATTTCAATGATCCACACAATAATAGATTTTCGATTAGAAATAGACACAATCAGGTACCTGCCAAAATAGTCCGCAACAATATTGGTGGCAATAGCTGGAGTTATGATATACCCGATGGTACAGACCGCATGCATGCCACCATGCATAGAGCCTCCTATAGATACTATTACGGAAACGTAGCAGGACTCAGAAGACCCATCAGAAGTGGCATGCGCCCCCAATTATTGGTATCTAAGCAACGCCGCAATGGTGGAGCCATGAACTGGATCGTATTTCCTACCATAGTAGTAGCAGAAAGAGCAGACGGTATGAGTGGTAGAGTTTACGATACCGATGAACTGTTTAGTACCACCATACACGAGTTGGCACATACAGCGCATGTATTATCTATGAATAATGTACTAGATTATGCAAATGTTAGTGCATTGGTACAAGAAAGTTGGGCAGTGGGTGTAGAATGGCTGATAACCCGCATGGAATACCAAGAGCGGGGCATAGCCAATTATATGGAGTGGGATTATAACCCCACCACCGCATACAATGTTGTATTTCCGATACGTCATGGCTATCAGTATTGGAATAGAACTAATAGTAGTGATGAGTACACGTCACTATTTATTAATTTGGTGGATGGTTTTAATGAACTAAACCAGATTTTCCCTAATAGGCCAACAGGTGTAGTCAATGATCAAGTAACGAGTTACAGTTTAGCCACAATTCAAAATAATTATTTAAATAGTATATATGGCGCAAGCTCATTGTTCAACCAATTAAACAATAATAGACCATCAAGCATTTCTACTGCACAGTTAAATCTATTGTTGAGCTTTTATTAATATGGAGGTCTGAGATGAAAATAATAATACAGTTTAGCCTTTTGATATTGCTCTTAGGAGGATGCAAAAAAGAAAAAATAACAACTTATTCTGTTTATATTAAAAATAGTACTGCTGTTTCTATAAAAATATACCCTTCAATTAATGGTTATACAGACTATGGTAACATTATTGAGTTGGCGATTGGAGAAAATAAAGAAATTGCAAGTGGAGAAGATAAAGGCATTGTCAGCCATGGGGGTTTTGATAGTAAATATTTTTCTGGTGCCGATTATCTATTAGTGGTCTTTGGAGACAAGGATAGTGTACAACACCTTATTTACCTAAATGACTCATTAATTAATAAATATATTAAATATGATAATGCTAGAAATTTGTTGAATATGACCAGTTATTCCTATAAATTTAATGATAAAAACAAAAGCAAAAGAAATGCTCTTTACGAATACACCTTCACCGAAGAGGATTACAACTTTGCCAAAGAATAAAAACCTAAAAGACAGGTGCAGCCCTTAAGCAGCACCTGTCTTTTTTTCCAACCGACGCCAAATGCTCAACTCAAAATACACTTTTTAATTTATAGGGAGCGCTATCCCCCAAAAAGTAGCCAGTTCACATAGATTAAATGATATGACAACACCCACCAAACCAAGGCTACCAGAATCCCCTACAACAACCTAAAAAGTGCAAACCAGAGTTTATGTAAGTTTTGGCATGTTTGTCCACAGAAGCTGGAGCTAGTAATAGATATATAAAATGGATTTAATTTAAAAAACTTTGATTAATTTTAAAGAGCATTTACATCTAAAGATTGGGGGGCGTTATGAAAAAGATCTTTTTGCTACTAGGGTATCTGTTGGCCTTTCAAGCATCGCTTGTGGCCCAAAAAAACTATTTATTAGAGCCCACTAACGAATGGATTGTAGAATACTCCATCTGGAGCCAAGATATAGAAAGCATTTGGTATTATTTTGGAATATCAGATAGTGTCTATACCCTAAATGGTAAGCAATATACGTTAGTGGAAGAGCAGGAGGGGCCAGGCTCTACCGGCACTATTGATGAACGAAATAAGGCACTTTTTAGGTTGGATACCACCAATCAAATCTTGTATTGCAAACCCTTCCAAGGATTTATAGGTAAAAATGCAGCTACAGACACCCAAGAGTTTGTCTTTATGAGAGCCGATCTTCAGGATGGAGATTCCCTAATTTATCCGGCTCTAGACTCTATGTATGTAAAAGTGGCCGCCAGACAAGTAAGTAGGGTGGTGGCCTTTACCAATACTCGAGATAGTTTTTTAGAATATCGGCTCTTACTGTACAATAAGGAGGGCTTATTTATAGAGCCTCGTCCACAGCTTACCTTTAATTTTGCATATGGCTATGCACCGTTTTTTTTGTTCCTAACGCCTCAGCATTTTTTCGCACAGGGCGATGCCTACTTAGTATGCTTTGATAACCAGTATCTAGACAATTTTTTGGGGACCCTGTACAGACTATAATGTAGGCACCAAAGACTGGGCTACCGCTTCTATTTCGGTATATCCAAACCCCAGCAGGAGCCGCATAACCCTTTCCATACCCGGAGTGGCTGCTAACGAGCGCGTCGTGGTATCGTTTACCAATGTTTTGGGTCAGCAAGTATTATCAGAACAGGTAGGTGCTAACCAAGGTTCTATTGATATAAGTGCATTACCTTCGGGTGTTTATACAGTACATGTTTTTCGCCAAGGCGTCAGGATTGGTGTTTCCAAGCTAGAAAAATACTCCTAGCATCCCACGGTAGGTATACACACACCACCACAGTTTATAGATGCGGAACCTGAATAAGGTTGAATTTTAAGTGGTTTTTTTTAAGAAGAAAAATTAGCTTTTTAAGACCGGTTTCTCCATATACGTACCACATTTCTGGCAAGTACATAATTGGCGGTCTTCATAGAACGCATTCATTACGGGAGGTAGTTCCTTTACAATGTCCGCAACGGGCAAAAATTTTTCGTACAGTTTGTGACTACAGTTTTCGCAGTACCAAGCAAAGCTATCTAGCATGCTGGCATCTCGTACTCGCTCTATTACCAGGCCAACTGTGTTTGGGCCACGTTGGGGAGAATGGGGTACCTTAGCTGGAAGCAAAAACATATCTCCCTCTTTAATTTCTATGGGCACAATTTTGCCATCCTCTATAATGCGCACCGTTACGTCTCCTTCCAATTGGTAAAAAAGTTCTTCCGTTTCGTTATAATGAAAATCTTTTCTGCTATTGGGTCCACCAACAACCATCACGATAAAGTCATCTACTTCTTTATACACTTGCTGGTTGCCTACTGGTGGCTTTAATAGATGTCTGTTTTCGTCTATCCATTTATTTAGATTAAAAGGACGTAGTACTGCCATGATGCTATGTTTTAGGCAATAAATTTAGCAATTAGCCTTCAACAATCCATAGTTTTATCGAAAAAAAGTAGCTGTTTGCCGTAAATTATAGTGTACTGTCATTATATATTTTTATTTTTGAGCCATTATCGTAAAATAATAGTATTTTCCATCCCACAATATACCTTTATGAACCTAAAGTTTTGGAAGAAGAAAGAGGCAACCAATAAAAAAAAGAAATCGGCTATTAGAGAATGGCTAGACGCTGCTTTGTTTGCTATAATAGCAGCAACCATCATCCGTACGTTTTTTATAGAAGCCTACACCATTCCTACTAGTTCTATGGAAGGGACGCTTCTGATAAATGATTATTTATTTGTGAGCAAGCTTGCTTACGGTCCGCGTGTACCCATGACGCCTTTGGCAGTGCCTTTGGTGCACAACAGTTTTATGGGTGGAAAATCATATAGTGAGGCCGTAAAATGGAAATACAGAAGACTACCGGGATTTGGGGATGTAAAGCAAAACGATGTGATTGTTTTTAACTTTCCAAACAATGATACTACGATGCTGGCAGAGCCGGATAAGGATTATTATGAAGCGGTTAGACGGGACGGTAGAAATGCTGTTTGGGCAAGGTCTGAAGTGATATACAGGCCGGTAGATAAGCGCGAAAATTATATCAAAAGATGCGTAGCAGTGCCCGGCCAAACCGTACAAATAAAAGACGGTGTCTTGTATGTAGATAATCAGCAAGCTACGATATATAGCCACATGAAGTTTAGATACCAAGTGACATTAAAACCTGGTACTGCATTGGCCGCTAACTTTATGAAGGATAACAATATTGAGTTTCACGGACAGACAGATAGCTTTATCGTAGTGTATTGTGATGACGAAGTGGCAAAAAAAATAAAAGCGCTTAGCCAAGTAGAAAGTATCAAAACGTATGCTAGACCGATTTCGGAAGTGAACCCAGATGTGTACCCACAGAAAGCCGAAATATTTGCATGGAATGAAGATAATTATGGGCCTTTGGTAATACCCAAAGCCGGTATGACCATAGACTTGAACCTACAAAACTTGGCTTTGTACAAAAGATGTATCGAAACCTATGAAGGCAATACTATCAGAATATCTGGGAATGATGTGTATATCAATGACCAATTGGCAAAGCAATACACCTTCAAAATGGATTATTACTGGGCTATGGGCGATAACAGACCCTTCTCTTTAGATTCTAGATTTTGGGGTTTTGTACCCGAAGATCACCTTGTAGGTAAAGCCTCATTTGTGTGGTACAGTACTCACGAAAAAGGTTTTACGAATGGTATTAGATGGAACAGACTACTTAGAGGTATCAAGACCTTAGAAAAATAGGCTTATGCGTAGCAGCAAATAAGTGCGCTCCTAGGCAATGAGCATTGAAATAGAAAAGAAGTGCAAGACGGTGTTCCGACTTGCACTTCTTTTGTTACAGCTTAGGTGTACGAAATTTAGTTGAGCGACGCTACTGGGAATTTGGATGCATTCGTTTGGCATATACGAAACATTGCATCACCTTATTTTTGTAGCATTTGGCAGTTAATAGGCATGTGTGGATGATTATGATTTATCATCATCATCATCATCTTTGTCTAGCAACTCGCTAGCCTTGTCTTTGGCAGTAGCCCAAGCATCGGCAGCTTTGTCTTTTACATTGTCTAATACATCTTCAGCCTTATCTGCAATTTCAGAAGCAGTTTCTTTGGTGGCGTCCCAGGCTTGTTCTGCCTTGTCTTGGAGGTTCTCGAGTGCATCTTCCATTTTATCTGAAAGTGCCTCAAAGCCATCTTTTAGCTTATCAATAAAGCTTTTATCATCCGAAGCGTCCTTTGGAGCATCATTATTTTCTATCATGATTTTTTTATTTTATTAAATTAAAAATGAAACAATTTTTATCAATATTAACAAAAAGAATTATGTAATCATAGCGTTTAGGGTAGTTTTTTTCGCTTAGGGGCATGCTGGTGTTTTATTAAATCAGTACACCCTTGTATTGCCTTAAGTATCCTAAGAAATGTTGCAGCCCTTGCCTACAAGCATCATCTAGGCGGAATACTATATTCTCCGTGTAGTATTTTTCCAGATCGTAAGCGGGGTAGGGGTTTTCGGCTATAACGTTTTGTATATAGGACAATCCTAATTTGTTGGCCTCATTAAAATTTTCAATAAAGCTAGTTGGCAAAGGCTTATTGGCAATCCATGCAGCAAAAACAAAAGGGTTGCCCGTCATTTGCTTCCATTCGTAGGCTAAGTCATATACATAAGGGAAGTTGCGCAGCTGTTCTAAAGCCCTGTCGCCAATGATTACGCCCGCCACGGTACCTTTGATGTGATTGATGTAATTTTCGGTAGCTGGTAGGTATTCCACTTCTTTTTTAAAGTGGCGTATCATAAGCAGCTGTGCTAGTTTTACAGAGGTTCTAGACTGGTAGTCGAGGTATATATGGGTAATTTTTTCTATAGGCACATGGCTAAATATACATACAGAAGCTACGTGTTCGCCGCCCGCGATGCCGTAGTCGCTAATGATATTAGCTTCGGGTATCAGCGGAATAGTAGCAACGGGCACCAAGCCCACGTCGGCTACTCCATCTATCAGTAATTGTGCTGCATTGGCTGGATTAGCGGTAGTGAGCGTTATGTCATCTAATACCTTGTGCTGTACAATACCTTTTATGAGGGGTTTGGCATTGAGGTAGTTTACGGCTATAACATTTACTTTCTTATCTATCATTTTAGCAAAAATAAACATAAAATTGGGGGATAGCAAGCCGTACTTGCCACAAGGAGCATTTGGTAGCATTTACGAAAAAATAAAGCAAGATATGGGGTATAAGTAGTAATTTTGCTTGCTTATTTATAGCCTTATATGTCTTCCAAGCCAGACAGTATTTATACCCTTCAGTTTTTGCTGTTATGTATTAGCTCCTTATTATTTTCTGCGAGTTTTAATATGATGATACCAGAGCTTCCTGCCTATTTGGCGGCAAAGGGAGGCGGTGAGTACAAGGGGCTTATTATTGCATTGTTTACGCTCACTGCGGGTATTTCTAGGCCGTTTAGTGGAAAGCTTACCGACAAGATAGGCCGTGTGCCTATTATGGCCATTGGTTCGATCGTGTGTTTTATCTGTGGTTTTTTATATCCAGTTTTGTCTTCTGTGTCGGGCTTTCTATTTTTAAGATTGCTTCATGGTTTTTCTACTGGGTTTAAGCCCACTGCTACTGCCGCTTACATTGCCGATATTATACCACACAATAAGTGGGGCGAGGCCGTAGGCTTTCATGGCTTATGTTTTAGTATTGGGCAGGCTATTGGTCCGGCTATTGGTAGCTGGATAGCCGATATTGCCAGTATCGATATGATGTTTTATGTGTCGTCTTTTTTGGCTTTGTTGTCGATACTGATATTGATGAATATGAAGGAAACGCTAAAGGCGAAGGAGCCTTTTAGGTGGAGTCTTATGAAGCTGCATAAAAGCGATATTATCGAGACAAGAGTGTTGCCGGCAGCATTGATGGTGATGCTATCTTATTTGTCGTATGGAGCCTTATTGACGCTCATTCCAGATTGGTCTTCAACTATTGGCATACAGAATAAAGGGTACTTTTTTATAGTTTTCACGCTGAGTTCTGTATTGGTGAGGCTTGTATCTGGAAAAGTATCGGATAAATATGGAAGGATAAAAGTGATAAATTGTGGACTTATTGGCTTGAGTATTGGCATGATAAGTATTGCTTATGCCGATACGCTGCTTACTTTTACCTTAGCATCGGCATTATTTGGCTTATCTATGGGTGTGTTATCGCCTGCTTTGAATGCTTGGACAATAGATCTAAGCAACAAAGAGCACAGAGGACGGGCTATGGCCACCATGTATATAGCGCTAGAAATAGGCATAGGACTAGGCGCTTTGGGGGCGGGTTGGATATATCAAGATAATTTATCGCAGATACCCAAAGTATTTGTCATTACTGGAGTATTTGTACTGATGGCACTTGCATACATGTTGATAAGGGTAAAGGATGGCAAGCGCTATGCACACAAAACGGTAGAGGTAGATGTGTAAAAGGCTACTCTTCCCATTTTCCTAAGCCTTCTCTTATCAAAACGGGTTCATCGTCAACACAGTTGATGACCGTTGAACCAATAATACCGCCAATGCCTGCATCAATTACAAGGTCTACTAAGTGTCCAAGTTCCTCATATATGATTTCCGGGTCGGAATAATAGGCCACATCGTCTTTAATAGGCAAAGAGGTAGTCATGATAGGATTGCCGAGTGCTGCAATTATAGCTTGGCATATGGCATGATCTGGAATACGTATCCCCACTGTTTCTTTTTTTGTTTTCAGTAGTTTGGGTACCTCTCTGCTTGCCTGTAGAATAAAAGTATAGGGGCCCGGAAGGTAGTGTTTAAGAACCCTGAAGGTAGGATTACTGACGTTTCTGGCATAATTGCTAAGATTACTCAAGTCGCTACAAAGGAATGAAAACTGAGCCTTCTTAGGGTCGATGTTTTTGATTCGGCAAATACGCTCTATTGCATTTTTGTTGTATATATCGCAGCCGATACCATATATGGTATCTGTAGGATAAATGATAACGCCTCCCTTCTTTAGGTGCGACACCACTATTTGAATGAGCCGGTCTTGAGGATTGTCTGGATGTATAGAAAGTAGCATAAACAGTGTAATATATATTGTTATAAAGGTAAGAAAACAATTCCTGTCTATTAAATAGTAAATATTCCAAAAATTGTTAGATTTTTGTAAACTGAAATTATTACTAGCTAATATAAAAGAACATGGCAATAAGAATATTAATTACTGGCGGCACCTTCGATAAGGAGTATGATGAAATAAATGGCAAACTAGACTTTGAAGAGACGCATGTGCCGGAAATGCTAAAACTAGGTCGCAATGCAGTACCAACAGAGGTAAGAACAATCATGATGATAGACAGCCTCGATATGACAAATGCAGATAGAGAAGTGATACTCCACAATATCAAGAGCGTACCCGAACAGCAAATAATTCTTACACATGGCACCGATACCATGGCCGAGACAGCTGCTTATATAGCCAAAGAAAACATAGAGAAAACCGTAGTGCTTACTGGAGCAATGATACCTTATAAATTTGGAAGTTCGGATGGTTTCTTTAATCTTGGTTCGGCAATGGCATTTGTACAGGTTTTACCGGTTGGGGTATATGTAGTCATGAACGGAAGATATTATAGCTGGGATAATGTAAGAAAAAATAAGAAAACAGGCTTCTTTGAAGAGCTATAAATCCATGATGCGTTATTGCTTTATATTGCTATTGTTATTTTGTGTAAATCCCTATTTGGTTTGGAGTCAAACGAATGACGATAGCTGTGTAGCCTATACGAGTATAAGAAATATCAAAAAGCAAGTAGCAGAAACATCGTGCCATTTTGCCCTGGTGTCTCCCAATAACAATGTGCACTTTTCCAAACACGAAAACGAATATTACATTTACAAACCTTATGACAAAAGAAGCCTTTCTTATTATTTGACCAAGTATGTTGTCGTTTTTACAAAAGGACATTGGTATGTAAATATGGAAAGACTGGGTATTGGGCAGGGATTCTCGAAGGTGCTAACCCAAGGCGAATATTGGGTAGTGCTAAGCGCTATGGGCAATCACGAGCCCGAAGAGCCAGAATTGAAGTATGATGAGCAGACCGGGCTTTTTACTCCTGTAGGTATTCAGCCTCAAGTAAGGAAGTATATGTATTATGCACTTGACTCTAAAACATTAGAGAAAACGCCACTCACCTTTGCAGGAATGCTAAAACTACTTAGCAAATACGAAACACTACAGCTACAGTTTGTAAAAGACAAATATAATGATGACCCTTATGTAATTATCCAATACGTCAACGAACTTAATAGATATATCAAGCATTTTGAAAAAAATGAAAATTAAAGGACAAGGACGATGATAGACTTAGACAAATTGGCTAAACAGGCCAAAGAACATCATAAATTGCATAAAACAACACTGCTTAAAGCACCCAAAAATGCAGTGCTACAGCAACTCCCTTCCCTACATGAAGAAGCCTTTAGTAAAATAGACTGCCTAGATTGTGCCAACTGTTGTAGAAATTATTCTCCCCGATTTAAAATGCCCGACATTAAGCGCATAGCCAAACGCCTAAAGATGAAGGTGCCAACATTTATTGATACCTACTTGGTGCTAGATACCGATGGCGACTATGTAGTAAAGAGTCTCCCTTGTCCTTTTTTACAATTAGAAGATAATAAATGCAGCATATATGAAGACCGTCCTAGAGATTGCTACCGATACCCTTACACAGATGAAGATGTGTTGATAAAACAAGTATCACTCACGCTAAAAAATGCGAGTATTTGCCCTGCTGTATTTTATGTATTGGAAAAATTGGTGAAACAATTTAAGTAGTATTGGAGATGCTTTATATTGAATAATAAATCCATGCATCGTTTTCGTTTATGTAAATATTTTTTGCAGTTGTTTGAATCTTTCTAAAATGCTTTAAAAATGATTTAATAAGCAATTAACTGTAAATTTTTAGCTATTAGTCTGCACAGCTTTGATGGGTCGCCCACGCGCTTAATAATTAAACCTAACAGCACTTCCGAAGGTAGAGCATTAGCTTTTTGATAATAAAAAACAATAATTGTCTGTAGTTTTAATATTAGGCAAGTTTCTTCTTTATGATTAAATAGTACCTTTGCAAGCCACAATCTACTTCTGAAAAAATTAATAAACGGACTTTACACGCAACATGAAACCTATAAACGACTTTATTACTAGCCTACAAACACCCCATAAATTGGTCATTACTACGCATTATAAGCCAGATGCCGATGCTATAGGGTCTAGTTTGGGCTTGTACCATTATTTAGTGCAGTTGGGTCACAGCGTGCAAATTATCAGTCCGTCCGAAGTGCCCGATTTTTTGCAATGGATGCCCGGGGTAACTACTATTTTGAATTATGAAAATGACTCCAAAGGTTCGGAATTGGCGCTACAAGCATGCGATTATATTATCTGCTTAGATTTTAATCATCCCTCCCGAGTAAGGACATTGGAAGCACAATTGGTGGCCGCAACACAGCCCAAGGTACTCATAGATCATCATTTGGAGCCACTTAGCAGTTTTTTTGCCTACGGCATAAGCCAGCCAGAAAAGAGCAGTACTTGTGAGATGATTTATGATTTTATATGCAGTGCAAATGGACAAGAAGCTATAAATGAACCTATTATGCAGTGTCTTTATGCCGGATGTATGACGGATACAGGCTCATTTAGGTTTCCTGCAACTACGGCATCGGTACACGAAATGATTGCATTTTTTAAGCATAAAGGCTTGAAGCATGCAAAGATTCATGAAGAAATATACGACAACTTTCATCCCAATCGATTGAAACTGATAGGACAGGTATTAAACACAATATATTTGAACGAAGAAGAACATTTTGCAATAATGTTTCTATCTTTGGCGGACGCTCAAAAATTTGCAGTTGCTGGAGGAGATACCGAAGGCATCGTAAACTATGGGCTTAGCGTAAAAAACATAGGTGTTTCTTTCTTTTTGACAGAAAGAGCAAAGGGCGAAGTCAGGATTTCTTTACGAAGCAAAGGACAGATAGATGTAAGTAAATTTGCACGAGATTATTTTAACGGTGGTGGCCATATGAACGCATCTGGAGGCATCTCGCACGATGGGCTCCCTGCTACCATAGACAAAATAAAATCATTGATGAAAAGTACAGGCCTGGCTAAAAACTATCCTAATCAATAAAACGTTAGATACCTAAATAAATATAAATATATATTAATACACAAATGAAAAATTCAATTGTTTTAGCTTTAGCAAGCATTGCTGCAACTACCGTCTTCACCTCTTGTGGTGGTAGTAAAAAAGGCACCTTAGATAGTGGTGCAACTTATGAATTTATTGTAGGCAAGCCCGGCAATACCCTTAAAGTAGGGGATGTGGTAGAGATGAACTACAATTTCAAAATTGGAGATAGCGTGCTTAATAGCAGCGCTCAAGCAGTAGCTGCCACCGGCAAGCCTATGGAGTTTACAATGCCTGAGCTTGATACATTAAATTACTTCAACACTTCACCTGTGCCTTTGGATGGTCTTTATAAAATGAACCAAGGAGATAGTACCATTTTTACCATCGCAGCCAAAGTGTTTTTTGAAAAAATACAACAACCAAGCCCAGAATGGATTAAAGAAACGGATACCTTCTTTTGGGAAGTAAAACTAGAAAAAGTACAGTCTGCAGATGCTATAGCAAAAGAATTTGCTGCTAAAAGAAAAAAAGAAGACAACTTCCTTAAAACAGCTTCTGGTTTAGAGTATAAATTTACAGAAATCAGTAAAGAAGAACGCCTTACCAAATTTGGCGACATCATGGAGTTTAATCTAGTACAAAGCATTGGCGATAGCGTTATGTTCGATTCTAAAGAACAACAACAAGGCAAACCGCTCTCTCAGCCTATTTCAAAATCGACGCAAGACTTCGACTTGATGGAAGGCTTGGCAATGATGCGTAGTGGCGATAAAGCTATATTTAGAGTGCCTATTTCTGAGCTACTAGCTAAAGGTATGCCTAAACAAGATTGGATGAAAGATACAGACTACTTGCAATTTGACGTAGAAGTAGTAGGCGTAAAATCGGCTAAAGAAATAAAAGAAGAAGCAGAAAAGAAAGAAAAAGAAGCGCTTGCAAATGATGATAAAGCTATTCAAGACTATTTGAAAGCAGCTAATATCACCAACTTTAAGAAAACCGAGTCTGGCCTATACTATGTAATTCATCAAGAAGGCACTGGCGAACCAGCGAAAAAAGGCCAAGAAGTAACGGTAGACTATACAGGAAAACTTATCGATGGCACTGTGTTTGATTCAAATACCGACCCTAAATTCAACCACGTAGAAGACTTTACTGTGGCTATTGGACAAGGTAGAGTAATCAAAGGCTGGGACGAAGGTTTGGCTTTATTCAATAAAGGTACAAAAGCTACTTTGTATATCCCATCTGCATTAGGATATGGCGCTAATGGCGCAGGTGCTAGCATCCCTGCCAATGCAATACTTATTTTTGATATCGTAATCAAGGATATTAAATAAGCCAGAAGGTAAAGTAATAATTACTACAGTAACACCGTTATAGCAGCGGTGTTACTTTTTTTATAGTACCTTTGTGCTTCATTTTTTTTGCGTAAAAAAACCAACAACCAACATTGATAAACTTTTAGTAATACTGTTTTTTCAAATTTTGGGTTTGAAAAATGTCAAGTGAAAAACTATATTTTACCTCTATGAAGCGTATACTATTATTTGTATTTCTGTTATGTTTTCTCCCTATTTTGTTGTTTAGCCAAAGCGCAAAAACCTTTTTGCCACTTGCTTCTGGAATAGAATACCAATTCATAAAAGGTAAAATGAAGGCAGCTAAAAAAATAGCAGCTAAAGGAGATAGAATAGCAATTCAGTATGTGTTTTTATTGAACGACTCCATGTTGTTTGATAACACTCAGAATACTCAAGGCCCTAAATGGATACCATTAAGCCAACAGTACGAAGGCGAAAACGCCTTGCTGTTTGCAGTGCCCTATCATGGCTTGCATTATATGAATAAAGGCGATAGCGTAGTATTTAGAATAAAAGTGTCCGATTTTTTTAAGAATCAAGAAATAGAAATGCCCGATAATTTTGACACCAACGGCTATTTTTACTGGCGCATAAAGGCCATTGATTATGAAACTCGAGACGCCTATATCAAAAGACTCTCAAAAAACAGAACGATACACCCCGATTTTAAGCCTGTAGATGGCGCTTTATACTATAAATTTATTCAATTAGGCAACAGTACAAAAATTGCAAATGTAGGCGACTTAGCAACGATACACATTAAGTACAAGGTGGCAGATAGCCTTATATTCAGTTCGGCTACCCTAGAAGATGGCGAAGCCGTGCCTCACCAAATAGGCCAGCCCTCTGGCGTAGGCGACCTTATGCATGGTTTCCTCTTGCTTAGAGAAGGTGATAGCGCTATTTTTAGAATCAAAGCAAAAGATTTAGCAGCACTTTACAACACCACTGTTCCAACGCATTTAAAAGACGATGACTACCACGTGTGGGAAGTAAAAATAAACACCCTACAAACACCAGAAGAAGTAAAACAGGCCAAAGAAGCACACGAAGCAAAACAAAGCATAATAGACGATCATTTAATTGTGGATTATTTGAAAGCTAATGGATACGATGACGTATACCGCACAGAGAGCGGACTGTACTATATAGAAATACAAGAAGGAACAGGGCCGGCTCCCGCGCCAGGACAAATAGTTACTGTTAATTATACAGGACAATTTACTAATGGTGAAACGTTTGACTCCAACACCGACCCAAAATTCAATCACGTAGAGCCCTTCCAGTTTGGTATAGACAAAAATCATGTGGTAGATGGCATGAACGAAGGCCTGAAAATGATGAAAAAAGGCGGAAAGGCTGTCATCGTTATACCCTCCAAATTGGCTTATGGCAATAGAGGCGTCAATGATATACCACCCAATGCTATCTTGATATTTGAACTAGAATTGTTAGACGTACAAGATAAAAAGTAAGCCCTATTTTGATATAGAATTAATACCTTTTCCTTACCAATGTAAGCTACCATAGTTTTCGTAACACACAATGAATCTTTTACAACAGCAAAAATTAGCTATTAAACGCTTGGCTATATTAGACTATTTAGTAGCCATTTTAGCTTGGTCTATATTTTGGTTTTACCGCCAAGAGTGGTTGCAGTCTGTACATCCAGATATCTATCAAGATAGAAATTGGGTATTTCGAGATTATGCTTTGGCATTAGTGTTTATTCCATTATTCTGGATGATCGTGTACTATCTTTCAGGTACCTATTACGACGTCTACCGAAAATCGAGGCTGCAGGAAGCAGTCCGAACTTTTATTTCGGCGGTACTAGGCACCTTGATAATTGGCTTTGCAGCGTTTGCTAACGATGTAGATAGATTTTCCTATTTCTTTGAAATAACAGTCTTATACTTTTTTACACATTTCAGTTTGGCTTTATTGTCGAGGCTAGCGCTTTACAGGTATACAAAAAAACAGTTGGTGAAGGGGATTGTGAGTTATCCTACCTTACTGATAGGAGACAATGGAAAATTAGCCCAAGTGTACCGAGATATTCAGGAAAACCCAAAGGTATTGGGAAATAAACTTGTGGGCTATGTTACCGTTAACGAATCGGTGATGGGTAACTTTAACGAAGTACCTCTATTAGGCAATACAAAAGATCTCGAACACATCATTGCCCAACACAATATTGCTGAAGTAATTGTTGCTGTCGCTTCTAATCAACATGAAAAGCTCGAAGAAATTCTCGTAAAATTGAGCTACGCAGATGTAGTGGTGAAAATACTTCCCGACCTCTATGACATCATTGCAGGTACGGTAAAAATCCAAAACTTTTTTCAGCCCGTATTTATTACCATCAACCCAGGATTGCTTTCCGATTGGCAACGTGCTATTAAGCGCGCCACAGATATCGTAGCCTCATTTTTTACGATACTGCTTTTGAGCCCCTTGTACATTTTTGCTATGATTAAAACCAAACGCTCTTCGGCAGGACCTATCTTTTATAAGCAGGAGAGAATAGGCATAAACGGAAAGCCTTTTTATATCATAAAATTCAGGTCAATGTATGTTGATGCGGAGAAAGATGGACCTAGGCTAAGTAGCGATACCGATAGTAGAATAACACCTTGGGGCAAGGTAATGCGTAAATGGCGTATCGATGAAATACCACAATTCTTCAATATCCTCAAAGGTGAAATGTCTTTAGTAGGTCCGCGCCCCGAAAGAAAATATTTTATAGATGAAATAGTAAAAACACATCCACATTATAAATTTTTACATAGAGTAAAACCTGGCCTTAGCTCCTGGGGAATGGTAGAATACGGATACGCAGAATCTGTAAAAGAAATGATAGAGCGAATGAAATACGATTTGCTATACATTCAAAATTGCTCCCTTTTCCTGGATTGGAAAATAAAACTGTATACTTTGAAAGTAGTATTTCAGGGTAGAGGAAAGTAATAACCTTTTTAAATTGTTTTTTTAAAAAAAATGAGATGGTGCCTTGGCTTCTTTACAGCGCAAAAAACTGTTTAATCCCCCTCTTCAATGGCTCAAAGAATAAACTCAATTCGTTAAAATATCTCGAAAAGGCTCAACTTTCTTATCAAATCCATAAAATTACTTGAATTGGTTTTGCTGAGTATTTTTTTCCTATGAGTATCTATCGTGAATTTGCTTACAAAAAGCTTTTCTGCAATCTCTTTGCTATTGTAGCCTTCCTTAACTAAGTTGATAATTTCTATTTCTCTTTTTGAGAGTTTATAGCCGTTTTCTGCATCAATAAAAATGCCTCTCACTTTATCAAATATTTTATAGTCATTGGCAGGCCTAAGCGCCATATCCGGAACGCGTTTGTGTATCACCAATGTTTTACTTAAATGGCCTTTAGGGGTGACTTCTATTGCCTGACACTGTTGCTGAATCGTAATAAGCTCACCGTTACTAGCTTTTATTCGATAAGTATAGCTTAAAATAAACTGAAAGTGCTCATTAAACATGAGCTTATTCGTGAAAGCTAAGCCTCGCTCTTCACTGCTAAAAAAGTAAGGACGATCATCTGGGTGTATCATTTCAATAAGACGATCTACCGAAAAACCCTTTGTTTCGTAACCGGTAAGTATTTCAAATGAAGTATTTATAAAAGGTATCTCATTTTTGATGCAATCATAGATGAAAAAATAGTTGTCTATTTTGCTTTCATTTTCCTCCGTCTCATGGTCTTTCGCTATCGAATGCTGGGCCTCAAATAATTTTTTCCACTCGTAGCTTTGAATATTTTGTTCGCTCATGTTATGAATTTTAAGTATCAAATGTACCTTAAAAAAATTAAACATACTAATTATATGTAATTATTAATCAATAGTTTATATTATTTTTATGGCCAATATGACTTCTTGATTATCGGTACTGATAATGCAGCCTTTAGCAGGTATTGAAATACGCAACATAATTTTCCCTACTTCCCAAACTAAAATAGTAATTTAGCCATAGATTATGAACAATTCTATGAACAAAAAACATAAACTATTTCTTTTAGATGCCATGGCGCTGGTATACAGAGCTTTTTATGCTTTGATGCAAAGCCCACGAGTGACCTCCTACGGCAAAAATACCAATGCTCAATTTGGATTTACAAATACCATTGCAGATTTATTAAAGAAAGAAAACCCAACACACATAGCAGTGGTATGGGACACCCATGCCCCAACCGAAAGACACACAGACTTTACAGACTATAAAGCTAACCGCCAAGAAGCACCCGAAGACTTGCTAGCTGCTATTCCAGATATCAAAAGAATAATAGAAGGATTCAATATTCCTAACCTAGAGTTAGATGGCTATGAAGCCGACGACCTAATAGGTACCATAGCATTGCAGGTGTCATCAAACGACTTTGATGTGTATATGGTAACACCCGATAAAGACTATGGCCAAATAGTAAGAGACCACGTATACATTTATAAACCCGGATACAAAGGGGGCACATTTGAGGTGCTGGGAGCCAAAGAAGTTTGCGAAAAATGGGATATTACAGACGTAGGTCAAGTTATAGATATTTTAGGACTTATGGGCGATGCCGTAGATAACATACCAGGCATTCCTGGAGTAGGCGAAAAAACGGCATCGAAGCTCTTAAAAGAATTTGGTACACTTGAAAACGTTTTGGCCCAGGCCGATACCATTAAAGGTAAATTAGGTGAAAAAATAAGAGCCGGCGCCGAAAGCGCAAATATATCTAAAAAATTGGCAACCATTATTACCAATGCGCCTATACATTACAATATCGACGACCTGAAAGTAAGTGAAATAGATAATATCAAACTATCCCAAATTTTTGAAGAACTAGAATTTAGGACACTCGGCAAACGCATCCTCGGCGAAATGCCCGTAGCACAAAGTGGCGCTGTGCAACACACAGACTTATTTGGCAATAGCACCAATACACAGCCTGATAGCAAGCCTAAAGCTACCACCGATAATTATATAGCCACACCCTATGCCACGGCTAGCAATACGCCGCACAATTATGTTTTGATAGATGATGAACAAAGCCTGAAAACGTTTTTGGAAGCCGCTCTACAGCAAAAAGAAATTTGTTTCGATACCGAAACCACAAGCCTAGATGCTCTGAATGCCGAGTTGGTAGGCATGAGCTTTGCATGGAAGGCACATGAAGCCTATTATATCAATTGTAATAGTGGCAAAGCTGCTACTTTTATCCAAATGCTTTCTGCCCTATTCGAAAAAGAAGACCTTACTTGGATTGCGCACAACCTTAAGTACGATATGCTTGTGATGAAAAAATACGGCGTCACCCTTAAAGGCGCGTATTTCGATACTATGGTAGCACATTATAATCTTGAGCCCGAGGGCAAAAGGAGTATGGATTTATTGAGCGCAAAATATCTGAATTACGAACCCATTAGCATTGCGTCCTTAATAGGAAAGAAGGGTAAAGGACAGCTCAATATGAGAGATGTGCCACTAGCGCAAATTATAGAGTATGCCGCCGAAGATGCAGATATTACACTCCAACTCAAACAACAATTGGATCCGCTACTCGACGAAGAGGGCGTACGCAACCTTTTTGAGAAAGTAGACAATCCACTAGTCCGCATTCTGGCAGATATGGAGTACGAAGGCATAAATTTGGATGTCGCTTTTTTACGTAATTACTCTAATGAATTAGCCAAAAGCATAGCACAGGCCCAAGAGAGTGTTTTTAAGCAAGCAGGCGTTACTTTCAATTTAGCCTCGCCCAAGCAATTAGGCGAAGTGCTTTTTGAAAAAATGAAATTAGATGATAAGGCCAAAAAAACCAAAACCGGACAGTATGCTACTGGTGAGGATATTTTAATAAAATTGCGTAAAAAACACCAAATAGTAGACGATATTTTAGTATTCAGAGAATTGTCTAAACTTAAATCTACCTATTCAGACGCCCTGCCTACCATGCTGCATACTGCTACGCAAAGAGTGCATACCTCCTACAATCAAACTATCGTAAGTACCGGCAGATTGAGTAGCAACAACCCTAATCTGCAAAACATTCCTATTAAAACAGAAAATGGTAAAGAAATACGAAAAGCATTTATCGCTAGAGATGCCAATCATGTGCTGGTGTCTGCCGACTATTCTCAAATAGAATTAAGGGTAGTGGCAGCCGTAAGCGGCGATACAAATATGATAGCTGCTTTTAAAGAGAAGAAAGATATACATAAAGCTACGGCTGCGAAGGTGTATGGCGTCTCGGAAGTAGACGTAACAAGTGAGATGAGAAGAAATGCAAAAGCCGTAAATTTTGGTATCATATATGGCCAATCGGCATTTGGACTGAGCGAGACACTTGGCATTAGCCGCACAGAAGCAAAAGAAATTATTGATAACTATTTTTTACAATATGCAGCTGTAAAGGATTACATGACGGCCTCTATAGAATACGCTAAAGCGCATGGTTATGTAAAAACATTGATGGGCAGAAAAATAAAATTACCAGACATACATTCTGCAAATGCAACTATCAGAGGCTTTGCAGAAAGAGTTGCCATAAACGCCCCCATTCAAGGCAGTGCCGCAGATATGATAAAGCTAGCAATGATAAAAATAGACGCTGCAATGAAGAGCCTTGGCGTGCAATCTAAAATGATTCTGCAAGTGCATGATGAATTGATTTTTGATGTGCCAAAAAACGAATTGGATATTATGCAAAAATTAATAAAAGACAATATGGAACAAGCCATGCCATTGCCCAATGATGTCCCTGTGCTGGCAGAAACAGGCTATGGGAATAGCTGGCTTGAAGCCCATTAGTAGTTGTCAAGTTTTTTTAATAGAAGTGAAAATATGTTTAAGATGAAAATACTTCATTACCTTATAGGCGCATCATACCTTTTGCTTGTGCTATCGAGTTGTATCAAGGAGGAGGCGCCCAATATGGAGGCAGATATCGTTAAAGTTTTAATAGCCGATAGCCTTATTAATGGAGCACCCATAATCAACAACAACAATATTGCTATTTATATAAAAGAAAATGCTGTGAACATCAGCGAATACGCGCTTCATTTTGAGACAACCGCCGGTGCTACGGCCTTTCCTCCATCCGGTTCGGTACAAGATTTTACCCAGCCCGTTGTATACACAATTACAGCGCAAGATGGCATACACTCCAAGCAATATTTAGTAACGATAGTAGAGGAGTCGGTGCCTAGTAGCTTTAGTTTTGAACATTATGAGCTTGACGCAGCCAAGAATTTTACAGTTTTTTTCGAATCAACTAACGTCAATAAACAATACATTTGGGCATCTGGAAATACTGGTTTTGCTGCTTTGGCTGGCGCCAACCCTAATCCCGAAGATTATCCTACTCAAACCACAAAAGACCGCACTCTGGTGCAAGATGGTAATACCGCCTTAAGGCTTGTCACCCAATCTACAGGAGCTTTGGGAGCTTTGGTAAATAAGCCGATAGCGGCAGGCAGCTTGTACATCGGTAGTTTAGATGTATCTAATCAGTTTAATCCTGTAGCTAAAATGGGATTGCCTTTTAATAAAATACCTATCAAACTGGAGGGCTACTATAAGTATACCCCAGGCAATACGCTTATAGATAAAGACAGTAATATTTTGGCACATACAGATGAGTGCGCTATATATGCAGTGCTGTATGATAGAGTAGCATTACATAGAAAATCGCAAGTGCATTGGTTAAGTAATGATAATGCTAAAACAGACGAGCATATTATAGCTATTGCAGATTTAAAAACCACTGCCGCCACTAATGGCGACGGAATGCATAAGTTTTCTATACCTTTTGAGTATATAAGGCCTTTAGACAGAAATGCAGCCCAGGCATACAACTATAATATAGCCGTAGTTTTTTCTTCGAGTAAGAATGGAGAGTTGTTTGAAGGAGCGGTTGGCAGTGAATTAATTATTGATAAAGTAACTATTATAACAGAATGATGAAAAAATATGTATCTCAAGCATGCTGGATTATTTTGCTTAGCTGCCTATCTTTTGCTCGCTCTTGGAGCCAAACCGATACCACCGAAGTTACAGCAAAAAACGGACTGGTCTTGCAAGCATTGCTGGGCGTTAAATTTGGCGGGTCTATGCCTTTTAGTTTGCCCGCAGAAATTAGAAAAATTCATCAATATAGTCCGGCAGTGCCTTTCTTTATAGGTATACAGACTACTTACCCTATAAGTAAGCGTTGGCGTGTAATGACAGGATTGATGGCAGAAGGAAAGGGTATGCGAACAGAAGCTTATGTAAAGGGCTATAAAACATCATTAAGCGCTCAAAGTAATGCTGGCCAAGAAATAGCAGGATATTATTATGGCGATATTCTTACCAAAGTAGCCAATATTTATTTAGTTATACCATTGCAATTGCAATACAACATCGATAAGTTAAGCTTGATGGGCGGCGGATACCTAGGTTTTGCAGTTCAAAAAAAGTTTGGAGGTACCGCTTTGCTTGGCTATCTGCGAGACGAAGTGCCTACAGGTGAAAAAATAGGGGTGTCGATGGCTGCCTACAATTTCGATAAAAATATCCGTACCCTAGATGCTGGTCTGAGCCTTGGTATTGCTTACAGGTTGCAACCTAAAGTGAGTGTTTTAGCGCAGGCGGAAGTCGGACTGAGTAGTATTTTTAAGGCTTCGTTCGAAAGTATTACCTATCCTATGCATAATGTTTTCTTTAATGTAGGTATTGCTTACAGGCTTTAAGCGCTATTATCCACTTACTTACTTTTTTTCTTTGGGAAAATATTGCTTTATTTATTTTTATAAAAAAACTCAAGTACTATTGTTTGTTATGCTTTGGTCATCTTTTGTGGGGCTATTTAGCATAAAATATCCTCGTTTAGTTTTTTAATGCTTCATCTAGGTGCAACTACTAATACAGCACCCTGATAGCACATCAGGCGTTCTCTTTCTATGCTAGAGAACGCCTGATGTGTATGGTGTTTGTTTAGAATAAAAGCTTATAACAGCTCTTTAAGTTTATTTATAACATAGTCAATTTCTTCTTTGGTATTGTATTTTGAAAAAGAAAATCGAATGGCCACGCTATTGGGATTGGTATTGATATTGGCAATTACATGGCTACCATGGTTGGCGCCGCTGCTACATGCGCTACCTCCAGATACACAAATGCCATTCATGTCTAAACTATAAATGAGCATTTCAGATTTTTCTGTTTTGGGCAAAGAAACGTTTAGTATGGTATACAAACAGTTTCCGTTCCAGTCTCCATTAAAGCCTACCCCGGGTATATTTGCTTGTAGTTGGGCTATCATGTAATTTCTGATATCTGCAACATAGGCACTATCTGCATCAAGGTTTTCGGTTGCTAATTCTAATGCTTTGGCATAGCCTACAATGCCGTAAAGGTTTTCGGTACCTGCTCTCATGTTTCGTTCTTGAGCGCCACCTTGTATGTAAGGCTTTATTTGAGTGTCTTGCCTCACGTACAAAACGCCTACGCCTTTAGGTCCATGAAATTTATGACCGGCCGACGAAATAAAATGAACCGGGAGTTCCGATAAGTTTATTTTACAGTGCCCTACTGTTGGTACCATATCGCAGTGGAAAATGGCATTGTATTGTTGGCACAAGGCACCTACTGCTTCAATATTCAAGAGATTGCCTATTTCATTATTGGCATGCATGAGCGTTACTAGGCTTTTTCCGTCATGTTCTTTAAGTAATTTTTCTAAACTCGCCAATATCACATGACCTTTTTCGTCTAAGTCTACATAGCTAAGCTTAATTTTGTGGTTGTTGCATGTGCTTTCTGCGCTATGCAGCGTAGCATGATGCTCAATGGGGGATGTGATGATTTGTGTACAGTCAAGGTCTCTCACGGCAGCAGCAATAGCAGTATTGGTAGATTCTGTACCACCTGAGGTAAAGAATATTTCTGCGGGTGTAACGCCCAAGATTTTTGCAACAGTTTTTCTGGCGGTTTCTACGGCCATTCTCGCTTCTCTGCCATATGAATAAATAGAAGAGGGGTTGCCAAAATGATCTGTTAAGTATGGCATCATAGCTGCTAATGCTTCTGGAGCTAAAGCAGTTGTAGCAGCATTGTCTAAATATATACGTTGCATTGTATCGTTGTTTAATAAATATTGCTCTTTATCAAAAAGAAATAAGTGCTATTTTGTGTTAAAGAGGCTGTAAAGTTAAAAAAATATTTATCATAATATGTTTTTACATTTGAGGCTTTGTAAATATTTGCTGAAGCAGGTATTTTCAAAGCTTTATTCGTTGTGTATTTTGCCTAAATGCCCTGAGCTCAGTCAATTGAAATATTTGTTGCTCTTAGGAGCATTAATTTTTATTACACTATTATCTATCCTTGTTGCTTGGGGGAGCCATAAGTAAGAATACTTCCAATTAGCGTTCTTTGTAGTTCTTTTTGGGGCTTTGCTGCTGTAGTTTAGTGCCTTTAGGTGTTATTTAGTATTGTTCTTTTTCGTTAGGGAAATCTTGGTTGCGTACATCTTGAATATAGGCTGCAGTAGCATTAAAGATATCTGTTCTTAAGTCGGCATATCTTCTTAAAAATCTGGGTGAGAAGTCTTTAGTGATACCTAGTAAGTCGTGCATAACGAGTACTTGTCCGTCGACGTGCATACCTGCCCCAATGCCAATGATGGGTATATCTATTGTTTCGGTTACTTTTTTCCCTAAGGAAGCGGGTATTTTTTCCAGTACGATTGCAAATGCACCAGCTTCTTGTAGAAGTTTGGCGTTTTGTATTAATTGTTCGGCTTCGGCTTCTTCCTTAGCGCGCACGGTGTATGTGCCAAATTTATATATCGACTGAGGGGTTAATCCTAAATGTCCCATTACGGGTATGCCAGCGTCGACGATGCGTTTTATAGAGTCGGCAATTTCTATTCCGCCCTCTAGTTTTACGGCATGCGCACCCGATTCTTTCATGATTCTTATTGAAGAATTAAGCGCCTCTTTACTATTTCCTTGATACGATCCAAATGGCAAATCGCACACAACAAAGGCACGCTTTGCGCCCCGTACTACACTACCTGCCATGAATATCATTTGGTCTAAAGTAATGGGCAAGGTAGTTTCGTGGCCTATCATTACATTTGCGGCAGAGTCTCCTACTAAAATGATGTCTATGCCCGCTTCGTCGAAGATACCTGCAAAGGAAAAGTCGTATGCTGTTATCATGGAAATTTTTTCGCCAGCAGTTTTCATGCGCTGAAGGGTATGGGTAGTAACTCTTTTTACTTCTGAATGAATAGACATTTTATAGATAGTTTAGAATTTAAAAATTTGTTGTGCATTGGTAGTGGTTATTCGTGCTACGTCCTCTATGCTGAGGTTTTTAATGTCTGCTATTTTTTGTGCAATTATAGGTATATAAGCGCTTTCATTTTTTTTACCTCTATGTGGCATAGGTGCTAAATAGGGAGCATCCGTTTCTAGTACGATGGCTTCTAGGGGTAAGGCTGCAATAATATCTGGCAAATCGCTTTTTTTGTAGGTCACTACGCCTCCAATGCCAATATGAAAGCCAAGGTCGATTATGGCTTTTGCTTGTTCTAAATTACCACTAAAACAATGAAAAATTCCTTTCAGATTGCCATTTTGTTTTTCCCTAACTATGGCTATACCATCGTCTAGCGATTCTCTGGTGTGTATAACAATAGGCAATTGGTATTCAATAGCCAATTCTATTTGATACTTAAAGGCTTCTTGCTGCTCCGCCACATGGCTTAAATCCCAGTAATAATCTAGGCCAATTTCGCCTACGGCAGCAAATTTTTCGGTAGCCAACCATTGGGTTACTATTTCTAATTCTTTTTTATAATCTTCTTTTACATAGCATGGATGCAGGCCCATCATTGGTTTTAATATCTGCGGAAATTGCTTGCAAATATGCATCATCGCCGGTATGGTATATTGGTCGCAATTGGGCAAGTATATTTCTTCAACATGAGCCGATTGCGCTTTAGCTAAAAATGCCGCCAAGTCGTCTAGGAAATATTCGTCATACAAATGTGCGTGGGTGTCTATAAACTTCATTTTGAGGGCTAGATGCTATTTTTTATGCTAAATAAAAATTGCATAGATACGTCAATAGGTATCTATGCAATTTTTTAAAATATTATTAAAATAAACTTAGTTTAAAAGCTGTTGTTTCCACTCTTCCATGCCTTTGTCTTCGTAGTCGGCCCATATCATACATGCATGGCCTACCAATAATAAAAACCAAGCAGCTGTAATCCAAGCTGGCCAAGGGTATTGCCAACCTTCTGTACCAGCATAACAGATATACCACAACCCGGCATTAACTAGTATAAAAATAAGTAAGTGTAATAACCACATAGACACTTGTTTTTTCGTAGCTGGTATTTTCTTAGGCATTTCGAATTATTTTGATAATGAAAATTAGAACAATTATTAACGACAAAGATAAAAAGCAAATTTTTACTATCCAAATATTCCTGCATATTAGAAACAGCTTAAATTTTTTAACTTACCAGAGTTTTATTAGATATTTGTTGCAAGATTCATTTGCTTCTTTTTTTATGATGTATACGCTCAACTGCAACGGCCGTCTGCTGGTAATAGACCAGCCACTTATCATGGGTATATTGAATGCCACCCCCGATTCCTTTTATACGCAAGGGGTAAATTTTAGTGTGGCTGGAATGCTTAGCATGGCAGAGCGCATGGTAGTGGAGGGTGCAACAATTTTAGATATCGGAGGGCTGAGTACACGTCCGGGCAGCCAAGCCATTTCTGCTTCCGAAGAGTTGCAACGCGTTATTCCTATTATTAAAGCGGTTAGAGCAGCATTTCCTGGTGTGTTTTTGAGTATTGATACCTATAGGGCTACTGTAGCAAAAGCAGCTATTGAGGAAGGGGTAGATATGGTAAATGATATTAGTGCAGGCCAATTAGATGCCGATATGATACCCTTGGTGGCTAGTAAAAGTGTTCCCTATATAGCTATGCATATGCAAGGGAGGCCCGAAAACATGCAGCAATCGCCTCAGTATAATGATGTTGGAGTAGACGTTTTACAGTTTTGCATTAAGGCAATTGACAAGTGCAGGCAGGCAGGTATCAAAGATGTGATAATAGATCCAGGTTTTGGTTTTGGAAAGACAATAAGCCAAAACTATCAGTTGCTGCAAGCATTGCACACTTTTGCTATGCTCGACGTACCATTGTTGGTAGGCGTATCTCGCAAATCTATGATTTATTCCCTATTAGATACTACCGCGGAAGATGCATTAGTGGGTACAGCTATTGTAAATAATTGGGCCTTGGAGCAAGGCGCACATATTTTGCGTGTTCATGACGTTAAGGAAGCTCAGCAAGTAATAAAATTACGCCAAGCTTACTTAGCAGCAAGATAGTATTGGCTGCTTGGGTTGCGCCACTATCCCCGCCTTAGCATTTCTGCAAGTGTGTTGTGCGCCCTGCTTTTATACAATCGTTTGTAGTGGTTTTATTAGTAATGGGTAATGTTATGTTTTACAAAAAAACATAATGTAGATAGCGCTGCTGTTTATGAAAAAAATTCAAGGGTACTATGTACATTGCATGCGCATAATACCCTTGTGTGATGCTGCGATTTACCATGCTAGGTTTAAAAACAACTAGAGAGCATCTGTATAATTTTTTATTAAGGTTGCAAGCGCCAAAGTGGCATCTTCTTGATCCAAAGAGGCTTGTTCAAGCGTTATGGGATACACGCTTAAGCCCAATGCCAGGTCGTATTGTAGCACAATAGTATGTTGCCGATAGCTGATTTCTATTTCTTTTCTGTCATATTCATTTACTTCAATGTCCATCTCTAAGCCGGTTTCGTTTTGTAAATAATCGACCACCAACTCATAGGTGCTTGGTGGGCATAATGGCAGTATATAGACCTGTAAGAAGCCATATTTTCGTGAGGTAATCATAGGTAAAAATGCTTAATAGTCTGCCGTGATTTTCAAAGGTCTTGGTGCTAGGTGCTTTACTGCATTGGCAATAGCAGCAATGTGTTCGGGTGTTGTGCCGCAGCATCCTCCTACTATATTTACCCAGCCCTTTTCTGCCCATTCTTGGATGATAGAAGCAGTCATTGTGGGTGTTTCGTCATAAGCGCCAAGTGCATTGGGTAAGCCCGCATTAGGATAGGCGCTTACTCCACAATTGGCTATTTGGGCTATCTCTTGAATATGTGGTTTCATTTCTGCGCCACCCAAAGCACAATTAAAACCAATGCTGATGGGTTGTGCATGCTCCATCGAGATATAGAAAGCCTCCAATACTTGTCCGCTCAAGGTTCGGCCAGAGGCATCTGTTATGGTTCCCGAAATCATGATAGGGAGCCTTAGATGATGGTCTTCAAAATACTGCTTGGCAGCAAAAATAGCGGCTTTTGCATTGAGTGTGTCGAATACCGTTTCTATCAAGAGTATATCAACTCCAGACACTACTAGGGCTTTAATTTGTTCGTAATAGGCTTGCATCACTTCATCAAAAGTTACCGCTCTATATCCGGGGTTGTTTACGTCGGGCGAAAGCGAAAGTGTTTTATTCATAGGACCTATTGCTCCCGCAATAAAAAGCGTATCGGTGTCTGTAGAAGGGTGTTTTTTTAGAAAAATATCTTTAGCTGCTTTAGCGCATGCTACAGCACTCGTATTGATTTCATAACTCAAGGCTTCCATATCATAGTCTGCCATGGATATACGTTGAGCATTGAAGGTATTAGTTTCTATAATATTAGCACCGGCTTCAAAATATTGTAGGTGTATATTGGTAATGATATCTGGTTGTGTAATACTTAGCAAGTCGTTATTGCCTTTAACGTCTTTGTGCCAGTCTTTAAATCTATCGCCTCTATAGTCAGACTCTTGCAGGCGGTGTCGCTGTATCATGGTGCCCATTGCGCCATCTAGTACAACGATTTGTTTTTGCATTAAGGCTTGAATTTTAAACATGTTGTAATTTTTATTTGTAAAAAACAGTAGTTTGCAAAACTATTAAAAAATACGGTGCCAGCGGCGATATCCATGGCTTGTATAAAATAATGTTTGTGTCCTTGTTTGCAATTAGCGAGGCATGGTGTAATAATCTAGTGGCGACGCTCGTTTTTAATAGCATTTTTCCTGTTTTGAAATAGGTAATAGTTTCTTAGCAAGGCAATAGTAAGGACGCACACATCAGTTGTCTTTGTTTTATCTTCGTGTAATGTAGTGTTTAGTAATTCATCAATATTAAAATTATGTTTGAATTTTTGCCAGCGTCGTGGCGCAGCGCACTTGCTGAGGTGCTAATGAGGCCAGAGCTTACCTCGCTAAGGGAGTTTGTAGAGCGTGCTTATAGGGATGAGGTGTGTTATCCTAGCAGGGAGAAGATATTGGCGGCATTTCAATATTGTGATTTTTCGGAAATAAAGGTGGTTATTTTGGGTCAAGATCCTTACCATGGGCCAGGCCAAGCCAATGGTTTAGCTTTTTCGGTTTATCCTGGCGTTTTGCTGCCTCCATCATTAGTAAATATTTTCAAAGAGCTTGAGCAAAGTGAAGGCAAGCCTATTCCCTTCACTGGCGACCTATCGGGTTGGGCATCGCAGGGTGTTTTGTTACTCAATACGGTGCTATCGGTTGCAGCAGGCCGACCCAAAAGCCATGCCAATAAAGGCTGGGAGTTTTTTACAGATGCTGTGATTCAAGTAATTTCTACGAAGTGTGAGCATGTAGTATTTTTACTTTGGGGTGGCGATGCACAAAAAAAGCGTTCGTTGATAGATGCTGATAAACATTGTATACTCGTGTCGGGGCATCCGTCTCCACTAAGTGCCAACAGGGGTTATTGGTTTGGTAATAGGCATTTTGGTAAAGCCAATGCATATTTGGTGCAGCATGGAAAAGCTCCGATTTCTTGGTAGCGGAAAATTGTTGTCTGGTCTAGATGGGTGCCTGATATGCGCAGCTAGATGCACTAATCGCTCTTTCTAAATGATTTAGAATATTTTTGTTTAATAACAAGTTTTTATTATATTTATAAATAAACTATAATTAATGAAAATAAAAAATCACACTACAGCATTTAAAGTGACAAGTAGACTTGGCTTAGCGCTTCCATTACTCATCCTTGTTTTGGGGGGCGTGTAAAAAAAGTATGCTTGAAAATAACACCCCATTGTTGCCTTTAGCAACAACTATATCTACAGATAGTAGTTTACTTGACTCTTTTTTGGTAAGTTCCGATATGGCTCAAGTAATAGCAGGGCGTTTGGCCCCAAACTACATGTACAATTCAACTACTATCTTGTTGCCCAACTCAAATGCTTCTAGAGTATCGGGAGGCTTAGCAAATCCTTATTCGCCTAGTAGCAGACTGGAAATTTTTGATGAGCTAGATGTTGATAGAATAGTGCCTATGGGAGGAATGACAGACGTTACTACTCCGATATATGCAACAAGGAGAAACTTTTGGGGCCTAAGAAGAGAAGTGCAAATAGGCACGATGACTCAATACAGATATTGGACATGGCTAATAGATGGTTATTTTTCCTACGGAACTACTTGTGAAAGAATTACGTACTTCAGTATTAATTGGGGACATGATGATTCTCAATTCAATATCTACTATCTTGAATCTGAGATACGCCCACAGTGGCAAGGTGAATACGCTTATCTTCAGAACAGAAAATTTATTAAATATCTTTTTCCTCAATAAGACCCTAAATTGTATAACTTATGAAGAACTTATTAATCACAAGTATAGGTATAGTGGCCACGCTGTTAGTGTTTTCTTGCACTAAAAAAGAGCCTTGGATACATCTAGAAGAACATGGAGAAGCATTTCTAGGTCCAAATGTTTTTTATTTTTTGATACAAGAGAACGATTCTGTATTGCCCAAGCACATACGAGACAGCTTAAAACTGTATTATATTAAGGATGGCATTAAATACTATGAACATCCCGATACATTGTACCATTATCGCGAACACATACAAGACCCTTTGTATATGGAACCCCATTTAATTGCTGCTGGGGTAAAACAGGGAAGCTGGACTGGTTATTCTGCTTTTATGAATCCCAATACACTCAGAGAATGGTATGTAGAATACCCCGATGGAGATATAGACACACTGTTGATACAAGCTTCGTTTATTCCCGAATATGATATTGCAGTACAAGATGATTGTCGTTGCCACACTCCTTTCACAAACGTTTGGTATGATGGCACTACGGCACACAAGCACCCTACACTACGCTCGTATAGCGGCAAACCAGTATTTGTGCTTACGCGTACACCCTAGTATTACAAATATGCATTTTTAATGCTGGTCATTTATAAGCCCTGTTATAGTGCTTAAAGCAATGCTTATATATTTTGGTAGTATCATAAAACAAAGAGGCAACCCACGGGTTGCCTCTTTGTTTTATGCTTAATTGGTATTTTATTATTGTATCCAATCTTTGGTTATTTTTTTGCCAGATTTTAGAATGTTATAAAAACTAGCAGCCCAATAGTTTCTGAAACCAAAGCCACCTGGCTTGGTGTCTATTGGCGAGAGTACTAAAGTTTTTTTAGATTTTAAGTCATAAATTACAAAATAATGTGTAGCATTTACAGCAGCTTTACTATAGTCTGTGGCTACAAAGAAAAGAGCATAGTCGGAAGTAATTCCTTTGAAATTCAAGCTATTCACATGGTTCTTGATGGTGGCATCTGTTATAGCTTGTTTGCGCGGCCCTTTAATGTTTTTTATTTTTGCATTTTGTGCTTTAAAAAAATCTATATTGTAGCTAAGGTTCGTAAGGTTAAAGCTTTTGGCTACATCATACTTCTTCTGCTCTACCTCAAACATATTATTCCAAGCCGGAATATATACCTCAATTATTTTTTCTTCAGATTCATCTAAAGTTTCCCCAAAGTTGAGAAAGGTATAGTCGATACCCAAAAATGTGATTGAGGCATTTTTAGATACACATTTGTTGCATTCTTGAGCCCATGTAGTAGCTGTAGGAAGCAAAGCGAATAATAACACTACAAGAAGTGCTTTTTTAAATAGTTCCTTCATGATATTGCGGTTTATAAAGGTTAAAAAAATTGCTGTATTGGATTGTGTTATCGATTCTAACTTCAACAGCGCTGCTTATTAGTTGTTAAGGCAAAATAGCACCTTCTTGAATATCACATCTATGTCCGGGCTGTCCGTGAGCAGGGTTTGGTTTGCCCGAAAAACCTGGAGCCGTAGTTTGGCTTGGTGACGTAGGCATTTGTGGACTATTGGATGATGGTACAATTGTGGGCTTAGGGCTAGCGGGAGCAGGTGCTGCCGAAGCTTGAGGTGCGGGGTTAGCACCTGGAGGCGAGTTAAGTGGTGCGCCTTCAGGAATGTCGCAGCGATGGTTGGGTTGGCCATGTGCTGGATTGTTACCCTTGAGGTTTGCATACGGATTTTCGCCATTTGCAGCTGGTGCGCTTGTCGGGGTGCCCATATCTACAGAAACTCCATTTGTGTTCATGCTTGAGCTATCTTCAAGAGTGGGTGTCAAGTCGGTTGCGCTTACTGCGGCGTCCACAGTTGCGTTTGTAGTATTGTCAGTTGCTTCGCTGTCGTTGTTGCAAGATATCAATAAGAAGCTTAAAGCAGTTGCGGCAAGTAAAGTGTATTTTTTCATTATATTAGTGTTAAAGCAACAAATTTAATAAAACTAAACTTCTTTTGCTTACTTTTTTCTGTTTCCTGCTTGATGTAGGCTTAAATTATTGCTTGATTAATGCCAGAAAATAGCCTTGCTGCATTAAATTGTAGGTTATAGCATTTTATGCTTCTATAGAATAATTACATTTGTTGAAAATATTATTCATCACCTCCTATATGGTTCGTTCTAGAAATATTCAAACATCTTGGTGCATTTATGATTGGGCCAATTCGGCATATAATTTAGTAATTACTTCTACTATTTTTCCTGCCTATTATATTGCTATTACAACTGCAGAGGATGGTTTTGATAAGGTTTCTTTCTTTGGATGGGAAATTATCAATAGTTCTTTATTAAATTATTCTATTGCATTAGCTTATTTAGTGATTGCTGTGTTGTCGCCTATCTTGTCTTCTATTGCTGATATCAAGGGCAATAAAGCATTTTATATGCAGCTTTTTAGTATGATTGGTTCTTTTTCCTGCATGGGTTTGTTTTTCTTCAGGCCGGGACAAATAGAGTTGGGTATTTTACTGTCTATGCTTGCGGCTTTGGGGTACTGTGGTAGTTTGGTGTTTTACAATGCATATTTGCCCGAAATTGCTTTGCCGCACGAACAGAATAAACTTAGTGCCAAAGGATTTGCATATGGCTATATTGGCAGTGTATTGTTGCAGTTGATATGTTTGGGTTTTTTGTTTTATGGATTTGAGGATGATACGTTTGGGCCGCGATTGTCTTTTTTATTGGTGGGTATTTGGTGGTTGGTTTTTACCCAAATATCTTTAAAAGGCCTTCCGAGGGGTCAAGCAAGGGTGTCTTTAGAGGGGAATAATCGGCAACACATATTTACAAAGGGCTTTAAAGAGTTGAAGCTAGTGTGGCAAGATATAAAAGGTAGGGTTTTATTAAAACGCTATTTGTATGCTTTTTTCTTTTACAATATGGGGGTACAAACAATCATGCTTGCTGCTGCGGAATTTGGAAAAAAGGAAGTAGTAAAGCTCGACGAAAACCTTAAGGAGGTACCGCTCGGAACGGATGATTTGGTTATTGCTATTTTGTTGATACAATTGGTAGCAATTGGGGGAGCTACAATTTTGTCTAGGTTGGCAAGTAAATTTGGTAATATCAGGGTTTTAATGGCCACCGTTATAGTTTGGATAGGAATTTGCGTAGCAGCTTTTTTTACACGGCAAATAGAAGGTTTTTACTTATTGTCGGTTTTTGTAGGATTGGTGATGGGGGGCATACAAAGTATGAGCAGAAGTACCTACTCTCAACTTATTCCACAAGATACACTCGATACTACTTCATACTTTAGTTTTTATGATGTTACGGAGAAAGTGGCAATAGTGATAGGCATGTTCAGTTTTGCCTTAGTAGAGCATTTAACTGGCGATATGAGGCAGTCAATTTTTGTACTCACTAGTTTCTTTATTGTTGGCTTACTGTTGCTTTTTTGGGCCAGGAAAGCAGAGCTTCAAACTTCATTCAAATTTAGCTAATAGCGCATCCAGTCCTACAATATGCCCACAGGTAGCCAAGGCGGTAATGCTAACGCCCAATACGCCGTGTATATTAATATTTTGGCCAGAAAACAGTAGGTTGGGTATCTTGGTCTGCGTTGGTACCATACTAGCCATTGGCTGATTGTAATTGGCTATCATGCCATATATACTACCATCGTCGGTGCCCATGTAATCTCTAAAAGTGAGTGGTGTAGCAATTTGCATGTCTGTGAGGTGCATGCTTATTTCTGGAAATCTTTCTGCTACCTTGTTGACTAGCTGCTTGGCTTTTTCACGTTTATAGGCCATATACGGCTCAGGTCTGTTTTGTTGTATAGTGGCCGTGTTGTAGCTATTTTGGTACTCGCTAAACGATTCAAACTTCATATAAGTTAATATCGAGACAGAAGCTGCAAAACCTGGGTTGTTGGTATCTTCTGTGTAATATAGTGCATAATTATTTGGCCAATTGTTGTCAATGTTTTTTATGATGTCTAGGGGGTGCTGTGCATTGTAGTAGGTGTTATGGTGCGGATAAGCTACCTTTTGGGGGCTCAATATACAATTAACCATAAAGCTACTTATAGAATTGCTCACATTGGCTATTCGGTTATGAAATGCTCTTTTGATTTTCGGAGATTGTAGCAACTCTAATGTTTTTTTGGGATGAATGCTGCTGATACATTTATCTCCAATAAAACAAGTATTGTTGGCAGTGGTGATGGCTATTTTTTCAGAGTCCAATTCACGTATCTGTGTTATTTTTTCCTTTTTATAAATGGTGCCACCGTACTTGGAAATGGTTTTGCTTAGTGCCTTCGCTATTTGGGCGCTGCTTCCTTTTATCTTATAGCATCCTTCAATATAGCTATTAAGCACCAATGCATGAACATAGAAGGGTGTGCTGTTGCTATCGCCTGCGTACAGTAAGCTATTACCCGTCAAAACTTGTTTTATAGTATCGCTTACAAAGTATTGGTCTAATACGCTCGATAAGGACTCGCCAAGGATACCTAGCTTTTCTTGCGCATCGCCATTTTTAAGGTGGTATAAAGGGAATTTTAGCGTGGTAGCTTTTATGTGTTTAATATAATTTTTGATGCCATCTGCCTCGGTGGGGAATTGCTGCACTAGTTGTTGTTCAAAAGCGTCATATCCTTGTGCTAGTTTATAAGTAGTAGGGTCGTTTGCCAAAATAATTGCATCAAAACACGATTGGCTAAAAGGCATCAATTCTAAAGACGGAAACACCTCTAGGTAATTGAGAATTTTATATAAATTATTGCCTTCATTTAGTCCGCCGATATAGTGTACACAGCTATCAAAGAGGTGTTTTTTAAAAGCAAAGGCCTGTAAGCAGCCACCTAATTGTTTGTGTTGTTCTACAATACCTACATTATATCCATTCTTGGAAAGTATTGCACCACACAGCAGACCACTAAGGCCTGCTCCAAGTATTACTATATCATGATGGTGTATAGGTGAATTCAATTTTTAAAAATGGTTTTAGTTTAGTGTCGATGGGCATTTATAAACAAGGTGGCTTATTAAAATACAAGCGGCTTGTGTTCAATAATCGACGAAACAACGCCTTGATGCATCTTGCTTAAGTTTGTACACTACAGCGCCAAAAGGTTAGCACCAATTATGCGGGAATGTAGTATTTATAAAAGACGCAAAAAAATATTATTAAAGTCTTTATAAATAATGTGTTCTAGTTTTATCAAACGTAAAGATATGTAGGTTGGAATTAATGAGGTAGTTTTAAATCGCCTTCTTTCAAATAATGTTTGTACACGAGTTTGTCTGCCAGTCCGCCAAAAAGTTTGTTTACCCAAACGGTCATTTTTCCTTGAGTGGTCATTATGATCGTGCGTTTTCTTTTCTCTACACCATTTATAATGATATTGGCACAAGTTTCGGGGCTCATCATTTTGCTTTCATCCATATTAGTTTCTTTAATAGATTGTCCATCCTGTCCGAGTGCAGTGTTTCTAATATTGGAAGTGGTATAGCCGGGGCACACCCACATGACGTGCACGCCCGTGCGAAGTAATTCTGTTCTTAGTGATTCCAAAAAACCTTGCAGTGCATATTTTGAGCTAGAGTAGCCCGTTCTGCCCGGCAATCCTCGATAGCCAGCGATAGAGCTAACGCCCAATATAACGCCTTTGGATTTTTTTATGTAAGGAAGTGCTGCCTTACACATATATACGGTGCCCCAAAAGTTTACGTCCATGAGGTTTTTGAGTACTTTAAGGTCTAAATCTTCAAAGAGCGCACGCATGCTCATTCCAGCGTTATTTATTAGGGTATCAATTTTGCCAAATTTATTAACTGTTTGAGCCACAAAGGCGTAGCAATCTTTTTCGACAGCAACATCTAGTTGGAATTTAAAAATATGCGTATCAGGTACATTTTTGTACGCTTGATGCAGGGTTTCTAGGTTTCGAGCACAGACTGCTACTTTCCCACCTCTTTTAAGGCATTCTTGCGCAATTGCTAGGCCTATGCCCATAGAAGCGCCTGTAATTAGCACTACTTTTCCTTCAAGAGATTGGTTCATCATTTTTTTTTAAATTTTCTCTTGCAAATTTAGAAGAATATTGTGGTAATTAAATTATTGTGATATATTTTTGCATGCCAAATACATCACTCAAATCTTTTTATTTTATGAAAGTACTAATCATCATGGGCTCTGTAACTGATGAGCCAGTAATGCAAGAAAGTCAAAAATGGTTAAGTTGGTTCGGAATTGAATCAGACTTAATAGTAGCATCAGCCCACAGAAATCCTGATTTAGTAAAAGAGCACATGGTAAATGCCAAATCTAACGGTTATGGTGCAGTGATAGCAGCAGCAGGCATGGCGGCAGCGCTACCTGGAGTTTGTGCTGCTTACACTTCACTTCCTGTATTTGGTGTGCCGTTAGATGGCGGATTGCCTGGAGGTATAGATGCACTATACTCAATCGTGCAAATGCCAGCAGGTTTGCCAGTAGGTACTTTAGCGGTAGGTAAAGCAGGTGCTAGAAATGCAGCAGTTTTATGTGCTAGAGTATTTGCACTTTCAGATGCTACTATAGCAAGTAAAGTAGAAGATTTTAAAGCACAAGGTTACAAGCCTTAATTGGTTTTGTTGCCACAATTTCTTTTATTAGGAATTTTCTTTTTAATTTATTATCTTTGTAGTAGAGGCGCAGCACATTTTTCCGTGTATTCATAGAAAAATGTGTTGTGTTTCTTTTTTTATAATTAATTATTAACAAAATTTTTTAATGTTATGTCAGTAAATTATGTAACCAAGGAAACTTTGGCTGCAATGCAAGAAGAGCTAAATGTATTGAAGACATCGGGAAGGGCAGCAATAGCAGCGGCAATAGCAGAAGCACGTGAAAAAGGGGACTTGAAAGAGAATGCAGAGTACGATGCGGCAAAAGAAGCGCAGGGGATGCATGAGGCAAAAATTGCCCAATTAGAACAAGTAATCATGACTTCTAGAATTATAGATACTAAAAATATAGATACTTCTAAAGTTTCAATACTTAGTAAGGTTAGGGTTATGAATATGAAGACAAAAAAATCTATGGAGTATCAGATAGTATCGGAAACAGAAGCCGATTTGAAACAAGGCAAGATATCCTCAGGGTCTCCAATAGCAAAAGGATTGCTTGGCAAGACAGTGGGTGAAATTGCAGATATTAAAGTGCCAGCAGGCGTAATACAATTCAAAATAGAAAATATAAGCATTTAGCGACAGTATATAAAATTTCTATCTTGGGTTGTAATCTTAAAAAATTACAACCTTTTTTTATGAGCCACTTTTTACACCCTAGCCTTGCATAGACGATAGGTGTGAGGAGTGGCTCCTTTCATGCAGCATGTCCAAGCAGGCGTCGCTCAGTATTTTGCTTGTTATGCACATAAAAAAAAGCCCTACCCTGAGGCAAGACTTTAAAGCGTGGTGTGAGCCGGGATCGAACCGGCGACACATGGATTTTCAGTCCATTGCTCTACCTACTGAGCTACCGCACCTTGATTCACTTTGGTGGTGTGGGCCGGGATCGAACCGGCGACACATGGATTTTCAGTCCATTGCTCTACCTACTGAGCTACCGCACCTTACAAACTAATGTAATAACGCCATCTATTCAAACAATTTCTTAACAACTAGGCTAATACTTGTTTTTAGATGGAACGCAAAGGTAACAAGTGGCTAGCTTACTTCCAAAAAAAACCTGAGATTTTTTTATTGTCTATCAATCCACTTAATCATAGTTTTTATCGATTGAATATATTATCTTTGCTAATCCTAAAATATATACTCAATTCTTATGCATTTCATAGTCTCTTCTTCCGTATTGCTAAAAAATTTACAAATAGTTGGAGGTATTATAAGTAGCAATGTAGTGTTGCCCATCTTAGAAGACTTTTTATTTGAATTAGATGGCAATGTACTCACCCTCACCGGTAGCGATTTAGAAACCATGATTAAGGTGAAGCTAGAGGTGCAAGTAGATGATGCCTCGACAGGTAAAGTAAAAATCTGTGTGCCTTCTAGAATACTTTTAGATTATTTAAAGAACCTTCCAGAACAGCCTGTTAAGTTTAGCATTAATCAAGCCGAGCTTACTTTAGATATTTCAAGCAATACAGGTAAATACAAAATCGGTGGAGAGAAAGCAGATGAGTACCCTAAAGAGCCTCAAGCTGATGAAACCGTAAGTGTTGCTATTGCGTCTAATGTATTGCAAGATGCTATTGCATCCACCATTTACGCTACAAGTTCAGATACCCTGCGTCCTGCGATGACGGGTGTGTTCTTTGAATTCAGTCCTGAGCAAACTTCCTTTGTAGCTACAGACGCACAAAGACTAGTGAAACTTACCAGAACTGATATAAAAAGTAAATTTGAAAAAGGTTTTATCGTACCCAGAAAGCCTTTACAGCAATTGAAAAATATCATTCCTTCAGACGATTCTGAATTAGAAATATTTTTCAATAACAGTCACTTATTCGTTAAAAATGACAGGTTGAGCTTAAGCTGCCGTTTAATAGATGCTAAATTCCCTCCTTATAAGTCTGTTATTCCTCAAGATAATCCATTCCATTTAATTATAAATAGAACAGATTTAATAAGCAGTTTAAAACGTGTTAGCGTTTTTGCCAATAAAAATACGAGTCAAGTAGTATTGAATATTACTGGCAATGCTATTAGTATCAGTGCACAAGATGTCGATTTCTCTTATGAAGGTAAGGAAGAGTTGAATTGTCAATACCAAGGGGAAGATATAAAAATAGCTTTTAATGCTAAACTTCTAGTAGAAATGCTTTCGAATCTTACAACAGATGAAGTGAAATTGGAATTGAGCACGCCTTCTAGAGCAGGTATTTATCGTCCGGCCACTGCCAATCCTGAAGAAGATTTGCTTCAATTACTTATGCCTTTAATCGTAGGTATTTAATAGCCTTATATATTATCTATTGATGCAGCAAAATGAAAAGTTTTGCTGCATTTTTCGTTTAAGCCACTTCAGGCATTTGGTTGCTTACTACTGTAATAAAGCAGATTTCTTCTATATTGGTGGCGCGTTAAATTACTAAAGCACTTTTTTAAATTCGCTTCTAGGGTATTGCTGTCTGCATTTAAAGGCGGAATGTAATTGAAAACCAATATTCCATTTGGATGTAGGATGCGCTCTAAATGCTTGCAAAATGCCAAAGTGGTGCATGCGGCTGGCACTTCAATGTCCGTAAAAACATCTACGCAAATCAAGTCAAATTTATCATTTGTTGTGGCTACAAATTTGGCTGCATCCATAATATGGTAGCTAGCGCTATCAATGCCTAGGTGTATTAGCAATTGCTCGCAAAGTTCAAGTATTTGTTGGTCGGTATCTACGATGGTAAAATGCCTGGCTTGTGCTTTGTATTGCTCTTGCAGTATTTGTGGGATACTTCCGAGGCCAGCACCAAGTATCAGTACTTTTTCTTTCGAAGCTAGTAGAGTAGGTTCAATTTGTGAAAATACTTCGGTAAATGGCTTGTATTTGTTTCCAAAAGAATAGATGGCGTTATTGTATGTAAGCTGAAACTGTCCATTTTGCAAGTAAATACAAATGTTATGGTGGTTAACGCTGCTAAACTCTTGCAGCTTTATAGGCAAAATGTAGCTGCATAGTTTTTTTACAAGAAGGTTTTGGGTTTTGAGCGTTATAGTTGGCATGCAATATTTTTTTCTGCAGGGTAGGGTATTGTATACAGAGAGGTGTTTTTTTTTATTATGTCCACAGCCAGTATGCTATCAGCATTGCCACCGCTCCAACGAAATAGCCTAGCCATATTTGGAGTTGGTTATGCTGATTTAAAACCATTCGTGCAGTGCCAATAATTCCAGCTACAAATAGAGATAAGAGCAATACTACAATAATGTTTACTTTGCCAATCCATGCCAAAATGATTAAAATAGCTACTGCACCTCCCGCCGCTGCGGTATGCATACTTATTTTGGTAAAGATATTGACTAGAAATACGCCAATAATTGCAAAGAAATTACCCAAAAAGAATATCTTAAAGATATACAAAGCTTGGTCTGCAATTTGTTCGTGTTGGCCAAAGTTTTTATACACCTGATATATCCAGAAGTAAAAAATCATCGAAGCCATTAGTGGCATAATTCTGGCCTTGGTGGTAGGCATTTTAATGTCGGCGACAAATCCCAATTTGTGCATTAAGAAGGTAGCAAATAGAGGGAAAAATACGGTATTTAAAAAAGTAGTGCCTAATAACTGATATAAATATTTGTTTTCAAAACCGGCAAAACTATTTTTTGTTAGCAAATATAACACCACCGCAATGATGATGGGCATGAATATTGGATGGAGAATCCAGGATATTAGATTGGCAAAAAAAATAGTGACCTTGGAATGAGGCTTTGGGGAGTCCTTATGGGTGGCAAAGGCAGCAGCTGTTTCTTGACTCATTCTTGTTAGAGTTTATTGTTATAGAACAAAAAAATATTGTTTGACCTACCGAAACGTGTTTCGGGCTCGAATCGGCTTTTATGTTGCTACTTCAGTATTTTTGCTATGATAACAATGGTGATAAAAAGTATCATTGGCCTTTTGATGACTAATGAATCTGTTTTTTATTTAAACGTACTTTGCTTTCATTACCATTGAGTAACCTACCAATATTTTTATGATGGGTTAATACTACCAGGCATGCTGTAGCTATAGCGAAGATTTTATAAGAGGGTTCTTGTCCGGCAAAAAAGAAAAACAATAAAATAGGGAAAGAAACACTTGCTATGATTGAACTGAGGGATACATATTTTGTAAGAAATAATATCGCAACGAACACAACAGCCAAAACCAGTGCCACTTCGGGATGTATGCCTAAAATCATACCAAACAAAGTAGCAACGCCTTTTCCTCCACGAAATCCTGCCCAAATTGGAAAGATATGACCTAAGATAGCACATAGGCCCAAGCCTATTTGGAGGTTTACTACTTGTTCTGTTTGAAAATACCAGTCTAGGGATGAAAGATGTGCCAAATTCACGGCAATGACACCTTTTAACATATCAACAAGCATTACAAAAATACCTGCTTTTTTACCTAATATTCTAAATGTATTTGTAGCTCCAGCATTACCGCTACCATGCTCTCTGATGTCTATACCAAACTTATACTTGCTCACCAAAACGGCCGTTGGGACAGACCCAATTAAATATGCTAATGTCAAAAAGACAATAAATTCCATAGTTACTCTTTAAATAAATTGTCTACAAAGATAAAAAGATTATTGCTTTTACCTAGCTTTTGGGAAGGAATTACAGAAGTATTACATTTTAATGGCATTTAAAATGCTCAAATGGCTCAAGGCAAGCATTACATTTGTACATTGATTTACAGCTTGTTGCGCCAAATTGGCTTATCAATGTCGTGTCATTTGAATCACATTTTGGGCAGGGCACAATATCGTTCTCAAAGTAGCCCAGTTCTTTGTTGGCTCTTCTAATAGGGGGTGCTATGCCATAGGCTTTTAGCTTTTCTTTACCATGTTCTGTCATCCAGTCGGTAGTCCATGCGGGCTCTAGGGCAAATTTTATCCTTGCTTCTTTTACCCCTTTAAAACGCAACACCATTCTTATTTGCATACTAATAAGGTCCATCGCTGGGCATCCAGAGTAGGTAGGCGTGATGGTGACTTCCACAGAGCTTTGGCCATCGGTGTCGATAGCCCTAACAATACCTAAGTCGATAATTGTCAGTACGGGCACTTCAGGGTCGGCCACTTCTTCAAGCCATTGCCACACATCCGCTTCCGTCCATTTGCTTATTATTTCCATAGTAGCAAAGTTACAAAATAGACACAAACAGAATTATTTTGTTATCTTTACGGATTAAAATTGCGAACTATGGCAAATCAATTATTAGCAGGTAAAAAAGGAATTATTTTTGGTGCTTTAGACGAGCGTTCTATAGCATGGCAAGTGGCATTAAAAGCAGTAGAGCAAGGCGCTCAAATAGTATTGTCTAATGCTCCTGTAGCATTGAGAATGGGGAAAATAAATGAGTTGTCTGTAGCATGTAAAAATGCGCCGGTAATTGGGGCAGATGCTACAAAACTGGAAGATTTAGAAGCGCTATTTCAGCAAGCAATGACGCATTTTGGAGGTAAGGTAGATTTTGTTTTGCACTCAATAGGTATGTCTCCAAACGTTAGAAAGGGTTTTGCTTATACAGAAACAAACTACGACAATTTTCTAAAAACATTAGACATCTCAGCAATGTCGTTTCATAAGGTGATGCAGACAGCCCTTAAACTAGATGCTATCAATGAATGGGGCTCTGTATTGGCATTAAGCTATATTGCAGCTCAACGAACTTTCCCCGGATATAACGATATGGCCGATGCCAAAGCGCTTTTGGAGAGCATCGCACGTAGTTTTGGTTATCAATATGGATTTAAGAAAAAGGTGCGTGTAAATACGATATCTCAGTCGCCTACGGTTACTACTGCGGGTTCGGGCGTATCGGGTTTTAATGGTTTCTTTGATTTTGCCGAAAAAATGTCTCCTTTAGGTAATGCCTCTTCAGAAGATTGTGCAAATTATTGTGTAATGATGTTCTCCGATTTAACGAGAATGGTAACTATGCAAAACCTGTTTCATGATGGCGGATACTCCTTTACGGGCGTTAGTGAACAATTGATGACCGATATGTACGGTGCTCAATAATTTTTTATCCTTGTCAAGATAAGATTTTTGCCATCTAAAGCGTTAAGATAGTCATGCGGAAAAAAAATGGATTTATAGGCATATTGTTGTTGATAGTAGGTATGACAAGTGAAGCTTTGGCGCAAGTAACTGGTGGTCAGCGTGCATTTGAATACTTGCGTATGAGCAACAGCCCTTACGTAAGCGCCTTGGGTGGCTATGCTCCAGCAAATCCAGATAGAAATGTGTCTTTAGCATGGCAAAATCCTGCTTTGCTGCGGCCATTAATGCACAACCAACTATCGGCAAACTACAATATTTTTTATGCCAATATTGGCATCATTAATACGCAATACGGCTTTCATTCCAAATCCTTAAAAACAGATTTTGGAGTTGGCGTGCAATACATCAACTACGGCAATATCCGACAAATAGACGAACATGGTATTGAAATGGGCACAGCTTATGCTACCGATAATGCCATTACATTTTCTGCCTCTCGTGCTTATAAAGGCAACTGGAGGTATGGTGCAAACTTAAGGCTTGCCAACTCTATGTTAGCGGGCGTGTCGGGAATGGCACTGTTGGCAGATTTTGGTGTAGCGTATATCGATACTACTAATAAACTAACCGTCGGTTTGGTAGCTAAAAATATTGGTGTGGTACTTAAAAAATACAACCCTAATAATGCCGCAGAACCTTTGCCTTTCGATTTGCAGCTTGGTATTACTAAGCAACTAGAGAATGTCCCGTTGCGCTTGTTTGTAGTTGCCCACCATTTGTATCGTTGGGATATCCGATACAATAATCCAGCCGATGTAGTGAAGAATGTTTTTGACAATGATACGGTACAAGAAGAGCGAAGTTATTTTGCAGATAAGCTATTTAGACATTTGAATTTTGGTGCAGAATTGATTATTGCAAAGCGTGTTACAGCTACCGTTGCCTACAGCCATATTCGACGCAGAGAAAATGGTTTTTCAGATAAAATGGGCTTGGCTGGTTTCTCGTTTGGCTTAAGTTTAGAATTAAATAAAATGCAAGTTCGTTACGGACAAACCCACTATGGGTCGGCGGGGGCTTACCAAGAGCTGGGCTTGAATTTTGATTTAGATAAGTTTATAAAGCGTGGAGCTAAAAAAACTGCGGCGCCTTCCCCTGAAAGTGTAAACTTTTAGTTTTATACAACGCTAGTCGACATTAGTGTTAACGCAATAAGAGAAATACTGCTTCCTGTTTTTTAATATAGGAGCAGTATTTTTTTGTATACGCATATGGGCGGCTATTAATGCGCTGCAGTGTTTTCACAATAGCTTTTAAAATATTGTTGTCCGGTAAAAGTATTGACACGCAAATAGAGCTAGTAAACACAATGGT
>CAYSCJ010000019.1:0-29420 GCA_964429515.1 uncultured Taibaiella sp.
CACAAGACAGGAGCATTGGCATAGTGGAAAGCAGCTTGTCGGGTAGTGTACAGGCTTATCCCAATCCGTTTACGCAAACCTTTCAATTAAAGGTAGCAGCCGATGACAATCAGCGCTACCATTTAGAAGTAATGGATATTTTGGGTAGGACCTTACTGAAGGGCGAAGGGGATATAGCAGCACTCAATGCACTACTGCATACGCAAAGTAGTAGATGGACGAACAGGCAGTACATACTTGCGCTTACGGAGTCAGAGACGGGGCAAAAAGCTGTGCTTCACGTGGTGAAGCAGGAGTAGCAATTTTAGAGAAGATTAATTATCGTTTTAAAACTTTGAAGACCTGTGTTGTGTATCCAGAAAAGTGTCTTGTTTTTTTAAAAAAATAAATACCATTTTTATTTAAGTGTAGGTTGTTTTAATGATTTTTTTCTAAGATATTAAAACTTGTTAAAAAATTAAGCGGTATGCTAGGTTTTGAAACGTCTATGCTCCGTAAATAGCTTATTGTCATTTTGTATAATTTCTTTTATATAAATAATTTTGAATAACTTTATCCACTTTATTGATAAGTTTATGAATTGGAAACAATACGCTATTTGTAGTTATATGATACTTATGGGGATTTCAGTAAATGCGCAAAGTACATTTGTGCCTTTACATTCCGAAGAAGCATATTGGTACAGGAAAATAGAATCGAAACAAGGCGCGTTGCATACTACCGAATCTGGCAGCAATATGCCCATTAACAGGAAAACACTTGCTCCGTTTTTTCATAAAACATACACCTCTAAAGACAATCTTAACCAACTACCGAGTTTCAATAGGGTAACAGACTATCAGATACAACGTGCGATAGGTATAAATGGAGAGTGGATAGAGGATGCCTCGGGGATAGATGCTGCTACGCGTACTAGGCGGCCTTTGTTCAAATACTTTTATACTACAAGAGAAAATTTATTTCATCACCATAATGAAGATTTTTTTGTGGTTGTGAATCCTATTCTATATACCCAATTAGGCGCCGATGAGCGCAGCCAAACCAGATACATCAACTATAGAGGAGCGGAGGTAAGAGGCCGTATATGGAATAAGATAGGTTTTTACACACAGCTTGGAGACCGGCAAGAGCGTCCAATGGAGCAGGTGTTGGCATGGGAGCAGCAATTTTTGTCCTTTCCGGGAAATGATTACTATAGGGTAAACGATCAGCAAAACTTCGATGCTTTTGTGGGTAGAGGGTATTTTACGGTAGATTTGATACCTTCAATCACCCAGCTCTCTTTTGGGTACGATAAGCAGTTTATAGGTAATGGAATCAGGAGTCTTATACAATCTGATGAGGGCGCGGCCAGTACTTTTTTGCGTTTGACGACGCATTGGAAAGGTTTTCAGTTAGATAATCTATATCAGGAATTAGTAGGCGATTTTCCCGGTTTGGGAAATGATGAAAGATTACCAAAGAAATATAACAGTTTCCACCAGTTGAGCACAAATATTGGGAGGAAATTGAATATTGCTTTTTTTGAAAATACTACCTATGGGCAGCAAAGATTACAAGTGCATCAACTCGTGCCTTTGCCATTTTTCAATACCGTAATGCGTTCGCTCGAGGCTCGCCAGAAAACTAGTTTGGGTTTTCAATTCAAGTATCTGCCTATAAAAGGATTACAAGTGTACGGACAAATGATGCTGGATGAGCTGCAATTTGGGAATGCCAATAGAAGCATAGATAAAAGTAAATATGCTGCTCAGTTGGGTGCTCAAGCATTTGATGTTTTTGGCTTGGCCAATGTAGATGTGCAGCTAGAGGTTAATCATGTAGCACCCTATATGTATCAGTCGGGAGACGGCAAAACCAATCACACCCATTTTAATCAGCCATTAGCGCATGCTATGGGTGCCGGCTTTACAGAGTTGATTGCTAAGCTTAGGTATCAGCCCATTCCAAGGCTTTATATTGATGGCACTGCGAGTTGGTATACAAGAAAAGAAGGGCAGAATTTTTACAACAATGGAAACGATTTGCGCATGCAATACAAGCATTGGGCGCCAGATCACACGATCAATTATCAAAATGACTTGCGGGGAATATATTTGAACGGAAATATTGCCTATGAATTATTTGTCAACTTTTTTCTGGAGTTGGGGGCTACTTACATTAATAATCAAAGTAGTACTAATGCGGTGCTACAAAATGCAATGGGATATGGCGGTCTTAGATGGAATATATCCAGAAAACAATACATGATTTACAATCTTTAGCCTACTTTTGCTACATTTTTAGCGATAATTTATGGACAGTAAAAAAGCATCGGCATCCTACACAATAATGAGTGAGCTGATTTTGCCAAATGACACCAATACCTTGGGCAATTTAATGGGTGGAAAATTGATGTATTGGATGGATATAGCGGGAGGCTTGTCGTCGATGAAACACTGTAATGCGCAGGTAGTAACAGCATCGGTAGATAATATTTCTTTTGCCAATCCTATAAAACTGGGTCACCTACTTACCATTGAGGCTCAAGTTACGCGGGCTTTCAAGACGTCGATGGAGATATACTTGAAAGTGTATGGTGAAGATTTGCAGACAAAAGAAAAGTATTTGAGCAATGAAGCTTACATGACTTTTGTAGCACTAGGCGCCAACGGAAGGCCAAGAATCGTGCCAGAATTGCTGCCCGAGACCGACGTTGAAATAGAAAAGTATAACGGTGCGCTTAGGAGAAGACAATTGCGTTTGATACTAGCAGGTAAGATGAAAGCTGATGATGCCAGCGAGCTGAAGGCTTTGTTTATTCAACCCAGGCCCTAGGCATTAAATAGTGGTAAAGGTAAAGCCACGCTCTTTGAGTTTTCGGATGAGCGTTGGAAGCATATTGATTGTGATTTGTTGCGTATCGTGCAGCAGGATAATGCTGCCCGGACGCACTTTTTTTATTATAGACTGCATTAGTTTTTGTTCGTCTTTAGCAATAGTATCATAGCTGCGTAAGTTCCAGCCAATGCAGTTCATCTCGGCTAGTTGTATGCCCTTGGCTACCCTGGGGTTGGTAACGCCAAAAGGAGGCCTAAATAGGCGTGTACTTTTGCCAGATGCTGCTTCTATGAGTTGGTTTGTTTGTTGTATTTCTTCTTGTATAATTGTTGGTTTTTGAATGCTGAAATTGGATAAATGATGCATGGAATGGTTGCCAATTTGGTGTCCTTCGGCTATCATTCTTTTTAGCAAATGTTCTTGTCCGCCAATATTTTTGCCTATAACAAAGAAAAGTGCGGGAATTTTTTCCTGTTTAAGAATATCTAGTGTTTGGGCAGTAAGGTATTGATGTGGACCATCATCAAAAGAAAGCACAATATTTTTATTTCTTGCGGTCATCGTCATGCCCTTTTGTTCGTCGAATTTGATTTGTATTAAAGGAATACGATTTAAGGCCCTTAGATAAAAATTCATACCTATAAAATAGCAGCCCGCTGCCAATAGTAATAGGTAGGCAAGTATGGCTATTACTAACCAGTAAGGCTTGTAGCCATTGTAACACACTCCTGCTGCCATTGTGCCTATGAGTGCAATAAAAAAGACCGTACTGTCTAAAAATTTGCTACCAAACATTAGATGGAATTTGGGGGTATAATTGGTTTGAAAATATCTTCCTTTTTTCTTGGTTTTTTGGGAGGGAAAATAAAGTCGAGTGGGTATTTTACAAACACTCTAAAAATATAGTACAACAATTTGGGTATTTGGCTTACAGAAATGTTTCTGGAGCTGATGGCAACATAAAATGCCAATCCAAAGCTTACCATAAAGTTGAAAAACCCTATTCCTAATACGCCAATGGTAATGCCAATATAGTCTGCTAGTACGAGATGTTGGCTCAGGGTTTCAGCTCCGAAGCCGTAATATGCTGTAGAGATGGTGATGTGCCTAATATCAAAAGGTATCCCAAAGAAATCGCCTATCAGTTTGGCATATCCTAAGAAGAAGCCCAGGCAAATATTACCAATATAGCCCCCTAGGTTTTTTTGGGTGTATTTGGCAAAGCGCTGTAGCTGTTTCGGTTTGAGTATTTTTTTTAGTTGTCTGTGTTCGTGAATTCTATTGCCAATATTGCTATACTTTACTTTATTATCTACATATCCGGTGATGATGCCCGATAGGAATAGAAATACACCAGTGATACAAGCATACAGCCATGCCAGGCTTTTGGTAGGGTGTTGCTGCATCAAGTTGGCATAAGCGTTTTCGTCAGAGCCCAATAGCTTGCTGCCTGTAAACATTTCAAAGCCATAGCTGAGTATGAAGCAAAGTGGAAACACGATGACTAAATTGCCTACAAAAGAAGCAAACTGGCTTCGCCAAACTTTGGAGAAGGTGATGCCGAAATTTTCATAATCTACGGTGCCTTTTCTGTTATCTAGGGAGCTAGCCAGCGCAGAGGCCGTCATTGCAGGTTGTTTGGTAGCTAGTGTAGCGCCTGTGATAAAGAGCGTGACGAAAGCAATAGCATAATTGAGGCTATAAAGAAAATATTGCCAAAAAGGAGCCAAGTCTAAATTGGCAAGTAATGCCTTAATGAGTGCTGCAACTACGATAATGCCACCGCCAGCCACTGCAGCATTAAAAAAGCGAATGTATTCTTGTCTAGTAGTAGTTATGTAGTGCTCGCCAGAGGCGCTTTTATGCTCAGCTATTTGATAGGCAAGCATATTGGTATTGGATTTATACAGATAATGGAGGCTGTACTTTTTATTGAGGCTCCTGATTGTTTGTTTTAAAAAAAGTGTGATGTTTTTATAAATATCTTGCTTGGACTGTACACACAAAAAATCGATTAAGTAGTGTATGCGTTCTAATTCGATATTAGTGCGTCGAAGTATATAGGTTTGCTCTACACTAGTGCCATATTTTTCTACATTTAGCTCAATATCTTTAAGAAATTGCCTGCATTCATCTAATTTATTTTTACATTTATCTGCTTGTGCTTGTATTAATATGGGCGAGGTGCTCTCTCCATTGCGGAGGAGGTGCACAAAAGACATTATACGCGCATTCAGGTCGATAAATGGTGTTTTGATACCTTCTTCAAGATTGAGTTTTTTACTCATAAAGGTGTCTTCCAAACCAAAAGTAGTAACCTTATATGCTAAAATAGTAAGCGAATCATTGAGGTTTTTGTGCAATGCAGGTAACTGTGTGTCATAACCTTCAAAGATGAGTTGAAAAAACTTCATCCACAATTCTAGTGGGATTGCCTCTACCCATTTATAGTCTGTTCTTTGGCAAAACGCGGTATCGAGCACATATTCCAGCGAGTGCTTTTGTGGCAGCTCGGGTATGATGTTGTGCTTGATGATTTTTATAACTTCCGATACAAAAGTGCCACCCTTGGCAATACCTATTTGCGTGAATATCGTTTGAGGGTCTTTGGTATTGATAATATGGCAAAGTACTTTATGTAGCCCTAGTCTGAAAGTGGCACTTTTTGAGAGCTCATGGAGCAAAGATTCCATTTTCCATATTGCAATACTTTCGGTATTCGACCGTAAATAGGCAATAGTTTGATAAAATAGCTCAAAATTTGCATTGCTATCAGTGTTGTTACTAATAGCTTCTTTTAAAGTGTGTATAGAATGTTCGGTATTCTTTTTTTTCCTCATAATACAATGGTGCCAAGTATGCTCTATACGAACGCGTAGGGTTCCAATTTTTTTGGAGGGGTAAAGTTAAGTTTTTTGAATGGTATTTAGATACTGTTAATGTATTTGAATAACCTTAGTTTAGCCGATGTTTTATTATTTTCGCAGAAATCAAAGAAAACAGAATGAACATATACAGTGTAGTAGCGGCTTCAGATAATGATGTAATTGGTGTTGGTAGCGATATTCCTTGGCATTTACCTAATGATTTCAAGCATTTCAAAGCAACTACTTTAGATAACTACATTTTGATGGGCAGAAAAACTTGGGAGACATTTGTGAAGCCACTCCCAAGAAGAAAACACTTGGTAATATCCACGCAGCTAAGCCCCGAAGATATGCCAAAAGATGTTTTGTTGTTTTCAAGTATAACAAATGCATTACAATATTTAGAGGAAAATAATGTTGCCGATCTATATGTGATTGGTGGTGGTGAGATATACAAACAATTGATGCCTCAAGTCAAGGGCATATACCTTACCAGAGTGCATACCCATATAGAAGGCGGTACTGCATTTTTTCCAAAATTTTCTAAAAAAGACTGGGAGTTAAAGTCTAGCGAGCACAATGAGTCCGACAATAAGCATAATTATGCTTATACTTTTGAGTATTGGGAAAGAAAGTAGATGGTAAAATAGACTGCTGAGACAGAAGCGAAATATTTACTAACTCCTAGCAAAAGGCCTGGCTTACTTTCGTTTCTAAATCGGCGTATTATGTGATATGCTTGTGTATAGTGCCGTATATTACTTGTGTTTAGCTTCTATACACACCCAGTTATCATGCATACTTATGTGGGTCGTTTGCAGACGGTTCGCTTGTAAGGCTGCCTCCAGTGTCAGAACGTCATCTGTCAGAAATCCACTCAGTAGCAAGGTGCCTTGGGAAGCTAATGCTTTAGCCAGATGCGGCATATATTGCAAAAGGATGTGCCTGTTGATATTGGCTATAATTACGTCGAATGTTGTATTGTGGGTTATTTCGGTTAAGTCGTTTCCAGTAATGACGGTATGAGTGCAATGGTTTTTATGAACGTTTTCGATAGCGTTTTCTAGGCTCCATGGGTCGTTATCGGAGGCGATGATACTTTTTGCTCCTAGTTTTTCGGCCAATATCGCAAGTATGCCAGTGCCTGTGCCAAAGTCAAAAACGGATTTCTCGCGGAAATCTACTTGCTGCATGCGCTGTATAACCAGCCTAGTCGTAGCATGATGTCCGGTGCCAAATGACATTTTGGGTGTTATTTCTAATACATACTCAAAGGGATTTAAGGGGGCAGGGTGAAAATGCGCTTTTATATAGCAGAAGTCATCTATAGCTATAGGCTGAAAATTGGCTTCCCAGCTTTCATTCCAGTTTTTTTCGGGTAAAATTTCTCTTATATACGTTACCTTCAATATATCACAAATTTCGTTGATAGCAACCTCGTCAAATGCTGTATTTAGGCAGAATGCCCTGATGGATTTATTGTCTAATTCTATGCCAATAATCTCAGGCTGCTCTCCCAATAATCCTTGCAATGCCTCTAGCTGAAAGGGGTCGAGATTGTTGAACGTCAATTGTGTATATTCCATCATTTTAGATATCGGTATATAAAAAAAAACAACTTGGCTAGAGGGTGTCTTTTAAACTGCATATTGCTTGTACAAAAGAGGCTTCTATAGCCAAGTTGGTAAGTAATCGTTGTTGTAAAGTTTAGTATATTATTGGATAACACCCAATTCTTTGCCTACTTTAGTAAAAGCGGCGATGGCTTTGTCGAGGTGTTGTTTGTCGTGCGCGGCAGATATCTGCACCCTTATTCTGGCTTGCCCTTTAGGTACAACCGGAAAGAAGAAGCCTATAACATAAATGCCTTCTTCGAGCATTCTGGCAGCCATTTTTTGAGCTATCACAGCATCATAAAGCATTATAGGTACTATAGGGTGGGTGCCTGGTTTGATATCGAAGCCTGCTTCTGATATTTTTTGACGGAAGTATAAGGTGTTTTCTTCTAGTTTATCTCTAAGCTCGGTAGTTTCGCTTATCATATCCAATACAGCAATAGAAGCGCTCACTACAGAAGGAGCTACCGTGTTGGAGAATAAATAGGGTCTTGAACGTTGGCGTAGCATTTCAATTACTTCTTTTTTGCCTGAAGTAAAACCACCCGATGCACCACCTAAGGCTTTGCCAAGCGTACCGGTAATGATATCTACTCTGTCCATAACGTTGCACAATTCGTGAACGCCTCTGCCGGTTTTGCCCATAAAACCAGATGAATGCGATTCGTCTATCATTACAATAGCATCATATTTATCGGCCAAATCACAAATTTTATCCAGCTGCGCGATGGTACCATCCATGGAGAATACCGAGTCTGTTACAATGAAGCGCGTGCGAGCGTCTTGGTTGTCTTTGAGTATTTGCTCAAGTTCTTCTAGGTCGTTGTGGGCATATCTTGCTCTTTTGGCCTTACAGAGTCTTACACCGTCTATGATAGAAGCGTGGTTGAGCGCGTCTGATATTATAATATCTTCTTCGCCTAATAAGGGCTCGAACACACCACCATTGGCATCAAAGCAGGCTACATAAAGAATAGTATCTTCTGTACCCAGAAAGTTCGCTAATTTTTGCTCTAGCTCTTTGTGAATATCTTGTGTACCGCAAATAAATCTTACGGAGCTCATGCCATAGCCACGGTGGTCGATTCCTGCTTTGGCTGCTGCTACTACTTTTGGGTGAGAAGATAGGCCCAAATAGTTATTGGCACAAAAGTTTAATACTGTTTTGCCGTTTACTATAATTTCTGCACCTTGTACAGAGTCTATGATTCTTTCTTTTTTATAAAGTCCCGCTGCATCTATTTCTTGCAGTTCAGATTGTATTCTAGTGTAAAAACTTGGGCTTGCCATATTTATAAGTATTTCAGTGTTTAAATTTATTGGCAAATTTAATCAAAAAATAGGGTATACACGCTTATCGATTGTAATTATTCTGACTTGCTTTTAGCTTGCAGCATATTTTTTTGACCGACCATATTTTTTTGGGTTTGCAATGGGCTCTTAAATACAAAAAGTGCCATAGGATGATATATTCTATGGCACTGTTGAAGTAAAAAATAGGTGCTATGGCGCTATGTGGTACGATAGTATTTCGTCGTGATAGGTTCTGCTGAATACATTTAATATGCTAATGTCATATTCTCTTTTTAGTATACCTACACCGCGTTTAAACCATAATTCTACATAGCCACAATCTTGCCACAATGGGAATAGTGGTAGTTGACGGCCTTGTAATTTATTGTAGGTTACAAAAACCGAATCGTAGGTAACGCCATTAATAACTTTGGTTTCATTGATGCCTTTGATTTCGCTCGTGATGAGTATATCGAAATTGAGGCCAGAGTAGGACATTGTGTGGGTGTTTTCCCAAGTATTTCCTATGGGTGCATTCTCCTTATAAATAATAGCCCTTACGTAGTTGGTTTGGCTACCATCCAAGTCTAATAATGAGATGTAATTTTCTTCATTTTTTGCAAAAAAGTCGTCTATCTCCTCTTGCATAGAGGAGGTGGTATCTACCATTTTGTATAAATCGTATACAAACCCATCTTTTTCTTTGGTTAGTCCGGTAGCTGTGCGTTTTAATATTTTGCTTTCAGACGTGTTATAAAGCCACCATGAACCTGCTTTGGTAGACATGTACCCTTCAATCGAGGTGTTGTTGTTAGGGTCTAATTTGGTGTTGTCGCCCTCTTTTTTCTTACAGGCACTGGCTGCTACTGCTATGCCGAGTATTAATAAACTAGTTTTTAGATTCATTTTGATTGATATATTAAATGTTATTGAAGTGCAACGCTATAAATGTAGGCTCTTACTTTGTTGCCGTCTTCGGTATTAAGTTTTGCTTTAGGTATCATTCTGTCAAGTATTCTATCCCATTTTGCAACTGCGTGCTTGTCTGCAGGTTTAAGCTTATGACACTTGTTACAATTGCTTTCCATTAAAGATTTGCCTTCTGCTAGTGCCTGCGCATTGTATTTGTTTACAAATGTTTCGTAGGCGGCATTGGCGTCTCCAGATGTGCTGGTTTTGGCAGCTTTGGGTGTACAGCTAATTGCTAAGGTGGAAAGCGCTACCAGTAAGATTGTGTAAATGCTTGTTATTTTCATGATTATATACCTTTTTAGACGAGAAACAAGATCGTTTCATTGGGTTAAGTTAAGGATTTTTTATTTTATTTATAATATTTGTTGTAGCATATCCTGCTTCTGTTGGCACAATAATTACTTGACCCTGGTTTTGCAATACGATCTCTGCGCCTATTATTTTGTCTATAGTATAGTCGCCTCCCTTTACGAGTACGTCTGGCACGATGCTGTTGATGAGGTTTTGTGGGGTATCTTCATCAAATAGGATTACGGCATCCACATATTGTAATGCGGCTATTACTAAGGCTCTGTCGTTTTCGGCGTTGAGTGGCCTATCGCTTCCTTTAAGTCGTTTGACGCTAGCGTCTGTGTTAAGGGCTACGATAAGTTTTTGTCCGTGTTCGGCAGCTTTAGCAAGCACTTTAATATGGCCTTTGTGTAAAATATCAAAGCATCCATTGGTAAATACAATGGTTTGGCTTTTGAGGCGCCATTCCTTTACCCATCTTTGCAGGGTAGGGAGTTGGGTGATTTTATGTTGAATGATTTCGAGCTTGTTTATCATTTTGGCGTGTATTATAAAGGGGTAATAGTATCATTACTATCAAGCCTAGGAGAATTACTACAATATTTTGATTAGCCCAATTGATCCAACCATAGCCTTGCCCTACTCCGGCAGAGGTGCCATAAAGTTGTAAAATGGGTGCTACTATAACCGGATAGGCTATTGCTCCCGGCGCGGGCACTATCATTGCAAAGGTGCCAAATGTAATAATGCTTAATCCAGCTAGGAGGGGTAAGTGAGCAGTGGCAGGAATAGCTTTAAATACCATTACGGCAATAGCGGTATAGCATGTCCATAGTGCAATGGTGTAAAAAAGAAATAATGCTTTGTTGGGAATCATCCAAATGCTTTTAAGGCCATTTGCCATTCCTTCAATGAATTGGGCAGCTTTAGAGTTTTTTAATTTTTTAAAAATATAAATGGCTAGCAGCAAAAGAAGCAGGGTGCCTATTACTAGTAAGGCCAGCTTTCCCGTCATCCAGGTGCCATCAGTAGTTTTTAGGCTTGTTGCTATAGATGAGCCTATTTGCAAGGCATAGGGCATCAGTAGGTCGAACTGTAAAACTAAAGTTAGTAGCGTAAGTACGCCAAAGGAAATGGTATCCCAAAGGCGTTCTGCTATAACGGTGCCAATGACCTTATCTAGGTTGCCACCATTGTATTTTACCATCACACTACATTTGCTTACCTCACCCAAACGAGGTATAAAAATATTGGTAAGATAACCGAGCATCACAGCGCTAAAAGTATAGAATGTTTTGTAGGGTATTTGTAGCGCTTTGAATTGCAACTCCCATCGTTTGGCTCGCACGTAATGAGAGAGGATTCCTGTGAGAATAATGGGTATCGACCAAGACCATTTGAACGAGTCGAAAGCGTCGAACATGGCTTGTTTGTCTGCATCTTCTAGCGTTTGGTAGCGCCAAGTTACGAGTGCAATGCCAAGTACAGCAAAGAAAATGGTTTGGATAATGGATTTTTTGTTGACTTGCATATGGTTTTTGAAATACAAGAGATGTGCTTGGTAATTGTAAGCTTAACTATTCATTACGCAATTGCACATCTCTAGTAAATATTAGTGTTTTGAAATACAAATTAGGGCATGACTGCTTTATACTTGCATCTCTTTTACATTGGGCGATATTGTAAGTTTTCCCGAGGTTTTTGCCTTTATTTCATCTATAGTTACTCCCGGTGCATATTCTACGCACAAAAAACCATCGGGTGTGATTTCAAATACTCCCAAGTCGGAAACTATTTTCTTAACGCATTTCAGGCCTGTTATGGGTAGGCTACAGCGTGTTAGCAATTTAGAATTTCCAGCTTTATCGGTGTGTTGCATGGCTACAATTATATTTTTTGCAGAAGCCACTAAGTCCATAGCGCCACCCATTCCTTTTACCATTTTGCCTGGCACTTTCCAGTTGGCAATATCGCCATTTTCGGCTACTTCCATTGCGCCAAGTACGGTGAGGTCTACTTTGCCTGCTCTAATCATGCCAAAGCTGAGTGCACTGTCAAAATAGCTACCGCCGGTACGCAGCGTTACGGTTTGTTTGCCCGCATTTATCAAGTCTGCATCTACGGCATCTTCTGTTGGGAAGGGGCCTATGCCAAGCATGCCATTTTCGCTTTGTAATTCTATTTCTATGTCATTGGGTACATAATTGGCTACTAAAGTGGGTATGCCTATCCCTAGGTTGACGTACATGCCATCTGTTAATTCTTGCGCAATGCGTTTTGCTATTTGATTTTTATCTAAAGCCATATTTGCAGTGTGTTGTTGTTTATGTAAAGAGTAATAAAATTAGATATTTTAGTACGACTTACCAACTTTGAGGCGGTGCTTTCTCCCACCATTTTTGAATAGTAACGTAGGTGAGCAAGCAGAAGATAGTACCTATCATACTTCCGGCTAAAATATCTTGAAAAAAATGTTGTGCTAAGTATATCCTAGAGTATCCGGTGCTGAGTGCAATAATAAATAGCGGTACGGCCAACCATTTGTTTTTTTGTGGTAAAATTAATGCCATAAAGGTGGCGGCAGCAAAGGCACCCTCTGTGTGTCCAGAAGGGAAACTAAGATGGTATTGTTCTGGCTGATTGGGTAATAGATGCAGCCATTCCGTTTCTTTAAAAAAGAACTGTGGTCGAGGTTCTTTGTATAAATTTTTTAGCGCTAAATTAATTAGTGCAGGTATGCCATTGCAGAATATGGCAGTGACGAAAAGAAATTTTGTTTGTCGATATTTGGGTACTACTATAATCAATAATAGTGTAGAGACGAGGATAAATGGAAACTCACCTATGCGTGTAATGATTGAAAAAAGTTGGTCTAATTCGGTGCTGTGTTGTGCGTTGATCCAGCGAAATATAGGTATGGGTTGGAATAAGTGAAGCAAAAATACAGCAACGAGCCAAAATAGCATACAGCAAAAAATGAATATTTTGATGCCAGCGTTCGGGAATTTTTGAGGGATAAAAATAGCCATTATTAGGGTATTAAGCTACGAATCAATTTTATGTTTGCTTTCTTTTCTGGTTGGTTGTGTGCTATAATATCATATGAAATATCTCCGTCCCAAATGCGTAAATTGGCGGTATTGGGCGGTTCGCTACCTATGTTGAGGGCTTCTATTTGAAGGACGTTAAGTTCGTTGTTTTCGAGGTTAATCGTGAATTTGTGTTTTTGATTACGCAAGGTGTATTGTGCTAGTACGGTATTGCCGTTTAGGAGAATGTTTATTTTATCGCCATCTTCTGAGGTTCCGTCCCACACTTCAATTTTTACAGTATTAGAATTCCATTGATACGATTTATCTTTTCCTTCTGTAATGCGCGCTAATGTAGGTGTTGGAGCGGGTTTGGGGTTGGTTTGTGTTGCTGAAGTTTTTTGGGCTAATAAAAAACTATCTCGATTGAGTGCTATTTTTTTGGGTATTGAGGCTTCGGCAGGGGTTTTAGCTAACTGTTGAGTATTTATTGCTTTACTATGAAAGAGCGTTTGTAGCGCAGCTTTATCGATGAAGGTTAAGGAGCCGTCACTGCATGGTAGTGCACCCGAGCCGGCAGTTTTTGTGCCTAGTCTGCCCGAAAGTACTCCTTCCTCTGGTTGGTAGCTTAATGTAGATTGTAAAAGACATATAACCGCTTTACTTGTGAAGCCATTGTTGTGTATAATGCTTTTTTCTTCGATGCTCAGTGTTTTGTTGATGGTGTCTAAATGGCCCACAATGGTAGCTTTTACGTCTTTACCTTCTGCGAGGTAGGTGTAGGCATATCCGTTCACATATCCTAATGCAGAGTCTTTGAGGTGCAGCTCGTAGGTGAACGATTCGCCACCTTTTACGCCCAAATATCCTTTAAGTTTATAAGGAAATTCTTGCGCTTGTGTTGTATAGCCGAGGCAAACAAAAAGGATTAAAAAAAAGGTTTTTGCAATGGCATGTTTCATGTGATATATTGCTTTACTATTGAAAAATGGCAGATGTTGCTGAATGCTGTTGGATTAGAAAAATGGTGCTTCTTCGTCTGGATCTGTACTTTTATTAAATCTATTTAGACCAGAATTTGGTTTTGTACCAAATTCATCATCCTCATCAAAGTTCATCCCATTAGCTTTAGATTGCAGTGTTTGAAATCCTTGGCTAAGTATGAGGCTGCTGCCCGCTGAGCTGGAGGTATTGAGGCCTGCATTGGGGTTGTAGCCACCGCCTATAAAGTCGCCATCATTGTCTGCAAGTTCTACAAATTTTTGGTATTCGAGCATGGCTTTTAGTCTAACGCTATCCAGTCTGCCGTTTCTGTGTTTGGCTATATTTATGTGGGTTTCTCCCGGTATAGGTTGTCCCATTTCGTCGTTGGAAATACCATGGTATTCTGGTCGGTAAATGAAGATAACCATATCTGCATCTTGCTCAATAGCGCCCGATTCTCTTAAGTCTGACAGTTGAGGTATTTTGCCTTTATCTCCCGAGCGGGTTTCCACTGCACGACTCAATTGAGATAGCGCAATAATGGGAACTTCCAGTTCTTTAGCAAGTCCTTTTAGCTCTCTAGATATTTTAGAAATTTCTTGTTCACGATTTCCGCTTTTATCGTGGCCTTGCATAAGTTGCAAGTAATCGATAATAATGAGTTGTAGGTCGTTTTTAGCTTTTAGTCGTCTACATTTGGCACGCAGTTCAAAAATATTAAGTCCGGCTTGGTCGTCTAAGAAAATAGGGGCTTTAGCTAGCTTGTCCATTCTTTGGTTGAGTTGTTTAAACTCATATTCTTCCATGCGGCCACGAGTGATGTTTTCGAGTTTCACCTCTGTAACGGCGCTTAGCATACGTTTTACTAGCTGAGTGCTACCCATTTCAAGCGAGAATACTGCAACGCCACGGGCTTTATCTGGAGCCATTGCTGCGTTCATGGCAAGGTTAAGGGCAAAGGCAGTTTTACCCACTGCTGGTCTGGCAGCAAGGATAATCAAGTCTGTTGGTTGCCAACCTGCGGTGATAGCATCAAGAGAGGGAAAGCCCGAGGGTACGCCTGTTATGTCATCGTGTGTTTCTCTTGCTTTTTGTATTTGCTCCATTGTTTCTACCAATATATCTTGGAGGCTGGAGTAGTTTTTTCTGAGGTAGTTGTTGCCTATTTCAAAGAATTCTGTTTCTGCTTTGTCGAGCATATCAAATACGTCCGATTTATCTTCATATGCGGAGTTGATAATTTTCGAACAAATTTTGATGAGTTCTCTTTGAATAAATTTTTCTAAAACAATTCTTGAGTGCGCTATGACGTGCGCAGACGAAACTACGCTGTGTGTAAGTTTTGTTAAAAAGTAGGGTCCGCCTACAAGCTCCAGTTCATCTGTTTTTTTGAGCTCTTCCGCCACGGTTAGCAAATCGATGGCATAGCCTTTTTCGCTCAGACGCATGATGGCACTGTAAATTCTTTGGTGTGCGTCTACGTAAAAGCACTCGGGGCTATTTAGTATTTCTATGACATCTGGAAATTTATCTTTCTCTAGAAGTATAGCACCCAATACGGCCTCTTCCAATTCTTTTGCTTGTGGTGGTATTTTTCCAAGAGCAAGTGCACTTAGGTCGTCCTTGGGTTTTCTTCCTCGGGTACTTGCGGCAAGGTTAGCTAATTCTTTTTTTATTTCTGTTGACATATGCTGTATCTAAACGAGTAATTTCAAGAGTTTGGTGTTTCTTTCAATGTACGATATTTTTATCTATTTTCAAAAAAAACCGCATATCGTTTTAGTCTTCATTTAATCGGTTGTACCTATTAAATTAATAACTAATTTTTGAAAGGATTGCTAAGGTAAGCTCTTTTTTACCGACTTGTATTTGTTCTAGGCTATTTAATTTTTCGCTTACATTTCACGTTTATTCTACTGTATTTTTAGACTTTTTCAGTAGTTTTTAGGAGTTATGCCCTATTGTTTTTGGGAGATTCACATTTGGTTTTCATTTTTCCACAATCGTTGTGAATAAAAATATTCGTCTTTTGAGCTGTGTTTTTCCGCTAAGCTTGTTAATTTAAGAGCAAGGCATAAAGTGTGTTTTGGTGCTTTTGGTGGCTAGGGCTACTAGTGCTTCGACAGGCTTGTGTGTGGTTGTAAGCAAGGTGGCTTTGGGGCCTTGTGTATTCTTATTCTTTTATTAAAATATCGAGATGCGTAGATAAATTTTAGTAGTTTTGGTTATGGAATTGCAGTTTAAAGAGAGATGGCAGCATTTGCAAGCGTTTTTAGAAGACCGTTTTGGTAAAATGCCAAACATGGAATCCATTTTATTTCTGGTGGGCTTGAATGAATACCAAGGGCGTGTGCCAAAAATTAAATTTTCAAAAGAAGAGAAACAAGAGCTCATGCATGTGGGCGTGTGTGCCGTATTGGAAAAGGCGGGCAAATATAAGTTTGTAGCATTAGATGAAGATGGATGGCCTCATTATGAAAAATTGGAGGAAGAGCAGCCCAACGATTTGGCGAGCCAAGAACAGTTGCTGAAAGAGAATCTATTGATTTATTTTGGCTTTTAACCCTATTATATGTCTAGAGATTACCAGATAAAGTTACCTCAGTTTGAAGGCCCTTTCGATTTGTTATTGTTCTTCATCGAACGTGATGAGTTGGATATCTATAATATTCCCATCAATACCATTACCAAAGATTTTTTGGTGTACATCCATCAAATGGAGCAACTGAATATTGAATTGGCAAGCGAATTTATTTTATTCGTATCCACACTAATGCGCATTAAAGCAAAAATGCTTTTGCCCAGAAAGGAAATGGATGAAAAAGGTAATGAGATAGACCCTAGGCAAGAACTTGTAGATAAAATACTTGAATATAAGCGCTTTAAGGAAGCATCGGGCGAAATGGCCTTGATGGAAGCCGAGCGTTTATTGCAGCACAAACGTGGCAATATCCAAGAAGAAATGCAACAGCTAACAGAGCACTATGCAGAGGGCACCGAGATACAAACGGTTACCGTATACAAGCTTATGAGCGCTTTTGATAAAGCCTTGAAGAAATACCAAGAAAGGATGAGTAAGCCTCAGCACGTTATTGTGAAGTATAATTATTCTCAAGAGGGGCAACGTAATTTTTTAATGCAACATTTGCAAGAGCATAAGCGAGTTACTTTTGATGGTATTTTTGTAAAATGTGAAAATAGAATTCATGCCATCTTTACGTTTTTGGCAATGCTGGAATTGATACAGCAAAAATTCTTTATTATTCTCACCGGCGAGGGTAGAAATAATTTTATGGTAGAATGGAACGAAGAAGGTGCTGAAGTGGTACTTCCCGAAAACACTTCGGCTGTAAACGACCCTTCAGCTGCTTCCGATGAGTTACCTGCAGTTTGATGCCCTATTATCTGTAAGTATTTTGATGCTCTATTAGGGCGTTTTGCACCCCTTAGTTATACATTATTATTTATTGGTGCCCTTCTTCAAGCTAATAGCTATTGTAGGGTAATTTTTTGAATTGGATATTGTTTGTCCCCGTATTGCAGAGAAATAAAGTACAAGCCTTTGGGCAGGTAGCTCATATCAATAGTACCATCATTGGAATATTCACAACGGAAACTTTTACCAATAGTGTTGTAGATATGTATTTGGTCTACTTTAATCCCTTCTTTTATATGTACTAGGCCCTTGCTAGGGTTGGGGTATAACAGTGCATGCTCCATATTCTCGTTTCTTTCAGGAGCACTAAGCGCAAAGAAATTGCCAACAATCGGTCTGAATAATAATGCGCCCGGAAGATTTGAGGGTTCCCAGCTTGCCGTTACGCTATAGTATCTTTCTTGTGTTACGTTGTTAGTGACATCTAGTCCGACGTACAGCGAATCGCTAAAGCCTCCTGCAGGCTGCATGAGTGCCAGATAGAAGTCACCTGCCGGCAGTAGCACCGGTCTGTCAAATCTGTAGTTCACCATTTTTTGTGCGGTGTCGTTGTAGGATGGGTAGATAAAAAGTTGTTCGTACACTTGGTTATCGATACCATTGTTAACTGCTATTTCTTGAAATATTTTTATGCCAAATTCTTTGTTTCGGCCTATTGGCGTCATTTGTGGCAGAAAGATAGAGAAGCCGCTTATGGTATCCGGAACTTCCATTGTGAATTTTACAGCAGTATATGCAGGGATGTTGTAAGAGGGGTGCATCGATACGAAGTAGAAGAGTTCTGGGCTGCCGTCATCGTGCGCAAAGTAGTTGCTAAAGGGTGTACGGATGGTGATTTCATTATTAGCAAATCCTAACTGATTGGCATTGTCTTGCAACGAATAGCTTGTTATTACGGTGAAGGTATCTGCCGAAAAGCCCGCTATTGCATTGGCATCAACATTGGTAAGCGCGCTAGGGGCGCTGGCATACGGGCCGATGGTTATTGAAGCATTACTTTCATGTAAAATAGCGCCATTGGCTTCTATTTTATGGCTATAAGGTATCGTTTGGCTAGTGGGGCTTAGGTTGGCTATTTTGATTCTTAGATTATCGGCTAAATAGGCATTGGGGTTCATCTTGAAGTGGCGGTAAGGCATGGCATGGTATTGCGTGAGGATTGTGCTTGGTATCATCGTAAACGCAATATCATTTAGGTCGTTGCTGGTAGTAGGTCTGTTGGTGTCTAGATACACATAGTCTAAATGCCAATTCGAATTATTGAGTTTTATGGTTGCTTTATTTACAAACATGAAAGCGAAGTTTTCATGGAAGTAGCTACTATCGGTGATGTCTATACGGAATGGCATAAATGTAGAATCTGTACCAATGCCGAGTGTAAATTCTCTTTGCCATGTACCCATTCGGTTTTTAAAAAAAACATAAAAGGAGTCTTCTGGATTGGGCATAAATCCATAACCTTGTTGCTGAATATAGAAGGTTAGGGCTACATTGTCGTTGCTGCTTAGGCCATCTAAATTAATATTTACACTTGTAAGCGAATCGGCCCAAACGGTTTGGTCTCTTTGAAAGGTATCGTAGGGTGTGCCATGTTCATTGAGGGCATCAAACGTTGCCACTCCGTATGTAGGCGGCATGATACCCATACTTGTATTTATCCATACGTAGTTGTTGGTCCATAAATTAGGGTTTGGGTAAGGGCCTTCATGGCAAAAATCGTCGAAGAAAGGTAGATTAATACCGGTAGGCGTTGCATTTAGTGGTGTGGTACCCCAATATCTATTCGTGTTTTTTAGAGGAGCCAAGTGCTCTTGAGCATGCCCAAACGGAATGTGTAAGCAAGCCAAGCATGCTAAAAAAAAGATAGTTTTTGAAATACGATTCATAAAGCTAATAACGTAAAATGGGGCATTAAATTGTTGGAACTTAAAGTTACAAGGCTTTAAGCGCCTAGAACCATAAAATTATTGAAAAATTTGATAAGCCAACCATGCCATAAAGTATGCTAGGGAGGTAAGGTAAACAACTTGGGTTAAGGTCCACTTCCATGATTTTGTTTCTCTTTTTACAATAGCGATTGTGCTAACGCATTGCATTGCAAAGGCATAAAACATCAGTAGAGACATTCCCGTAGCGAGGGTATATACCTTACTGCCATCAGGTCTTTGGGCTTCAAGTAGTTTTTGTTTTAAAGGTGTTGGGTCGTCATCGGCGCTACCCACGGCATATAAAGTAGCCATAGTACCTACAAATACTTCTCGAGCAGCAAATGAGCTAATGAGTGCAATGCCTATTTTCCAATCATATCCTAGTGGTGCAATCGCAGGTTCTATGGTCCGGCCCAATATACCAGCATATGAGGCACTTAGTTTTTCGTTGTTAAAAGCTTCCGATTGTTCTTCTGTGAGTCCTTCTGGCTGTTGGGCGGCTAATTGCTCATACTTTTCGTCTATGCGCTCCATTTGCTGCGATGGTCCATTCGAAGCCAAAAACCACAGAACAATGCTTAGTACTAAAATGATTTTTCCGGCATCCATTACAAATATTTTTGCCTTATCAATCATGGTAATAATAGCATTTTCCCAACGTGGTGCTCTGTAAAGAGGCAATTCCATTACAAAGAAATCTTGATCTTTTTTCTGGATGATTTTATTCAGTACAAATGCTACCAGCATTGCAGCCACAATGCCTAATACGTATAGAGCCATCATTACAAGTCCTTGCATGTTAAAAAGGCCCCATAAAATAGTGTCGGGTATAAACATACTTATCAGCAGCGTGTACACCGGAAGCCTTGCAGAGCAGGCCATTAGTGGTGTTACCAGTATTGTTATCAAACGCTCTTTCGGGTCTCGGATGGTGCGTGCCGCCATTACTGCCGGAATAGCGCATGCCATACCGCTGATGAGGGGCATCATAGACCTCCCGTTCATGCCGGCTGCTCGCATTATTCTGTCGGTGAGATAGCTGATTCTAGACATGTAGCCCGTGTCTTCGAGTACGCTTATAAAGAAAAAGAGAATGGCTATTTGGGGTACAAAAATCACAATGCCACCTAGGCCAGAAATAATTCCGTCTGCAATCAGTCCGCTGTACCAAGCATCTGCAGGTAGTATATCCGAAGCCCAGCTTGCTAGTTGTCCAAACAAGCTGTCTATCCAATCCATAGGGAAGGAGGCAAGCCAGAAAATGGATTGGAACACAACAAACATGATAATAAACATGATGATATAACCCAATACAGGATGCAGCAGCCATTTATCTATCGTTTTGGTAGCCGATTTGGCAAGCCTATCTGGAATTTTAGTAATTGTCGATTGGGTGATACGGCCTATTTTATCATATCTATTGATAATATCCTCACCTTGTAATTGGTGTATTTTTAAATCGTGTTGTTTGATATACGCTTCTAGCCATGCTTGTTGCTCTTTAGAGCTCAAAAAGGCATTGTGTGTATTGCCAAGTGATAATAATGCCGCATAATTACTACGTAATTGCAATTCATTGGCAACGGCTTGCAAATGCTCTGGCGCGATGGCTTGTTCCCAAAAACCCACAACAGGTGCTTTCTGTTGTAGTGTGTGTAAAAGCGTTTGTTTAAAAGCATCTATACCATCATTTTTACGTGGATTAATGACAGCAACAGGAATGCCCAATGCTTCACTGAGTTGTTGCGTGTTGATTTGAATGCCTTTTTTTTGGGCAATATCCATCATGGAAAGTGCTAAAACTACAGGAAGGTTTAAGTCCATGATTTGAGATAACAGCAGCAAGCTTCGTTTTAAGTTTGATGCATCTGCTACCACCACCACTAAGTCTATAGCGCTATCGCGCTTGTTTTGTACCAAAACTTTATGTGCAACTATTTCATCTTCACTTTTCGGATACATGCCATAAATGCCAGGCAGGTCTATAATATTTGCAATAATAGTATCGCCCAATACGATTGTACCCGACGTTTTGTCTACAGTTACACCCGGATAATTGCCAACTTTTTGGTTGAGGCCGGTAAGGCTATTAAATAATGACGTTTTGCCACTATTAGGGTTGCCAGCTAATATGATGTTTACTTTTTTATTATTCATGTCAGTGGGTGCAAAGATATACTATTATTAAGTTCGTCTAAATTAAGGCATTTAAGTATTACGAATAGTGATGCTTTGCTCCTAATTTGTTATTTTCGCTTACTAAATAAGAAAAAAAAATAGATTTATGCTACTTTCTGTAAGGAATTTGAAAAAACATTATGCTACCCAAAAAGCGGTTGATGATATTAGTTTTGATATTGCCGAAGGCTCCATATTTGGCTTGTTAGGGCCGAACGGTGCAGGAAAGAGCACACTTTTAAGAATGATAACGGGTATTTTCTATCCAGATTCGGGTGAGATATTATTTAATGGCGAGCCTTTCGATCAGCGTAAGCATGCAGGTGTAATGGGTTATATGCCCGAAGAGCGAGGATTGTACAAAAAAATGAAAATTGGAGAGCAGGCTTTGTATTTGGCCAAACTCCGCGGCCTAGATACCGCAACGGCCAACAAAAATGTGAAAGAATGGTTTGATAGGCTCAATATGTCTACTTGGTGGAATAAAAAAGTGGAAGATTTAAGTAAGGGTATGGGCCAAAAGTTGCAATTTGTTACTACCGTGGCGCACAATCCCAAATTATTAATACTTGATGAGCCCTTTAGTGGTTTAGACCCGGTAAATGCCAATGTGTTGAAAGATGAAATTTTCCGCTTGTCTAAAGAGGGAACTACCATTATATTTAGTACCCACCGTATGGAGCAGGTAGAAGAAATTTGCGACCAGATAGTTTTAGTAAACCTTGGCAAAAAGATATTAGATGGCCGGGTTAAAGATGTAAAACAACAGTTTAAAGAACATAAATTCAAATTGCAACTCGCTCCTCATTCGATTGCCCGTCCCGAATTTATAGAGACCTTTGGTGATATAGAAGATGGTTATATTTTTAAAATGAAAGAAGATAATGACTCCAATAGGTTGTTACAATACTATATTCAAAACAATGTAGGCATTAAAGGCTTTGAGGAAATATTGCCCGAATTGAATGATATCTTTATAAGATTGGTAGAAAATACAGCAACAGCAAGAGCATTTGAAAAATAGTATGGAAAATATAGAAGATGTAAAGCAGGTATTGGAAGAAGCTGCCCGTGCAGCCGGAGCATTGATACAGGAAAGGTTTTATAAAACAAATAGTATTGATAATAAAACCTCACTCAATGATTTGGTTACCGAGGTAGACCAAGCTTCCGAACGCCTTATTTTGAGCATCATTCAACAGCGCTTTCCCGAACATGGCGTTGTAGGAGAGGAATATGGCACGGCACAAGCAGCCTCAGATTATCAGTGGTATATCGACCCTATAGATGGTACCGTTAATTTTGCCCATAAAGTGCCCTTATGCTGCGTTAGCATAGCAGTAGCATACAAAGGAACAACGATGCTAGCAGTGGTGTACAACCCCATGATGCAAGAGTACTTTTTTGCCGAATTAGGTAAAGGTGCTTTTCTAAATGGACAAGCTATTAAGGTTAGCCCCAAGGCAGACTTTAATAAAGCTTTTTTAGTCACCGGGTTTCCTTATACCTTGCCAGAAAAGCCCGATGTTATTGCTATTTTTACGCATTTCTTAAAGAGAGACTTGCCTATTAGGCGTTTGGGCTCAGCTGCGCTAGATCTTTGCTGGGTGGCAGATGGCAGATTTGATGCGTTTTGGGAACAAAATCTTAAACCCTATGACATAGCAGCGGGTGTGCTAATACTGAAAGAGGCAGGCGGCACCGTTACAAATTTCAATAATGAGGTGATAAGTGTAAACGGTCAGCAAGTATTAGCCACTAACAGTGTCATGCACGACGTTATGCTTACAGAAATACAGCAAGCAATGTGCGTGCTTTAGTCTTTATTGGCATATGCACTACAGATTGGCATCATTATCAATAGAAACAGCTCTGGAAAATTTCTTATCTTTTCACTACAAAACAATACTTTTTTATGAAAAAAATAGCCGTATTAACTTCAGGTGGAGACGCACCAGGTATGAATGCTGCATTAAGAGCAGTAGTAAGAACTGCCTTGTATCATAAAGTATCAGTTTATGGTATCAGACGAGGTTTTCAGGGATTGGTTGATGGCGATTTGTTTGAATTACAGACGACCGATGTTTCCAATATCATACAGCGAGGAGGCACCATCCTTAAAACGGCGCGAAGTAAGGATTTTATGAGCCAAGAAGGCAGGCAGAAAGCATATGCTTCTCTTAAGGAACATGGTATAGAGGGATTGGTGGTTATAGGTGGCGATGGTTCATTTAGAGGTGCCAATGTATTGTCGGCGGAGTTTCCCGATATAAAAGTAATAGGCGTACCGGGTACTATAGATAAAGATATATGGGGTACCGACTACACTATTGGCTTTGATACCGCTGTAAATACAGCCGTCGAGGCCATAGATAAAATAAGAGATACCGCAGAAGCACATGATAGGTTGTTTATTATTGAAGTGATGGGGAGGGACGCTGGGTATATAGCACTCAACTCGGGTATTGCTTGTGGTGCAGAAGATATATTTGTTCCTGAGGAAGATACAAGTATCTCTGAATTAATAAAAAATTTGCGATTCGATAAAAAGCGCAAAAAGCTAGTAAGAATCATGGTTGTAGCAGAAGGTGATGAATATGGCGGCGCAGAGCGATTTAAAACATTGATACAATCTCGATTCCCGTCGTGGGAAGTTAGGACGGCTATCTTAGGGCATATGCAGCGAGGTGGTAGCCCTACTTATTACGATAGAGTACAGGCTAGCAGGATGGGATATGCCGCCGTAAACAGGCTGCTTGAGGGTGGTAGCAACGAAATGATAGGGCTGCAAAAAGGCGAGATTGTACAGGTGCCTTTTGCCCAAGCCTGTAAGCAGAATCAGCCTTTAGATTTAGACCAATTAGAAATGGCAGCGGTACTTTCTTCCTAATGAGATACCTCCCAATTGTTTTTGTTATTTAATCATAACTGGTAGAACTACCCAACCACTTTGTTTAGTCGATTTTAGGGATCTGAAAATGGATGCAGATAGAAGTGTCGAGAAATAGTGTACTAGCAAAATGGTTATTGAGGTGTTGGGAATACTTTTTAATCTTTTCTTTTTAGTTGTTACTTGATAATTTTTTTAAAAGTATTTTTGATAAATAATAATCGTTTTGTATATTTGATTTTAAATAAATATATTAATATGAGAAAAAATACTTTATTTTTATTTTGTAGCTGTTTATTGCTGTGGGGCTGTAAAAAGAATATAGAAGATGCCTCCCCTCCTCCTATGAACTTAAATTTAATTTCTGGAACAGAAGGCTTACCTGTTGCAGCAGACACCTAGGTATGCAGTTAAATAACCCCTACACGGTAACTAATATGCAAGCTACCTACGATAGCTTAGATAATGCTGGTGTTACATCAGACAATAGCTTTAGTGTACGTCTTACTCACAGGTATATTAAGTATTACCCAGCCAATGAAGATGACTATGAAGCATTAATTTCGGATACCAACTTAAATTTTTATGATTATCCTTTAGACTACCAGGTGCTTGTGCAAGGTAATTTTTACCATGATCCCAATGTGGTGGATAGTCTTCCTACGCCGCAGTATGTCGTAGTGCCCAATGGGTATAGCTACAATACCAACATAGCTCACGAGGTACTAGATGAGCTTTACCTACCTGAAGAAGATACGCAGCTTCAAGGGATGAGCCTTGATGAGAATTTGGAATATGGTAATAGCCTTCTAGTAGGAGCATTTCGTAGTGCTGGCACGTATTTAGAGCCGGCAAACCCAAATGGAACGGGATCTGGCAGTTGGCATGGTGTGCCTCTACGCAATGGTATTATACGGGTGTTCGACAATATGCTTGGGCAGTATATTCCTTTAGAGGGCGTAAGGGTCAAAGCTAACAGGTGGTTTAGAACTCGTAAGGCTATAACTAACGCTTTAGGCGCTTACACTTTGGATGGTGACCCTTTCCGCAGGCCCGCAGACTATTCTATACATTTTCAAGACCCTCAAAATAATAGATTTGCGGTAAGAAACAGACACAACCATGTGCCAGCCAAAATAGTTAGAAATAATATTTCTGGCAATAGCTGGAATTATGATATACCAGATGGTACAGACCGAATGCATGCTACCATGTTTAGAGCAGCGTTTAGATACTACTATGGTAATGTGGCAGGACTTAGAAGGCCTACTAGGAGCGGTATGCGCCCCCAGCTGCTGGTGTCTAAACAACGACGCAATGGCGGAGCCATGAATTGGATAGTATTTCCTACTATTGTTGTAGCAGAAAGAATGGATGGCATGAGCGGAAGAGCCTATGACTGTGATGAAATATTTAGCACCACCATACACGAGCTGGCACATACCGCGCATGTGCTTACCATGAATAATGTACTGGACTATGCCAATGTAAGCGGGCAGATACAAGAGAGCTGGGCTATAGGTGTAGAATGGCTTATAACCCGTATGGAGTACCAAGAAAAAGGTATAGCCAATTATATGGGGCAGGACTATAACCCTACTACGGCATACAATGTAGTATTTCCTATACGCCATGCTTACCAGTACTGGAATATGACAGCATGGGAAGATGCAGACAAATACACCTCTCTATTTATAAACTTAGTTGATGATTTTAATGAAAATGGGGTGAATTTAAGAGATCCAATCACTCCAGGTTTTTTCGGTTCTATTAACGACCCGGTATCTGGCTATAATTTAGCTACTATTCAGGCTAATTATTTAAGCAATATGTATGCACCCAGCTCATTGTTTACTCAGCTCAATAACAATAGACCTACTGGGGTAACTACAGCGCAGCTTAGCACTTTATTAGCTAATTATTAAAAAAAATATTATATGTGTGTAAAATTACTATTCTTATCTATAGCTTCATGTTTTATAGTTAGCTGTGGAGAGAAAATGACTAGTGTTTCTATTTATTTAGAAAACAGTACAAATCATAATATAACAATAAAACCCTTTTATAAGGGCATATCTCAAGAAGACAAGTTTTTGTATTTGAATCGAACAGGTACAAAAGTGAAAATTGAACACTATAGTCATCGAGGAATTCTCTATGACCCTATATTCTTTGGAGATTATTTTACTAATGTAGATTCTATACAATTATGGTGGAATGATAGTTTTTATATAACATATATGATATCTGGAAGCTATCAGAGTAGCAAAAAATTCATAGAGTATGGTGGCGAAAGAAGTCTGACACATCCTGATTTATACCAGAAAAAATTGATGAAAGACAAAAGAAAACGAAGAGTTTGGGAGATGATATCTTACTTCACCGAAGAAGACTACAACTTTGCTAAAGACTAAAATATAAAGTGCATCAGCAATGGTGCACTTATTTGGTATAAAATCCAATCTTTGGGTTTTAAGATACGTCTATGAGTATGAAAATGTTCAAGTATAGGTTGGGGTACAGTGAATGACCCAGTATCTGGTTATAATTTAGCTACTATACAGACCAATTATTTAAGAAATATGTATGCACCAAGTTCGATATTTACACAGCTCAACAATAACAGACCGACAGGCGTAACTACTACACAATTGGATTTATTATTAAGTTTTTATTAAATGACAAATAGACATGTACTTATTAAAAAACATATACATAGTGGCTGGGTTAATGTGTTTGATTTCTTGTAGCGATAGGAAAAGTAGTTCAAGAACTATTTTATATAATCAAACCAATAATGAAATAGAAATAGCTTCATTTAAAGATGGAGTTGTTGATCAAGCTAATTTTGTAATTATTCCTCCTTATGGGAAAGTAATTGTAAATCAAATTAGCCCATGGGGTAAAACCCTGCAACCTTCATGGGGTTTAATAAACGAATATTATGATTCAATGATCGTTACATTTAAATCAATTCCATCTAAAAAAGCAGTTCACCTTAGTTGGCGTGATAGCACGATTTGTAATTTTTGTATAGAATATGGAAATAATAGGAATATTTCAAATGGCAGTAATTATAAAGAAATAGTAGAAAAAAAACGTCGGAAATACATAATGGGTTATTTTGAGTACACCTTCACCCAAGAGGACTACAACTTCGCTAAAGAATAAACTATCCAAGTTACGTGCAGCATTTATGCTGCACGTAATATTTTCTTTTAAAAAAATACCAATATTTAACATTAAAATTTCGTCTTACTAAGTATGAATCATTACTGCATGAAACATACTGTACAAGAAAATCCCAAGGGCTATAACCCCACTATAGCCTACAATGTAACATTCCCTATACACCATGGCTATCAGTACTGGAATAGTGCTAAAAGCGATATATACACATCATTATTTATAAATTTAGTAGATGATTTTAATGAGAATGGAGTTGATTTAGATGTAAGAATAAATTGGGTATTATTAGGATCAGTCAACGACCCTGTAAGTGGCTATAATCTAGCAACAATACAAGCCAATTATTTAAGAAATATTTATGGCGCCAGCTCTTTGCAAAGCCAACTCAATAATAACAGACCGACCGGCGTAACTACTGCACAATTGAATATGCTTTTATCTTACTATTAAAACTCCTAGATTATGAGAAATATTGTTAAGTTGTTGGTTATGATAGTCCTTTTGTCTTCATGTGGAGAAGAGCATACGAATGTTAATTATATTTTGGAAAACAAAAGTAGTGCAGATATAACTTTACTATTATATAAAGAGGGAATAGTAGATAGTTCTTCCATTGTACATTTAAACACTGGTGAAAGTAAAATACATTACTCTGAATCTCACAGAGGCAAACTTAAAAAACCAATTTTATTTTTTTCAGGCATTCGTAGTGATTCAATTTTGATTGTTTTGAATAATATTTATGAAGTGCTACAGGTTCTTGATACCAATTTATACCAAGGAACACGTAGGGTAGTGGATACTAGTTCCAATAGAACCTTGCGTCGAGAAAGAAATTATGATATTGTGCTACGAAAAAAAAGAAGGCTGAGTCACTATTTTGATGTTATCTATACCTTCACCGAAGAAGACTACAACTTCGCCAAAGAATAAAATAACCAAGTTACGTGCAGCATTTATGCTGCACGTAATATTTTCTTTTAAAAAAATACCAATATTTAACATTAAAATTTCGTCTTACTAAGTATGAATCATTACTGCATGAAACATACTGTACAAGAAAATCCCAAGGGCTATAACCCCAAACCGCCTATAATGTAATATTCCCTATACGCCATGGCTATCAGTACTGGAATAGTGCTATAAGCGATATATACACATCATTATTTATAAATTTAGTGGATGATTTTAATGAGAATGGCGTAAACTTCTTTCAACACCCAAGAGGCAGTGTGATTGATAATGTAAGTGGCTACAATTTAGCTACCATTCAAGCCAATTATCTTAGAAACATTTATGGTGCAAATTCATTACAAACACAGCTCAACAATAATAGACCAGCTAGTGTAACAACAAACCAGTTAACTACATTATTATCAAACTATTAAAATGTATTATATGTGTATAAAAAATTCAATAATACCGTTATTGTTGTTTAGTCTTTTGGGAGTAAGTTGTAAAGAAGAAATAACTGAATTAAAAGCACACCTAAAGAATAATACAAATCATAAAATTGAAATTTTACATTTCAAAAACGGAATAGTAATTCCCGGAGATACAATAATACTAAACCCAGGATATGATTTTATATATGGAGAGTCATCACATAGAGGCGAAGTAAAAGTACCGATGTTTAGTACAAAATATTCTATTTCAGAAGAAGATTCTATAGTTGTAATTTTTGATGATAAATATCAAGTGGTACACTATGTCAATCCTCCTAGTATATTATCTTCGCGACATTACTTATATGAGTCAACTAGGAATTTAGGTAACAGATTTAGCTATGAATTCAGTCATAAAAAACGGGGAACAGGAAGATATATCAATATTCATAGATACACCTTCACCGAGGACGATTACAACTTCGCCAAAGAATAAACTATCCAAGTTACGTGCAGCATTTATGCTGCACGTAATATTTTCT
>CAYSCJ010000019.1:29520-46384 GCA_964429515.1 uncultured Taibaiella sp.
AATCATTACTGCATGAAACATACTGTACAAGAAAATCCCAAGGGCTATAACCCCAAACCGCCTATAATGTAATATTCCCTATACGCCATGGCTATCAGTACTGGAATAGTGCTATAAGCGATATATACACATCATTATTTATAAATTTAGTGGATGATTTTAATGAGAATGGCGTTGATTTAGATGTTGATCCTTTTGAAATATTATTTGGTTCAGTCAACGACCAAGTATCTGGGTATAATTTAGCAACGATACAAGCCAATTATCTTAGAAACATGTATGCACCAAGTTCTTTATTTACGCAGCTGAATAACAATAGGCCAACAGGGGTAAGTACTGGGCAACTATCTACTCTATTATCTCACTATTAAAAAATAACATGTATGCAAAAATTGTTATTAATATTAATTATTGTTTTGAGTTTAACATCATGTGGAGAAGAGCATACTAATGTAGATTATGTTTTTGAAAATAAGAGTTCTGTACCTATTACTATATATTCATATAAGGTTGATATTAATTCGGACCAATGGCATGAAATAACAATCCCTGCTAGATCATCAAGTGTTTTTGCTGAACATTCTGGCAGAGGCAAACAGGATATTCCAACTTTATTCTTTCCAAATTTTGGAGATTCAATGGTTGTAATTTTCAATATGCAAGATACTGTAGTACATATAGGTGATACTAATAATTACGTAGGAAATACAATAAAATTGATAGATATGACTTCGAATAGGTGTTTAATAGGAGGTGCTAATTATGACATCGTATTGAGGAAAAAAAGAAGGTTGAGTCACTATTTTGATGTTATCTATACCTTCACCGAAGACGACTACAACTTCGCCAAAGAATAAACTATCCAAGTTACCTGCATCACAAATGCTTTACTAAAAATATAATTACTCTTTAATCTAATCATAGGGCTGCTCATATAATTGAAGCATTGCTTATTTTTGCGGTTCAATTATTGATTTATGTCCACTAAGCAACAAAAAATAGCAGATTTTGATCCTTCCCAGCCCGGAAGCGCCGATGCTAGTATATATGGATTGCCTTTTACAGCAGCCGAAAGTGAATTTATTATTATTCCCGCACCTTGGGAAGTTACCGTAAGTTACGGAAGCGGTGCCAGTCAAGGTCCGGATGCTATATTTGATGCTTCCTTTCAGGTAGATTTGCTGCATCAGCACTATCCCGAGCTGTGGAAGCAAGGTATTTATATGGACGAAACTCCTGAGTTGTGGATAGCGCAAAATGCCAAATACAAAGGCCTTGCACAAACGATCATTCAGGCTTTTGAAGCAGGAGAAGATGTAGCAAATAACCCAACACTGCAAGCAGATTTACAAGCGGTAAATGCAGCTTCAGAAGCATTCAATGCTAGTGTAAAAGAAAAAACACTTTATTGGTTAGAACAAGGAAAGAAAGTAATCCTTTTGGGCGGTGATCATTCTACACCTTTGGGTTATTATCAAGCCTTAGCAACTAAACACCCTAGTTTTGGTATCCTGCATTTTGATGCACATATGGATTTGAGAGAAGCATATGAAGGCTTTACCTATTCTCATGCTTCCATTATGTATAACGCAATTAAAATGCCTGAAATCACCAAATTGGTTCAAGTAGGTATTAGAGATTTTAGTGAAGGTGAAATTGCTGCTATACAATCATCTCAGAAAGTAAAAGTATTTACAGATGCCGATTTGAAAGCTGCTCAGTTTGAAGGGGCTACCTGGCAACAACAATGTGAGGCTATTATAGCACAATTGCCTCAAGAAGTTTGTGTTAGTTTTGATATAGATGCATTATTACGTTGGTACTGCCCTAACACTGGAACACCCGTGCCAGGAGGATTGTCGTTTGAGCAGGCTACTTATCTGTTAAGTAAATTGGCGGTATCGGGCAAAAATATCATAGGCATGGATTTGGTAGAGGTAGCACCCGGCGACGATGATTGGGACGGTAATGTAGGAGCGAGGTTGTTGTTTCATATGTGCGGCGTCTTTGCCAAAAACCAAAATTTGCCGCTTGGAGAAAAGATAGTGTTCTAAATTGAGATCGAATATTTTTCTAGAAAAACTTTAAATATTCAATAAAATGCCCCGTATTAGGGTATAGTATTCTAGAACGATGTCATTATCTTTAAACTATGAATTTGGTCAAATCATTGCTTTTTTGTTTTGTTGTGTTGATAATGCCTATTGGGCTTTCGGCACAGCTAGGCAATTTTAAGCAAATGAATATTGAAGAAGGCTTGATTCAAAGTCAGGTAGTGGGCTTTACACAAGATCGTCGAGACTTTATGTGGATTGCTACCTTGGGCGGTATCTCTATCTTCGATGGTTCTGGCTTGGAGACGCTACAGCAGTCGGATGCGCTGCCCAGCAACACTATCTACGGTATATACACCGATAGCAAACAGTATATTTGGATAATTACCTCCAAAGGTGTGTGCTACTACGATGGTGCAAATTTTCATAATGTTGCTATAACGCCTCTGGGTGCTCATTTGAAGTACGACCTAAGGGTGCGTTTAATAGAGGATGCCTCACAGTTATATCTTTATACTGCTGAGGCATTGTTTCTTTACGACAGAAAAAACAAAACCTTTAACAAACTGCCCTTTGTTGCTTCGCAGGCATTGCGTGGAGCCCTTGTGCTCAATCAGCGTTTGTATGTTTTGACGGAAGATAAAGGACTGTGTAGCATGAGTAATAATACGCTAGAGCCCCTAACAATGAAGCCTTACAATGCTTCCCGTAAATTTTACGCACTATTACATCAAGATACCTTAAAGCAAGAAATTACGGTTTATACAAATTTTGGTATAGAAAAAATAAGTACCGCTACCAATAGTATAGTTACGCAACAACTTTTAACGAGCGCATTGAATGGCCAACAGCCACTGAGCTTTTATAAAGATAGTAGGGGAGGAGCATGGTTGGCTACAAATAGGGGCGGCGTTTATTGCATAAAAGATGAAAAGTTATATTATTATAATCATGGCAACGGTTTTTCTGGCAACGAAGTATTACAGATAAAAGAAGACAACCAAGGTAATGTTTGGCTAAGTACCAATGGGGATGGTGTTTTCCGATTTAAGTATGGGCCGTTCTATATGTATGATAAGCATCAATATTTTAAGGGCCAAATTCTGGCAGATATTAAGTATGCACCAAAGTCTGCAACGTTTTATATTGCCACAAACAAAGGAAACATTTACAGTAGCACGCGTTCAGATAGCCTCCCGAAGAAATTGTCGACGCAACTGGATGCTATTACATCACTGCAATTAGACCCCCAAGGCGACTTGCTAGTAGTAAGCCCCTTTCGAAAGCTCTTGAAAGTGCAAAATAATAAGGTAAAGGAATATACAGCTAAAGGTCTGCCTTCGCAATATTTTGCAGCTGCATATGCCTCTAAATTTCATAAAGAAGCTGCCATTATTGATGGTCAATTGTGGTGGAATGATACCGATAAATGGGCGAACACTACCTATAGCGTATCAGGAGAGGTGTTGCAGTTTTTAGATACAAATACGGTAATCATTGGAACATTGGATGGCCTGCAAATCGTAACCATACAAGATGGTAAAGCAGTAGCCCAAAAAATATTGGCACCCGGCAATACCATTTTTGATGTGGCCTATAACGATAGCATTATTTTTGCTGCCACCAACAATAAAGGTTTGATGGTATACCAAAGGAGCAACGAAAACATTACCTTCTTGAATACCACAAAAGGAATGAGTTGTAATTTTATTTACAATCTATATCTAGATAAAGATACGCTTTGGATAGGCACCGGTTGCGGTATAGATAGGCTGGAGCTAGCATCTAACTTGAAGCGCATCGTTAATTACAGCACCATTCATGGCTGGGGAGCCATAGAGGCCAACGCAGGCGCGATAGAAAAAGTAGGTAATGTGTACTATATAGCTACCAACGAAGGCTTGATGAGCCTTAACCCTGCAAATGCTTACGTGCCGCATTTTGCGCCCAAAATCATTTTAAAAGACCTATTGGTATTTTCAAAAAAGGTCGATCTAAAACCCTACGCCACCGAGTTTTTATATAATGGTGTTTTGCCCAAAAATCCTAAGTTCCCTCCTTCCTATACACACCTTACCTTCGACGTGAAGGCCGTAGTGCTAGGGGCCAATAAAATCAACTATAAGTATCAATTATTAGGGAGTAATGATGAGAATATTTATGAAACCAACCAATCTGCTATTGTATTTTCAAATCTGCAATACGGCACTTATCAGTTAAGAGTATGGTCAACCAACTCACTAGGGCAATGGGAGCAAGAAGATGACTATTATTATTATGATTTCGAAATACTGACGCCATTTTACCAAACATGGTTGTTTAAAATTGCATTGGTGTTTTTTCTATTAGCTATCTATTTTTTGATACGATTTTATTTGAATAAATTACGAATACAACGCATCAACAGAGAGGAGGCGCTTAAGCTAGCAGAGCAAGACAGGGTGAAACAAAGAACCGCAGAAGATTTTCATGATGAAATAGGCAACAAACTCACGAAAATAAACTTGCTTAGCTCTATGGCGCAGGCAAAAGCACAGCAGGCACCCGAAGTAGTGGGCATTTTAAAGCAATTGCAAGTAGAGTCGCAAGCGCTGTATAAAGGAGCCAAAGATATTATATGGTCTTTACAGCCGCAAAGTAAATATTTGCATCAAATCATTGATAGAATTGTGTACAATGCAGAGGAGATGATGAGCTTGGCAGCTGTACCCCTTAAAGTGCACAAAACTTTTCAAAAAGACATGAATTGGGAAGCCTACAAAGCTATCAAAATGGATGACGAAGTAGGCAGAAATATGATATTGATATTTAAAGAAATATTTAATAATATTATCAAATATGCCTTTGCAACCGAAGTGATACTACAAATAGATGTTAATAACCAAGAGCTCTCCATACAGGTAATAGACAATGGTAAAGGCTTTGAATTAGATAGTGTCGGCGAGAAAGGAAATGGCCTCGCCAATATTCAGCGAAGGGCGACTAGAATATATGCAGACCTCACAATTAGCTCCAAATTAGGCATTGGAACTACCATAAAATACCATATGAACGTTGCGGGAAAATAGCCTATTTGGATACTTAAAGAAGCACTTATATATTTACTTTTGTGCAATTATTTGTTATTACTTACAATTATTAATTAAAAATAGCCGTACCTTTGCATATTCTTTAAAAGAGTAAAATTTATACATGTTAACATTCGATCAATTTGGATTGAAAGAGGAACTTATTGAAGCGGTACAGGCTTTAGGATTTGTTTCTCCAAGCCCAATACAAGCCCAGGCTATTCCGCTTTTATTAAGTCAGACAACAGACATCACAGCATTAGCCCAAACAGGAACAGGTAAAACCGCTGCTTTTGGTTTGCCTTTATTACACAAAATAGATACAACATCAAATGCCGTGCAGGCATTGATTTTGAGTCCTACTCGTGAGTTATGTATGCAAATACAAGAGGAACTTGTAAAGTATAGCAAGTTTCTTAAGAACGTCAAATCTGTAGCCGTATACGGCGGTACTCCAATAGGAGGGCAAATTAGAGACTTGAAAAGAGCTACACACATTATTGTGGCTACTCCAGGTCGTTTGATAGACTTAATCGATAGAGGTGTTGTAGACTTAGAAAGTGTAACCACCGTCGTACTAGATGAAGCAGATGAAATGCTGAATATGGGATTCCGTGACGATATAGACACTATATTGAAGGATACCACCAACAGAGAACAAACTTGGTTGTTTTCTGCTACTATGAATAATGATGTGCGTCGTATAGCCAAACGCTATATGAAAAGCCCCGTAGAAGTAGCAGTAGCAAAAGAAAACATTGGCAACGCTAATATTGAACATCAGTATTTTGTTACCAACGCCCATCAACGTTTCGATGTGTTAAAACGTTTGTTAGACTTCGCTCCCGAAATCTATGGTATCATCTTTACCAGAACTAAACAAGATGCTCAAGAAATTTCTGAGAAGCTAATGCGTGAAGGCTACGACGTTAGTCCATTGCACGGCGATATGGATCAGAAAATGAGAACCAAAGTAATGGACCGTTTCAAGAAACGCCACCTACAAGCTATTGTGGCTACAGATGTAGCAGCAAGAGGTATAGACGTTTCTGATATCACACACGTAATCAATTACGAACTCCCAGATGATACAGAAGTGTATACTCACAGAAGTGGTCGTACAGCACGTGCTGGCAAGTCGGGCATTTGTATGTCTATCGTTACACCTAGAGAAATAGGCAAAATCAGACAAATTGAACGCATCGTAAAAAGCTCCATTGCAAGAACCGATATACCCGAAGCTACTAATATTGTTGCTAAAAGATTGTCTTATTTTCTTGAAAAAGTAAGCGCAGCGCAGCCTAACCCTAACTTTGAAGCTAATTACAAATCGTTATTAGAAGAAAAATTGGGCGAATTTAGCAAAGAAGAGCTAATAGATAAACTGGTGTACTTGCAATTAGAAAATACCATTAATGCTTACGAAAACGCTCCTAGCCTTAACGCAAGTGTAAATGTACGCTCCAAAGAGGGTATCGGTAAATCTACAGATAGCGTTAGATTGTTCATCAATTTAGGTACCAAAGATGGTGTGACTACCGGAAACCTTGTAGGCTTTGTTGCCGAAAGTACAGACCTGGATAGTAAATTGTTCAATCGTGTTACGGTTAGAGAACTCAGCAGCTTTGTAAATGTGCCTAGCGACGCCGCAGACTACATCATCCAAAACTTGAGTCAGCAAAAATTCAAGTCAAGAAGAGTAAGAGTAGAAAAAGCAGACGCTAAGCCAGGCTTTAAAGATAATAAAGACCAAAAAGAAAGAATCAGCTCGGGCAGAAGTGCAAACGGTAGCAGAAGCGACCGCCCCGAAAGAAGCGAAAGGTTTAGATCGTCTAAAGATGGCTATAGAGGAGGCGATTCAGGTAAAAAATATGCAAAATCTGAGACAGCTACCAGAAAACCAAAAAAAGAATATCATCCTGAAAATCATATCTTTAGAGATGATTTGAGCTTTTAATATAGATATTTTTAACAAAGTGTTTGTGTTTAATGTATTACCTTTGTTGAATTATTATCCAAAATTGTGAATTATGATTAAGAATTTAGGTGCATTTATTTGGGTGATTATTATTAGTTTCATTGCATCGGATGCTATTGCGCAAGCAAGCGCTAACACCGAGCACAAAACGGGAACTGCTAGTTATTACCACACCAAATTTGAAGGAAGGCCAACTGCTACCGGCGAAATTTTTGATAACAATTTATATACTTGTGCAAGCAATCATTATAAGTTGGGTACCTACCTTAAGGTTACCAATATTGTTAATAAAAAAGTAGTGTACGTAAAGGTTAACGATAGAATGGGTCACCCCACTAGAGTAATAGACCTCACGTTCAGAGCAGCTAAAGACCTCAACTTCATTAATAAAGGCCTAGCTAAAGTAAAAATAGAAGTAGTGCCACACTCTGAGGGTAGCAAGCAAGTGCTCGCTCAATTAGAAAGTAAAAGCGCTTCTAGTCCAAAAGCAAACCAACTTTAGTATTTCTAAAAAAATAAATAAAGAAACCTAATCTTTGAATTAAGATTAGGTTTCTTTATTTTTAGGAATGCGCTATCTACTTTTCATATGTTTCTTTTCTTTTTTAGGTATCTCCAGTGGGAGCACACAAGTGTTTGATACCGTATTTGTACATTTTGAAATAGGTGAATCCAAGCCATTACGGCCTTATGAAGATAGCTTGAATCTTTTAGCTAATAGATTATTAGCAACACCCCATCAAAAGATATTAGTTTATGGTTTTGCAGACTATTTAGGCACCTCCAAGCCCAACTTTAGCCTCTCTCAACAACGCGCGCAAACGGTAGCTGAAATATTGCAACAAAAAAACATAAAAGCAGACAGGTTTTTAGTAATAGCGGGCTTGGGTCAGCAGCAAGAAAAAGGCAACGACAATCAGCCCGGCAATTTTATGCAACGCAAAGTAATGATTTTACTGCCCCAAAGGGCCGCTATTCCAGCTGTTACAGCAACTCCTATAGAAAGGCACGAAGAACCTGTCGATAAGGCAGCTAAAACGCCTCTTGTTGCCCGAAAGGAAGCTGTTGGTAATATCAGTGCAGCCATTGATAAAACAGCACTCAATGAAGTTTTTGTACTGGAAAACATCTATTTTCATCTTCATACGGCCGATTTGATGCCCGAGAGTTTGCCCGTCTTGCAGGCTTTGTTATCCTTGATGCATGCTAAGCCCCAATTAAAAATCAGCATCGAGGGGCATATTTGCTGTAATGTACTAGAAGGCTCAGACCCCAGTTCTGTAGCTTATTTGCTGTCTATTTATAGGGCTAAGAAAATATATGATTACTTATTATTGAATAATATTGATGCTTCTAGAATACGTTATCGAGGATTTGGACGAACCCAACCGCTTTTTCCAGACGAGCTAACAGAAGCCGAAATGGACGCAAATAGGAGAGTGGAAATAAGGGTGGTAGCAAAGTGATTTTTGGGGAAATGGGATGTTGTTTTATGCTTATTACCAATAGACCTACAGGTGTTTTCTCAACCACCCAGTAGCTGCTTATCATTTAGCAACGATACAAACAAGCTAATTATTTAAAAAATATATTTGGCAACAGTTCTATACAAACCCAAATCAATAATAACAAGCCGACCGGCGTATCTACTGCACAATGGAATATGCTTTTATCTCACTATTAAAACTCCTAGATTATGAGAATGATAATTAAGTTGTTCGCTATGCTAGTCCTTTTGTCTTCATGTGGAGAGGAGCATACGAATTTTAAAGCAAGTTTAGAAAATGCTTCTACAGTGCCGATAGTAATAATGCCATACAAAGATGGGAAAGTGCTAAGTTCGGATACTATAAAACTTTTGTCTGGTGAATCTTTTCAGATAGCACAGGGCAGCCATAGAGGTAAAATCAAAACGCCTTTTTTTATTACAAATGTTTTGGCAATTGGTGAAAACGATTCTATCGTTGTTTGTTTTGATAATCAGTTTTATGTTAGTCATTATGTACTAAGCCCAGATTCTCTTTTTAATAAATTCTATTTGTTTGAATCTGACAGAAATATAATAAATACGAAGAATTATAATTTTATAATAGAAAAAGAAAGAAGACTGTCAGTTTATACCAATCATATTTACACCTTCACAGAAGAAGACTACAATTTTGCCAAGGAATAAACTATCCAAGAAAAGTGCAGCGATAAATGCTGCGCTCACTTGCAAAAAAAAATGGGCTAATTCCAAACAAGAATTAGCCCATTTTTAATTTATAAACAACGAAGTATTATTTTAAACTTTCACCTTCTAGGCTCCCCATACCGTAATAGTACATACCATTGCGGCCCGCATAGATACCGCCTAATTGCACGCCTTCTTCGCTTTCTTGAACCCTGCTGTTAAATTCTGATACGTTCTTAACACGTTTGTCGTTTACCGTAACAATAATGTACCCATTGGCAATTCCTGCTTTTGCAAATTTGCCCTTGCCCACATTTTCTACGTACACGCCACCGCCTTCAATATTAAATCTTTTCTCTTCTTCTTTGGTGAGGTTTCTGAGTTTTGCGCCTTCTATTTCAAACGATGTCTGTGATTCATCTATAATTTTATTGCCAAAGTTTGCTTTAAGTTCTACTTGCTTGGTATAGCTTTTGCCATCTCTTAAGTAGGTTACGCTAATTTTATCTCCAGGATGATAACGCGCCACAACGCCTTGCAATTGGGGTACATTCTCAATGGCGGTACCATTGATTTCTGTAATAAAATCGCCTTTTTTCAAACCAGCAGCAGCAGCGCCACTATTCTTTTCTACCGAGTTGACGTATACGCCTTTTATGTTTCTAAAGTCATCCTTATTAATGCCTAATACTTCTGCGCTTTGGTCGTTAAGGTCGGCCAAGGAGACGCCTAAATAACCTCTTTGTACTTTGCCAAATTTAATAATATCTCTTGTGACTTTTTCAACGATATTAGAGGGAATGGCATAGGAGTATCCAGCATAGCTGCCTGTAGGCGAGGCAATAGCAGAGTTTATACCAATAAGTCTGCCCTCGGTATTAACTAAGGGGCCGCCACTATTGCCCGGATTTACAGCAGCATCTGTCTGTATAAAGGACTCTATTGCAGACGAAGATTGCCTTTGATTGATTCCCAATGCTCTTCCTTTTGCAGATACGATTCCTGCCGTTACAGTGGCGTCTAGGTTGAGCGGATAACCTACTGCTAGCACCCATTGTCCCAGTTTTACGTCGTCAGAGTTGCCAATTTCCATGTAGTGAAGCTTATCGGCCTTAATTTTAAGCACGGCAAGGTCGGTAGAAGGGTCGGCACCTACTACTTCTGCAATTTCTGTATTACGGTTATTAAAGGTTACCTGCACTTTTGAGGCACCAGCTATCACGTGGTTATTGGTAATGATGTAGCCATCTTCAGAGATGATGACACCCGAGCCCGACCCAACTTGGTCTGGCATTTTATATTCTCTCAAACCATGCATGCCAAAGATATCAAAGGGGTCTCTGGCCCTTACGGTTTTACCTTCACTTAAAGTTTTGATGTGTACAACAGATTTTACAGCATCTTCTGCTGCGGCAGTAAAGTCTACAGGTTGGGTGGCTGTAATGCCGGTATTGCTTACGTAATGAATGGGTTTTTTATCTTGCTTGAAAGGATAAAATATACCGTCATTACTTTTTGAAAGATATTGCGTACCCAATAGTGTGGCAATAGATGTAATAGCTGCAATAGCTACGATGGAAATGGTTTGCTTTTTCATAGTTCTTCTTGTCCTTAAAATTATAATTGATTCTATATGGTATGAAAAATTAGATAGAAATGTTATAAAGTAAAGCTTCGTCGATAGTATGAATATTGTTTTTTTTAAATAAAAATTATCGCAATTCTATGGGTTAACAATAACCAAAATAACGAAAAAAATAGTAAAATAGTCTTCGTTATTTTGGTTGTTGCTGTAAAAAATATGTAAAAATATTAAATGCTATTTTTTCTTGGCATTTTTGGGCTCTTTGTAAGGCTCGTATTTGCCTTTCTTGTTCATTACTAATACTTCTACGTCTAAAATATACTGATTTGCTTCTGGCCTGTCGGATGCATTTCTTTTTTGTGTCACTATTTTATCTACAGCCTCCATACCCGAAAGTACCTCGCCATATACGGTATAATTTTGGTCTAGAAATGGTGTGCCGCCTATGGTTTTGTAAATTTCTTTTTGTTCGGGAGTGTAGCTGATGCCAACGCGTTGCTCTATCATTGCTAATTCTTGGTCGGTATATTTTTTGCCTACTACAATGTAAAACTGGCAGTCGGAGCTAGCTTTGCTTGGGTTGTTGTCTCTTGCTGCGGCTAAGGCTCCTCTTTTGTGGTAAAACTTAGTATTGAATTCGGCTGGGATGCGCTCACCACTACTACCACCACCTAAATTCACACCTGGTGCTGCATTTTTTGAGGTCGGGTCGCCTCCTTGTATCATGAATTCCGGAATGACGCGATGAAACAACAAACTATCGTAAAAACCGGCTTGTGCTAGTTTTACAAAATTGTCGGTATGCAATGGCGTTTCATCATAAAGGACGATTTCTACAGCTCCCTGCGACGTTTTCATTACGGCTTTATACTTTTGGGCTATTAATGCAGGTGTACTTACCGCTACTAAGCCCAATATACAAATCATTTTTTTCAACATAATAAACGTGTATAATTATTTAAAAATTATTAAAGAAGTCAAATTTAAGCATTTCAGACAAACTATATGACTACCTAAAGCCAAAAGGGTTTAAAAGCATATTTAAATATCAACAAACACTTCATTAATCCTCATTTATTTATTTTTCAAAAAGCACGCTAAATGTATTTTTTTAATAAAAATAACTGAATAAGTATTATAATAATAAATTTTAATATCAAATTGTTAGTATCCTCTCTATAGGTCATTGGTGGCTAAATTTTAATGTATTTATCCTATAAATTATACCACAACTTTAAGGAATCTGGCAGGGACTTCATTTCTTACGCTATTTTTGTATTTTTGACTTTCGTTATATAAATAGCTACAGTGAAGTTAAAATCCTTAGAAATAAAAGGCTTCAAATCCTTTGCAGATAAAACTCAAATAGTCTTAGACAATTCTATTACCGGAATAGTAGGTCCTAATGGCTGTGGTAAATCCAATATCATAGATGCCATCCGCTGGGTGATAGGCGAGCATAAAATCAAGTCTTTGCGAAGTGATAACTTGTTAGATTTGATTTTCAACGGCTCCAAAAGCCGCTCTTCTTCTGGTATGGCAGAGGTGTCTCTTACTTTTGAAAATACCCGAAACCTCTTACCTACAGAGTTTACCACTGTTACCATCACGCGTAAGTTTTTTCGTACTGGCGAAAGTGAGTATAGGCTTAATGATGTAGCGTGTAGACTTAAAGATATACACAACCTATTTCTAGATACTGGTGTGAGTAACGACTCGTATGCAATTATAGAGTTGGGTATGGTAGATGATATTATCAAAGATAAAGATGGTAGCCGCAGAAGAATGCTGGAACAAGCTGCTGGTATTTCTATTTATAAAACCAGAAAAAAAGAAGCCAAACAAAAACTAGACGCTACACAGCTGGATATTGCCCGCATCGACGATTTGCTTTTTGAAATAGGCAATAACCTTAGAACCCTTGAAAGCCAAGCAAGGAAAGCTGAAAAATATATACAATTTAAGAAAGACTATAAACTTGCAAGTATCGAGCTAGCCAAATCATCATTAAGTGTATACAATGATAAATATAAAACACTCAATGAAGAATTAGATAGAGCACAGGATAAAAAACTTAGAATTGAAACGGAAATAGCAGGAGATGAAGCTGAAATTGAAGCCAATAAAGTTACGCTGATTCAAAAAGAACAAGAGCTGGCATTGTCTCAAAGAAAATTTAATGAGCTGCTCAATAGCATAAGGCATATAGAAGGGGAAAAGAAACTGGCCTCTCAAAGGCTGGATTACTTGCAAGACCGCGAAAAAAACATTCATAGCTCGATAAGCCAAGCCGATAGCCAAATAGAAATAATATCGAGCAATAAAGAACAGAGTGAAACGCTGATTCAAATTGAAATAGAGCGCGCCGAAGACTTGAAAGATCAACTAGAGAATTACAGAGACCAGCTCGACGACAAACGTGCAAGCTATGATGATAAAAGAAAAGCATTGGATGCAGCCAAGCAATCCATGCTGAGCGTGCAAAAGCGACAGTTCGACTTGGAAAAAACAGTAGCAGTGGCCGACACTTCTATTTTTAACCTCCAGCGTACGATACAGCAATTGTTGAGTGAAAAAAACAATAATACCACACAAATTGATGCTTTTGCCATTCAATTGTCCAATACCGAAAGTGCATTGTCCGAAAAGCAAGCATCATTAGAAGTCTTGAATGAAAAGCAAGCACAACTGAAAGAAAATATTTTGGCTGCACAAGCCGAGTTAGAACAATACAGAAGCAAGCTTGTAGAAGAAAATAGGAAATTAGACGCCAAAAAGAACGAATACCGTTTGCTAAAATCATTGGTAGATAGTCTAGAAGGCTATCCTGATAGTATTAAGTTTCTTAAAAAGAATGCAGCATGGAATAGCCAAGCGCCATTGCTTTCGGATGTGTTTGTGGTGCAGCCCGCATATAGAGCAGCTTTGGAATATCTTTTAGACCCCTATTTGAATTACTATCTAGTAGCCAACTATGCAGAAGCACAGCAGGCCATTTCTTTGCTCGAACAACATGAAAAAGGAAAAGCCAATTTTTTTATACTTGACCAATTTAAAATACAAGCCTCACAAAATACCCAGCAATATGCAAATGCCATTCCTGCATTGTCACTCATAACCGTTGAGCCACAATACGAGGCATTGTCGCAACACCTGTTGGCCAATGTATGGGTAGTAGATGACCAAGATGCGATTTATAACATCACTCCCAATCAAAATGATGTAATAATAACAAAAGGTGGTAATATTATTAAGGGCGCTTTAAGTATTGGTGGCGGAAGCGTGGGCGTGTTTGAAGGCAATAAAATAGGGCGTTCGAAGAATTTAGAATTATTGTCGGAGGAAATTTCCACTATCGAAAAAACAAGCAATGAACTTCAAAACACATTGCAGCACATTCAAGTAGCTATTGCCGGATACAGCGAGTCTTTATTGGATAAAGAAATAGAGAAAGCTAAGAGCGAGATTAATGCTTTGAGTAATGAAGTGTTTCAGATAAAAAATAAAATGGAACATTTTTCGCAAATGGACCAAAGTGCAATGCTTAAATTATCCGACTTGGAAGTGCAATTGCAAGACATTATCGATGGTACCGCCGATGCAAAATCAGATTTGGAAAGCGTACACGCAGAGATAGATGCCTTGCTGCAAACCATAAAAGAAAAAGAAGACGCATTTGTGGCGGTCGAACAAGATTTTAATTTAGTATCACGCCAATTTAACGATTTAAACATCTCTGTTACAAGACAGCAAAGCAAAATAGAAAATATGCGTCAAGAGCTGGCCTTTAGAGATCAGCAATTGCAAGATTTGCACAACCAAAAAATCAGCCTGGCGCAACAACTAAAAGAAGTAGCGAGCCAAATAGGCGAAGCCAACGGTAAATTGCACTTTGGTGATAACGAACTGTACGAACTGCTTCAAAAGAAAGAACGCGACGAAAAAACCCTTAACGAGAACGATAAAGCATACTATGAATTTAGAAATAGTATTGTCGAACACGAAAACAAAATTAGTAGGCAAAGAAAAGATAAAGAACAAGCAGAGGCCTTGCTGTTGTCTGTAAAAGAGCAGCTCAACGAAATGAAACTGGCAGTGGCCGGCATGAAAGAAAGATTGTTTGTAGAATTTAGAATAGCCCTTGACGATATTTTAGAAGAAGAACGAACTACAACACTTACAGAAGAAGAACTATTGGCAGACGTAGAACGCCTCAAAAAGCGCCTAGATAATATGGGTGAAGTAAACCCAACTGCCATTGAGGCTTATAACGAAATGAAGGTTCGTTACGATTTTATTATAGATCAAAAACAAGACTTAGAAGATGCAAGAACGACATTGATGGCTACGATAGAAGAAGTAGAACTTACTGCCAATGCCAAGTTTAAAGAAACATTTGATGCTGTAAGAGCAAATTTTGTGCAAGTGTTTAAAGCCCTATTTACAGAAGATGATAATGCAGATTTAAGGCTCACCGACCCCGATAACGTTGCTGATAGTGGCATAGAAATATATGCACAACCAAAAGGTAAAAGGCCTAGTACATTAACCCAATTGTCTGGAGGGGAAAAAACACTCACCTCCACAGCATTTCTATTTGCTATCTACTTAATAAAACCAGCACCATTCTGTATTCTGGATGAGGTAGATGCGCCATTAGATGATGCCAATGTAGCAAAATTCACACAGATGATTCGGAAATTTAGCGATAATTCGCAATTCATCATTGTGACACACAATAAACAAACAATGGCCTCTGTAGATGTTATTTACGGCGTGACCATGCAAGAAGCAGGGGTCAGTAAAATTGTACCAGTAGACTTCAGGAGCCTCGAAGCCTAAACGAAAACTATTTATAAAAAATTGACGAGTACCAAACCTTACCGAACTGTGCGTTTTTTTCAAGAGATATTAATATGATAGCAGCATGTCTACTAAAGTAAAATTAACCCTACTCAACTTCTTTGAGTTTTTTGTTTGGGGAGCCTGGCTCATTACTATTGCTAACTATTGGTTTGGCACCCAGCAGTGGGATGGTACTCAGTTTGGTCTCATTTTTTCTACAATGGGTATTGCCTCTTTGTTTATGCCTACCATTACAGGTATCATCGCAGATAGATGGATGAATGCAGAGAAACTTTTTGGTGTCTTGCACATCTTGTACGGTGTGGTGCTGCTCGTGCTTACTACGGTCGATCAGCCTCAAACCTTCTTTTGGGTAATGCTATTGGCCATGTGTTTTTATATGCCAACCATTGCACTTAATAATGCAGTTTCTTATACCATACTCAAGAAAGATGGTTTTGACGTCGTTAAAGATTTTCCTCCCATTAGAGTATTTGGCACTATTGGTTTTATAGCTGCAATGTGGCTTACCAATTTGGCAGGATACAAAGCCACAGTAGGACAATTTTATATAGGCGGTGTGGCTGCTATTTTGTTGGGTTTGTTTGCTTTTACGCTTCCACAGTGTCCGCCCTCCAGAACCATTAATACCAATAAAAGTTGGACGCAGCAGCTTGGCCTCGATGCCTTCAAGTTGTTTAAGTCTTACAAGATGGCATTGTTTTTTATCTTTTCCATGTTTTTGGGCGCAGCACTACAGCTCACCAATGCCTATGGCGACGTATATATCGATGAGTTTAAGTATTTCCCTAAATACATGGAGTCTATCGTCGTAAAGCGCTCTACCTTAATCATGTCTATTTCGCAAATATCGGAAACAGTATTTATCTTGGCGATTCCCTTCTTTTTGAAAAAATTTGGTATTAAAACAGTGATGCTTTTAAGCATGTTCGCTTGGGTATTGCGGTTTGCTTTATTAGGCTGGGGCGATCCAGGCTCGGGATTATGGATGATAATCGTGTCTTGTTTGGTATATGGTATGGCATTCGATTTCTTCAATATTTCAGGCTCATTATTTGTAGAGTCTGCTACCGAAGCCCGAATGCGGTCAACTGCTCAGGGTTTATTTATGAATATGACAAATGGATGGGGCTCTATAAT